>NZ_JBFAWC010000018.1:0-179732 GCF_040680155.1 Streptomyces sp. NPDC052114 | reverse complement strand
CTAGGTTCATCGCCCTCTGTGTCTTGGTGTGGGTGGGGTTGGGTTGGGGGGGGGAGTCCCGTCCGGCGGAGCCGTCGGACGGGACTCCGCCCGCATCCCCACGTGACGTGGGCCCTCACCCACCAGAAGACCCACGTCAGTTCAGCATTCGCCCCGCCAGACCAGACTCGTGAGGATCGCCTCCGCGCCGAAGACGTTCTGGTAGTTCCCCGGGCCGGGGTTGTAGTGGAGGCACTTGCTGTTCGTGTTCCCGCGGAACGTTCAGGTGACCCGGATGTGGTCGGCGCCCGGGTAGGGGACGCCGTTGTTGAACACGACGCCGTTCCGGTCGCGGAACGCGTGGGAGCCGTGCCAGTTGCCCCGTGACTTGAAGGCCGTCGGCCCGGCGGTGCTCTCTCCGTTCCACACGCAGACGTATCCCTTGGGACAGTTTTCCCCTTTCCTTGTTGCTCGGTGTGCCACGCGGCGATGTCAGCAGACGGCGGAGGCGGGGAGGTTGGCGTACTTGTCCCCCTTGAAGTAGACGGCGCTGCTGAAGCCGTCGGCGAACCCGATCCAGATGTCGTTGGTGTAGCCGTTGTCCGTGATGGTCTCGCCGTGTGTCCAGCAGTACGCCTGGTAGGACCGGCCTGCCGTGAGGGTGGCCAGGTAGGCGCTGTCCTTCTTGGGCAACGAGCGGACGTTGACGCCTGTGTACGGCACCACGGTGTAGCTCTGTTCGGCGGGTGCGGCCGTGGCGACGGCTCCCGGGGCGAGCACGACGAACGCGGCAGCGATTGCGGCGGCTACGGCAGGCTTGCGGTACATGATGGTTCCTCCCCCACGGACGGCACGCACGCATCCCCCGCTCGCACGTGCCGTCACTCCGGATGGTGCGACGGGGACGACTATCCCCGCGGCGGGCCGGAGGCGGCGATCCCTTCGTCAGGGACCGAAACCACGGGTGGTGGAGGCCAGCAGCGCGGCGCCCAGATGCGTGGTCGTGTGCAGAACCGCCTTGCCGTCACGGCGAGTGGTGATCAGGGCGGCCCTGCGCAGCACGGTCGCGTGCTGGCTGGCCGTCGCGGGTGAGATGCCGAGGCGGCCGGCCAGCTCGGTCGTGCTGCAGCCGTCGACCGCGGCCGCGAGGACGGCGGCCCTGGTCCGCCCCATCAGGTCGCCGAGCGAGCGCTCGGCGGGTTCCTCGCCAAGCCAGTGCGCCGAGACGTCCGTCCCCTCGTCGACCGTGGGCAGGGCCAGGACGGGCGGCTGCTCCGGGTCCACGAGATTCTGCAGCACCTCCGCCCGCTGCGACGAGAACACGGTCGGCACAATGACGAGCCCGCGCCCCCGGAGGTGGATGTCCGCGTCGCGGGGATGACGCACTTCGAGTACGGGAGGCCGCCAGCGCACCAGCGGGTCGCACAGTGTCTCCAGCAGCCGCTCGACTCCGCCCTCGGCCATCGTGCGCACGTAGCCCGCCCGGGCCGACGCGAGGTGCGACCGCATCTGTTGCCAGTACGGGGCGATGGCCGCCCGGTGGCAGGCCCGCAGCGCCCCGGCCAACTCGAGCCGGGCCTCACGGTCGCCGTCGGCCAGGCTCCCGGCCCACGCACGATGGGCGGGACGGACGTCGAGGTACTCCACTTCGAGGCGGACCAGCTCACGTGGAGCCGCCAGCAGATTGTCGACCACCTCGTCGATGCAGGTGGCGTCCCCCGCGAGGCTCGCCACATCGATCTGGGGCCCGCGCGCGGGCATCAACGCGAGCAGGGGGCCCGCCTGTTCGCGCAGGCGTCCGCCCAACTCCCTGCCCACCGAGGTGCGCCAGCGACGGAAGGTCGGGGTGCCGTCACGCTCCCGCAGCCGTTTGACGCCGTCCAGGGTCTCGGCGGCCACACCGAGGGTGGTGGTCACCCTGGTCCGCGCGAGATCCTCCGCCGTGAAATGAATGCGCTTGGTCACCCATCACCCCGTTCCCCACCGTTCCCGGTCCCGCGGCCCAGTCTCCCATTCCTCACACGGCAAGCACGAGGGATACCGGCCGCTGCGCCGGAGACCGAAGTCAACTTCTAGGCGGCCGAGTTGACCGATGAGCACGTCGACGAGGCCACGGGCGAGCGCAATGGGCGATCCCTTGACGCACACCCCGACCCGACCCGCCCGGGTAGCCTTATGGCATTAGAAATGCCACACTCAAGTCATGGCTGACGACGACACCGCCTTTCCCCCAGGCGACGGCCCCAGCAGCGGCATCTCCGTCACCCTCACGGCCGGCACCTTGCAAGCCATCCGCGAGCGAGTCGGCAAGCGGGGTGTGTCCGCGTATCTGGAACAGGCCGCACAACGCCAGATCGAGCGAGACAACCTGGACGAGCTGATTGCCGACTTCGACGAGGTCCACGGACCCGCCGATCCGGAAGCCGTGGCCGCCAAGCGGGCCAAGCTCACCGGGAGTTCGCCCTCATCCGGTACCGGGGCCGCCGCGTGAGCGGCGCCCTCGTTCTGGACAGCGAGGGTCTGGCCAAGGCCGTTCAACGCGACCGCGAGGTCCACGAGTGGCTCACCGCCGCCCGCGACGCCGACCTGCCCGTCATCACCTCTGCCGCCGTGCTCGTCGAAGTGATCCACCCGAAGATCAACGACGCCGCACTGAAATGGACGCTGTCCCGGCTGCGAGTCGAGCCGGTCACCCAGGCCATCGCCCAGTCCGCCGCCACCCTGCTGCGCACGGCCGGACTGCACGGCCACAAGTACGCCGTCGACGCCATGCTCTGCGCCACAGCCCTCGCTCACCCTGGCCACGTCACGATCCTGACCTCGGACGTCGAGGACATCGCCATGCTCACCGCCGACCACGCCCGGATCGCGGCCGAGAAGGTCTAGCACCGTCAGCGCAGGCGTCAGCGCCGAACCCGGCCGGTGTCTGCGAACGACACAAGGCGCTGCCCCGCCCCATAGGCGCCGCAAGGCACCCAGCCCGCCGAAGCCCGGCGGCGACGACCTCAAGCCCTTCCTCGGCCACGGGAGCCCTTACGGCGCCCGCGCCTACTGAGTCCCAAAGTGGACCGCAACCGCAGGGGTTTTCACCAAGAGACAGGGGTGCCACCCGTACCGCCCACGGCGCACATCACGCACACCAGGCGAAACCGCAGCTCAGCGCCCCTTCTCAGCAGGCTCCAGAATCGCCACGCACTCCACATGATGCGTCATCGGAAAGATGTCGGCCTGAACGGGTCCCGGAAAACCCCAGGTCAAAGCCGGTCTCTCGGCCCGCCGTTCGTCACGCAGGCGCCCAGAGCGTCAAACCGGCGTCACGACCGGCGAAGACGAAGCCCCCGACAGGCGTTACCGGCTTCATAGAGGAAGATCATCGGGAAGCACCCGGAACGCCTTGTAGCGACCCAGCGGGCGCACCGCGCGGAAGTCACGGCGGTCGAGAGTGAGCACAGCGTCAGTGTCGTAGTCGGCGGCGAGGGCCACGTTCACGGCGTCCGCCAGATCCAGGTCGAGGTCGCGGTAGCGGGCACGCACGGACTGGGCAACCCCCAAATGGTCCTCCGTGATCTCGGGGACGGCGACTCGACCGCGCCGCATCCAGTTCCGGATGTCGTCGACCGCGCTGAGCGCAGCTTCGCGACCGAGCTCCCGGGTGGCCACGTGATCGATCTCCGCGAGCAGCAAAGGCGACATCACCAGGAGACCAGCGGCCATGATCGCTTCATTGGACGCCCCGTGCTCGGAGTGGGTGGAGTCAAGCGCCGCGAGGAGCCCGGACGTGTCCGCAATGACGATGATCACGCGTCGGTTCCGGTGCCGGTCTCACGGCGCACGGCGTCGTCTACGGCGTCACGTACCTCGTGCTTACTGGGGGTACGACCGGCTCCCTCGAAAGTGCGGGAGAAGAGGGGCTCGTCCCAGACACGGTTGGCCATGGCCGCGAGGTGGATGCCCTGACGGATGATCTCGGCCTCACTGATGCCGCGCCGCTTGGCCGCCTCCTTGATGATGGCGAGGTCCTCGGGATCGGCGTAGACGTTGGTTCGCTTCATGGACATGTACCGAGACTAGCGTATGTACCAATCTGACGTATGTGCGTGCAAGCGAAGGCTCGCGCCCCTTCCAGTTCGCCGTACCCGTGGTCACGCACCCGATGACCCCCAAGCCGCCCAGCGCCAGGGCGCAGCAGGCGATCCAGGAACGGGTCGGCAAGCAGGGCATGTCCACCTGTCCGGAGAAGGCCGCGAAGCGGCAGATCGAGCACGACAGCATGGACGAGCTGATCGAGACCCACCCGTTCCACCAGCGCACCACTGACCAGTAGGTCATGCGCGAATACGGCGTCCAGATCCAGTGCTGGGACGGCTTCACCGAAGGCAGGAACAACCTCTTCCCCTACCCGCTCCTGAGCACGATCGCCTCCCGGCGCGGCGTCGTAGCGATCCCCAAATCGGTCCGTGCCGGGCGCATGGGGGAGAACATCGACGTCCTTCGACCACCGCGACCCAGCCGTGGTCAGCCGCCTGACAGCGAGTACGGGCGCAAGATCCGCGGCTGGTAGCCGACCTCTCGTTCCGAACAGCCCTGGAAACGAAGCGCGTTGGACCGGTTCCAGGGCGGCGAGTATCAGAGTTGGGCGCCTTGACTCAGCTCCCGAAGAGTCCGTCATCCTCTCCTGAAGACCTGGAAAGTCTGCGCGCATACGGCGGCACAGGAAGAACCCCCAGTTCTGTCAGCTCCTGAACGGAGATAAGGGGCCCGGAGCAGACATCCTCCAGAAGCGCACGCTGCGCCGGCTCGCCTTGCACCAGCAGCCCGAGAATGTTGAGCAGAGTGAGCAACTCCGTGGTCCATTCCGGAGACCACCGCTGGGCCACCACACGGTCGAGCTCCAGCCGACGCTTCCCCGCGGGTTCGCGTCGGCGGTAACCGAACCACTTGTCCAGCACGTTCATCCCGGAGACCTGATACGCACGGGTGGTCGGCGGAACCGGGGCGATGCACCCTTCGCCAATCCACAGTCTCTGGTCCTCCGGCTCGTAGCGGAGAACCTGAGGCATCTGGTCCTTGGTGTCGGGTATTTCCACGACGCAACGCGGGCGGTGCGTCGAGAGACGTAACTTTTCACGCGAGCGCCCCTCCACGGGGTCTGCGAAGCGATCACCATAGGTGTGCAGCCAGAGCACTCGACGGCCGATGCCGACGCCGCGGCACCACAACTGGGCGTCACTGGTCAGAGGGACGCGGACGCCTGGATCTTCGAGGTCTGCGCGGAACCGCTCGGTATAGGCCGGATGAGACACCACGCCAGCGACGTACGCCAGCAAGTCCTCCGCACTGACACGTCCTCCGAGCCTCCGCGCGAGCAGTTCGAGCAGGCCAGGGGCGACGTTCGGAGTGTCACCCCGCATGTCGCGGTACAGAGGTCGGACGCACCCGCTGCGTCCGTTGAAGTAGTCCATGTCCGGGATCAGCGCACTGAAGGTGAGGGCCGGTCCGTTGACGATCTGATGTGCGTTCTGTTCTACGGTGAACACCTGACTGTCGCCCCGCACGCGCCAGAGGTCCGGACGAGCAACCACCATCAACCTGTGGTCCGGCATGATCAACTGCCGGTCGAAGGAGCGGTATCCGACCTGTACGGCCTCTGGCTGAGGCCGCTGTTCCCGCCGCAGCGGGGTCGTGTCATACCCCGTCGTTCCGGCAAGCGGCGTGACACGGCTGTCAACGGTGCGGTCTCGGGCCTCGCCAAACAGATCCTTTCGACCCGACTCGTCGGCACCCAGAAAGATGCGCCACCTGGTGCGGAGCGTCGCCTCGTCCGGTGCGTAGACCCAGACTCGGCCAGGCGTTACACCGCGCGACGACCAGGGCATCAGGTCCCCCAGCCCCGGCGCGCTCGTCCACAGATCACTGCCTTGCGGCAGAAACGGATCCGCCGGGCCGGCAATACAGTCCTGCCAGTCAGGATCGTCCAGCGTCAGATTGAGCAGCCGTTGGGTCTTCTCGCCCCGGCGGCCATGCACCTTGAGGTGGTGCACGATCGCTGCGCCCGGCTGCTCGCCAGGGCAAGCTCCCCGAAGGGCGTCACGACGACGAACGAACACCGCTATACACAACTCCTGCGCGACATCCGGGAAGAGACGTCTCGCAACTTCGGATCGCTGGCCTTCAGGAGACAGATCAATGATCCAGCCCTCGTCGGCCGACTTGCGTAGGTAGCTGCGCATACCGGCGAACGCACGGCTCTTCAACCACGCTTTGGGAGTGATGTAGGCGACCACTCCGAACGGCGCATCTTCATGTGCATCGAAGACTTTCCACGTCCCCCAACGCCAGAAGAAGACATGCAGGTTGGACATCTTCGACTCGTAGGTTCCATTGCCCGGCAAGCGAAAGGCATCGAGTGGGGACGCCTCACCGACGTCCGGATCTCCTGCCTCGATCCATTTTCCCGCTCCTCGGGAGACAGCGTCATGAGGCGGATTACCGATGACCACCATGACGCGCTCGTCGCGCTTGACGTTATTGGCCTGCCGTCGGGACTCCGCGAGCGGACGGTACGTGTGCGGGATCCAGTTGAACTCGGCCCGGGGATTGTCGAGGGTGTCCGCCACCAGAAGTCGAAGGCCCTGCTTGGGCGCAGCGGATCCGTAGTCCTTCAACAGCGCGTGCATACGAAGGTCCGCTACGGCGTACGGGCCGATCTGCCGCTCGAAACCGATGATTCGCTGTCCGACCATCTGCCTTAGCCTGGGACCGAGCGCGCCGGGCCCCTCGTCTTCCGTGATCGTGGCAGCCGCCCGTTTCAGGACGGACAACAGGAACGTGCCGGTGCCCATGGCAGGATCCACCACGACCACTTCGGGCGACGCGAACCCTGCCTCGATCCCGAAAGACCTGTTCAGGATCGCTTCGGTCAGACGGACCATGGCTTCGACGACACCGTGCGGGGTGTAGTAGGAACCGGTGCGCATCCGTAGGTCACGGTCATAGATCTGTAGGAAGTCCTCGTACAGAAGGAGGTACGAGTCGCCAGTGCCGTCATCGAGCCTGCTCCAATCGACAGCCCCGACCACCCGCAACAACGTGTCGAGAGTGGTGGACAGGCCTGTTGAGGCAGCTTCCTCGGTGAGAACGTCGAGAGCTTTGCCCATCAATGAGTGCCGCTTGCCGAGCTTGGCGGCGATCGCATGCACCGATTCGCCTTCGAAAGCGATGCCTTCGACCCGTGCAAGGAGCAGGGCGAACACCACCGTCTGCCCAAATTGTTCCACAAATTCTTCGTCACTGGTCTCGGGAAAGAGAAGCCGTCGCCATTCCTCCGCGATCTCCGTGAATAGGCGCCGACGCCTGCCTGTTTTCTCCAGAACCATTGCCTCGGCCACCTCGTCGCACAGCAGGCGGCACAGGCGTGCGACGGATCGAACCAGCTGTTTGGTAGTACGCGGCGACTCGGGCTGCCAGGTGAGAAAGTCGTTCAGCACTCGCGCCAGGGCCCCGTCGGCGGGTGCGAGACGGGACCCTGACGAGAGAACAGACCCCTTCGTCTGAGCGAGTTCCCCAATGCGTCGGCCGCTGCGATAGAGCCCGAACTCGTCGCCGTCGCAGTACAGAACGTTGGGCAGGAGCTGGAGTTTCTCCCATTGCACCGCGCTGTCCCCTGTGAAAAGCGAGGGGTCGGCTCCACGCCCCGGACGCTTCAGCTCGATGTATCCAACCGACGCACCGTCGACCGAAACGGCGTAGTCGGGCCTGGCGCGCAGCTCGACGAGCGGGACCTCACCAGTCAGCGTGAGGTCAAGTCCCAGACGTGCCCCGACCGCTCGGATCAGAGTCTCCAGCGGGCCCCGAAGCTGATCCTCCGGCCAACCATCGCCTCGCAGTTTCGGAGTGGCTTCAGCTCCGAAGGCCGAGACGGCTGACCGCACGGCTTGTTCGTAGGACTCACGTTTACCTGGCTTCGCCGTCATGCCGTCCCCCAGTCAGCAAGAACGGCCGACGGCACTACCGCAGGGCCTCACGGCCGCGCTACGCCTTCGAATGCGCCGAGGACGCTCCCCAACGTCAGACTCTTACTGAATGTAAGAACGTGACAGCACATTGTGAAGAGCTGTGCAGGACGAACTGCCGCCTGCCCTCGACGACCTGGCAACCGGGCAGGCTGGCGCGAAGCTACAGCGGGGACTGCTGGACCGAGGGAATCGCAGCTCAGGCGTCCTGGGCTTGATGCGCTTTGATGGACATCCTTCCGGGGCAGAGCCCCTGATCTCAGATGTCCGTCAAAGCGCATCAAGCACATCCTGACTTTGATCACCAAGGCCAGAGCAAGATGAAGATCACCAAGTGGGTCAGGATTCGAGTGACGCCGAGACTCTGGGACTCTTCCGGGACTCCGGCCCCATCAGCCGGCCCGAGCGTGAAGACCGCCCCTTGTCCTCCCGGAGCGAAGCCACGGCCGGATGGAGGGAACTCAGCCGCGTGGGCACCGGGACGACCGAGACGTCGACTTGCGGCTTCTGGCTCCGTGAGTTGGGATGCGGCCCTCCACGAGGAACATCTCCGGGCCCCGGCCGCCGAGTCGGACCTTCTCGATGCGCTTGCCTGCGGTTCCAGGCCGTGCCGCTTCGCGTAGTCGACGACGCGTCGCCGATTCGCGACCTCGCCGTCATCGGGCTCGGCGAGACGGACACACCCCTCAGCAGCCAGGCGTTCGACCAGTTCCATCGCCTTCGCTCGTCACGCGTGATCGACTGGCCGTTCGCTGTAAGGCATTGGGCTGCGCCTTTGGCCTGTGGCTCCTCGCCGCCCGGCGCCTGCCGCAGACGGCTTGGTCCCTGCAGACACTGCCTGGTCGGCACGGTCGGCGAGGACCGGTTCGTCGGGATGACGACGGTCTCGAAGATAGAAGCGGCCGGCCTCGGTGACCTCCACACGCGACTCCCCGCCACGGCCTGACGATCAGAAGCAGCCCACGGTGGCGCAGGGCATAAGCAGACCGCACTCAATAGGTCTGCGCTCAGCGTCACCCACCCTCGGCGCCACACCGACGCTCGCCGTCTCGACAGGGGCTGGCCTGCCCAACGAACAACCTGACACCCCATCAGAACGAGCGTCAAATGAGCGTCACGAGCGTCATATCAGCGTCAAGATATCGCCCGTAACGCCCACACCGCACATAATGCGCACGGGCAAAACCGCAGGTCAGCGCCCCTTCTCAACAGGCTCCAGAATCGCCACACACTCCACATGATGCGTCATCGGAAACAGATCGAACGCCCGCAACGTCCGCACCCGGTACCCGCCCTCCCCGAAGTACCCCAAGTCCCGCGCCAGCGCCGCCGGATCGCATGCCACGTACGCGATGCGCCGCGCGCCCAGGCCCGCCAGGTGGCGCACCGTCGCCTTGCCCGCGCCCGCGCGGGGCGGGTCAAGGACGATCAGGTCGACCTCCGTGATGCCCGTGCGCGGGAGGACCGATTCGACCTTGCCCTGCTCGATGCGGACGCGGTCGAAGGACGCGAGGTTGTGGCGCGCGTCCTCGACCGCGCGCTTGCCGGACTCGATGCCGAGCACCGCGCCCTTCTCGCCGACCCGGTCGGCCAGCGCGCCCGCGAACAGGCCGACGCCGCAGTACAGGTCGAGGGCCGTCTCGCCCTTGCGCGGGGTGAGGCCCTGCATGACCGCGAGCATCAGCGTCTCGGCCGCCTTCGGGTGGACCTGCCAGAAGCCGCCGCTGCCCACCCGGTACGTGCGGCCGTCCGCGCGCTCGCGGACGAAGGGGCGGCCGTGGACGCGGTGGACGCCGCCGTCCTTCTCGCCCACGCGCATGACCGAGACCGGCTTGTCCAGTTCGACGATGGGCAGGCGTGCGCCGGGGCGAGGGGTCAGGATCACCTGGCGGTCCTGGGAGCCGCTCGCCGCGATCGCCTCGACCGAGGCCATGCCGGACCAGTCGCGCTCCTCGATGCCCAGCTCGGAGACGCCCTCGGCCGCGATCATGCAGTGCTCGACCGGCTCGACCTCGTGCGAGCGGTGGCGGCGCAGGCCCGCGTTGCCGTCGGCGTCCACCGCGTACTGCACGCGCGTGCGCCAGGCGGGGACCTCACCGGCGGGCAGCTTGTCGCCCTCCGCCGGCATGACCGTGCCGTCCCAGCCCGCCTCTTCCGGGGTGAGTCCGGCAAGGCGCTTGAGCTGCTCGGCGATGACCTCGCCCTTGAGGCGGCGCTGGGCGCCCGGCTTGGCGTGCTGCCAGTCGCAGCCGCCGCAGCGGCCGGGCCCTGCGTAGGGGCAGGGGGCCTCGACGCGGTCCTTGGAGGCCTCAAGGACCGTCACGGCGTCGGCCCGGAGGAAGCGTGCGCCCTCCTCGCCCTCCGTCACGCGCGCGACGACCTTCTCGCCGGGCAGCGCGTGCCGTACGAAGAGCACCTGGCCCTCGTCCGTACGGGCGATGCAGTGGCCGCCGTGCGCGACGGGGCCGACCTCGACCTCGTACTCCTCGCCGACCAGGGAGACGCCCTTGGCCGCGGCGGCGTCTCCCGCGTTCCCCGCCTGCGTCTTCTTCGGTTCTGCCTGCATGGCGGGGTGACTCCACAACGTAAAAGAGGAACGGCCGGACAACAGCCCACCAGTCTACGTGGGTGTCGTCCGGCCGCCTGACCAAAAAGGATCAGCCCTTCTTGCTCGGCTCCTTCGCGCGCCTCGGCTTCTCCACCGGGCCCCGCCGCACCGCACCCGGCGCGTTCCACTCCGACCGCCTGCGGGCCCGCTTCTTCGCGGCCTCGGAGGAGTCCAGCTGGTAGGGGACGGACGTCACCATGACACCCGGCGTGAAGAGCAGGCGGCCCTTGAGGCGCAGGGCGCTCTGGTTGTGGAGCAGGTGCTCGTACCAGTGGCCCACCACGTACTCGGGGATGATCACGCTGACCACGTCGCGGGGGCTCTCGCGGCGCAGGTTCTTCACGTACTCGATGATCGGGCGCGTGATCTCGCGGTACGGCGAGTCGAGGACCTTGAGGGGGACCGTGATGCCGCGGCGCTCCCACTCCTCCTTGAGGGCCTTGGTCTCCGCCGGGTCGACGTTGATGCTGAGCGCCTCCAGGGTGTGGGAGCGCATCAGCTTGGCGTACGCGAGGGCGCGCAGCGTCGGGCGGTGGATCTTGGAGACCAGGACGATCGAGTGGACGCGCGAGGGGCGCACGCTGTCGTCGGAGGGGGTCTCGGGGGCGGCGATCTCCTCGGCCACGCGGTCGTAGTGGCGGCGGATCGCCGTCATCGTCGCGTAGAAGATGCACATGCCGAGCAGCGCGACCCAGGCGCCGTGCGTGAACTTGGTGACCAGGACGACGACCAGGACCAGGCCCGTGAAGAAGGCGCCGAAGGTGTTGATCGCGCGGGAGCGGACCATGTGACGGCGCTTGTTCTGGTCCTTCTCCGTGGCCAGGTGGCGGTTCCAGTGCCGGACCATGCCGATCTGGCTGAGCGTGAAGGAGACGAAGACGCCGACGATGTAGAGCTGGATCAGCCGGGTGGAGTCCGCGCCGTAGATGACGACCAGCAGGGCCGCCGCGCCCGCGAGCAGCACGATGCCGTTGGAGAACGCGAGGCGGTCGCCGCGGGTGTGCAGCTGGCGCGGCAGGTAGCGGTCCTGGGCGAGGATCGAGCCGAGCAGCGGGAAGCCGTTGTACGCGGTGTTGGCGGCGAGGAAGAGCACGAGGGCGGTGGCCGCGGCGAGCACGATGAACAGGAAGCTGCCGCTGCCGAAGACCGCCTCGGCGACCTGGGAGATCACCGGGTTCTGGACGTAGTCGCCGCCGACGGGCACGCCGTTGTGGACGAGGTCCTTCGCCGGGTTCTCGGCCATGCGGACGTTGGTGGCCATGGCGAGGCCGATGATGCCGCAGAACATCGTGACGGCCAGGCCGCCCATGAGCGCGAGCGTCGTCGCGGCGTTCTTGGACTTCGGCTTGCGGAAGGCCGGGACGCCGTTGCTGATCGCCTCGACGCCGGTGAGGGCGGCACAGCCGGAGGAGAACGCGCGCAGCAGCAGGAAGACGAGCGCGAAGCCCGCGAGGCCCTGGTGCTCGGGCTTGATCTGGTAGTCGGCGGTGGGCGCCTTCATCGTGTCGTCCAGGACGATGCCCCGGAAGGCACCCCACGCGATCATGATGAAGACGCCGGCCACGAAGACGTACGTCGGGATGGCGAAGAGCTTCCCTGACTCCTTGACCCCGCGCAGGTTCATCAGGGTCAGGAGCACGATCACGGCGACCGCGCAGAGCACCTTGTGCTCGACCACGAACGGGATGGCCGAACCGAGGTTCTCGATGCCCGAGGAGATCGACACGGCCACGGTCAGGACGTAGTCGACGAGCAGGGCGCTCGCGACGGTGAGTCCGGCCTTGGGGCCGAGGTTGGTGGTGGCAACCTCGTAGTCGCCACCACCGCTCGGGTACGCGTGCACGTTCTGTCGGTACGACGCCACGACGGTGAACATCAGGACGACGACCGCGACGGCGATCCACGGGCTGAAGTGGTACGCCGACACACCCGCGATGGAGAGGACGAGAAGGACCTCTCCCGGCGCGTACGCCACGGAGGAGAGCGGGTCGGATGCGAAGACGGGGAGTGCGATGCGCTTCGGCAGGAGCGTTTCTCCGAGCCGGTCACTGCGCAGTGCGCGCCCGATGAGGATCCGTTTGGGCACGTCGGTCAGTTTGGACACGCAGAGGATCGTAAGCGTTCGAATGGGTGCCCGCCCACCCACCACCCCCAAGTGCTCCGGTTATCCGCCCTGTGCGACCCTGCGCCCCTCCGAGTGCCCGGAATGCGGACGTTCCTCGTCGCTTCCCGCACCCTTTTCGCCCTCGGTGCCCCGTGTGTCCTCGGTGCTCCGCGTGTCTGCGGCGGCCCGTGCGTCCTCGGCGCGGCGGATCGCGCCGGACGGCCACCAGGTGGCGCGGCCCAGGAGGAGCAGCGCCGCGGGCAGGATCATGACGCGGATCACGAACGCGTCGAGCAGGACGGCCGCCGCAAGGACGAAGCCCATCTGCTTCATCTCCAGGATGTGCAGCATCACGAAGCTCGCGAAGACGGTGACCATGACGACCGCCGCGCTGGTGACGACCTTGGCCGAGGACGCGATGCCGTCGAGGACGGCCTGGCGCGTGGGCACGCCGTTCAGGGCGGCCTCGCGGATCCGGCTGACCACGAAGACCTGGTAGTCCATCGAGAGCCCGAAGAGGATCACGCAGAGGAAGAGCGGTACGCGCGAGGAGATCCCGCCGAGCGAGACGAAGGAGAGCAGCTCCTCGGCCCAGTCACCCTGGAAGACGAGGACGAGCAGCCCGAGCGCGGACGCGGCGGAGAGCAGGTTGAGGACGACGCCGAGCAGCCCGAGGACGAGGGAGCGGAACGCGTAGACCGTCATGGCGAACGTCATCAGGAGCAGGAAGCCGAGGACGAGCGGCAGCTTCTCGTTCTGGTGCGCGACGTAGTCGACGCCGCGGGGCACCTCGCCGGTGACGGCCGTCTCGACGCCGGGCAGCTTGCCGACGGTCGCGGGCAGGTAGTCGTCGCGGAGGTGGTCGAGCGTGGCGACGGCCTTCTCGTCGTACGTCGCGTGCCGGGCGTTGAGCTCCAGTGTGGTGGTCCTGCGGTCCGCGGAGGAGCGGAGGAGCGGTTGTCCGGCCTGCGCGAAGAGCGGGTCGGCCGCCGCCCTGCGGTGCGTCTCCCGCAGCGCCGCCCGCACCTCACCGGCCTGCGAGGCCTTCGCGCGCACCACGACCAGATGCCGGACGCGCTGCTCGGGGAAGGCGGCGAGCATCCGGTCGTACCCCCGCATCGCCGGTATCTCGCGGGAGAAGCTGTCGCGGGCGGGGTCCTTGAGCTCGATGTCCAGGGCGGGCGCGGCGAGGCCGAGCAGGGCGAGGACCGAGAGACAGAGGGTGAGGACGGGGCGCTTGCGGGCGGGTGTGAGCAGGGCGTTCCAGATCCGTCCCGGCTTGTCCTCCCCGGCGGCCGCCCGGACCCGCTCGCCCCGCGCCAGGCGCCGGGCGGTGCGGCGCTCGGTCCGCCGGCCGAGCTTGACCAGCAGCGCGGGCAGCACCGTCACCGAGCTGACCACGGCGACGGCGACGACCAGGACCGTGCCGGTGGCCAGCGAGTCGAAGATGACGTCACCGGCGAGGAAGAGCGCGGCGGTGGAGACGATCACCGCGAGCCCGGACACCACGATCGCCCGGCCCGCCGTCGCCGCGGCGGCCTCGACGAGCGCCTCGGAGGTGAGGCGGCCGCCCGAGCGGGCCCGCTCCTCGCGCTCGCGCTTGAGATAGAAGAGCGTGTAGTCGACACCGACGGCCATGCCGATGAGCAGGATCATGTTCATCCCGACGCCGGTGTCGGGCAGCAGGTGCGAGACCAGCATCGCGAGGCCCATCGTCGCCATGATCGAGGTGACGGCGAGCAGCAGCGGTACGCCGACCATGACGACCGAGCCGAAGACCACGGCGAGCGTGATCAGCGTGATCGGCAGGGTGATCGCCTCGGAGAAGGCGAGGTCCTTGCCGCGCTGGTCGTTGACGCCCTTGCTGACGGAGGCGGAGCCGGTCTCCTCGATCACGAGGTCCGGGTGGGCCTCGGCGACCTTCTCGGTCTCGGCCCGGAGCGGCACGACGTTCTTCTTGGCGTCCTGGTCGGGCCCGTCGAGCTCGATGGGTACGCGCAGGACGCGGCCGTCGGCGGAGCGCACCGGGGGCGCCACGGACACGACCTCGGGCAGGGCCTTCATCCGGGCGGTGACGTCCTTGACGGCGGCGGCCGCGGCCGTCTCGTCCAGCGGACCGGAGGCCGCGCGGATCAGCACCTGTTCCGTGGGCCGCAGCTGGACGCCGCCCTCGGTCGCCAGGGCCTCGGCCCGGCCCGCCTCGCCGACGCGGTAGTCCTCGGACGCGGCGCTGTTCATGCCCGCGGCGATCCCGCCCCCGAGGCACAGCACCACGAAGAGCAGCCAGCCGATGATCGCCCGCCAGGGATGCAGCGCGCTCCATCGGGCCACGCGCACCGTGACCGGTCGCCGTCTCATACCTGTCCTCCCCCATACGACTTCTCCGCCCGCCGCCCGCGGCGCGGTATGTGTAAGTGGAGAGTTACAGGTGACTGGCGAAACCGTCAACTGTCACTCGATGTGGTGGGAACGCGGATTGACAGTGGAGGCGGTCATGCTGAAGCCTTGACCGACAAGTTTCGGGACCAGCGCAAAGGCAGATCATGAACAGCGAGGAGCTGCTGGCTTTTCTCGCGGCGGTCGGCCACGCACAGCGCATCCGGATCATCACCGAGCTCTCGTCCGGCGAGCTGTACGTCAGCGAACTGGCCCGGCGACTCGGGGTGTCCCGCCCCCTGCTCTACATGCACCTCGAACGCATGGAGAAGGCCGGCATCGTCGCAGGCCGCCTGGAGCTCTCCGACGACGGCAAGGCGCTCAAGTACTTTCAACTGGCGCCGTTCGACGTGCGGTTGAACGTGGATACGATCATCGCGGCCGCCCGCCAGGACCAGGCGGGCGACGACGGACAGCACTCATCAAAGGGGACGCCCTAGTGGACGACGTGATCATCCCAGTCGCTTTTTTCGTGGTGCTCGCCGCCGCGATCGTCGCTGTGGCGTACTTCCAGTCGCAGCGCAACCGCGAGCGCGACCGGCAGTACGCCGAGGCCATGCACAGCTACCGCGAGGCCGTCGAGCGCGCCCGGGCGGAGCAGGAGGCGACCCGCCTGCAGCTCGTCGAGCTCGGCCACCGGCTGCAGAACGTCGAGGGTCTGCTGCGCAGCGTCGACTGATCCGTCGGACGGTCGCACGTCCGCCCGTCCGGCGCGTGCACGGGGGTGCCCTCCGTGGACCGCGCGTGTGTAGCTTGGGCTCCGGTCTGAGACGCTTTTACCGTTCAGTCTGAGCACAGAGTATTGACACAGCCGGAAGGACGGTCGTGCACATCGTCATCATGGGCTGCGGGAGAGTCGGTTCGGCTCTCGCGCAGACCCTGGAACAACAGGGGCACACGGTCGCGGTGGTCGACCAGGACCCCACGGCCTTCCGCCGCCTCGGCTCCGGGTTCGGCGGCCGCCGCGTCACCGGCATCGGCTTCGACCAGGACACCCTGCGCGAGGCCGGCATCGAGGAGGCGGGCGCCTTCGCCGCCGTCAGCAGCGGCGACAACTCGAACATCATCGCCGCGCGCGTCGCCCGCGAGATGTTCGGCATCGAGAACGTCGCGGCCCGCATCTACGACCCGCGCCGCGCCGAGGTCTACCAGCGCCTGGGCATCCCGACGGTCGCCACGGTCCGCTGGACGGCCGACCAGATGCTGCGCCGGCTGCTCCCGTCGGGGGCCGAGCCGCTGTGGCGCGACCCCACCGGCGGCGTCCAGCTCGCCGAGGTGCACGCCTCGTCCTCGTGGATCGGCCACAAGATCAGCCGCCTCCAGGAGGAGACCGGCGTCCGCGTCGCCTTCCTCACCCGGCTGGGCGAGGCGGTCCTGCCGACCTCCCAGACGGTGCTCCAGGAGGGCGACCTGGTGCACGTGATGATGCGCACCAACGAGGTCGAGAAGGTCGAAGCGGCGTTCGCCGAGGGCCCTGAGGAGGGCGGTCACTGATGAGGGTCGCCATTGCCGGAGCCGGCGCGGTGGGCCGTTCCATCGCCGGTGAGCTCCTGGAGAACGGCCACGAGGTCCTTCTCATCGACAAGGCGCCGACGGCCATCTCCGTCGAGCGCGTGCCGCAGGCGGAGTGGCTGCTCGCCGACGCCTGCGAGATCACGTCCCTGGACGAGGCGGCGCTCCAGCGCTGCAACGTGGTCATCGCGGCCACCGGCGACGACAAGGTCAACCTCGTCGTCTCCCTGCTCGCGAAGACCGAGTACGGCGTTCCGCGCGTCGTCGCCCGCGTGAACAACCCCAAGAACGAGTGGCTCTTCAACGAGTCCTGGGGCGTCGACGTCGCGGTCTCCACGCCGCGCCTGATGTCCGCGCTCGTCGAGGAGGCCGTGAGCGTCGGCGACCTGGTCCGCCTGCTGCGCTTCAGCCACGGCGACGCCAACCTCGTCGAGCTGACGCTGCCGCCCGAGTCGGCCCTCGCGGGCACGCAGGTCGGCGACGTCGAGTGGCCCGAGGACACCTCGCTGGTCACGATCATCCGCGGGACGCGCGTGCTCGCGCCGACCGCGGACGACTCCCTGGAGGCGGGTGACGAGCTCCTCTTCGTGGCGGCGCAGGCGCGGGAGGAGCAGCTGGAGGATCTGTTGTCGGTTCGGCGTTCGGATGCGGTGGGCTGAGGCCGCCCCGGCGAACCGTACGAGGAGAGGGGCGCCCGGAAGAATCCGGGCGCCCCTCTCCTCGTACTCGCCGTGGCCCTGCGTCTTCTTGCGTCCGCAGGAGCGTCGTGGCCGGGCGCGCAGTTCCCCGCGCCCCTTACGGGGCACTCCGGAGTACCGCTAGGCGTCGCCGCGTTCCTGTGCGAGGGCTCGCTTGCGTTCCTCTTCGGCCTTCTCTTCCGCTTCCATCTCCGCGAAGACGTCGATCGGCGGCGGGGCCTTCGCCAGGAAGACCCAGGTCAGATAGACGGCGAGCAGGAACGGGGGGATCTTCAGGGCGACCAGGACCCAGCCGAACTGCGTGGTGTCCGCCCACCAGTACAGCGGGAAGAGGATCGCGCACTTGGCGAGCAGGATCAGGCCCCAGGCCCAGCTGGCCTTGGCGTACGCCTTCTTGCGGCCCGGGTTGCGGGTGCGCCAGGAGAGGTTCTCCTTGAAGACCGGGCCGAGGATCAGGCCGATCAGCGGGACGCCCGCCAGGGTCGTGATGATGTACGCGAGGGCAAGGCCGAGGGTGTAGAGCATGCCCGGCAGGTAGAAGTCCTTGGCGTTGCCGGTCATCATCGCGAAGACCACACCGAAGGCGACACCGAAGACGCCGCTGAAGGCGTGCTTGACGGTGTCCTTCATGACCAGGCGGACCACCACGAGCACCAGGGACACCGCGAGGGCCGCGATGGCCGACATGTGCAGGTCCTTGTTGACCGTGAAGATGGTCACGAAGAGCAGGCCGGGAAGGACCGTCTCCACCATGCCCCGCACGCCGCCGAAGGCTTCGAAGAGCGCTGCCTCGGTCACGGCCCTGGAATCGGCGTCCTGATCCGCGTTCCTCTGGTCCGTCGGCTTGTCGAGGGACGTCACCGGCTACTCCCGTCCGAGCGGTCTGAGTTCGTACTTCGGGTTGAAGAGCACCCGGCGGCCCCGGCTCATCGAGATCCGGCCCGATGCGATCAGCTTGCGCCCCGGCTCGATTCCCACGATGGAGCGCCTGCCGAGCCACACCACGTCCAGCGCCGCGGAGCCGTCGAACAGCTCGGCCTCCAGCGCCGGTACCCCGGCGCGTGGTCGCAGGGTGACCGTGCGCAAGGTACCAGTAACGGTGACTATCTGGCGGTCGCGGCAGTCGCCGATACGGACACAGCCCGCCGTCTCGGCGTCCTCACGCAGCTCCTCCGACTCCAGATCCTCCTGGGAGGAGGACAGCCGGTCGAGCATGCGCCGGAAACGGCCCGCCGGCTTTCCGGAACCAGATACAGCACTCATACAAGAAGCGTACCGGGGGGCGCCGACACAGCGGAAAGGGGTGCGCTCATCTGTGCCTATGCCCGCTCAGGGCCGTTTCCCACCGCCGTGGACGCGCGGAATCCGGTCACTTCTCGAACCGGTATCCCATGCCGGGTTCCGTGATGAAGTGCCGCGGGTGCGCGGGGTCCGCCTCCAGCTTGCGGCGCAGCTGTGCCATGTAGACGCGGAGGTAGTTCGTCTCCGTGCCGTAGGAGGGGCCCCACACCTCCTGGAGCAGCTGCTTCTGGCTGACCAGGCGGCCGGTGTTGCGTACGAGGACCTCCAGGAGGTGCCACTCGGTGGGGGTCAGCCGGACGTCGCGGCCGTCGCGGTTGACCTTCTTGGCGGCCAGGTCGACGGAGAAGTCGCCGGTGTCGACCTGCACGTCGTCCTCGCCGGCCCCGGTGGGCTCGGCCCTGCGGACGGCGGCGCGCAGCCGGGCGAGCAGTTCGTCCATGCCGAAGGGCTTGGTCACGTAGTCGTCGGCGCCCGCGTCGAGGGCCTCGACCTTCTCGTCCGAGCTGTGCCGGGCGGAGAGGACCAGGATCGGCACGCGGGTCCAGCCGCGCAGGCCCTTGATGACCTCCACGCCGTCCATGTCGGGCAGACCGAGGTCGAGCACGATCACGTCGGGGTGGCGGGCGGCGGCGAGCTGCAGCGCGGTGGCGCCGTCGGGGGCCGCGTCCACCTCGTACTTGCGCGCCTTCAGGTTGATCACGAGGGCGCGTACGATCTGCGGCTCGTCGTCGACCACGAGCACCCGGGTCATGCTTACCTGCCTTTCCGGCTTCTGGTTCACGGTCACGGGGTGACCTGGTCGGTTGGTGGTCACGAGGTGACCTGGGCGGAGAGGTCGGCGGGGACCGGCGGCCGCCCGGACGCCGCCCGCAGGGTGAGGACCATGGTGAGGCCGCCCCCCGGAGTGTCCTCGGCGGCGAGGGTGCCGCCCATGGCCTCGACGAAGCCCCGGGCGACGGCGAGGCCGAGACCCACCCCGGCGCCCCGCGGAGCGTCACCGTAGCGCTGGAAGGGCGCGAAGATGCGGTCCTTGGCCGTATCGGGCACGCCGGGGCCGCGGTCCACGACACGCAGTTCGACGCGCGCGCCCAGGGCGCTGGCCGAGACCTTGACGGGCTCGCCCTCGGGGGCGTACTTCACGGCGTTCTCGACGATGTTGGCCACGGCCCGCTCCAGGAGCCCCTTGTCGACGGTGACCATCGGCAGCGTCTCGGGGATGTCCAGCTCCGCGCTGCCGTCGGGTACGCCGCCCAGGGCCATGGGGACCACCTCGTCGAGGTCGATCTCGCGGATCAGCGGGTTGACGGTCCCGGTCTGCAGCCGGGACATGTCCAAGAGATTGCCCACCAGGTGTTCCAGCCGGTCCGCGCCGTCCTCGATGCCCTCCAGCAGCTCCGCCTCGTCCTGCGGGGACCACTCCACGTCGTCCGAGCGCAGCGAGGACACCGCCGCCTTGATCCCCGCCAGCGGGGTACGCAGGTCATGGCTGACCGCGGCGAGCAGGGCGGTGCGGATGCGGTTGCCCTCGGCCAGCGTGCGGGCCTGATCGGCCGCGGACTGCAGCCGCTGACGGTCCAGGACCACCGCCGCCTGCGCGGCGAACGCGGCCAGCACCCGCCGGTCCTCGGCCGGCAGCACCCGCCCCGACAGCGCCAGCGCCATGTGATCGCCCACCGGCATGTCCACATCCGCGTCCTCGGGCCGCTTCAGCGCCTGCCCGTCCCCCACACGCCCCGCACAGGTCCACGGATCCGTGTCCCCCGCCCGCTCCAGCAACGCCACCGAATCCATCGCGAACGTCTCCCGCACCCGCTCAAGCAGCGCGTCCAGACTCGTCTCCCCCCGCAGCACACTGCCCGCCAGGAAGGAGAGTATTTCCGACTCGGCGCGCAGTCTGGCGGCCTGGTGGGTGCGGCGGGCCGCCAGGTCGACGACGGAGGCCACCGACACCGCGACGCCCACGAAGACGGCGATCGCGACGATGTTCTTGTTGTTGGAGATCGTCCACAGGTGCAGCGGCGGTGTGAAGTAGTAGTTGAGGAGCAGCGAGCCGAACGCCGCCGACGCCAGGGACGGGAGCAGCCCGCCGAGCAGCGCGGCCGCGATGGTCAGCGTCAGGAAGAGCAGCATGTCGTTGGCGAGGCCGAGGTCGGCGTCGACATGGGTGAGCAGGAGCGTCAGGAGCGCCGGTCCCGCGACGCCGACCAGCCAGCCCGCGAGGATCCGGGAGCGGCCCAGGCGCGCGCCCCGGGCGACGGGCAGGCCGCGCCCCTTGGCGACCTCGCCGTGGGTGACGATGTGGACGTCCAGGTCGGGCCCGGACTCGCGGGCCACGGTCGCGCCGACGCCGGGCCCGAAGACGTACTGCCAGCTCTTGCGGCGGGAGGAGCCGAGGATGATCTGGGTGGCGTTCACGCCGCGGGCGAAGTCGAGCAGGGCCGCGGGTATGTCGTCGCCGATGACGTGGTGGAAGGTGCCGCCGAGGTCCTCGACCAGGGTGCGCTGGACGGCGAGTTCCTTGGGGGACGCGGCGGTCAGGCCGTCGCTGCGGGCGACGTAGACGGCGAGGACCTCGCCGCCCGCGCCCTTCTCCGCGAGGCGGGCGGCGCGGCGGATCAGGATGCGGCCCTCGGGGCCGCCGGTCAGGCCGACGACGATGCGCTCGCGGGCCTGCCAGGTGGAGCGGATGTTGTGCTCGCCCCGGTACTGCTGGAGGTACTCGTCGACCCGGTCAGCGACCCACAGCAGCGCGAGCTCGCGCAGGGCGGTGAGGTTGCCGGGTCTGAAGTAGTTGGAGAGGGAGGCGTCGATGCGGTCGGGCTTGTAGATGTTGCCGTGGGCCATGCGGCGGCGCAGCGCCTGGGGCGACATGTCGACCAGCTCGATCTGGTCGGCGCGGCGCACCACCTCGTCCGGGACCGTCTCGCGCTGGCGCACTCCGGTGATCGACTCGACGACGTCGCCGAGGGACTCCAGGTGCTGGATGTTGACCGTCGAGACGACGTCGATGCCGGCGGCGAGGAGTTCCTCGACGTCCTGCCAGCGCTTGGCGTTGCGCGAGCCGGGGACGTTCGTGTGGGCCAGCTCGTCGACCAGGGCGACGGCGGGGGCGCGCTCCAGGACCGCGTCGACGTCCATCTCGGTGAACGCGGTGCCGCGGTACTCCAGCTCCCTGCGGGTCACCTGTTCGAGGCCGTGCAGCATCACCTCGGTGCGCGGCCGGTCGTGGTGCTCCACGAACGCGACCACGCAGTCGGTGCCGCGCTCGACGCGACGGTGTGCCTCGGAGAGCATCGCGTACGTCTTGCCGACGCCCGGTGCCGCACCGAGGTAGATCCGAAGCTTGCCGCGTGCCATGGCCCCATTGTCTTCCCGAAACTGCTGTGTACGCAGCGTCGACCTTACGGCCAACAATTCCGGCATTAGGGACGAGGGGGTGCGGGGGTGCCGTCCTTGACACAACCCTGATGCGCGCCGGGACACATCCCTGGGGTGCGCCGGAGGCGGCGGCCTCAGTGCTCGACGATCTCGCCGTCGCGCAGTTCCAGGACCCGGTCGGCGAGGTCCAGGAGCGTGGTGTCGTGCGTGGCGACGAGGGCGGTGACGCCCTCGCCGCGGACGACGGCGCGCAGCAGCTCCATGACGGCGAGCCCGGTCTCCGCGTCGAGCTGGCCGGTGGGCTCGTCCGCGATCAGCAGAGAGGGCCGGTTCGCCAGCGCGCGGGCGATGGCGACGCGCTGCTGCTGGCCTCCGGAGAGCTCGCCGGGCCGCTGCCGGGCGTGGTCCGCGAGGCCGACGAGGGCCAGCAGGAGGGCGACGCGCTCCTCCCGCTCGCGGGGGTCGGCCTTCTTGAGCCGGAGCGGCACGCCGACGTTCTCCGCGGCGGTGAGGACGGGGATGAGGCCGAAGGACTGGAAGATGAAGCCGAGGCGGTCGCGGCGCAGCTCCAGCAGGCCGCTCTCGCCGAGGCCCGCGAGTGCCACGCCGTCCACGGCGATCTTTCCGTGGTCGGGGGCGTCGAGCCCGCCGACGAGGTTCAGCAGGGTCGTCTTGCCGGATCCGGAGCGGCCCTTCAGGGCGACGAGCTCGCCGCGCGGCACGGTGAAGGAGACCCCGCGCAGGGCGTGGACGGCGGCGGCCCCGGTGCCGTACGTGCGGTGCAGGTCCTCGACGACGACCATGCCTTCTGCCACCGGACACTCCCCCCGTGGGCCCCTGGGTCCGCAGGGGCCGGGCGCCAGTATCGTGCGCGGGCGCCCGGCCCGACAAGGCGTCGATCAGCGGGGATTGCCCGCGTGCGTGAGGGTCTCCCAGGCGACGAAGAGGTTGTTGGAACCCGCCGGGCGGTTGCGTTCGGTGAGCTTCTGGGTGTTGGTCATGGTGTGGCCGAGGCGTCCCGCGAGGGCGTTGTAGCCGACCTCGGTGACGGGGCCGAGGCCGCGGTGGACGGTGCCCTTGCAGAGCGAGGCGGGCGGTGCCTCGCCCAGTTCGTACCTGGCCTGGAAGCCGAGGCCCTGACGCAGTCGCTCGCCGACGTCCGTCCCGTAGAGGTCCTCGCCCTGGATGCGGCTGGTCTCGGCGACGTGGGAGATCGCGGAGAGGCCGTAGCCGGTGTGGGTGAAGTCGCGGCAGGTCTCCTGGGTGAGGCCGGTGGTGAAGGTGCCCTGCCCCTGCCAGTACTTGACGATCTTCTCGCGGGTGTCGAGGTGCTGGCTGGGCACGGTCTTCGGCAGCGCGCCGTCGGAGGCGAGGTAGACGTACGCGGCGGTGCGGGTGCGGAACGTGGCCATGGCCTTGTCGTACGACGCCTTGTCCTCCAGGAAGACGGAGATGCCGACGGCGGCCTCCATCATCGACAGCTCCCAGTTCCCGTTGGAGTTCGAGCCGTTGATGATCTCGGGGAGATAGACGGTGCGGAGCATCGTGGCGAAGCGGCCGGAGTTCGCCCAGTTCCCCGTGTACGTGTACTTGATGATCTCGGCGGCGCGCGGCCAGCTGGAGCCCGCCCAGCCCGTCTGGAGCGGGGCGTTGCTGTTGGTGTGGTCCTTGAGCGTGGCGGACCAGGCGTCCATGAGCTCGATGGACTTCTTCGCGTACCGCTCGTCGCGCGTGATGTACCAGGCCAGGGCCGTGGTGTACGCGGCGATGGCGTCCTCGCGCTCGTCCGTGCAGCCGTAGTTGGGGTCGGAGTAGGAGCCGCACTCCACGACCGCGCGGGGCTTGGGGGTGCGGGAGAGGGAGGCGTACTTGCTGCCCATCATCTGGTCGTAGGCGGACTTCCAGGGCTGGGCGCCGGCGGTGACCTTCTCACGGGCGAAGTCGAGCTGGCCGCGGGAGACGGTGACGCCGGGGTGGACGAAGGCCGAGGGGGCGGCGGGGGCGGCGGGGGCCGAGGGGGCGGCGGGGGCCGCGTCGGCCTTCTCGGCACCGGGCCAGGCCACGAGTCCGGCGACCAGGGCGGCGACTACGGAGACGACGGCCACGCCTACGGAGTGGCGTGGTCTGCGGCGGCGCGGGGAGCGTGCGGGGGTGGAGGCGTACGGCATGGGGGGACCATCCGTTCTCGTATGTGAACGTCAAGTGCCTTTCTGAACACGCGTGTTGGCCCGTGACCATAGGTACGGACCAGGCTTCCGTCAAGGCGTGAAGTCAGGGCCCCTGCTCGGGCGACCCGGCCGTCGGCCCTGCGGTATCCGGCCAGACCCCCACATGGTCCGCCTCCGCCGTCAGCCGCACCCGGCCCCGCAGCCCGTACCGCTCGACGTACTCCCCCGGCAGCTGCAGCCGCCCCGCCCGGTCCAGAACCGTGAACTCCTCGCCCGCTCCGCCCTGTTCGCGGAGCGTCTCCGTCGACGTGCGGCCGTCACGGATGCGGACCGTGCGCCGGACCTGCTCGGAGACGAGGCTGTCGTGGGTGACGACGAGAACGGTCGCGCCGAGTTCCTCGTTCGCCCGGCGCAGGGCCGCGAAGACGTCCTCGCCACTGGCCGTGTCCAGCTCCCCGGTGGGCTCGTCGGCGAGCAGCACGCGCGGGGCGTTGGCGCCGGCCACAGCGACGGCGACGCGCTGCTGCTCACCGCCGGACAGCTCGGCGGGCCGCCGGTCGCGGCAGTGCGCCACGCCGAGCACACCGAGCAGCTCGGCGGCCCTCTTCTCGCGCGAACGGCGCGGCACGCGCGCGTACTTCATCGGCAGCGCCACGTTCTCCAGGGCGGTCAGATAGGGCAGCAGATTGCGTCCGGTCTGCTGCCAGACGAAGCCGACGGTGCGCCTGCGGTAGCCGAGCCGTTCGCGGCGGCCCATGGTGAGCAGGTCGTGGCCCGCGACCTTCGCGCGGCCCGCGGTGGGCAGGTCGAGCCCGGACAGGATCGACAGGAGCGTGGACTTGCCCGACCCGGACGCGCCCACCAGGGCCACGCACTCGCCCTCCGCGACGACCAGGTCGAGCCCTTGCAGCGCCTGCACCTCGACCTCCTCCGTGCGGTAGACGCGCACGAGGTTGTCGCAGACGACCAGGCCCTCGTCGGCCGCGGGGCGCCCCGCGGCGCGGGCCCGCGCCTCCAGCTCGGCCAGTTCAGTCATCGGCCCTCCCGAGTCGCAGGACGGCGCCGAGCCCACGGCGCCGCCCGAGCCAGGTCTCGACGCCCACCGCCGCGGCGACCAGGACCCCGAGTCCCGCGCCCAAGGCCGCGGTGAACAGCGCGTCGATGTGCCGGTCGGGCGCGGTGGGCCCGCCGGTGAACTCCCGCAGGTCCAGCGCGGGTCCGAGCAGCGAGGGCAGCGCGAGGCCTAGCGCGACGCCGCCCGCTACGGCCGCGAGCACCATCGGCAGGAGTTGCAGCACCTGTAGGGCGAAGGCGGCGCGTCCGCCGAGTCCGAGGGTGCGCAGCCCTGCGGTGGTGCGCCCGCGCACGGGCGCGGACAGGAGCAGTTCGAGGACGAGGGCGAGCAGCGCGAGGAGCACCGCGAGCGCGGTGCAGGCGGTGTGCGCGGTCGTCACGGCGCCGATCAGGCCGTCGGAGGCCGCGTCGGCCTCCTCCTCGGCGCGGATGCGGAGATCGCCGGTGCTCGCGCCCGGGGCGGCGCGCGGCACCAGGGAGCGCAGCGCCTCGGCGTCCAGGTTCCGCCCGTAGAGCAGCAGCGCCGTCTCCTCGAAGTCCGTCGCCTTGAAGGCCCTCAGGTCTCGGTTGTCGGCGAGCAGGAGGCGCTGGCGGGCCACGGTGGCGCCGCGCACCGGCCCCAGTGCGGCATCGCGCGCCGCCGCCTCGGGCAGCCGCCCCGTCACCCTCAGCCGTATCGTCTTGCCGTACCGGGTGTACGTGAGCAGGTCACCGGTGTTCCCCTCGGAGGCGAGCACCCGGATCTCCCGGCCACCGCCTCCCCTGGTGAGCCCGGCGTCCGTCAGCGCGCGGGCAGCGCCCGAGTCCTCCGCCGCCCCGCGCAGCCCGGCCCCGTCCACCCCGATCAGGCTGGCGATCCCGTACCGTCCCCCGTCCGTCCCGCTCACCGGGTCGACCCGCAGCTGCCGCACCGCCACCGTGTCCCGCACACCGCGCGCGTGGGCGAGGCGGTCCGCCATGCCGGGGTCGCGCCCCGCCCCCAGGAAGGACGCGTCGGCGCCCACCTGCCAGGCCGCCGCGGCCCGCCGCCCCTGCTCCAGCGTCCCGGAGACGAGCCCGCCGAAGACGGCACCGGCCAGCGTCACCACGAGGACGAGCAGCGCGAGCCCGCGCGCGGGCGCCTCCTTGGCGGCCCGGGACAGCGCCACGAGCGCGACGGCGCCCCGCCCCCGCGCCGCCCGCCGCGCCACCGCGCGCACCGGCCAGGGGTAGCAGCGCACGAGCACGGCGACGGTCGCGAGGCCCAGCAGCACGGGCACGGCGGCGAGCAGCGGGTCCGGCCCCGCCGTCCCCTCGGTGCCGCGCGCCCGCAGCGCGAGGACACCGCCCACGGCGAGCAGCACGACCAGCGCCTCGACGACCAGGCGGCGACCGGCGCCGCGCGGCTCCCGGTCGCGCAGCACGGCGCGGTCCCGCAGGGCGCACCAGGTCAGCGCGGGCAGCAGCAGCCAGGCGAGCACCGCGACGGCGGCTCCGGTGCCGTAGGCGGGTGGGCCGCCGGGCAGCGCCGCGGCCGACGCGCAGCCCGCGCCGAGGCCGAGCGCCGCGGCCGGCGCGCCCCATCCGGCGCGCTCCAGGGCGACCCCGGCGGCCGACGCGCCCCGCGCCCGTATCAGCCGGTCCGCGGCGAGCCGTCGGCGGACGATCAGGAGAGCGGTGACGACGACGGCGGCGAGTCCCACGCCGAGCAGCGAGGCCAACGCGAAGGAGATCACGACGCTCGCCTGCCGCCACTGCTTCCCGAACGCGTCGAAGGTGTCCGGCAGTTTCGTGGAGGTCTCCAGCTCGGTCGAGGGGTGGGTGCCGATCAGGCACCACTTCCCGCCGAACCCGCCCCGCCCGCAGAAGTCCTCGGCCACCGCGACCGGATAGCGGGCCAGGGCCCGGTGGAAGGTCCGCTCGCCGCCCTCGCCCACGAAGCGTCCGGCCACACCGGCACCGGCCACGATCCGCATGTTCCAGTCGACGGTCAGCTCGGCGCCCGACTGGTTCTGGAGCACTTCGGCGCCGCGCGGCGCGATCAGCGCGGCGGCGTCCGGCGCGGCCCCCGCGACGCCGGGCAACGGCCGGGCAAGCAGCGGCTTCTCGGCCCACAGGCGGAGCTCGTCCCCGACCCGGAAGACGCCGACGACGCGGCCCACCACGTGGACGTTCTTCAGCGCCGCGTCCCCGAGCGGTACGCGCTGCCCGACCCGCAGCCCGAAGGTGTCCCGCGTCCGCGTGGACACGGCGAGCTCGACGGTCCTCTCCCGTGCGCGGGGCGCCCGTCCCGCGACGTACGCGCTCGTGCCCGGCGCGTCGGACGCGTACACCAGGGACAGCGAGACGCCGTTCCTCGCCCGGCCCCCGACATCGCCCTTCACCGTGGGCAGTTGGATCCGTGTGGAGTCGTGCACGAGGGCGCCCCGCAGCGCGCCAGGGGCCGCGTTCTCGATCGTCTCCGTGTACCGGGCGAGGTCGGCCCCGAGGTCGCCGTGCTCGCCGGGCCCCGGCTCCTCCGGGTCGAAGCGCGCGCTGTGGACCACGCCGGGCGCCGCCCGCTGCGCCTGCGCGAGCCGCAGGCCCAGGGCATCGGCCGCGAGCCGTTCGGCGAGGCCGGGCCCGGCGGCGGCGATCAGCACGAGTACGCCGATCAGCAGCGCGAGCCCGCAGGCCAGGGGCAGGTCGCGCCACCGGGCCACCCACGCGGCCACCGCCCGTCCCCCACCGGGGACGCGCCCGCTCACCCGTCCCCCACCGGGGACGCGCCCGCTCACCCGTCCTCCCCCGCCCGCAGCACCCGCGCGAGATCCACCCGTCCGAGGACCCGCGCGGCCACCGTCACGACCGCGCAGATCACCGCGGCCGTCGCCCCGGCGGTCAGTGTCACGCGCACCCAGGGCACCTCGGTGACCAGACCGGGAAAGACCGGCCGCCCGTCCGCGTCGACGGTCACGACGGGCATGATCAGCGCGGCGAGCGCGGTCCCGAGGACCGTGCCGAGCACGGCAGCCGCACCGGCCAGCGCCAGTTGCTCGGTCCACAGGTACGCGGCGAGCTGGCCGCGGCGCACCCCGAGCGCCCGCAGCAGCGCGAACTCCCGTTCCCTGGAGCGCACGGAGAGCACCGTGTGCAGCGCGAACGCGATGACGGCGAAGGCGGGCGCGAGCACCAGGCACAGCACCAGGGCGCCGCGCGCCCCGCGCCGCAAGGGGTCCTCGGCCAGCTCGTCCCTGACGAGCGGCACGTCCGTCGCGTGGCCCAGCCGCGGATCGCCGCGCACGGCCGCCATCGCCGGTGCGGTGTCCGTCCCGCGCACGTCGACCCACCAGGCGCTCTCCGCGCCCGGCAGGGCCCCGCTCAGTGCCCACTGGGCGGCCATCGCGCGGGAGTCGGCGAGCAGCCGCGGCCGGTCGCGGGGCTGCCCCGGCACCGCCGCGATCCGCCCGACGATCTCGACGCGCGCGCTGCCGCCGGTACTGCGCCGCACCGTCACCGTGTCGCCGACCCGCACCGCGCCCGACGCGAGCAGCGCGTCGTCGGCGAGCGCGGGCGCGGCCGGGCGCCCCTTGACCCGGTCCGTGCCGAGCCGCACGCTCCAGGTGGGGTACTTCAGGTCTCCGTCGGGCCCGCGCAGCACCGCGTCCACGAGTTTTCCGCGCCCGGGGCGGTCCGCGCACAGGACGGGCCCGGGGGCGTCCTTGCCGTCCGGCCGGCTCCAGCCGCCCGCGCGCTCCTGCTCGCGCCGCGCTCCGGGACAGCCGGCGCGCAGCCGGGAGGGCGGTTCCGTCCGCAGGTCGTGCCACCGCGCGGCGCGCGTGAGCCCCGGCACTCGGTCGACGGTCAGGTGGTACGTCCGGCGCGTCCGCTCGCCCACCATGCTCAGGTCGATCTGCAGGATGCGTACGTCACGGCCGCGCGCCCCCACCTTGAGCGGCAGGGTCCTGGCGCCGCCCTCCTTGATCACCACGGAGCTCGCGTGGGTCAGTCCGTCGCCGTCCTCGAAGAAGACGGTGAGCCGCACCGGCACGACCGCGCCGCTCCCGCTCGCCGACATCCGTACCCGCAGCGGCAGTTCGTCCACCGGGCCGCGCCCTTCCCGCACCACCGGAAGTCCGTGGTCCGGAACGCGTCGGCCGAGCGGCGCCACGAGCTCGGCCATGGGCCGGTCCGCGAGGTCGCCGCGCAGCCACGGCACGGGCCCACGCCCGGTGTTGACCGCGGTGACGGCCACGGCGTCCTGTCCGACGTACGCGTCCGAGGTGACCACGGGGGTGACGGCCCCGGCCCCCGGCAGTCGCTCGTAGGCGGAGCGGCGCCGCTCGGGCGGCACCCCGTCGCCCGGCTCGACGCGCAGGTCGGCGCCGACCCGGAAGGCGGCCTGGTCCCGGTCGCCGCGGTCCAGGACGGCCAGCGCCGTGCTGCTGAGCGCGGCGACGGCGAGGGCGAGGGTGACGACCAGGGCGGGGCCCGCGTGCCGGGCCGCCCGGCGGGCGAACTGCCAGCCGCCGAGCGGCAGGACGAGTCCGGCGCCGCGCCGGGCGAGCGGGTCGACGGCGCGGGCCAGGAGCGGCAGCAGCCGCAGGACGAGCAGCGCGGCCGCCACGGTCATCGCGACGGGCGCGAGCACCAGGACGGGGTCGACGCCGCTGCCGCCGGTCACCGGCGAGCGGTACTGCCACAGCTGGAGCCAGCCGAGCACGGCGACGGCGGCGAGCGCGAGGTCCGCCCCGAACCGCTGCGCGCCCGCGAACCGTGCGATCCGCAGCCGCAGCCGGGCCACCGCCCGCCGGTCCCGCACGGTCCGCACCGTGGGCAGGAGCACCGCGACGCCGTGCACGGCCAGCGCGGCGAGGGCGGCCGTCCACCCCACGGCGGTCGCCGCCGACGCGGGCACGTCGCCCTCGATGAGCCCGGCCCCTTCGAGCAGGCCGAGCAGCGGGCCCGCGAGGCAGGGCGCGGCGAGACCGGCGGGCACGGCGACACAGGCCCACTGCGCGGCCGCCGACAGGGCGATCCGCCGGGTGCCCGCGCCGCGCGCGGCCAGCAGCGCCAGTTCGGGGCGCCGGTGTTCGGCGAGCTGGCGCGCGGTGAGCACCAGCGCGGCCACGGCGAGGGCGGCGAGCAGCGTCGCGGGGACGTAGAGCCCGGCGCGGGCCACGGCGATGGGGGTGGTGAGCCGGTCGAGCGCCCTGCGCAGGCCGGCCGAGAGGGTCAGCCGGTCGCCGTCGGCCCCGGCGGCCCGGCTCACGGAGAGCGCGGCGTCACTGCCCGCGAACCGCTGGGCCCGCTCCTGGAGCGGGCCGATGTCACCGAGCCGCAGCCCGCCCGCGTCGGGCACCCCGAGCCACAGGTCCGTCGCGTCCCCGGCGAGCGCGCGGTGGGCGGCGAGGGCCGGGCGGGAGACGACCGCGATCGAGTCGGGCGTCCCGAACGTGCTGCTGAGCGAGGCCCACAGGGCGGGCGCGCGCTCCCCGGCCGCGTAGAGACCGACGACCTTCATCGGTACGAGCCGCTCGCCGGCGCCCCGCACCGTGATCCCGTCCCCGGGCCGCACGCCGAGCCGCGCGGCGGCGTCCCCGGTCAGCGCGACCTCGACCGTCCGGCCGCCGGGGCGCGGCCACCGTCCGGCCTCCAGCGCCGCGTGCCGCGCCGCGCCCTCCAGGGCGACGACGGAGACGGTGGCGTCCTCACGGGGGTGGCCGGCGGCCTCGGTGACGGGGAGTTCGGTGTTGCGGGCCGCGGGCGCGCGCAGCGCCGACCAGGTGTGGTGGGGTACGTCGCCGTAGGCGCGGCCGACGGCGGCGCGGACGGCATGGTCCAACGTCCCCGCGCCGTCGGCGCGGTGGGGTCCTGCGACCTCGACGACGGCCTCGCGGTCCGCGGCGAGCCGCCGCTGCACCCCGCCCTCGACGGCCTTCTCGGCGAGCGCCGCGAGCGCGGCGAGCACGGTGGCGGCGAGCAGCACGGCGAGTCCGGCGGCCCCCAGGACAAGCCCGTGGTGCCGGCTCGCCCGCACCGCCGCGGGCACGCGCCGTCCCCTCACCGCTCCGGTCTCCCCCCGTACGACCGGCACAGTATGGGCGTACGCGAATGTGGCCCGCAATGGTCCGGACGAAGCGGAACCACTGCGGGCCACACGGCAGTTGAGAAACCGTCAGCTCGTGCCCCGGGCGGGGCGGCGAAGCGTCAGCGCACCTCGGTGATCTCGGGGCCGCGCTGGAGCTGGCCCATGCCGCCCGAGAAGCGGGAGCCCTCCTGCTGCTCCTCCTTGACGCCCTCGGCGACCATCTGCGCGTCGTCCGGCAGCTTGAGGACGATCGGGTCGCGCGGCGCCATCGGGCCCTCGCCGCGCACGACGACGGTGTCCCGGAAGATCTGCTCCAGCAGGCCCGCGGCCTGCGGCTGCACGGCGCCCTGCCCGGAGATCACACCGCGCAGGAACCAGCGGGGGCCGTCGACGCCGATGAAGCGCACGACCTGCACACCGCCCGTGCCGTCCGGCAGCTGGACCGGAACCTGGGCGCGCAGCTCCCAGCCGAGGGGGCCCTCGACCTCGTCGATGACACCGCCCTGCTGGGTGATGCCCGTGGCGATCTCCTCGCGGACCTCGCCCCAGATGCCCTCCTTCTTGGGGGCGGCGAAGCCCTGCAGCTGGATGGCGCTGTCCTGCAGCACGACGGTGGCGGCGACGATCGCGTCGCCCGCGACCTCCACGCGCAGCTCCATGCCCTCGACCCCGGGCACGAAGAGTCCGCCGAGGTCCACGCGGCCCTCGCCGGGCTCACGGACCTCGGAGATGTCCCAGGGACCGTCGGGACGGGGCTCGGGCTCGAGCCTCACGCGCGAGCGCGCGACGCCGGCGTCAGCGGAGTCATCGCTGTCCACGCCGTCGACGACCTGCTCGTCCGCGCCCGCCGCGTCCTCGGCGGCACTGTCCTTCTTGCGACGTCCGAACACGTCACTGTCCTTCCCGGTCGGATACGACCGATGCGTATCGATTCCCACCCGTTTGTTCGCCCGAGCCCATGCCCGAGCCGACGCCCACGGCGGCATGGCCGCCGGTGGACCCGAAGCCCCCCTCGGCCCGCGCCGATACGGGAAGCTCCGCCACCTCCTGGAAGCGAACCTTCTCGACCTGCTGGACGACCAGTTGGGCAATCCGGTCGAAGCGCTCGAACCGCACGCTGTCGCGCGGGTCGAGATTCACCACGATCACCTTGATCTCCCCACGGTACCCGGCATCCACCGTCCCCGGGGCATTCACCAGAGCGACACCGCAGCGTGCGGCGAGCCCCGATCTCGGGTGCACGAAGGCCGCGTACCCCTCCGGGAGCGCGATGGACACCCCGGTGGGCAGCACCGCCCGCTCGCCGGGCGCGAGTTCGCAGGACTCGGTGGTCCGCAGATCGGCGCCCGCGTCACCGGGCTGCGCGTACTCCGGCAGCGGCACGTCGGGGTCGACGCGCCTGATCAGTACGTTCAGGGGGTTACGGGATGTCACGGGTTCACCTCGAAGGCGCGGGCGCGCCGGATCTGGTCCGGGTCGTTCATGGCCGCCCGGATCTCCTCCTGGCGGCCGTTGTCGATGAAGTGGTCGACCTTCACCTCGATGAAGAGGGCGTCGGCGCGGACCGCGACGGGCCCGTCGGGGCCGCCGATGCGCCCGGTGGCCCGCGAGTAGATCTTCCGCCCGGCGACGGCGGTGACCTCGGCCTCCAGGAACAGCACGGTCCCCAGCGGCACGGGCCGCACGAAGTCGGTCTCCAGGCGCCCGGTCACGGCGATCACGCGCAGCAGCCAGTTCAGCGAACCGAGCGTCTCGTCGAGCGCGGTCGCGAGGACCCCGCCGTGGGCCAGGCCCGGGGCGCCCTGGTGCGCCTCCCGCACGGTGAACTCGGCGGTGATGCAGACGCCGTCTCCGGCGCGCGCCGCGAGGTGCAGTCCGTGCGCCTGTCCTTCGCCACAGCCGAAACAGTGTTCGTAGTGGGCACCGATGAGCTCGCCGGGGGCGGGCGCGTCGGGGTGCCGGACGGGCGGTATGGCGTCGGCCGGGGGCGTCAGAGCTGCAGATGTACCACTCACAGGCGCAGACCTTACCTCCGCGTCAGCGCGGCAACCGCACCGTGCCAAGCTTGGTTCCATGCAGCCTTACGAAGAACGCCTGACCGCGCCCCGTACGTGGTGGCTCACCTCGGTCCTGGTGGGTGTCGCGATGGCCCTGACCATGCTGCCGTTCGGCACGCTCCCGCTCCTCGGCGGACTGGTCGGCGGCACGGCCGTGGCGGCCGTCGTCACCAGCGCGTACGGCTCCGTGCGGATCCGCGTGGTGGCGGGCTCGCTGGTCGCGGGCGACGCGAAGATCCCGGTGTCCGCCCTGGGCGAGGCGGAGATCCTGACGGGCGAGGAGACCCGCGCCTGGCGCACGTACAAGGCCGACCCGCGCGCCTTCATGCTGCTGCGCGCCTACGTTCCCACGGCCGTGCGCATCCCGATCACGGACCCGGCCGACCCGACGCCGTACGCGTACATCTCGACGCGGAACCCGGAGGCGCTGATCGAGGCCCTGAAGGCGGTACGCGAGAGCGCCGTGTAGGCAGCGCCCCGCGGGGCGCCTACTGGGCCCAGCGGTCGAGCTCGTCGGGCGACTGCCCCAACGGCAGCGGATCGACCGGCCTCTCCAGGGCCGGAAGGCCGCTCAGCGCGTCCCAGGGCACCTGACGCGCCCGCAGGTCCGCCCGGATCCGGGCGGCGAGCTTCTTGGTGTCCCGGCGGTTCATGACGGCCCCGACCGCGGCTCCCACCATGAACGGCAGGAGGTTCGGCAGGTTCCGGACCATGCGCTTCATGATCTGCTGGCGCAGCTCCCGCTTCACCTGGCCGCCGAGGGCCGCGTTCAGCGTCGACGGCCTCGTGGCCTCGACGCCGCGCTCCTCCGACCAGGAGGTCAGATAGGCCGTGCTGCGCTGCTTGAGATTGCCCTCGGGCCGCTGTCCGTAGACCTCGTGGAGTTCGGCGATCAGCTTCAGCTCGATGGCGGCGACGCCGGTGATCTCCGCGGCGAGCTCGGCGGGCATCGCGGGCGGCACCGGCAGCATCGCGGCGGCACCCACTCCCGCGCCCACGGTGGACGAGGCGTTGGCGGCGCCCGCGACGAGTTTGTCCGCGAGCTGCTCGGGGCCGAGGCCCGGGAACTGCTTGCGGAGGGTCGCGAGATCGCGGACGGGGATCCGCGGAGCGTTCTCGATGAGCCGGTCGGCGAGATAGCCGATGCCGGCCCTGGCGCCGCGCCCGCTCTTGCGCACGCCTTCCTTGACTCCGTCCGTGACGGCGGCGACGCGGCTGCCCACGGATCCGGTCTTCCCGGCCTTCCGGGCGGTCCTGGGCGCCTTGTCGGCCGCCGTCGCGTCCGGCACCACCTCAAGGGCGGGTGCCGGTTCGAGCGAGGCTGCTCCACCGAGGGAAAAGCCTCGCCCGTCGTCATGCACGCCGGCGCCCGGGGCGCCGGCCTCGTCCGCTCCGCGCAGGCGGAAGCGGCGCTTCCTGGACGGGGTCGAGCCAGTCAAGGCCGACCCCGCCTCAGTCGCAGTCGCGGCAGATCGGCTGGCCGTTCTTCTCACGGGCCAGCTGGCTGCGGTGATGCACCAGGAAGCAGCTCATGCAGGTGAACTCGTCCTGCTGCTTGGGGAGCACGCGCACGGCGAGCTCCTCGTTCGACAGGTCGGCACCGGGCAGCTCGAGGCCCTCGGCGGCCTCGAACTCGTCGACGTCGACCGACGAGGTCGACTTGTCGTTCCGCCGGGCCTTGAGTTCCTCGATGCTGTCCTCGTTGACGTCATCGTCGGTCTTGCGTGGGGTGTCGTAGTCCGTTGCCATGTCGCTCTCCCCCTCTGGGTGTCTGCGGTGTCTCCAGCGCACGTAACGCGTGAGAGGCCGGACTTGTGCCCGACCCGAGGCGGAGATTTTGCCTCACATCAAGGTCTGTTACTCAATCGACACCCAACCGCACCCCTGAAGAGGTGATCGGCTTGGATGGCGATCGGGACCGTACACGGTCCGAATGTCGCACTTCACGGGCGTCACCCCGTGTACTTCCCGTGATCAAGACCCCCGAAAACCCGGATTTTCCCGGCTTTCCGGCGACTTTCACGATCACAGAGAGTAGATGGCCGAAAAATCGCCCATGTGATCGATCGCACACGGATTCCCCGGGGCAGGGCCCCGAAAATTCCGCGCAAAGCGAACACACCGGCGGATCCGCGGCAGCATCTCAGAGGGGCAGAGTGACACGCATCACGAGCCCACCCCCCTCGCGCGGCTCCGCGATGATACGGCCCCCGTGGGCCCGCGCCACCGACCGGGCGATCGACAGGCCGAGACCGACCCCCTTGTCGCTGCCCGTTCGCTCGGTCCGCAGCCGCCTGAACGGCTCGAAGAGGTTGTCGATCTCGTACGCGGGAACCACCGGGCCCGTGTTCGACACCACCAGGACCGCCTGGCCGTGCTGGGCCTCCGTGGTGACCTCGACCCAGCCCTCGTCAGGCACGTTGTACCTGACGGCGTTCTGGACGAGGTTCAGCGCGATCCGCTCCAGGAGGACGCCGTTGCCCTGGACGACGGCCAGACCGCGCTCCCCGCGGATCTCCACGCCCTTGGCCTCCGCCTCGGCGCGCACCTGGTCGACGGCCCGGTTGGCGACCTCGGCGAGATCGACCGGTTTCCGCTCCACGATCTGATTGTCACTGCGGGCGAGCAGCAGCAGGCCCTCCACGAGCTGCTCGCTGCGCTCGTTGGTGGCCAGGAGCGTCTTGCCGAGCTGATGGAGCTCGGGCGGCGCCCCGGGGTCGGAGAGCGACACCTCCAGGAGCGTGCGGTTGATCGCCAGCGGTGTCCGCAGCTCGTGCGAGGCGTTGCCGACGAACCGCTGCTGGGCGGTGAAGGCCCGCTCCAGGCGGTCCAGCATCTCGTCGAAGGTGTCCGAGAGCTCCTTCAGCTCGTCGTCCGGGCCGTCCAGCTCGATGCGCCGGGTCAGGTCCGTGCCGGCCACCCTGCGGGCGGTGCGCGTGATGCGGCCCAGCGGCGAGAGGACGCGGCCCGCCATCGCGTACCCGAAGGCGAACGCGATCACGGCGAGACCGAGGAGGGCGAGCAGTGAGCGGCTGAGGAGGTTGTCCAGGGCGTTCTGGCGCACCTGGTTGACGCACTCGTTCAACGCGGCGTTGAGTTGCGACTCCGTGGGGCGGTCGGGGAGTGCCCGGAAGTTGGTGCAGGTGCTGCTGCTGACCGAGGAATTGCCCGTGACCCTGAACGGCAGGTCACTGCCCACGTTCAGCGCCTGCGCGGCGAGCAGGTAGATGATCGAGAGCAGCAGGATGCCCGCGATCAGGAACATGCCGCCGTAGAGCAGCGTCAGCCGTATGCGGATGGTCGGACGCAGCCAGGGTGGCGGCTCCGCCTTCCTCGGGTCCCACGTCGGCTTCGGAGGCGCCGCGGGGGGCGCCGGGGTCGCGGCCACCGGGGATCAGATCCGGTAGCCGGAGCCCGGCACCGTCACGATGACGGCGGGCTCGCCGAGCTTGCGGCGCAGCGTCATGACGGTCACCCGGACGACGTTCGTGAACGGGTCCGTGTTCTCGTCCCAGGCCTTCTCCAGGAGCTGCTCCGCGGAGACGACCGCGCCCTCGCTGCGCAGCAGCACTTCGAGGACGGCGAACTCCTTGGGGGCCAGCTGGATCTCCTTGCCGTCGCGGAAGACCTCGCGGCGGTTGGGGTCGAGCTTGATGCCGGCGCGCTCCAGGACGGGCGGCAGCGGCACGCTGGTGCGCCGTCCGAGGGCACGCACGCGTGCCGTGAGCTCGCTGAACGCGAAGGGCTTGGGGAGATAGTCGTCGGCACCGATCTCCAGGCCCTCGACGCGGTCGCTGACGTCGCCCGACGCGGTGAGCATCAGGACGCGGGTCGGCATGCCGAGCTCGACGATCTTGCGGCAGACGTCGTCGCCGTGGACGAGCGGGAGGTCACGGTCGAGCACCACGACGTCGTAGTCGTTCACGCCGATGCGCTCCAGGGCGGCCGCTCCGTCGTACACGACGTCGACGGCCATGGCCTCCCGGCGCAGTCCGGTGGCCACCGCATCGGCGAGCAGCTGCTCGTCCTCGACGACGAGTACGCGCACGTCGCTGTCCTTCCTCTGTGCCCCTGCGGGCAGGTTCGTCTTGGGGGTAGGCCTCCATCCTGCCCCTTTCGGCCATAAACCGGCTGTAAGGCGGCCTCCTAGCGGCTCGCGGCCCCGGGAATGCGGGATTTTCTCCGGCGGTTGAGGTTTCTCCGTAAGGGAGCGAGGGGAGGACGGCCTTACACCCGCGATCACGCTATGTATGTGGCACGCCACGAACTGCCCACCCGTCGCCCGGCCACCGTCCCGGTGGGGGCGCTCCGCTCCACGGAGTCGGATGGAGCGGCTTGGACGTGATCGCCCCTTCTTGAGGGCACACCCCCGTGCCATCGACCCACGACCCAGCCGAGGGGGCGCAACCATGGACGCATTCACCGCAGGTCTCCTGCAGCGCATAAAGGCCACGGAGTCCGACCTCACGAAGGCCCGTGAGACGGGAGACGACTTCCTTGCCGAGGTCGAGCAGGCGGAGCTGGAGGATCTGCACCGCCTGGCCGCCGAGCACGGAGTAGAAGTGGGCGCGCTGCACGCCTGAGCGACGCCCGAACGCCGACGCGGAAGGGCCCCGGCACCTGTGGACGAGGTGCCGGGGCCCTTTCGTGTGCGTGGGGGCCGTCCCGAGGGGCGACGGGCGCGGTCAGTCGTGCCAGGCGCCGAGGTCCTCCAGGAGGCCCTGGAGCGCCTCGAAGAGGCCGGGTGGGGCGGCGATCGCCAGCTCGCCCGAGAGGGCCTCTCCGGGGCGGCCACCGGTCAGCGCGCCCGCTTCCCGCGCGACGAGCTCGCCCGCCGCGAAGTCCCAGGGGTTGAGCCCGCGCTCGTAGTACGCGTCGAGGCGGCCCATCGCGACGTCGCACAGGTCGATCGCCGCCGACCCGGCGCGCCGGATGTCCCGCACCTCGGGGATCAGCTTGCGGGCGACCTCGGCCTGCTGGGCGCGCCGCTCGGCGACGTACCCGAAGCCGGTGCCGATCAGGGCCTGGCCGAAGGGCGGGGCGGGACGCACGCGCGCGGGCCTGTCCTCGACGAAGGCGCCCTCCCCGAGGACCGCGCGGTACGTCTCCCCGCGCATCGGGGCGTGGACGACGCCGACGAGCGTCTCACCGTCCTTGCGGGCGGCGATGGAGACGGACCAGTCGGGGCGCCCGTACAGGTAGTTGACCGTGCCGTCGATCGGGTCGATCACCCACTGCACGCCGCTGGTGCCCTCGGAGCTGGCGCCCTCCTCGCCGAGCACGCCGTCCTGCGGCCTGCGCTCGGCGAGGAAGCCGGTGATCAGCTTCTCGGAGGCGATGTCCATCTCGGTGACGACGTCGACGGCGCTGGACTTGGTGGCGGCCACGCCGAGGTCGTCGGGGCGGCCGTCGCGCAGGAAGGTTCCCGCGCGGTGTGCGGCCTCCAGGGCCACGTCGAGGAGCTCTGCCTTGAGGTCGGTCACGTCGGTCACGTCAACGTCCTTACGCGTACGGGCTGTCGGCGCCGGCGGCCGCGGGCTTGGGGGCACGGGCGGGGCAGCAGCCCACCGGGCACAGGTCGTGGCTCGGGCCGAGGGAGCCCAGGGCGCAGGGCGTGACGGGCGTGCCGCGCTCGGCTGCGGCACGCTCCAGGACCAGCTCCCTGATCGCCGCGGCGAACCGGGGGTCCGCGCCGACGGTCGCCGAGCGGCGCACCGGAAGCCCGAGCTCCGCCGCCTTGGCCTCGGCCTCGGTGTCGAGGTCGTACAGGACCTCCATGTGGTCCGAGACGAACCCGATGGGGCTCATGACCACCGCGGGCGCGCCCGCGCCGTGCCGCTCCTCCAGGTGGTCGCAGATGTCGGGCTCCAGCCACGGGATGTGCGGGGCGCCGCTGCGCGACTGGTAGACGAGCTGCCAGGGGTGCTCGACGCCGGTCTCCTCGCGCACCGTGTCGGCGATGAGGCGGGCCACGTCCAGGTGCTGCTTCACGTACGCGCCGCCGTCGCCGTGGTCCTCGACGGGACCCGAGGTGTCCGCCGCGGCGTCCGGGATGGAGTGCGTGGTGAAGGCCAGGTGGGCGCCCGCGCGCACGTCCTCGGGGAGGTCGGCGAGGGACTTCAGGACACCGTCGATCATGGGGCGGACGAAGCCGGGGTGGTTGAAGTAGTGCCGGAGCTTGTCGATCTTCGGCGGCTCCAGGCCCTCGGACTCCAGGACCGCGAGGGAGTCCGCGAGGTTCTCGCGGTACTGGCGGCAGCCCGAGTACGAGGCGTACGCGCTGGTGGCGAGGACGAGGACGCGGCGGTGGCCGTCGGTGACCATCTCGCGCAGGGTGTCGGTCAGGTACGGCGCCCAGTTGCGGTTGCCCCAGTAGACCGGCAGGTCCAGGCCGTGGTCCGCGAAGTCCTTGCGCAGGGCGTCGAGCAGGGCGCGGTTCTGGTCGTTGATCGGGCTGACCCCGCCGAACAGGAAGTAGTGCTGCCCCACCTCCTTGAGCCGCTCCTTGGGGATGCCGCGCCCCCGCGTCACGTTCTCCAGGAACGGGACGACGTCGTCGGGACCTTCGGGGCCGCCGAAGGAGAGCAACAGCAGGGCGTCGTAGGGAGTGGACTCCAGCGCATCGGACATGTCTCCGATCCTGCCACCCGGCACCGACAGCCGGAAAACAGGCTCCGCCGTCCGGAAAAACCCCGGTGCGCCCACCCCCGCCGAGCCGTAAGCTGTATCGGCCACCTTTACGCCTTACCCGGACCGCTCCCGCCCAGGGAGCCGTGCCGGAGCTTCCGCGGAGTCCACGTGCCCAGCCCCTACCGCGCCCTCTTCGCCGCCCCCGGCACGAAGGCCTTCTCCACCGCCGGGTTCCTCGGCCGCATGCCGCTGTCGATGATGGGCATCGGCATCGTGACGATGGTGTCCCAGCTGACCGGCCGGTACGGCCTCGCGGGCGCCCTGTCGGCGACCGTCGCGCTGTCCGCCGCCGCGATCGGCCCGCAGATCTCCCGGCTCGTGGACCGGCACGGCCAGCGCCGGGTGCTGCGGCCCGCGACGCTGGTGTCCCTGACCGCGGTCACCGGGCTGCTGCTCTGCGCGAAGTTCGAGGCGCCCGACTGGACGCTGTTCCTCTTCGCCGCCCTGGTCGGCTGCGTGCCGAGCGTGGGCTCGATGATCAGGGCGCGCTGGGCGGTCCTCTACCGCGACACCCCGCAGCTGCACACCGCGTACTCGTTCGAGTCGGTGGTGGACGAGGTCTGCTTCATCTTCGGGCCGATCATCTCGATCGGCCTGTCCACGGTGTGGTTCCCCGAGGCGGGGCCGCTGCTCGCCGGGGCCTTCCTCGCCGTGGGCGTCTTCTGGCTGACGGCCCAGAAGACCACCGAGCCGGTGCCGCACCCGCGCGAACACCACACCAGGGGCTCGGCGTTGCGCTCGGGCGGCCTCCAGGTGCTGGTCGCCACCTTCGTCGCGACCGGCGCGATCTTCGGGTCGATCGACGTGGTGACCGTGGCGTACGCGGAGGACCAGGGGCACAAGTCCGCGGCCAGCCTGGTGCTCGCGGTCTACGCGCTCGGCTCCTGCCTGGCCGGCGCGGTCTTCGGCCTGCTGCACTTCAAGGGAGCACCGGCCCCCAGGTGGCTGCTGGGCGTCTGCGCGATGGCCGTGAGTATGATCCCGCTTCAACTGGTCGGGAACCTTCCGTTTCTGGCCGTGGCGTTGTTCGTCGCGGGCCTCTCCATCGCACCGACAATGATCACGACGATGGCCCTCGTCGAGCAGCACGTACCACGCGCGAAACTGACCGAGGGCATGACCTGGGTGAGCACCGGCCTCGCGGTCGGCGTCGCGCTCGGCTCCTCCGCGGCCGGCTGGGTCATCGACGCCGCGGGCCCGGACGCCGGGTACGGGGTTCCGGGGATCTCCGGGGCCGTCGCGGTCGCGGTCGGATTCCTGGGGTATCGCCGGCTGAAGCGGCCGGTTCCGCAAGGGGGAGGGACCCATGAGCACGGGAACGGGCACGGGCAGCGGGAAGAGCACAGCGGCGTGGCGTAACTGGGCGGGCAACGTCACCGCGCGCCCGGTCAGGGAGGTCACCCCCGCATCGGTCGACGAGCTGGCCGCCGCGCTGCGCCGGGCCAAGGAGGACGGTCTCAGGGCCAAGCCCGTCGGCACGGGCCACTCCTTCACGGCGACCGCCGCGACCGACGGGCTCCTGATACGCCCCGACCTGCTCACCGGCATCCGCCGGATCGACCGCGCGGCGGGCACCGTCACCGTGGAGGCCGGCACCCCGCTCAAGCGCCTGAACGCGGCGCTCGCCCGCGAGGGCCTGTCCCTCACGAACATGGGCGACATCATGGAGCAGACCGTCTCCGGGGCGGTGAGCACCGGCACGCACGGCACGGGCCGCGACTCGGCCTCGATCGCCGCCCAGATCAAGGGCCTCGAACTGATCACCGCCGACGGCACGGTCCTGACCTGCTCCGCCGCGGAGAACCCCGAGGTCTTCGCCGCCGCCCGCATCGGGCTCGGCGCGCTCGGCGTCATCACCGCGATCACCTTCGCCGTCGAGCCGATCTTCTACCTCACGGCCCGCGAGGAGCCGATGACCTTCGACAAGGTCACCGACGAGTTCGACGCGCTCTTCACCGAGAACGAGCACTTCGAGTTCTACTGGTTCCCGCACACCGGCAGCTGCAACACCAAGCGCAACAACCGCAGCGCGGGACCGGCGGCCCCGCCCGGCCGGATCTCCGCCTTCGTGGAGGACGAGCTGCTCTCCAACGGGCTCTTCCAGGTGGTCAATTCCCTCGGCCGCGCCGTGCCCGCGACCATCCCCGGCATCGCCAAGATCTCCAGCAAGGCGCTCTCCGCGCGTACGTACACGGACATCCCGTACAAGGTCTTCACCAGCCCGCGCCGGGTGCGGTTCATGGAGATGGAGTACGCCGTTCCGCGCGAGGCGCTCGTGGCGACCCTGCGCGAGCTGAAGGCGATGGTGGACCGCTCGCGACTGCGGATCAGCTTCCCCGTGGAGGTCCGCACGGCGCCCGCGGACGACATCGCGCTCTCCACGGCCTCGGGCCGCGAGAGCGCGTACATCGCCGTCCACATGTACAAGGGCACGCCCTACCAGGCGTACTTCACGGCCGCCGAGCGGATCTTCACCGCGCACGAGGGGCGGCCGCACTGGGGCAAGATGCACACCCGCGACGCGGAGTACTTCTCCAAGGCGTACCCCCGCTTCGGCGAGTTCACCGCCCTGCGCGACCGCCTCGACCCGGACCGCGTGTTCGCCAACGACTACCTGCGGCGCGTCCTGGGCGACTGACCCCGCTCTACGGAGCGGGCGTCTCGCCCTGCTGGTCGTCGCCGCCCGTGCCGGTCCCGGTGCCGTTCGAAGGAGTGGGCGTCGGCGGGGTCGGCGTGGGCGTCGGGTCCGTCTTGGAACCGTCGTCTCCGGAGCCGGTGCCCTTGTCCTTGTCGGGGTCCGTGCCGGTGCCCTTGTCGGGGTCGCCCTTGGAGCCGGAGTCGGTGCCGGTGCCCTTGTCGGGGGTCTGACCGCCGGTGCCGTTCGGGTCCTGGGTTGCTCCGTCGCCCTTGTGGGATCCGTCACCGGTGCCCGAAGTGCCGTGGTCCGAGGGCTGGTCCGACGGCTCTTCGGAGGGCGTGGACTGCTTCTCCGGAGAAGTGTTCTTCCCCGACAGCCCGTTCCCGATCGTCGTGCCCTTGCCGCCGCTGAAGCTCTCGTCGGAGACCAGCTCGTACGTGGTGATGCCCGCCATGGAGACCCCGAAGACGACGGCCGCGGCGATCAACGGCCGCTTCCAGCTGCGGATCTGCGCGCGGTGCGTGGTGCCCTCGGTGAACTCGTCCGACGGGAGCGGCGGTTCGACCGGGGGTGCCGCGGCCGGACCCGTGGCGCGCAGCACGCGCGTGGCGTCGTCGCGCGGCACCGGCCGTGTGGCGTCCACCGATCCGAGGAGCTGGGTCCTCTCGGCGTCGGGGTCCGCGGCGGGCAGCATCGCGGTGGCGTCCGCGGCGCCCGCGACGGGCAGCACGGCCGTCGGGTCCGCCGCGCCCGTGACGGGGAGCGCCGTGGTCCCGTCGGCGTCGGCGTCCTGTGGCCTGCCCCACGTCGTGGTCACGGGCCCGGTGGTGGGCACCGCTCCCGTGTAGGCAGCGGTCCTGAACGTCTCGGGCACCGGCGTCGCGGCCGTCACCGGAACCTGGCGCGCCTTCGGCTTCGCCTGCACCGTGACGTCACGTATCTGCTCGCCCGTGCGCTTGAAGAAGTGCTGGAAGATCGTGCCGCCGCAGGTCGCGATCGCGCTGACGACGCCGGCGCCGAGGATCGTCCCGTAGACACCGAGGTTCGAGGCGAGCTTCGCCGCCACGACGGCGGCGATGGCGCTCCCCGCCACCTGCGGCACGCTCAGATCGAGGCGCCGCTTCTCCCCCGGCTCCCCCGAGTCCTTCGACTCCTGGTCCTTCGACTCCTGGCCGGAATCCGGCTTTTCACGCATCTCCTACCCTTGCCTGCCTTTCGCGACCGACTACACGAGAGGGGACGTACGGGCGAAGTGATTAGTTCCGTTTCTGGTGTTTCCGTGAAGTGCGCCACCCGCGCGCGGGGCGAGCCGGGCAGGGGCGGGTGCCAACTCCCATTCCCGGCACGAACTTCGGCGGCGCGGCGGTCCACCCGCGTGGCCCGAATGGAGTACTGTTGCGAGCCCTGGGTCCGGTCTCCCGCCAGGGTGCCCGGGGCCCGCCAGGACCGCCGGGTGGGGGGCTCGTTGCACAGGGTGACGAAGGTCGTCACTTAGAGTTGCGAACAGGTAACCGTGCCATAACGGCGCTCCAGGGCCCCTGCCCGACACGCCGGGCAACTCGGCAAGGTTGTGGCAGGCTGCACCCGGGCAGGCCACACTCGACTAGCGGAAGCAGCGACGCACGTGACGTCGGCAGGCACCACCCGGGAGGTCCCCATGCCCGAACTGCGTGTCGTGGCCGTCAGCAACGACGGCACACGGCTGGTGCTGAAGGCTGCGGACAGCACGGAGTACACGCTTCCGATCGACGAGCGGCTGCGTGCGGCCGTCCGCGGCGACCGGCCCCGACTCGGCCAGATCGAGATCGAGGTGGAGAGCCACCTCCGGCCGCGCGACATCCAGGCACGGATACGTGCCGGTGCCAGTGCGGAAGAAGTGGCCCAGCTCGCCGGCATCCCCGTCGATCGCGTCCGCCGCTTCGAGGGCCCCGTGCTCGCCGAGCGCGCCTTCATGGCGGAGCGGGCCAGGAAGACCCCCGTGCGCCGTCCCGGCGAGAACACCGGACCCCAGCTCGGCGAGGCCGTCCAGGAGCGGCTGCTGCTGCGCGGCGCCGACAAGGACAGCGTGCAGTGGGACTCCTGGCGCCGTGACGACGGCACCTGGGAAGTTCTGCTCGTCTACCGCGTCGCGACCGAGCCGCACGCCGCGAGCTGGACGTACGACCCGCCCCGGCGGCTCGTCCAGGCCGTGGACGACGAGGCCCGTTCGCTGATCGGCGAGACGGACGACATCGCCGCGCCCGAGCCCAGCTTCCCGTTCGTGCCGCGGATCGCCCGGCTGCCCCGGGACCGCCCGCTGGACCGGCCGCTCGACCGCGCCCTGGACCGTCAGCTGGACCGCCCGAGCATTCCCGCGCCTCCGGCCGACGCGCCGGAGGAGGCGACCGGTGCGGCGTCCGCGGTGGCCGAACAGGAGCGCGACTCGCTGACCAGCCTCCTGGAGGCGGTGCCGAGCTTCCGCGGCGACATGGTCGTGCCCGAGCGCCCCACGGCCGCGCCCACCACGGAGCTGCCGCAGGCCGTCCCGGACGAGCCCGAGCAGGAGCCGGAGGCCGAGGAGCCGCCCGCGGCATCGGCCGGCGCCGGCGCGGCGTACGCGGACGTGCTCATGCCGCGCTCGGTGGCCAGCCACCGCGACCGCCTCGTCGGCTCCACGGACCGCCAGGCCGAGGCCGACGGCGTGCGCCCCGGCCGCCGCGCCGCGGTGCCCAGCTGGGACGAGATCGTCTTCGGCACGCGCCGCAAGAAGCAGGAGTAGTCGGTCGTACGTGAACGGGCCCCGCACCCCCTGGGTGCGGGGCCCGTCCGCGTAGCGCCGCGTGGGCCTACTGCGGGTCGGGGCCCGTGGCCACCGGCCGCGTCGCATCGGATGACCACTCCGACCACGAGCCGACGTACAGCGCGGCCGGGATCCCCGCCACCGCGAGGGCGAGCACCTCATGGGCGCCCGAGACACCCGAGCCGCAGTAGACGCCGATCTCCGAAGTGCCCGACGCGCCCAGCGCCTTGAAGCGGTCCGCCAGCTCGGCGGCGGGCCTGAAGCGGCCGTCCGCCGCGACGTTCTCCGTGGTGGGCGCGGACACGGCGCCCGGGATGTGGCCGGCCACGCGGTCGAGCGGCTCGACCTCACCGCGGTAGCGCTCGGCCGCGCGGGCGTCGAGCAGCAGACCCGAGCGGGCCAGGGCCGCGGCGGAATCGGCGTCCAGGAGGTCGGTGTCGTTCGGGGCGGGCACGAAGGAGCCCTCGGCCGGGGCGGAGCCCGTGCCCTGCTCCAGCGGGCCGGTCCACAGGGCGATACCGCCGTCCAGCACCCGGACAGCCGTGTGACCCGTCCAGCGCAGCATCCACCACAGGCGGGCCGCCGCCCAGTTCTGGCCACCGTCGTATACGACGACGGCACGGTCCTGCGACACTCCCGCCGCCCGCATCACGGCCCCGAAACGGTCGGGGTCGGGGAGCGGGTGACGGCCGCCGGCCCCGGCGGGACCCGCCAGGTCGGCGTCCAGGTCGACGAAGACGGCGGAGGGGATGTGCCCCTCCTCGTACGCCGAGCGCATCGAGCCCTGGTGCTGCCAGCGGACGTCGAGCACCACCGGCGGGTTCGCGCCCGCCAGGTCGCTCGCGAGTTCGGATGCGGAGATGATGGCATTCATGGGCCCATCCTTGCGTACGGGGTGGCCGCGTCGCCAAGGTCCGGCTAGCCTGCTCCGCCGGGCCACGCCCGAACACAGGGCGTATGGAACCATGCACGCGCCGTACGGCGGACGGACACCGCGCAGCAATGACGCGTTCACGGATGAGCAACCGGAAATCGGGCATCTTCCGCGGGAAGCCGGACAGTGCGGCGCGGCCGGGGCGCGAGGCGAGGCAGGTGGTGCGAGCATCTGCACGGGCGCGCATGCGCACGGCGCGGGTACGCACGTGCGAGAGCGGAAGCTGAGCGGCCACCAAGGGCCGAGGAGAGGGTGACGATGACCGAGGCGCGGGCGGATGGGCTCTCCTCCGGACAGAGCTCGTCGAAGTCCTTGCGGCCGGAGCCGCGTGACGGCACGGAGACCGGTCGGCGCACGCCCGGCACTCCGTGCTGGGTGAGCCTGATGGCACATGACCTGGGTGCGACTCAGGAGTTCTACGGAGCGCTCTTCGGCTGGGAGTTCCGGCCGGGCCCCGAGCAGCTCGGCCCCTACGTACGGGCGCTGCTCGACGGCCGCGAGGTGGCCGGCATCGGCCAGCTGCCGCCCGACCGTCACCTGCCCATCGCCTGGACACCCTACCTGGCGTCGGACGACGTGGACGCGACGGCGGAGGCGGTGCGGCACTGCGGCGGCACGGTCGGCGTCGGCCCGATCGACGCGGGCGAGGCGGGCCGCATGGCGATCGCGTCGGACCCGGCGGGCGCGGTGTTCGGCATCTGGCAGGCCGCGGGCCATCTGGGCAGCGCGGTGGTCGGCAGGCCCGGCACGTCGACCTGGAACGAGCTGGTGACCCAGGAGACCGCCGGCGTCGCGAAGTTCTACCAGACGGTGTTCGGCTACGCCGAAGAGGCCGTCGTCTCGGCCGACTTCGACTATCTGACCCTGCACGTCGAGGGCCGCCCGGTGGCGGCCGTGCACGGCGTGGGCCAGTCGCTGCCCCGCGACCGCGGCGCGCACTGGATGACGTACTTCGAGGTCACCGACGTGGACGAGGCGGTCAACCGCGTCATCGAACTGGGCGGCCATGTGGTCAGACCGGCCAGGGACGACACCCACGGCCGCATGGCGACGGTCGCGGATCCGGAGGGCGCGGTGTTCACGATGGTGTGCTCGCACGCCACCGGTTGACCTCGGGCGTCGGCGTGATCCCGGCGCCGACGCGCCCGGTTCAGGGGCGGGCGGGGGCCGTGTCGACCGGCAGGACGTCGGGTGACAGGGCTCCGGCACGCGCGGTCGCCGCCGTCGTCCTGCGCAGATGATGGCGGCGGCACAGCACTTCGTAACCCACCTCGTCCGGCGACTGGTTGACGTCGCCGATGACGACCTGGGCGCCCTCGACGACCATCTCGCCCCCTATGGTGCGGGCGTTGTGCGTGGCGCGGGCGCCGCACCAGCACAGCGCCTCGACCTGGAGGACCTCGACGCGGTCGGCCAGTTCGACCAGGCGCTGCGAGCCGGGGAAGAGCTTGGAGCGGAAGTCCGTGGTGATGCCGAAGGCGAAGACATCGAGGCGGAGGTCGTCGACGACCCGGGCGAGCTGGTCGATCTGCTCCGGCGCGAGGAACTGCGCCTCGTCGGCGATGACGTAGTCCGCGCGGCCGCCCTTGGAGAGGTGGTCGACGAGGTGGGCGTAGAAGTCGAAGTCGTCCGCCGCCTCGATCGCGTCGGTGACGAGACCGAGCCGCGAGGAGAGCTTGCCCTCGCCCGCGCGGTCGTCCCTGGTGAAGATCACCCCCTGGAGCCCCCGCGCCGAGCGGTTGTGCTCGATCTGCAGAGCCAGTGTGCTCTTTCCGCAGTCCATCGTTCCGGAGAAGAACACCAGCTCGGGCATGGGGAGTCGAGGACCTTTCGGGTCGGGCGGGTCAGGCGGGGTGGGGGCGGGCACGCGCACGGGCGCGAGGTGGTCAGGTGCGGACTTCGAGGAGGGGGACGAGCTGCTCGACGGGGGTCATGGAGCCGTGCATGCCGACCAGGGCGGACTCCTTGGGCTCGCGCTCGGTGGCGATGATCGCCACGTCGTCGTGGGCCGCCGCGACGACGTCGCCGATGCGCTCGTACACACGTTGATCAATGTGTGGACCGAACCAGCCGGCGGCGATGGCCTCGTCGCGGCCGGCCACCCAGAACTGCTCGCCGAGGACCTCGCGCCAGACCGTCAGGACGTCGTTCGCCGCGCCGGGCACCGCGTAGACGTGCCGGGCGCGGCCCTCGCCGCCGAGGAGGGCGACGCCCGCGCGCAGCTCCCAGTCCTCGTCGAAGTCGACGCGGGCGCCGTCGTCGAAGGGGATGTCGAGCATGCCGTGGTCGGCGGTGACGTAGAGGGCGCTGCGCGGGGGCAGCTGCTCGGCGAGGCGCTGGACGAGCCGGTCGACGTACATGAGCTGGCCGCGCCAGGCGTCGGAGTCGACGCCGAAGCGGTGGCCCTTGCCGTCCACCTCGGCGTAGTACGTGTAGACCAACGAACGGTCCCCCGCGGCCAGTTGCTCGGCGGCGAGGTCCATGCGGTCCTCTCCGGAGAGCCTGCCCCGGAAGGTGCCGCCGCTGAGCGCGACCTTGGTGAGCGGGGTGTGCTCGAAGGTCGGCGAGGACACCTGGGCGGTGTGCACGCCGGCCTCGTGGGCCTGCTGGAAGACGGTGGGGTGCGGCTGCCAGGCGTGCGGCTCGGTCCACGGGTTCCAGCGGAGCTGGTTCATCAGCTCGTCGGTGGCCGGGTTGCGGACGGTGTAGCCGGGCAGGCCGTGCGCGCCGGGCGGCAGGCCGGTGCCCACCGAGGCCAGCGAGGTCGCGGTGGTGGCCGGGAAGCCCGCGGTGATGGGCCAGCCCGTGCCGCCGCGCGAGCTCGCCAGCAGCGAGGTCAGGAAGGGCGCCTCGGCCGGGTGCGCCTTGAGCTGCTCCCAGCCCAGGCCGTCGATCAGGAAGACGCAGTTCCGGTCGGCCGGGGCGAGTTCGGCGATGACGGGGGTGTCGTAGCCGGGCACGCCCTGGTGGGCCACCAGCGTGGGCAGCAGGTCGGCGAGCGATCCCGCGCCGTACTGGGGCACGGGGGCGCTGTCGAGGGCGAGGGGCTGTACGTCGTCCCAGGAAGGCAGCGCCATCAGCGCGCGGTGTCCGCGGTCGCCTCGGACAGCGCCTGGGCGAAGGCGAGGGTCTGCCGCACGGCGTCGGGGCCGTCGCCCGCCTCGCTGACGCGCAGGCTCAGGTCGTCGGCGGTGGAGCTGCCGGTGTAGCCGTGGTCCGCCTCGCAGTTGGGGTCGCCGCAGGCCGCGGGCTCCAGGTCGATGCGGGACACCGCGCCCCAGCCGATGGTCAGGACGACCTCGCGGGGCAGCGTGCCGGGCACGTACTTCTCGGGGTTGGCGACGACGCGGCTGACCACGACCGAGGAGATGCGGCCGATCTCGACCGACTCGGTGGAGGTCGTCGCGTACGGCGTCGGGGACGTGCTGTCCGCCGCCTGCTCGTCGGTGTGGCTGACGATGAAGCGCGTGCCGGTCAGGACGAGGACCGTGACGTGCCTGCGGACCTCATTGGCGTCGAACGTCGTCTCCTGGTGGACCAGATACGACCCGATGGCCTCGCCGCCGATCGCGGCCTCCACCGCCTCGGCCACGAGGGCCGGGTAGTAGCCGCTGCGCTCGATCGCCGCGCGCAGCCCCTGGGTCGTCGTACCGGTCTTTGCCATGCCGTCCATCCTACGGCCCGGTGCGGGGCGCACGGTGCCCTGTGGGCCGCCTCGGTCCCGGGCGGTGCGCTCAGGCGCCCGGGAAGCGCGGTCGGCCACCCGGAATGCGTGCCTCAGTACCCCGGGAGCGTGCGCGGGCCCAGGTCGTCGCGCGCGGGCGGCGGCGCGAGACGGACCGTGGCGCCGAGCACGGAGAGGCCGCGCTGGGCGACGACCACGGGCTCCAGGGAGACGGCGACCACCTCGGGGTGGTCGTCGACGAGCCGGGAGACCCGCTGGAGCAGCTCTTCGAGCGCCGGGGTGTCCACGGGGGCCGAGCCGCGCCAGCCGAACAGGAGCGGTGCGGTCCGGATCGACCTGACCAGCGACGTGGCCTCGCGGTCTGTGACCGGGATGAGGCGGTGCGCGGTGTCGCCCAGGAGTTCGGACGCGGCGCCCGCGAGCCCGAACGAGAGCACCGCTCCGGCCGCCGGGTCGATGACCGCGCGCACGACGGTGTCGACGCCGCGCGGCACCATGCCCTGCACGACCGGCCGCAGCTCGGCGGGCCCTCCGAAGAGGTCCGTCAACTCCTGGTACGCCCGGCGCAGTTGTTCCTCGTCGGCGAGGTCGAGGCGCACCCCGCCGAGGTCGGCGCGGTGGCGCAGGTGCGGGGCCGTGGTCTTCAGGGCCACCGGGTAGCCGAGCGCGCGGGCGGCCGCCGCCGCCGCGTCGGGGTCGGGCGCGGGCAGGGCCTGCCGTACGGGGATGCCGTACCGCCCGAGCAGCTCGTGGGCGTCGGCCGGGGCGAGGGTGACGCCGCGCGGGTCGCCCTCCTCGGCGAGCAGTTCGGTGATGCGCTCGGCGGCGCCGTTCTCGTCGATGTCGTCGTACTCGTGCACCCGGCCGGGCTCGGCGGCCTCGCGCCGCCACTGCGCGTACTTGACGGCTTCGGCAAGGGCCCGGACGGCCCGCTCGGCGGCGGGGTAGGCGGGGATGCGGTACTGCTCGGCGAGCGGTTCGGCGGAGTCCGCCTCCGGCGCGGGCGGGCGTTCGGCCACCGGCGGGGCCACGGGCTCCGACTCGGCGGCGCGAGGGCGGGGCTCCGTGGCGCCTCCGGGGACGGGGGCGTCGGGCCGGGTGCTGGCGGCCGCGGCGAGCGCGTCGGCGAGGCCGCCGAGCTCGACGTGGACCACGGCGACCGGCTTGGCGGGACATCCCGCGGCGGCGGCCCGCAGCTCGGTGGCCAGCGTCTCCGGGTCCGCCGTGTCCCCGTCCTCCCCCACCCAGGGGATCGCGTTCACGATCACCGCGTCACAGGCGTCGTCCGAGAGCGCCTCGGCGAGCGCGGCACGGAAGTCGGCCGGAGTGGCGCCGGTGGTCAGGTCGCGCGGCGGCAGCGGCCGCAGTCCGTCGGCGACGCACGCGTCGTACGTGAGGAGCCCGAGGGACTCCGAGTTGCCGAGGATGCCCACGCGCGGTCCGGCCGGCAGCGGCTGCCCCGCGAGCAGCAGGCCGGCGTCGACCATCTCGGTGACCGTGTCGACGCGGATGACCCCCGCCTGGCGCAGCAGCGCCGAGACCGTGGCGTGCGGCAGCCGGGTGGCCTGCACCGCGTGGCCGGTGGGGGCGATGCCGCTGTGCCGGGCTCCCTGCACGACGACGAGCGGCTTCGCGGTGGCCGAGCGCCGCGCGAGGCGGGTGAACTTGCGCGGGTTGCCGATGGTCTCCAGGTACATCAGCGTGACGTCGGTGTCGGGGTCCTCGTACCAGTACTGGAGGACGTCGTTGCCGGACACGTCCGCGCGGTTGCCGGAGCCGACGAAGGTGGACAGGCCCGCGCCCCGCCGGTGCAGTCCGGAGAGCAGGGCGATGCCGATCGCGCCGGACTGGGTGAACAGGCCGATGCGCCCACGCGCGGGCGGCTGCGGGGCGAGCGAGGCGTTGAGCCGCGTCCCGGGCGAGGTGTTGATGACACCGAAGGCGTTGGGGCCGATGAGGCGCATCCCGTACGACCGGGCCTGGCGCACCAGTTCGCGCTGGCGCGCGCGGCCCTCGACGCCGCTCTCCCCGTACCCGGCGGAGAGCACCACGAGGCCCCGCACCCCGCGCTCGCCGCACTCGGTGACGACCTGGGGCACCCGGTCGGCGGGCACCGCGATCACGGCGAGGTCCACGGGCTCCCCGATGGCCGCGACGGAGCGGTGCGCCGGGAGGCCGTCGATCTCGCTCCCCTCGGCGAAGGCGGCGTTCACCGCGTACAGGCGCCCGGTGAATCCGGCGTCCCGAAGGTTGCGCAGCACGCTGCGGCCCACTCCGCCGGGCGTCCGGCCCACGCCGATCACGGCCACCGATCCCGGGGTGAGCAGCCGCTGCACCGACCGGGCCTCGGCGCGGTGCTCGCGGGCGCGCTGCACGGCCAGCGAGCGGTCGGTCGGCTCCAGGCCGAACTCCAGGCGTACGACGCCGTCCTCGAAGCTGCGCTTCTGCTGGTAGCCCGCGTCGGTGAACACCTTGATCATCTTGGTGTTGGCGGGCAGCACCTCGGCGGCGAAGCGACGGATGCCGCGCTCCCTGGCGACGGCCGCGATGTGCTCCAGGAGGGTGGAGGCGACGCCGCGGCCCTGGTGGGCGTCCTGCACGAGGAAGGCGACCTCGGCCTCGTCGGCGGGGGCGCTGGCGGCCATGCCGCGTTCGTCGATGCGGTCGTAGCGCACGGTGGCGATGAACTCGCCGCCCACGGTCGCGGCGAGCCCCACCCGGTCGACCTGGTCGTGATGGGTGAAGCGGTGCACGTCCTTGGCGGACAGACGCGGGTAGGGCGCGAAGAAGCGGTAGTACTTCGACTCGTCCGAGACCTGTTCGTAGAAGCTGACCAGGCGGTCCGCGTCCTCGGCCGTGATGGGCCTGATGCGGGCGGTGCCTCCGTCGCGCAGCACCACATCGGCTTCCCAGTGGGAGGGATGGTCGTGCCGATCCTGCTGATCCGACGGGGTCTGCATGGGGCCAGGGTACGGGTCGCGCACCCGCCGGGGCCGGGGCAGGCTAGGACGCGTCGAACGGCGGCCGGGCGCGGGACGTACGGCCGGGCGGCCAGGGACATACGTCCGGGCAGGCCCGGACGTATGTCAGACGGAGCACCCGCGACGGCATGAGACACTGGTCTAGACAAGTGTGAGACACCTGGAAGGGCAGCAACACATGGCTGAGCGCCGCGTCAACGTCGGCTGGGCCGAGGGCCTTCACGCCCGACCCGCCTCCATCTTCGTCCGCGCGGCCACGGCCGCCGGCGTCCCCGTGACGATCGCCAAGGCCGACGGCAACCCGGTCAACGCGGCCTCGATGCTCGCGGTGCTCGGCCTGGGTGCCCAGGGCGGCGAGGAGATCGTGCTGGCCTCCGACGCCGAGGGTGCGGACGCCGCGCTCGACCGTCTGGCCAAGCTGGTCGCGGAGGGGCTCGAGGAGCTCCCGGAGACGGTCTAGGACACGTTCTCCCGCAGTACGTCGATGGGGTCGCCCGGAAATCCGGGCGACCCCATCGACGCTTGTGCGTGATCGGATGCCGAGGAGACGTGAGCCGATGCCGGGGCGGCGTGATCGGATGCCGGGGCGGCGCGAGCCGATGCCGGGGCGGCGTGAGCCCTTTTCGAGGCGACGTGAGCCGCTTTCTGGGCCGCGGCGGAAATAGCGCGCGGCAGGACGACGCGCGCGACGTCGCCTTTCTTTGCGCACCACGCTTTACACATCGCACTTTCGCGTTACGCATCGCATTTTCGCGCGCCTCGGCACGCGAATTCCCCGTGCATCTCTTTGTATACGGCGCTCCCGTTAATTCGGGAGGCTCACCGTGTTTACGGCATGTTGCGAATCCCTCACCGCGCCGGCCGGCCGCACGGGGCGCCACTGGTGCGCGGCCGTCACGCGCTCGGCGTGCGCCGCGGTGAGCGTCCTGGCGCGCTCCGCGTCCCCGCGGGCCACCGCGTCGACGATCGCGGCGTGCTCGGACCAGCACGCGGCCGGCGCCGCCGACGGCCGCACGACGTACATCCAGGCGACCTTGTGCCGCAGCTGGGTGAGCAGCGAGCCGAGCCCGGCGCTGCCGGACGCCTGGGCGAGCGTCTCGTGGAACCAGCCGCCCAGTGACCCCAGATCCTCTCCCCGGCCGCTCCTGCACCGCTCCTGGCCCAGCCTGACGAGGCCGCGCAGGACCCTCAGGTGCGCCTCGGTGCGGCGCTGCGCGGCACGGGCCGCGGCGAGCGGCTCCAGCAGCAGCCGGATCTCCAGGAGGTCGGCGGCCTCCTCCTCCGTCGGCTCGGCCACGCACGCGCCCGCGTGCCTGCGCGTGACGACGAAGCCCTCGGCCTCCAGGGTGCGCAGTGCCTCGCGCACGGGGACGCGGGAGACGCCGTAGCGGCGCGCGAGGAGGTCCTCGGTGAGCCGGCCGCCCCTTTCGTACACACCGGAGACAATGTCGTCCCGGATGGCCGTGCATACCGAGTGCGCGGGAATGCGCATGACCCGACCTCCGCTTTAATCACCGCGAAACGCGGTCGACCGACGCTCGTTCCGCGACTCTATTGCAGAACGCCGCAATTTCCGATGGCGGACCGGAATCCATGGATATCTTTTGGCCAAGGAAGTCGCGGGACGCGCGCGAGGGACCGGGAAGGCCTGGAAGACCCCCGGGCGGAGATCGCCGAAAGCCCCGGCTCGGGGCGAGCCGGGGCTTTCGCTGTGGCGTGGGGTGCGCCGCTGTGGCGGCGCGACGGTGCCGCGGGTTCCGCGGGTCCCGTGGATCCCGTGGATCCCGTAGGTCCCGTGGGTCAGACGTTGACGCCGTGCGAGCGCAGGTACGAGACGGGGTCGATGTCCGAGCCGTAGTCGGCGCCGGTACGGGCCTCGAAGTGGAGGTGGGGACCACTGGAGTTGCCGGTGGAGCCCGAGAGGCCTATCTGCTGGCCCGGGGTGACCGTCTGGCCGACGGTGACGCTGAGGGACGACATGTGGCCGTATTGGGTGTACGTGCCGTCGTTCATCTTGATGACCACGTTGTTGCCGTAGGCGCCGCCCCAGCCGGCCTCGACGACGGTGCCGGAGCCGACCGCGTGGACCGTGGTGCCGGACGCGGCGTGGAAGTCGACGCCGGTGTGGCTGCCGGAGGACCACATGGCGCCGCCGGTCTGGTAGCCCGTGGAGACGTAACTGCCGGAGATCGGCGAGACGTAGGTGTTCAGGCGCTTGCGCTCGGCCTCGCGGGCGGCGCGCTCCTTGGCCTCGCGCTCCTTCTTGGCCTTCGCCTTGGCCTCGGCCTCGGCCTTGCGCTTCTCCTCGGCGGCCTTCTTCTTGGCGGCCTCTTCGGCCTGCTGGGCGGCAGCGGCGTCGGCGGCGGCCTGCTTCTGCGCGACGGCCTGCGCGTCGACGCCGGCGGCGAGCGAGTCACCGACGGAGACGGCCTGGGTGAGGCCGGTGTGCTCGACGGCCATGTCGTCGGGGGCGGCGAACGCCTGGCCCGCGAGGCCTCCGATGACGCCGGTGGTGGTGAGCGCTGCGACACCCGCGGCGTTCGCCGTGGTACGCGTCAGGCGGCTCGGACGACGGTGCTTCCCGGTGGCACGGGTGAACGCCATGAAGCGGGTGATCCTTTCCTTCCCTCTCGCCTACCGGGTTAGCTGACGGGTTCGGAGCAGGAAGGTCTCCTACGGATCCCTCGCCTGACGGCAAGGTGTCCGATTCACCCCAAGGGACGTGTGGGTCCCCGGCTCCCCTGGCTCGCGCCGTACGGGGACTCGGCGATGACTGTCCGGTGTCGCGGATGCGACGTACTGCGTGACGGACAGCCGGACCGAACGCTAAACGGGGCATCTTTCGATCGACAAACAGAATCCACCTTTTGTAGCGCACGCCACACACCAGACAGGCAACCTCCATATGAATCCGGACATATGAGGACCCCGGCGACCGAATCGGTCGCCGGGGTCACGAAATGTCCCGACTGCCGGGAGGACCGGCAGGAGGGTCGCCGGGCCACCCGGGGGCGGCCTGACGGTCACTCAGCCGGTGACGACCGTCACCTCGCCGATGCCGAGGGCCTTGACGGGCTCCTCGATCTGCGCGGCGTCGCCGACCAGGACCGTCACCAGGCGGTCCCCCGGGAAGGCGTTCACGACGGCGGCGGTGGCCTCCACGGTGCCCGTGGCGGCCAACTGCTGGTACAGCCGCGCCTGGAAGTCGTCCGGCAGGTGCTGCTCGACCTGGTCGGCGAGCGTGGCCGCCACGGAGGCGGCCATCTCGAACTTCAGCGGGGCCACCCCGACGAGGTTCTGCACGGCCACGTCGCGCTCGGCATCCGTGAGGCCCTCGGCGGCGAGGGTGCGCAGGACCTTCCAGAGGTCGTCGAGCGCCGGTCCGGTGTTCGGCGTGTCCACGGAGCCGCTGATGCCGAGGAGCGCGGCGCCCGACCCGTCCGGCGCCGAACGCAGGACCTGGCCGAACGACCGTACGCCGTAGGTGTATCCCTTCTCCTCGCGCAGGACGCGGTCCAGGCGGGAGGTGAGGGTGCCGCCCAGGCAGTACGTGCCGAGGACCTGGGCGGGCCAGACGCGGTCGTGCCGGTCCGCGCCGACGCGGCCGATCAGCAGCTGCGTCTGGACGGCTCCGGGGCGGTCCACGATGACGACGCGGCCGTGGTCGTCGGCGGTCACCGGCGGCACCGGGCGCGGCTCGGCCGCGGAGCCCGTCCAGGCGCCGACGGTGTCCGCGAGGACGGCGTCCAGGTCGGTGCCCGCCAGGTCGCCGACCACGACGAGCGTGGCCGTGGCGGGCCTGACGTGCTTCTCGTAGAAGGCGCGCACGGCCGCCGAGTCGATGGCCGTGACCGTCTCCTCGGTGCCCTGGCGCGGGCGCGACATGCGCGAGGAGGCCGGGAAGAGCTGCCGGAAGAGCTCCTTGGCCGCGCGGCGCGCCGGGTTGGCGGCCTCGTGCGGGATCTCGTCCAGACGGTTGCGTACGAGACGCTCGACCTCGCTGTCCTCGAAGGCGGGGGCGCGCAGGGCGTCGGCCACCAGGCCGAGTGCCTTCGGGAGGCGGGAGACGGGCACTTCGAGGGAGACGCGGACGCCGGGGTGGTCGGCGTGCGCGTCGAAGGTCGCGCCGCAGCGGTCGAGCTCGGCGGCGAACTCCTCGGCGGAGTGCTTGTCGGTGCCTTCGGAGAAGGCCCTCGCCATGATGGTGGCGACGCCGTCCAGCCCCTGCGGCTCGGCGTCCAGGGGCGCCTCCAGGTGGATCTCCACGGCGACGACCTGCTGGCCGGGGCGGTGGCAGCGCAGCACGGTGAGGCCGTTGGGGAGCGCGCCGCGCTCGGGGGCGGGGAAGGCCCAGGGCTTGGCGGGACCGGCCTGGGGCTGGGGCTGGAACTGCATCGTCGCGGCCTCGGTCACTTCGCCGCCTCCTCTTCCTCTGCGCCCGCGTCGGCTGCGGATTCGCTCTCGTCGGTGGCGGCCTCGGCCGCGTCGGCGGTCACGGGCTCGTACACGAGCACCGCGCGGTTGTCGGGGCGCAGGCGGGCCGCCGCGGCCGCCTGGACCTCTTCCGCGGTGACGTCGAGGACGCGCCGCACGGCGGTGAGGGCGAGCTGCGGGTCACCGAACAGGACGGCGAACCGGCACAGTTCGTCGGCGCGGCCCGCGACCGTGCCGAGCCGGTCGAGCCACTCGCGCTCCAGCTGCGCCTGCGCGCGCTCCATCTCCTCCGCGGTGGGGCCCTCCGCGGCGAAGCGGGCGAGCTCCTCGTCGACGGCCGCCTCGATGACGGGCACCTCGACGTCTCCGGAGGTCTTCACGTCCAGCCAGCCGAGCGACGGCGCACCGGCCAGGCGCAGGAGACCGAACCCGGCGGCGACGGCGGTGCGGTCGCGGCGCACGAGCCGGTTGTACAGCCGGGAGGACTCGCCGCTGCCGAGGACCGTGAGGGCCAGGTCGGCGGCGTCGCACGCGCGCGTGCCGTCCTCCGGGAGGCGGTAGGCGGCCATCAGGGCGCGGGCCGGGACGTCCTCCTCGACGACCTCGCGCAGCTGCTCGCCGATGCGCTCGGGCAGCGAGCCGTCGCGCGGCGGCTGCTTGCCGTCGTGCGAGGGGATCGACCCGAAGTACTTCTCGACCCAGGCGAGCGTCTGCTCGGGGTCGATGTCGCCGACGACCGACAGGACGGCGTTGTTGGGCGCGTAGTACGTGCGGAAGAACTGGCGCGCGTCCTCCAGGGTGGCCGCGTCCAGGTCGGCCATCGAGCCGATCGGCGTGTGGTGGTAGGGGTGGCCCTCCGGGTACGCGAGGGCGACCAGCTTCTCGAACGCCGTGCCGTAGGGCACGTTGTCGTAGCGCTGGCGGCGCTCGTTCTTGACCACGTCTCGCTGGTTCTCCATCGACTCCTCGTCGAGCGCGGAGAGCAGCGAGCCCATGCGGTCGGCCTCGAGCCACAGGGCCAGCTCCAACTGGTGGGCCGGCATGGTCTCGAAGTAGTTGGTGCGCTCGAAGCTCGTCGTGCCGTTGAGCGAGCCTCCCGCTCCCTGGACCAGCTCGAAGTGGCCGTTGCCGTGCACCTGCTTCGAGCCCTGGAACATGAGGTGCTCGAAGAGGTGAGCGAGGCCGGTTCGCCCCTTGACCTCGTGGCGCGAGCCGACGTCGTACCAGAGGCAGACCGCGGCGACCGGGGTCAGATGGTCCTCCGAGAGCACCACCCGCAGGCCGTTGGCCAGCCGGTGCTCGGTCGCTGTCAGGCCGCCGGAGCCGGCCTCGGCCGTGGCCGTGTGACCCATGGGCATGTACGTCCCTTCGATCGCTGCTTTTCAGAACTTTCCTGCCAGTCCTGCCACTGTATGCAAGCGTGCTGACACCTGACGAAGTTCCCGGTCCGCCCTCGGCGTAGTCGCGCGTGACAGCGCCGTGGCACGGGTCGTGGTCGGCGTTGTCAGTGGGACGGTCCACAATGGTCGGCGTCAGATCCCGTACTTGCCTGGTGAAGGAGCCGCAGCAGCGATGGCCCGCCGCAGCACGAAGACCCCGCCGCCCGACGACTCGTACGAGGAGAAGATCCTCGACATCGACGTCGTCGACGAGATGCAGGGCTCCTTCCTCGAGTACGCGTATTCGGTCATCTACTCCCGTGCCCTGCCGGACGCGCGCGACGGCATGAAGCCCGTGCAGCGCCGGATCGTGTACCAGATGAACGAGATGGGCCTGCGCCCCGACCGCGGCTACGTGAAGTGTGCCCGCGTCGTCGGCGAGGTCATGGGTAAGTTGCACCCCCACGGCGACGCGTCGATCTACGACGCGCTGGTCCGCATGGCCCAGCCCTTCTCCATGCGCCTGCCGATGGTCGACGGCCACGGCAACTTCGGCTCCCTGGGCAACGACGACCCGCCGGCCGCCATGCGGTACACCGAGTGCCGGATGGCCGACGCCACCTCCCTGATGACGGAGTCGATCGACGAGGACACGGTCGACTTCACGCCGAACTACGACGGCCAGGAGATGGAGCCGTCCGCCCTCCCGGCGGCGTACCCGAACCTCCTGGTGAACGGCTCGTCGGGCATCGCCGTCGGCATGGCGACGAACATGGCGCCGCACAACCTCGGCGAGGTCATCGCCGCCGCCCGCCACCTCATCAAGCACCCGGGGGCCGACCTCGAGACGCTGATGAAGTTCGTGCCGGGCCCCGACCTGCCCACGGGCGGCCGGATCGTCGGCCTGAGCGGCATCAGGGACGCGTACGAATCGGGCCGCGGCACCTTCAAGACCCGCGCCACGGTCTCCGTGGAGAACGTGACGGCGCGCCGCAAGGGCCTCGTCGTCACCGAACTGCCCTTCACGGTCGGTCCCGAGAAGGTCATCTCCAAGATCAAGGACCTGGTCGGCTCGAAGAAGCTGCAGGGCATCGCCGACGTCAAGGACCTCACCGACCGGGCGCACGGCCTGCGCCTGGTCATCGAGATCAAGAACGGCTTCGTGCCCGAGGCCGTCCTGGAGCAGCTCTACAAACTGACGCCGATGGAAGAGTCCTTCGGCATCAACAATGTGGCGCTGGTCGACGGGCAGCCCCTCACGCTCGGCCTCAAGGAGCTGCTCGAGGTCTACCTGGACCACCGGTTCACCGTGGTGCGCCGCCGCAGCGAGTTCCGCCGCGGCAAGAAGCGCGACCGGCTGCACCTGGTCGAGGGCCTCCTGGTCGCCCTCCTGGACATCGACGAGGTCATCCGCCTCATCCGCTCCAGTGAGAACTCCGCGCAGGCCAAGGAGCGCCTGATGGAGCGCTTCTCGCTGAGCGACGTCCAGACGCAGTACATCCTGGACACCCCGCTGCGCCGCCTGACCAAGTACGACCGCATCGAGCTGGAGTCCGAGCGCGACAAGCTCAACGGCGAGATCGACGAGCTGACCGGCATCCTGGACTCGGACACCGAGCTGCGCAAGCTGGTCTCCACCGAACTGGCGGCCGTGGCGAAGAAGTTCGGCACCGACCGGCGCACGGTGCTCCTGGAGTCCTCCGGCACCCAGGCCACCGCGGTCTCCCTGCAGGTCGCGGACGACCCGTGCCGGGTGCTCCTGTCCTCGACGGGCCTGCTGGCGCGCACGGCGAACGGCGAGCCCTTCGCCGACGGCGACACCAAGCGCGTCAAGCACGACGTGATCGTCTCCGCGGTGCCGGCGACGGCACGCGGCGAGGTCGGCGCGGTCACCTCCGGGGGACGGCTGCTGCGCCTCGCCGTGGTGGACCTTCCGCAGCTGCCGGAGACGGCGGGCGCGCCGAACCTCTCCGGAGGGGCACCCGTTTCGGAGCTGCTCTCCCTGGAGGGCGACGAGACGCTGATCTGTCTGATGACACTCGACGAGTCGTCCCCGGGCCTGGCGCTCGGCACCGCGCAGGGCGTCGTCAAGCGTGTGGTCCCCGACTATCCGTCCAACAAGGACGAGTTGGAGGTCATCACCCTCAAGGACGGCGACCGGATCGTCGGCGCAGCCGAGCTGCGCACCGGCGAGGAGGACCTGGTCTTCATCACGGACGACGCCCAGCTGCTGCGCTACCAGGCCTCGCAGGTCCGCCCCCAGGGCCGCCCGGCGGGCGGCATGGCGGGCATCAAGCTCACCGACGGCGCGAAGGTCATCTCCTTCACCGCGGTGGACCCGGCGGCGGACGGGGTCGTCTTCACGGTGGCGGGCTCGCGCGGCACGCTCGACGACTCGGTCCAGACGACCGCCAAGCTCACGCCGTTCGACCAGTACCCGCGCAAGGGGCGCGCCACCGGTGGTGTGCGTGTCCAGCGGTTCCTGAAGGGCGAAGACTGCCTGAGCTTCGCCTGGGCGGGCCCGACGCCGCCGCACGCGGCACAGCGCAACGGCACGCCGGCCGAGCTCCCGGAGATCGACCCGCGCCGTGACGGCTCGGGGGTCTCGCTCAAGAAGCCGGTGGCGGCGGTGGCCGGCCCGGTGTAGCAGGAGCGGGCCGACGGCGGCGCGTCAGAGGTCGCCGTCGGCGCTCGTGCCCTCCACGCTCTCGTCCGGTTCCTGCGCCTGCGCCTGCTCCGGCTCCGGCTCCTGGACGTACCGAAGGACGCCCCACATGCCGTGCTCATCGGCCTGTGGGGCGTTGTCGCGACAGGCCTGGAGCTCCTTCTCCAAGGCGGGTACGTCGATGCCCGACCCGATGAGGACGAGCTGGGTGAGCCGAGGCTCGCCGGGCCCCCACGGCTCCGGATAGAAGCGCAGGAACCGCCCCACGGCGTGCACCTCGTACCGGTTCTTGGGGTCGGCGGCGCCGAAATCGACGTACCCCTTGATGCGGTAGAGACCCTCGGGCCTGCTGTCCAGGAGGGCCATCAAGGGGCGCGGGCCCAGGGGCGCTTCGGAGGTGAAGGACAGGCTTTCGTAGGCGGAGTGCAGGTGCTCGTGGTGCCCGCAGCGGCCGTCCGCGCAGTGCTCTCCGTCGTCTACGGTGTCGGCACCTTCCGAGACATCGGCGTCGGCATCGGCATCGGCATCGGCGGCGTCGTCCCGCAGATCGTCGAACGAGAGCTGTCCGACGCGCTCCCCCACGGGCGCACGGTCGAAGAACAGCTCCACGTCGACCCGGCCGTAGGAGGCGGCGACCACGGCCGCGCGTCCCGCGAGTCCCCGTACGACACCGAGCACGCGCGCGTGCTCCTCCTTGGACACCCGGTCGGCCTTGTTGACCACCACGAGGTCGGCGATGCCCAGATGCCGGTCCACCTCGGGGTGCCGCTCCCTGGTGGCGTCGAACTCGGCGGCGTCGACGACCTCGACGAGCCCCCCGTACACGATGTGCGGGTTCTCGCTGGCGAGCAGCATCTTCACGAGTTCCTGCGGCTCGGCGAGCCCGCTCGCCTCGATGACGATGACGTCGATCCCCGCGGCGGGCCGGGCGAGCCGGTCCAGGTACTCGTCGAGCTCGCTCGCGTCCACGGCGCAGCACAGACAGCCGTTGCCGAGAGAGACGGTCGAGTCGCCGAGCTGACCCGCCACCGACATGGCGTCGATCTCGATCGACCCGAAGTCGTTGACGATCGCTCCGATCCGGCTGCCGCCGCTGCGGTGCAGCAGATGGTTGAGCAGGGTCGTCTTGCCAGAACCCAGAAAGCCGGCGAGGACGACGACCGGGATCTGCTGCTTGTTCACGTGGACCTCTCGTGCCGACGTTCGTACGGATCCCGGCGGATTCCGGTGGATCTCGACGGATCTCAGCGGATCCCGGCGGATTCCGTACGACGATTGAAGACGGCCCCAGGATATGTGCGCGTGGTCGGGCCGCGAAGTGAACGATTGTTAGCGGCGCTCGCGGGGCACACATTGGGCACGGCGCCGGGATCTGCGACCGCTGCTTCCCTCCATGCGCCTCCTCTCCGCCTCCCCGCCGATCAGAGCCGCTCGGCACCCTGGGAGACGGCAAGCGCACCGCCCACCGCTCGCCGGTCCGCTCCCTGTCGACCCGCACCCGACGACCGGCGGACGGTCGCCGATTCGGGGGTTGACATGGCCACACAGAATTCTTGGACACGGGGGGTGAGGCCTGCCGCCGCGGCGGGCCTCGCCTTGACCGTCGGCACCTTCGGTGCCCTCATCAACCAGCAGAACCAGCTCAAGAAACTGCGGCTGCGGCTCGAACGATGCGAGCAGACCGTGCGGCTCGAACGATGCGAGCAGACCGACCGGGGCGAACAGCAGCGACACATCGACCTCGCCAACCAGCAGCGACTCCAGTGGGAGCTGCTGAGCAAGGCGATGGAGGATCCGACGCTGGCCGCCGTGCTCGACACCTACGACGGCTCGGTACCGCCCGCGAAGCACCGGCAGTTCCTCTTCGCCAACGCCGTGTACACCAACGCCCTGTTGGCCTACCGCATCGGCAACGTCAGCCGGGTGGAACTCTTCGGCCATCTACGGGGCACGCTCCAGAACCCCATCTTCCGCGAGTACTGGGAGGCCACCCGGGCCGCCAGGGCTAGCCTCGTAGAGGACTCCGTGGAAGCCCAAATAGGCCGAATGGTCGACGAGTTGGTCCATGACCTCGACGAGGCCGACACCGAGGAATGGTGGGTCGTCGGCACACCGCCGCAATGAAGTGCGAGGTCATCGCCCGTACGGCGGGACGGCCGACCGGCTCGGCGGGACGGCTGCCCGGCTCGGCGAGACGGCTCCCCGGCCGACTGCCCGGCTCGGCGGGCGGACCCGGGACACCAGAGGCGGACCCGACACATCACAACTGGATGTAGTTCTCCTGTGAATCCGACTTTTGTCACTGCATCAGCGGAATATCCACTCACGTCCCCAGTAACCTTCGGCCGACCCATCCGCTGCATTCACAGGACCGGGATCCCTTTGATGATCGAGCGCCGTGTTGGTGCGTCCCCCCGTCAACGGGGCAGCCTCTCCGGGCAGAACTGCCCCGACATCTTCGAGCTCTCAGACGGCAACTTCGCCATCATCGGCACGGATCTGACCGAGGCACTGGATCCGGAACTGCCGCCCGACGCCGCGCGAGCCCACTACGAACGCATCGTCGTCGTCACCCGAGAAACGTTGATCCGGGCCAAGTCGGACATCCCAGACAACTAGCAGTGCAATGACCGCTCCGCGGCGCGGACACCGTTCGTGCCGCAGGGCGACTTCCAGCGACGAACAGGGCGGCCTCGCCCTCGGGCGTGGCCGGAGGAGGCGGCACAGTGACATCACCCAGCAGCAGGTCCCGCGGCGTGGCGATATGGAGCAGCGCGGCCCTGGCCTCGCTCGCCACCATCTCCGCGACCCCCTTCCTCCTCGACGGCCTCGCGCCGCGCGGCATGAACTGGAACCGCCTCAGCGACATCAGCCAGACCTACGGCGCACTGTCCGCGATCTTCTCCGCGGCCGCCCTGGTGGGCGTCGTCCTCTCCATCGCGCACCAGGCGCGACAGACACGCATACAGCACGAGGAGTCCCACCGCTCCGCGCACCGCGAGCTCACCCTTCTGACCCTGACCGACCCGGAGTTCCTGGTGTGCTGGGAACCCCCCAACACGCCTGTCACAGAGCGGCGTTGGCGCCAGCTCCTCGTGAGCAATCTGATCGTCAGCATGTGGAGCACCGACTTCAAGCTGAACCTGTGCGACGAGCGCACCACCCGGTCCACGCTGCTGGACTACTTCGGCGGCGAGGTCGGCCGCGCCTACTGGGCGAACAGCGGCCCGTCCTGGCACCGGCTCATGGAGTCGGGTTCCGATCGCCGACTCTGCCGATTCGTGCGGATCGCCGACGAGGCGTACGCCGCCGCCGTGGCCGCGGGGCCGCCCGTGCCGTCCGCCGCGTACTTCGTGCCGCCGGTCACGCCTCCTCCCGCGCCGCCCAGCTCGTCCTGACATTCGGCGACCGTCGACGGCGCGACCCGGCAGAGCCGTGGCTTCACGCGCCACACCGCCACGCGGTCACGCGGTCACGCCGTCACGCCGTCACGCCGTCACGCCGTCACGCCGTCACGCCGTCACGCCGTCACGCCGTCACAGACGAGCATCTGAGCGTAGGTTGGCTCATTCTCGCTTGTCCCGGTGGGTGAAATTGGTGCAATTACGTCGCTGGCAGATGGGAACCTACCGCTCGTGACCACACCAGACATCACCCGCCGCATCGGCGCGTCCCCTCGTCAGCGCGGCAGCCTCGACGGCAACACGTGTCCCGACATCTTCGAGTTGAGCGACGGCTCTTTCGCCGTCATCGGCGCCGACCGGACAGCGGCTCTCGACGGCAAACTCCCGTCCGACGCGGGGCGTTCGCAGGACGAGCGGATCGTGGTCATCACCCGAGAGACGCTCATTCGCGCCAAGATCGATATCCCTGACCTCTGACCGCCGAGCCACCCTCCGGCGCACCGCCTCTCGCACGGGCGACCCGGGGATTCCTGCCCGCGACCACCAGGGCCCGGCCGCCTCAAACGCGGCCGGGCCCCATCGCGTCAGGCCCCCTGAGGCGTCGGCGCCGGAGGAACCGGCACCGGAACCGGCGGTACCGCCCCCACATACCGCGCCGCCGGCCGGATGATCTTCGAGTCCCGCGCCTGCTCCAGGATGTTGGCGCTCCAGCCGACCACCCGCGCGGACGCGAACGTCGGCGTGAACATCTCGCGCGGCAGGCCGCAGAGTTCCATGACCACGCCCGCGTAGAACTCCACGTTCGTGTGCAGCTCACGCCCCGGCTTCAGCTCCGCCAGGATCGCCTCGACGCGCCCCTCGACCTCCACGGCGAACTCGACCATGTCGCCGCCGAACTGCCGGGCGATGTCGCGCAGCATGCGCGAACGCGGGTCCTCTGTGCGGTAGACGGGGTGCCCGAAGCCCATGATGCGGTCGCCCGCGAGGACCCGCTCGCGGATCCAGCCGTCGATGCGGTCGGGGGTGCCGATCGCGTCGAGCGTGTCGAGGGCCCGGCTCGGCGCCCCGCCGTGCAGCGGCCCCGACAGCGCACCGACCGCGCCCACCAGACAGGCCGCCACGTCCGCGCCGGTCGAGGTGATGACCCGCGCGGTGAACGTTGACGCGTTGAATCCGTGATCAATGGTCGAGATCAAGTACTGCTCGATCGCCCGGGCACGCGCGGCCTCCGGTTCCGAACCGGTGAGCATGTACAGGTAGTTGGCCGCGTACGACAGGTCGTCGCGCGGCTCGACGGGGTCGAGCCCCTGACCGAGCCGGTACAGCGCGGTGAGCAGCGTCGGCACCACGGCGGAAGCGGCCAGGGCATCCTCGCGACGCCGGTCCTCGTCGATGTCGTACACCGGCCGAAAGCCCTTGGACGCCCCGAAGAGCGAGAGGGCCGTGCGCAGCCCGGAGAGCGGCCCCGACAGCGCGCTGGCGCGCGCGATGGCGGGCAGCGCGTCGCGCACCTCGTCGGGCAGCCGGCGCAGCGACGCGGTCCGCGCGGCGAAGGCGGCGCCCTGCCCGGCGTCCGGCAGCTCGCCGTGGAACATCAGGTGCCACACGTCCTCGAAGCTGCGGCTCTGGGCGAGCTCGACGGCCGAGTACTGGCGGTAGTGGTAGAAGCCCTCGTATCCCCTGACGTCACCGAGTTCGGTCTCGGTGACGACGACGCCCGCGAGCCCTCGTGGGACCTGGACGGACTCGGCGGGGGCGACCGCGGGGGTGGCGGCGGAGCCATTGATCGGCATGTTCTTCCTCGACTTCCTGCCTGGACCTGATTCGACTGTCCATGCTTGACTGAAGCCCTGTCAATATTGATTGAATCAATATAAAGATCCAGGCATCGGGATGCGGATACGGTGGCGCCCATGACGGAGCAAGGAACCACGCACGAGGGCCGACGGCGGCTGAGCACCAAGGAAGCCGCCGAGCTGCTCGGCGTGAAGCCCGAGACCGTGTACGCGTACGTGAGCCGCGGCCAGCTCAGCAGCCGCCGCGGCCCGGGGTCACGGGGCAGCACGTTCGACGCCAAGGAGGTGGAGGCGCTGGCCCGCAGGAACAGGCGGGAGCCCACCACGTCGACCTCGGCCAACGAACTCTCCGTACGCACCCGCATCACGCTCATCGACAAGGACCGCTACTACTTCCGCGGTGTCGACGCCGCACAGCTCGCCGTGGCCCACTCCTACGAAGAGGTCGCCGAGTGGCTGTGGACCGGCGTCCTGCGCCCCGGCATCGCCTTCACCGCCCCCAAGGAGACCGTCGCCGCGGCCCGCCGCGCCGTCGGCGCGCTGCCGGAGCACAGCGGTCCGACCGACCGGCTGCGCGTCGCCGCCATCTCCGCCGCGGCCGCCGACCCGCTCCGCTTCGACCTCTCCGAAGAGGCGGTCATCGGCACCGCCCGCACACTGATCCCCACGCTCGTCACCGCGCTCCCGCCGGTCCTGCGCGGCCACCGGGACGAAGGCCCACTGGCCCGCCGCCTGTGGGCCCGGCTCACCGGCAGGGCACCCGACGAGGCCTCGCTGCACGCCCTGGACACGGCCCTCGCGCTCCTCGTCGACCACGACCTCGCGGCGTCGACGCTCGCCGTCCGCGTCGCCGCCTCCGCGCGCGCCCATCCCTACGCCGCGGTGTCGGCGGGCCTGGGCGTCCTGGAGGGCCCGCTGCACGGAGCGGCCAGCGGCCTCGCCCACCGCATGCTCCTCGACGTGCTCGACCGGGGCAGTGCGACTCCCGTGGTGGCCGACGAACTCCGCGCGGGCCGCCGCGTCCCCGGCCTCGGCCACCGTCTCTACCCGGGCGAAGACCCGCGCGCGCAGGCCCTGTTCGCCCTTCTGGAAGTGATCCCGAAGGCCGGCCCCGCCCTCGCCGCGGCGCGCGACGTGGTGGCCACGACCGCCCGCCACACGGACCTGCGCGCCAACGTCGACCTCGCCCTCGCCGTCCTCACCGCCTCCTCCGGGATGCCCGCGGAGGCCGGCGAGACGATCTTCGCCGTGGCCCGCACGGCGGGCTGGATCGCACACGCCCTGGAGGAGTACGAGGAACGGCCACTGCGCATGCGCCCCAGCGGCCAGTACGTCGGACTGCGCCCGCCCCAGCCCCTGCCCGCCCCGCCGGACGCCTCTCTCGACCCTCGCGCCTCTCTCGACCCCCTCGCGTCTCTCGACACATGAAGCAGCCATGACGCATGAGAACAGCCGTGAGGCATGAAATGGCCGCTGCCCGTGAGGCGTGAAATGGCCGGGAAGAGGCGCGGGTTAGGCTCACCTGCGTGAGTACGTGCGCGACCGCCTCGCGGGACCTGAACGAGCCTCTCGCGGGGACCGCGGCCACCGCCAGGACATGGCTTCTGCTGGAACAGTCCGGCCCCTGGGGCGCCAAGGCGCTGACGTCCAGCCATCTCGACCCGGAGGTCGGCCGCGCCCTGGAGGCGGCGGCCGAGGGAACCGGCGTACGCGTCGCGCTCATCCGCCGCCCCGGCCGTCACGCGGACTGCCACACGCCGACCCGCCACCAGGTGTACGTGGGTCACACCGTGCCCGGCAGCACCTGGTTGCGCGGCGCGGTGACCGACGACCCGCGCGAACTGCTGGACCTCGACTTCGCGGCTCTCGGCGCGGGCGACCACGGCGGCTTCGGGGCCCCTCACACGGGCGCGCCGCTCGCGCTCGTGTGCACCAACGGCAAGCGCGACCGCTGTTGCGCCCTGCTCGGCAGGCCTCTCGCCGCCGAGCTCGCCGCCGCCGGCGAAGAGGGCGCCTGGGAAATCACTCATCTGGGTGGCCACCGCTTCTCGCCCACGCTGCTCGTGCTGCCGTACGGGTACGCGTACGGCCGGACCGGCGCCCGCGCCGTCAAGGAGGTCCTCGACGCCGTCCGCGCGGATCGCGTCGTCACGGAGGGCTGCCGGGGCAACTCCGCGTGGGACCGCCCCGGGCAGGCCGCCGAGCTGGCGGTGCGCGAGGCGACGGGCGAGAACGCCGCCGGGGCCCTGAACGTCGTCCGGGCGGACGGCACGGACGGCGCAGACGGCGCAGACAGCACGGACGCACCCTGGGAGGTGACCGTCACCCACAGGGACGGCCGCCGGTGGCAGGTCACCGTCGCACGGGGCGCCTCGCTGCCGCCCCGCCCGGAGAGCTGCGGCGCGGCGCTCGGTTCCCCGGCACGGATGGACGTGGTGGCGGTGCGCGGCCTTCCCGATGAGAGCGGGGAGGCCGCGGACGGACGCGACGGTGACGGGGAAGACGCGGACGGACCCCGCGATGGCGGACGGGACACGGGCGGACCCGACGGTGGCGGACAGGACGCGGGCGGACCTGATGGTGGCGGGCAGGAGATCCCCGCCACAGTGACTTCGGAGTAGACCGCTCGCGGCCGTACCGTTCGTACACATGAGCCCGACCTCCCCCGCGCGACGCCTGCGCCTCGGCCTGCCACGGCGCGTGTTCTCGCAGGTGCTGCTGATGCAGCTGGCGATCGCCGCAGGGGTCGCCGTGCTCGCGACGGGCCTCTTCCTCGCCCCGCTGAGCGACCAGCTCGACGACCAGGCCATGCGCCGCGCGCTGGCCATCGCCCAGACGACGGCCGCCCAGCCGCGGATCGCCGCGGACCTGGAGGCCTCGCGGCCCACCGCCGAGGGACCCGTTCAGACGGCGGCCGAGCGGATCCGGCGGGCCAGCGGCGCCGAGTACATCGTGATCATGAACAAGGACGGGGTGCGCTGGTCCCACACCGATCGCGACCAGATCGGCAAGGTCGTCTCGACGGACCCCAGCGACGCGTTGGCGGGCCGCGATGTCATGGAGATCGACGACGGCACGCTGGGCCGCTCGGCGCGGGGCAAGGTGCCCCTGCGGAACGCGGGCGGGGACATCGTGGGCGCCGTCTCCGTAGGCATCGAGTACGACAGCGTGCGGGACCGTCTGATCCACTCCATCCCGGGACTGCTCGCCTACGCGGGCGGTGCGCTCGCCGTCGGCGCGCTCGCCGCGTACCTGATCTCCCGCAGGGTGCAGCGGCAGACCCGTGACCTGGCCTTCTCCGATATCTCCGCCCTGCTGGCGGAGCGCGAGGCGATGCTGCACGGCATCCGCGAAGGAGTCGTCGCGCTGGACCGCGGCGGCCGGATCCGGCTGCTCAACGACGAGGCCCAGCGCCTGCTCGGCCTCGGCACGGAGGTGATCGGGCAGCCGCTCGACGAGGCGCTCGGCCCGGGACGTACGACCGACGTCCTCGCCGGCCGGGTCACCGGCACCGACCTGCTGACCGTGCGCGGCCAGCGCGTGCTGATCGCCAACCGCATGCCCACCGACGACGGAGGCGCCGTCGCCACCCTGCGCGACCGCACCGAGCTGGAGCAGCTCGGCCGCGAGCTCGACTCCACCCGTGGCCTCATCGACGCCCTGCGCGCCCAGGACCACGAGCACGCCAACCGTATGCACACGCTGCTCGGACTGCTCGAACTGGAGATGTACGAGGAGGCCGCGGAGTTCGTCGGCGAGGTGGCGGGCGCGCACCGCGTGACCGCCGAACAGATCACCGAGAAGATCCGCGACCCGCTGCTCGCGGCCCTGCTGGTCGGGAAGGCCACGGTCGCGGCGGAGCGCGGCGTCGCCCTCTCCGTGCCGCGCGACACGGCCCTGCCCGACCGGCTCGTCGACCCGGGCGGCCTCGTCACGATCGTCGGCAACCTCGTCGACAACGCGCTCGACGCCGCCGCGGGCACCCGCCACGCACGCGTGGAGGTCGCTTTGCGCACCGAGGGGCGTGCCGTGGTCCTCCGGGTGCGCGACACCGGCCCCGGAGTACCGGCCGAGCGGCGCGAGACGATCTTCACCGAGGGGTGGACCACGAAGGAGCCGCCGGCTCACGGCAAGCGCGGCATCGGCCTCGCCCTGGTCCGCCGGCTCGCCGAGCGGCAGGGCGGCAGCGCGGCGGTCGGCGAAGCACCCGACGGGGGCGCGGAGTTCACCGTCGTCCTGCCGGAAGCACTGACCGAACCGCTGGCCGCACCGCTGACGGAGCCACTGACGGAACCGGAACGCACCACCACGGAGGAGGCACGATGATCGATGTCCTGGTCGTGGACGACGACGCCCGGGTCGCGGACGTCAACGCCGCCTACGTGGCGAAGATCCCCGGCTTCCAGGTGACGGCCAAGGCCCACAGCGCCGCCGAGGCGCTGCGCCTCGTCGAGGACGTTCCCGTCGACCTGGTACTGCTGGATCATTATCTGCCGGACGAGACGGGCCTCTCGGTCGTCCGTGCGTTGCGTGAGCGCGGCCATCAGACCGACGTGATCATGGTGACGGCGGCGCGCGACGTCGCCACGGTGCAGGCGGCGATGCGGCACGGCGCGCTCCAGTACCTGGTCAAGCCGTTCTCGTACGCGGGCCTGCGCGCCAAGCTCGATGCGTACGCCACTCTGCGCCGCACCCTGGACGGCGGAGGCGAGGCCGAACAGGCCGAGGTCGACCGGATCTTCGGCGCCCTCTCGGCGACTCCGGCACCGGAGCTGCCCAAGGGCCACTCCCCCACCACGGCGGAACTGGTGCGCCGGGCCCTGATGGCCGCGGACGCGCCGCTCTCCGCCCAGGAACTGGCGGATCGCACGCGGCTGAGCCGGCAGACGGCACAGCGCTATCTGAAGCTCCTGGAGCGCACGGGCCGGGTCAGGCTGAGCCTCAAGTACGGCGACACGGGCCGCCCCGAGCACCGCTATGAGTGGGCGGCAAGCGTCTGACCGACCTCCGCCGCAGGCGCCGGGCAGGCGGGCAGGCGGACAGGCGGACAGGTACGAAGGCGGCAGCCAGGGTGCCCGGATGCCCGACCATCGGCCTCGCAGGGGAATCGTTACACCGCGCCGGCACCGGTGAGCGACCGCACCTCCGTCTCCGCGTGCTTGGCCTCGTCCGCCTCCTCCCGCGAGGTCACCGTCCCGAGCCACCCCGCGAGGAAGCCCAACGGGATCGAGACCAGGCCCGGGTTCTCCAGGGGGAAGTACTGGAAGTCCACCCCGGGGAAAAGGGAGTTGGGACCGCCGGAGACCACCGGCGACAGGATCACCAGTGCCAGCGCGGGCACCAGCCCGCCGTACACCGACCACACCGCACCGCGCGTGGTGAAGTTCCGCCAGAACAGCGAGTAGAGCAGCACCGGCAGATTGGCGGACGCCGCCACCGCGAAGGCGAGGCCCACCAGGAACGCCACGTTGAGATCGCGCGCGAGCAGCCCGAGGCCGATCGCGACCACCCCGACCCCGGCCGCGGCGATGCGCGCCACCGCCACCTCACTGCGCGGCTTCGCGCCCCTGCGCCGCAACGACGCGTACAGGTCGTGGGCCACGGACGCCGACGAGGCGAGCGTGATCCCGGCGACCACGGCGAGGATCGTCGCGAAGGCGATGGCGGCGACGACGGCGAACAGAACCGTTCCCCCCGTGGAGTCCGCGCCGCCTCCCAGATCGAGCGCGAGCAGCGGAACCGCCGTGTTCCCCGCGGCATTCGACCCGCGCACCGCGTTGGACCCCACGATCGCGGCCGCACCGAAACCGAGCACGATCGTCATCAGGTAGAAGCTGCCGATCAACCCGATGGACCAGACGACCGAGCGACGAGCGGCCCGCGCGGTCGGCACGGTATAGAAGCGGGAGAGGATGTGCGGCAGCCCGGCGGTACCGAGCACGAGCGCGAGTCCGAGGCTGATGAAGTCGAGCCGCGCGGTCCAGTCACCGCCGTACTTCAGTCCGGGCGCGAGGAACCTCTCACCGTGACCGCTGCGATCGGCCGCCGTCCGCAGCAACTGGTCGAAGTCCCCGTGGAAGCGCACCAGGACGAGCACGGTCAGCGCGATCGCGCCGCCCATCAACAGGACCGCCTTGACGATCTGGATCCAGGTGGTGGCCCGCATCCCTCCCATCGACACATAGATCACCATGAGCGCGCCGACGCCGATGACCGTCCAGGTCTGCGCCACCCCGCTCGTCCCCCCGAGCAGCAGCGCCACCAGCGAGCCCGCCCCCACCATCTGCGCCACCAGGTAGAGAACGGACACGGTCACCGAAGAGGTTCCCGCCGCGATCCGTACAGGCCGCTCCTTCATGCGCGCGGCGACCACATCGGCGAGCGTGAACCTCCCGCAGTTGCGCACCAGTTCCGCCACGAGGAACAGCACGACGAGCCAGGCGACGAGGAACCCCACCGAGTAGAGCAGCCCGTCGTACCCGAAGAGCGCGATCAGCCCCGAGATGCCGAGGAAGGAAGCGGCCGACATGTAGTCGCCCGCGATGGCGAAACCGTTCTCCATGGGAGAGAAGAGCCGACCTCCCGCATAGAACTCCTCCGCCGAGCCGTGCCTCTTCCGACTCGCCCACGTGGTGATCGCGAGCGTGACCGCCACGAACACGCCGAACAGCAGCAGGGCCAACGACTGGTGATCCCCCGTCATCGCTCCGACCCCCGCTCCCCCACCACACCCGGCCCACGCCGTTTTGCCTGCTCCTGCTCCCGTTCCCTCTCCTGTTCGAACACCGCCCAGCGCAGATCCAGCGCCGCCCTGTCCCGTCGCAACCGCGCATGCCGCGCATACGCCCAGGTCAGCAGGAACGTGGTGAGGAACTGTCCGAGCCCCGCCACCATCGCCACATTCACCGCTCCGGCAACGGGCCGCGCCATCAGCCCCGGCGCCGCCGTCGCGGTCACGACGTATGCCAAGTACCAAGTGAAGAAGAAGGCGACCGCCGGCATCACGAACCTTCGGTACCGCCGGCGCACCTCCTGGAAGGCCGCGCTGCGCTGCACCTCCAGGTAGATGTCCGCCGCGCTCGCGCCCTGCTGCCGTGCGCCGTCCCGGGGCGCGACCACGGAAGCCGCCGCGCCCACGCCGTCCGGCTCGCCCCAGCCGGCGGCGAACGCGTCGTACCAGGGGTCTCTCAGCTCACCGGGGTGCCCCCTGCCGGCCTCGCCCCGGCCCGGCGCCGCAGCGGGGCCGTCGTGCTTCTCCACCGAACTCTCCTTAGCCCGCGGCTCTGTTCGGCCGCGTGCACAAGGATGGACAGAACGGAAAGATCCCCAACTCTTCTCCCCGTGCTCTTCACCCCATCAGGTGAAGCCTGATCAGGCACGGCGGCCTCCCGGGGGCTTGGCGATCCCGTGCTGGTAGGCGTAACGGACCGCTTGCGCACGGTCCTTGAGTCCCGCCTTCGCGAAGAGATTGTTGATGTGCGTCTTCACCGTCGCAGTGGACACGTGCAACGTCCGGGCGATCTCGTGGTTGCTCATCCCCTCGGCGATCAGGACGAGCACCTCGGTCTCCCGCCCGGTCAGGCCGTCGGGCGGCTCCGCGGCGGAAACCGGCTCGGGCTCCGACAACCGCTCCAGGAGCCGTCGTTGGATCCTCGGAGAGAGCCCCGCGTCCCCCGAGAGCACGTCCTCTACCGCCCTCACGATCTCCTCCCCGCCCGCGTCCTTGGTCAGATATCCGCGCGCGCCCGCCTTGAGCGCCGGGAACAGCGAATCGTCGTCGGCGTAGGTGGTGAGCACGACGACCTGCGTCCCCGGATACTCGGCGCGGATACGCCGTGTCGCCTCCGCACCGTCGCAACGGGGCATGCGCAGGTCCATCAGGACCACGTCCGGGGAGAGTTCGGCGACCAGTCGGACGGCCTCCTCACCGTCACCACCGGAACCGACGACCTCAATCCCGGGCAGCAGCCCCAGCAGCATCACGATCCCCTCGCGCACCACGGTCTGGTCGTCGACCACAACCACCCGTGCGGGTGGCTTGCCACCGCCCCCACCGACCGCATCCTTGGGAGCACTCCCACCGACAGCCTGGCGACTGCCGGCTCCGCCACCCGCGGCGCGCCCGTTCATTCCACCGGCCGTCTCCAGGCCGCCGTCCCTGGTGGGTCTCTCCGCCCCGCCTCCCTGCTCGGCTCTCCGCAGGCCGCTGCCCCCTTCGGCTCTCTCCGAGCCGCTGTCCACCGGGCCGTCCCGTCTCTCCACTTCGGGCCCGACCTGCCTGTCCCCCACGGCCCCGCCCACCCAGTCACCCACGAACCTGTTCACCCCGTCACCCTCAGTCCTGGCGGTGCCGTCGTCCCTCGTCATCCCGGCACCCTCAACGTCACCACGAACCCCTCCTCACCCGGCCCTGCCTCCAGGGACCCGCCCAACAACTCGGCCCGCTCACGCATGCCGAGCAGACCGTACCCGCCCCCGGAGGCGGCGAGTTCCCCCGGCGAGCTCCCGCCCGAATCCCTTACGTCCAGCCTCACTTCACCCACCCCGTACCGAAGGCACACCTGGACCTTCGCGCCCGGCGCGTGCTTGCGCACGTTCGTCAGGGCCTCCTGCGCCACCCTGCGTACCGCCTGGGACGCCTCGGCCGGCAGCACCCGTCGCTCACCCGTCACGGTGACCACCGCGCGGTCCGCGGTGACCAGCTCCCGCAGGAAGTCCTCGACCGGTGTCATCTCCCCGCGCAGCGCGGACAGTGCCTGTCTGGTCTCGGCGAGGCCGTCCCTCGCCATGGACCGCGCCGCCACGACCCGGTCCAGGATCTGCTCCTTGGTCGCGTCCCGCTCGATCAGCAACCGGGCCGCCTCCAGGTGGACGAGCTGAGCCGAGAGGCTGTGCGCGAGCACGTCATGGATCTCACGGGCGATCCGCGCCCGCTCGGCGAGGGCGGCCGACTCCGCCTGTGCGGCTCGCGCGGCCCGCTCCTGCGCGAGCAGCCGATGGGAGCTGCCCCGCGCCTCGGCATCCAGTCGCAGGGTGTACCCGGCAAGGATCAGACCGACCACCGTGAGCCCCGTGACGAGCCAGCTGTCGTTGTTGTACGCGATGTATCCGGCCATCGCGACGGCGACGCAGGGCACACATGCGGCGAGCGGCAACCGCTCCAGGGCGGAGACGGCCGAGCCGCACCACAGCACCATGGCGAGCATCCGCCAGCCGCCGAGCTCGGCGGCGAACGCGGCTCCCATCAGCAGCGCCATCAGCCCCAAGGAGGGCCACAGCCGATGGTCGTACGAGACGCGGAAGAACGCCCATCCCACGAACGTGACGGCCAGGACCATCGACACCCCGGCCGTCAGACGCCAGCCTCGATCCCCATGGAACGCGTCCCACAGCAAGCAGGCGAGGACCACCACACGCACGACTCTGACGAACCACAGCCGGGCCAGACTCAGCCCCGCCCAGGTGAGCGCCTCCCGGGAGGGCCACCTCGTCCAGCGTTCCCACGTCACACGGGGTCCTTCCGCATCGGCTCGTACGCCGCGTCGCCGCCCACACCGTATGTCGGGTACCCGGCGACGCCGGCGATTCCCCTCCCCGTCGTGGTCCTGGTCCGGAGCAGGAGCAGACCGCTGCGGACCAGCAGGGTGGCAGCAAGGGCCAGCATCAGCGCGGCGCTGTCCTGACGCACGTCCAGCAGCGAGCCGACTCCGAACAGGGCGGCCCGCAGACCTATCCCGACGGCCCAGACGACCGCGGTGGCCTTGGTGCCCTTGCTCCAGGCCGTGCCGTCCTGCTCTGTCCACACGTGGGAGGTGCGCGCCCAGCCGACGCCCATGGCCAGACCCACGAGCAGCTCGGCGGCAAGCAGCACCACGGACGACGCCTGGTGCCGGGAGTCGATCAGACCCGGCTCGCGCACGGACAGAAACACCAGCACCGCCGGTACCACCCACCAGCTCCGGTCCGTACTGATCTGCTGTGGCTTGAACTGGCGGACGACCACGAGCACCACGACGGCGCAGATCACCAGTGCGTTGGTGAGCCCGGACATGTCAGCCTCCGTACGACGAGCAGGAACGAGGCCGATCCGCGGGGGATCGACGCCTTCGACGCTACGGAGATCGCCAGGCGATGAGATCGGAGCAGGGGTGGAACATGGGTGGAGCCGTGCTCTCCACCCGGGGGTGGAGAGCACGGCTCCCATGACGCGTTACGTGCTCCGACGACGCGCGGAGTTCAGAACCAGATGCGCCGTCCGACGAGCCCGCCGCGCAAGACGCGGGGCGCGCGAGGCCTCACGCGTCGATGCGCGAGCGGTCCAGTGTGGCGGCGGAGCTGGTGATGAACTCCTTGCGGGGCGCGACGTCGTTGCCCATCAGCAGATCGAAGACCTGCTCGGCCGCGTCCAGGTCGGAGATGTTGATCCGTCGCAGGGTGCGGTAGCGCGGGTCCATCGTGGTCTCGGCCAGCTGGTCGGCGTCCATCTCGCCCAGACCCTTGTAGCGCTGGATGGAGTCCTTGTACCGCACGTTCTTGCGCTGCAGCTCCAGCAGCGTCTCGCGCAGCTCCCGGTCGGAGTACGTGTACAGGTACTTGTCCTGGCCCTTCTTGGGCTGGCTCAGCTCGATGCGGTGCAGCGGCGGCACCGCCGCGAACACCCGCCCGGCCTCCACCATCGGCCGCATGTACCGCTGGAACAGCGTCAGCAGCAGAATCCGGATGTGCGCGCCGTCCACATCGGCGTCGACGAGCAGGATGATCTTCCCGTACCGGGCCGCGTCCAGGTCGAAGGTGCGGCCCGAGCCGGCTCCTATCACCTGGATGATCGCCCCGCACTCGGCGTTCTTGAGCATGTCCGTCACGGACGCCTTCTGCACGTTCAGGATCTTGCCGCGGATCGGCAGCAGCGCCTGGAACTCCGAGTTCCGCGCCAGCTTCGCCGTGCCGAGCGCCGAGTCGCCCTCCACGATGAACAGCTCGCTGCGATCCACGTCGTCGCTGCGGCAGTCGGCCAGCTTCGCCGGCAGCGAGGAGGACTCAAGAGCCGTCTTTCGCCGCTGGGCGTCCTTGTGCTGACGTGCCGCGATCCGCGTCCGCGCAGCGGCCACCGCCTTGTCCATCACCGCGCGGGCCTGCGCCTTCGCATCCCGCTTGGTCGACGTCAGGAACGCCTTCAGCTCCTTGGCGATCACGTTGGCGACGATCCGGTTGGCCGCCGAGGTGCCCAGGACCTCCTTGGTCTGCCCCTCGAACTGCGGCTCGGCCAACCGCACCGTGACGACCGCCGTCAGCCCCTCCAGGGCGTCGTCCTTGACGATGTCGTCCTCGGCCACCCGGAGCACCTTCTGGGCCCGCAGCGCCTCGTTCATCGTCTTGGTCAGCGAGCGCTCGAAACCGCTGACGTGGGTGCCGCCCTTGGGGGTGGCGATGATGTTCACGAACGACCTGACCGTCGTGTCGTAGCCGGTGCCCCACCTCAGCGCGACGTCCACACCGAGCTCGCGGGTGACCTCCGTCGGCGTCATCTGCCCGTGCTCGTCCAGCACCGGCACGGTCTCCTTGAACGTCCCCTGCCCCGAGAACCGGAGCACGTCGCAGACCGCCTTGTCCTGCGCCAGGTACTCGCAGAACTCGCTGATGCCACCATCGAAGCGGAAGGATTCCTCACCCTTGCTGCCGCCCTCGCCGAGGCCGAACTCGTCGCGCACGACGATCGTCAGGCCCGGGACCAGGAACGCCGTCTGGCGGGCGCGCTGGTGCAGGTTCTCCAGCGAGAGCTTGGCGTCCTTGAGGAAGATCTGGCGGTCCGCCCAGTACCGCACGCGCGTGCCGCTGCGCGCCTTGGGGATCTTCTTGGTCTTGCTCAGCTTGGCCGACGGGTCGAAGGGGGCGTCGGGCCCCGACTTGGCGAAGGCGCCGGGGACACCGCGCCGGAAGCTGATCGCGTGGGTGTGGCCGGCGCGGTCCACCTCGACGTCGAGGCGCGCGGAGAGCGCGTTCACCACGGACGCGCCCACGCCGTGCAGACCGCCCGAGGCCGCGTAGGAGCCACCGCCGAACTTGCCGCCCGCGTGGAGCTTGGTCATGACGACCTCGACTCCGGAGAGGCCGGTCTTGGGCTCGACGTCGACCGGGATGCCACGGCCGTTGTCACGGACCTCCACAGAGGCGTCGTCGTGGAGGATGACCTCGATGTGGTCGCAGTACCCGCCCAGGGCCTCATCGACCGAGTTGTCGATGATCTCCCAGAGGCAGTGCATCAGGCCACGGCTGTCCGTCGACCCGATGTACATGCCCGGACGCTTGCGGACGGCCTCGAGCCCCTCCAGGACGAGCAGGTGCCGCGCGGTGTAGTTGGAACCGTCCCGGTCTGCTCCGGTCAGCAACGCTGTGGACGGCACGGACGTCTCGGCGGTCACGCGGTTCGCTCCTCGCTGAATTTCAAAGGGAGTCCTTTGGGGTAAGGACGCGGCTTCGGTTGCCGCTCAGAGGGTACCGAGGCCTGGTAGAGCCGTTGTAACGCCACCCTCGTCTCAACTCAGACTAGTCCAGGCTCGCATACATGTTCGATCCCTCGTTGGAGTGAAGCGCACGTCACGTTCCCTTCCAGGCATGAACCATTTAGGCTCCGGGCACGTCCTCATGAACAACCGGCAAGCCAGCCGGGGAGGACCTGACCTGACTGACAGCGCGAAACCGTAAGACACGTAAGAGACGCAATACGGCACATTCGCCGCCAACCGGCAACGGACAACCTCCTCGAGAAGAAATTTCGAGGAAAAGCCACGAGCGGGAACGTTTTCGGCCTGGTTGGATGTTGACCCTGGTACGACAGCTCGTCGAGCTAGAGAAGAGGCGACGTGACTACTGTTCTGACCCCCGCGAGCCCCCTGACGGCCGCTGATCGCTGCGACCGCTGCGGCGCCCAGGCATACCTGCGCGTCGTCCTGTTGAGCGGCGGTGAACTGCTCTTCTGCGCCCACCACGGCCGCAAGTTCGAGCCGGAACTCAAGAAGATCGCCGCTGAGATACAGGACGAGACGGAGCGACTGACCGCCGTTCCCGAGAGCGCCTCCGACGAAGAACGCTGACACCTCGCATTCACGACGAGCCAGCCCCGGCACACCAGGCCGGTGAACGGGCGGCCGCCCCTGCCAACAGCAGGGACGGCCGCCCGCTCTCGTCACAGCGGCACCCAGGGCCCTTCAGGGCCGCTGCGGGGCGGTCGCCGACCGGCTCCGGCAAGAGCTTCCGGCCCACTCCGGCGAAGCCGCCCTGAGCCACCCGCCCGCCCGGCTGCCCCCTGAGGGGCAGCACCAGTCTCAGCCGTAAGGCGGAGTACGGCCTCAGCTGTAGGCACGCATCACTCTGATGACATCCGAGACCCGCGTGTAGACGCCCGGACTCCCGGCGCGCCCGCAGCCACTCCCCCAGGACACGAGCCCGATGAGCCGCCCGTGCGCGACCAGCGGCCCACCGCTGTCCCCCTGACAGGCGTCCCGCCGGCCGTCCATCTCCCCCGCGCAGACCATGGTCTCGGCCACGTACTTCCCGTCGGCACTGCCCGGATACGCCCGCTCACACACGGCGTCGGGAAGCACCTCCACGCGCGCCGAGCGCAGGGAGCGCGCGTAGTGGCCCGCCCCCGTGGTGTCCCCCCAGCCGTACACGGCAGCGCCTGTGCCCGCCTCGTACGCGGGATCGCCCGCTCCGGCCATGGGGATCACGTACTTCTCCGGAAGCGGCTCGGCCAGTGTCAGCGCCGCCACGTCGCCGGAGTTCGTGTAACCGTCGTACTCCGGGTTGACCCAGGCGTCACGGACAGGAATCTCCCTGCCGTCAGAAGCCCGCAGGTCTCCGCGGCCGGCGATCACCTTCAGGTCGGGCACCTCGCTCAGGGGCACCCCGAGCACGTCCTCACTCATGCAGTGGGCAGCCGTAAGGACGGTCGTGCGACTGACCACCACGCCGCCGCAGAACTGTCCCGCACGGGTACCCCCGAACCGGTCACGACTGGAGAGCGCCACTGTCCATGGACTGTCGGACACCTCCACCGGACTGCCCCCGATGACCACACTGTCGGCCACCGCGGGTACCGGGGAAGCCAGCGGCAGGGCGGCGGCAGTGGCCGCCACGGCCAGTACCCCCGTCCACGCTCGGGCGAAGGGACGACGCATGCGATCTCCTCACTCTGGGTTGCCATGGCATACCCACAGTGATTCAGTGCCGCACACGGCGCACCCGCGCGCAGAAGGCCCGAAGTCACGCGATGCGGACTTCGGGCCTTCCGGTGAACGGTCTGGCGCGTGCCTGACGCCTAGTCGAGGTAGTCGCGCAGGACCTGCGAACGCGACGGGTGACGCAGCTTCGACATCGTCTTCGACTCGATCTGACGGATGCGCTCACGCGTCACTCCGTAGACCTTGCCGATCTCGTCGAGGGTCTTGGGCTGGCCGTCCGTGAGACCGAAGCGCATGGAGACCACGCCCGCCTCACGCTCGGACAGGGTGTCCAGGACGGAGTGCAGCTGCTCCTGGAGGAGCGTGAAGCTGACCGCGTCGGCCGGCACGACCGCCTCGGAGTCCTCGATGAGGTCACCGAACTCGCTGTCGCCGTCCTCACCCAGGGGGGTGTGGAGGGAGATCGGCTCACGGCCGTACTTCTGGACCTCGATGACCTTCTCCGGGGTCATGTCGAGTTCCTTGGCCAGCTCCTCCGGAGTGGGCTCACGGCCCAGGTCCTGGAGCATCTGGCGCTGCACGCGCGCGAGCTTGTTGATGACCTCGACCATGTGCACCGGGATACGGATGGTGCGGGCCTGGTCGGCCATGGCGCGGGTGATCGCCTGACGGATCCACCAGGTGGCGTACGTGGAGAACTTGTAGCCCTTGGTGTAGTCGAACTTCTCGACCGCGCGGATCAGACCGAGGTTGCCCTCCTGGATGAGGTCCAGGAAGAGCATGCCGCGGCCGGTGTAGCGCTTGGCCAGGGAGACCACCAGACGGAGGTTGGCCTCCAGGAGGTGGTTCTTGGCGCGGCGACCGTCCTCGGCGATGATCTCCAGCTCACGCTTGAGCTTCGGCGCGAGCTTGTCGGCGTTGGCCAGCTTGTCCTCGGCGAACAGACCGGCCTCGATGCGCTTGGCGAGCTCGACCTCCTGCTCGGCGTTGAGCAGCGGGACCTTGCCGATCTGCTTGAGGTAGTCCTTGACCGGGTCGGCGGTGGCACCGGCCGCGGCGACCTGCTGCGCAGGCGCGTCGTCCTCGTCCTCGTCGGAGAGCACGAAGCCCTGGGCGCCCTCCTCGGCGGGCTCGCCCTCGCCGGGCTTGCCGGCGGCGGGTGCCTCCTCGGTGGCCTCGTCGTCCAGGAGCTCGTCGGCGTCCTTCTTGGCGGAGGTCTTCTTGGCCGCCGTCTTCTTGGCGGCGGTCTTCTTGGCGACGGCCTTCTTGGCCGTCGTCTTCTTGGCAGCGACCTTCTTCGCGGGCGCGTCCTCGGCGCCGTCCGCGGTCGGCGCCTCAGTGGCGGCGGTGGCGGTGGGCTTCGCCGTGACGGTCTTGGCAGCGACCGTCCTGGTCGCGGTGCGCTTGGCCGGGCTCTTCGCTGCGACGCTCTTGCGGGGGCGCTTTGGCTCCGCGGCACTGACCATCAGCGTCACACCCTCTTCCTCGAGGATCTGGTTGAGGCTGCGCAGAACGTTCTTCCACTGAGTGGCCGGAATCTGGTCAGCTTCGAAGGCACGACGCACGTCATCGCCGGCGATCTGCCCATCAGCCTTTCCCCGCTCGATGAGCGCCATGACAGAGACGGATTCGGCGATCTCCGGCGGGAGCGTACGGGATGTGCTGGCCGACACGAACAACCTCTCGGAACGTTGGAAAACGGCTTCCGGCCCCGTCCACTGTGGACCGGAGCCGACGACCGGCGGCTGGGGATTGGGCCGACGGCGCGGGCGGGGCCGGGGAGCTACACAGCGCCGCGAACGACTGCTGTATTCCCTCCTCGGCTATCACCTCTTAGGTCATCGCGCTGTTCCTTGGAGCGTTACGCCCAATCTACGTGGCCCGAGTCACACCCCGTAAGTACTCAAAAGCATCCAGATACGGTCACAAGCGACCTATACGCATGCACGAATGATCCCCCGATACCCGGCGAAGCAACCCTCACCCTGCGTCGCCGGACCACGCGGAGCTCGCGAGGAGCCCGCCGCGGTCCGGCGACACGGAGTGACTGGAGACGACGGCAGAACCGTCGAACGGCGTACGGAGCGACGCACGCGACGACGTCGCGGTACCGCACACCACGCGCGCACCGGCGGCGCCGGTGCGGCCGCGCGATCAGTGCTCGCGCGGGGCGGGCACGACGCGCTCCACCTCCGGGTGGACGGTGAGCAGCTGCCGCATGGCGGCCTCGGCAGCGGTCCCGTCACCCGCCGCGAGGGCGTCGACGATGCGGGAGTGGTGCGCGAGCGAGGCCTCGCTGGGGCGGTCACAGCCGGTGATCGGCCCGCCCGAGACCTGCAGGGCGGCGGAGACGATGCCGGACAGGTGCTCGAGCATGCGGTTGCCCGCGAGCTGGATCAGCAGCGAGTGGAACTCCGCGTCGGCGCGGGAGAAGGTGATCGAGTCGCCCTGCCCGAGCGCGTGCCCCATGATCTCGACCATGTCGGCGAGACGCTGCTGCACCTCCTCGCGGCCGTGTCCCGCGGCGAGGCGGGCGGCGAGCGGCTCGATCATCCAGCGCAGCTCACCGAGCTCGCGCCGCTGGTCGTCGCGCTGCGGCCCGAAGGCGCGCCACTCGATGATGTCCGGGTCGAGGAGGTTCCAGTCGCTGACGGGACGCACGCGCGTGCCGACGTTGGGCCGGGCGCTGACGAGGCCCTTGGCCTCGAGTACGCGCAGGGACTCGCGGACGACGGTGCGGGAGACCTCGAACCGCTGGCCGATCTCCTCGGGGACCAACGGCCGGTCGGCGCCCAGGTCGCCGGAGACGATCATCTGCCCCAGCTGCTGGACGAGTTGGCCGTGCAGCCCGCGGCCGCGGCTTCCGGCGCTGCGCCGGCCCACGCGCCCCAGGTCCTGCTCGGCGCCGTCCCACACGGGAGCGACGACGCGCTCGCCACCGGGGGACTCGCTGTAGGGGTATCGGTCGAGGTCGCCCGGGCCGGCGAGACCGGAGTCGGCGGAGCGGGCGGTGGTCATCATGGTGTGCGCAAGGGTACTCACGGAATCAGTTGTCGGCGCTGCCCCCAACTCCCTTGAGGTCTTTGGTGAAAAGCACACGAAAGGGTGATCGCTCACCCTGCCGCAATTGACGCCTTATCGGAAAGAAATGGGCGTTACCCGGGGAGTTGCGCACAGGCCCGCACCGGAAGGCGGCGGACGGTCGTCAACGGACTCTCGTACGCATCGCCATGAGCAGATATGCGCAGAGCAGAGCGGTCAGCGACAACATCAGCGCACCACCCACGGGTTGGGCGATCATGCGGACCCCCGCCGCCAGATATCGCTCCGCTCCGAACGGCCACTGCACCAGAGCGAGGTCCCGCAGCCGCCCCGGAAGCCCGGCGGCCGATCGCACAGACGGACCCTCGACGGCCTTTTGTACGAGGGGTACGACGACGATCGGCACCGCGAGAACCGCGGCGAGCCCGGCTGTCGTGGACCTGAAGACTCCCGCGGCCAGGACGCCCGCCCAGGCGCAGCCCGTCACCAGGGCACCCCAACTCGCACTGAGCGAAAGCCAGTCGGCGGGAACTCTCGTCAGCTCGTCTCCGTATACAAGGTGGAGCACCACCGTGTCGGAGGCGACCGCGAGGGCACCGAGCAGCAACGCCGTGGCGGCGGCGACCAGCAGCTTGGCGCCGAGCAGCCCGAGGCGCCGGGGCACGGTGCCCCGGTCCGCGGCGAGAGCGGGGTGGCGGAACTCGTCGCCGAACGCGAGGGCACCGAGCAACCCCGCGCCCAGGGCGGCGGGCGGCAGGGGGAGTTCTCGGGGCCAGGCGGCGAGGAGCCGCGGCTGCGGCGTGTGCCCGGCCCGCGCCAGGAAGACACAGATCAGGGCGGAGGTGGCAAGGACGGCGGCCAAGGTCAGGTAACCGGTGCCGACACCCATCAGGCGACGCAGTTCGTAGCGCAGCGGGCGTAGGGGGCTGCGGCTCGGGCGGACGGTGATGGGGGGCGGCAAGGGCGACACCGCGTCCTGAGGGGCGGAGCGCGCCGGAGCGGCTCCGGTGGCGCACACGGCATCGCTCTCGAACGGAATGGTGTCGTCGACCTCCAGCGGAGCCAGCGGGATCAGCAGGGACCGGGCGGCTTCGTCCTGCCCTTCCCCTGTGTCGGCCGCACGAGCTTCCACCGCGCTCGGCGTTCCCCCTTCAGCCGCCACGTCGCCCGAACCGTCCCCCGAGCCATCGGCGGAGGGTTCTCCGGAGCTCGCAGCCAGACCCTCGACGGGACGGGATTCCGTCCGTTCGCTCCGGTGAGCGGGCTCTGCCACACCCAGCCGCGTGGGCGGTCCCGCATCGCCGACCTCATCGGCGAGTTGGTGTACGAGGATGCCGTGCCGGTACGCGGCCTCCCCCACGTCGGCGCAGTTACTGCCGTACACGGAAAGCCTGTTGCCGTCCTCCCTGACCACTTCGATCGACCGCTGCCCCGCGCGCGCCTCCTTGGCGAGGAGCGCGCCGAGGCGGACGGCGTGCGGGCTCTGGACGGCGACGCGAGGCCGGAGCCTGGTGCGCGCGAAGTCCGCGACCTCTTGGTCGGCGACGAGCCGCCCGGCCTCGAGCGTCACGACGCGGTCGGCGGTACGGGCGGCTTCCTTGGGGTCGGCCGTGGTGAAGAGCACCGTGCCCCCCTGGCCCGCGTGAGCCCGCAGAATCGAGTGCAGCCATGCCCCCTCTCGCGCCGAGAGCCCCTCGGCCGGCCCGTCCAGGACGAGCGTGTGCGGATCGGCGACCAGCGCGCAGCCCAGCCCCAGGCGGCGGTCCATGCCGCGCGAGAGGGTGCCGAGGCGCTGATCCCTGAGGCTGACGAGACCGACGACCTCCAGGACGTCGTCGGCCCGCTGGACGGGTACTCCGACGGCCGCACACAGCATGCGCAGATGGCCGCGGACCGAGCGCGCGGGATGGCCTGGGACATCACCCAGAAGTACGCCCACTTCACGCGTCGGGTGGGCGATGCGATGCAGAGGACGGCCTCTGAAGTACGTGATTCCACGGCCCTGTTGAAGTTCGAGCATCAGCCGCAGCGCCGTGGTCTTGCCGGCTGCCTCGGCGCCGAGCAGCGCGGTGACACGGCCGGTGCGCGCCTCGAAGGACACGTCGTCGACGGCGGGCGGGAGCTCCTGACGGGGATTGCTGGTCAGTCCGATGGCCTGGATCATCGCTTCTCTCGCAGGACGTGCGACCGCTCGGCGGCCGGGGCCCGTCCACCGGATCGGGAACGGACGAACCCCGTGGGTACTTCAGCAAGATAACGCGACATTTCCGGCTTTTCGGGCAGGGCATGAGCCACTGGTGTCCGATGAGCAGCACAGAACGGCAGGAGCGGCAGGTGACAGCGAACGCGAGTGTCAGACCTCGGGACGCAGCATCGGCGGGTTGAGGAGCGTCGCCCCACCCGCGCGGAAGAGCTGCGCGGGGCGTCCGCCCTGCCGGGTCGTGGTTCCACCTGTGGGCACGAGGAAGCCGGGCGTGCCGGTCACCTTGCGATGGAAGTTGCGCGGGTCGAGGACGACACCCCAGACCGCTTCGTACACCCGTCGCAGTTCCCCGACGGTGAACTCCGGCGGGCAGAAGGCCGTGGCCAACGAGGAGTACTCGATCTTGGAACGGGCGCGCTCCACGCCGTCCGCGAGGATCTGCGCGTGGTCGAAGGCGAGCGGTGCCGCCTGCTCGCCCTCACGGCCGTACCCTCCCTGCTGGAGCAGCGCCTCGACAGGCGCCCAGCGCGCGCTGTGGGCGTCGCCGCCGGCCCGGGGAGCTGGCAGGTCGGGAGCGAGCGCGAGGTGAGCCACACTGACCACACGCATGCGCGGGTCACGCTTGGGGTCGCCGTACGTGGCGAGCTGTTCGAGGTGAGCCCCATTGGCCTGGGCCGGCCCGTCGGGATCATGGGCACAAAGGCCCGTCTCCTCGATCAGCTCACGCGCCGCCGCTGCCGACAGGTCCTCGTCCTGCCGCACGAATCCCCCCGGCAGCGCCCAACGCCCCTGGAACGGCTGCTCACCGCGCCGTACCGCCAGCGCACAGAGCGCGTGACGGCGTACGGTCAGCACGACCAGGTCGACAGTGACAGCGAAGGGCGGGAAAGCCGACGGGTCGTAGGGCGACATGCCGCGATCATAGTCGTCTGCCTGACGATAAACATCTCCTTCGCCCATTGCTTCCCGGTCCGGTTTCGCCGGACACATGTATCCACCCAAGACGCGCCTCCGGTCTCCATACAGCGGAGTCACGCACCCAACTGCAGCCCATCGGCCGCCTCCTCGACCATGGCAAGGCCCAGTCGGCTCACACGTACGGAGAAGGAGGCACCCGCGACGCTGAGCCCGGTCAGTCCCAGCTCCCCGAGAGGGGCGCTACGGACCGGACGCAGTGTCACCGTGCCTGCAGGAGCGTCCGGCCGGATCCCGGCGAGCGCCGTGAGGACGTGCACCCCAGCGGCCGCGGCGGTGGCCGCAGGACGGCAGGCGGCCGGGTGCGGCAGCGGGGCACCGCCCTCCGTCCGCTGCTCCCCCGCGTACATCTCGGGGAGCCGATGGCCGAAGGACTCGGCAGCCGACAGCATGCCGCGCAGCAACGAGCCCGCCTCCTTCTCGTACCCGGCCGCCGCCAGACCGGCGACGGCGACAGCCGTCTCATGCACCCGGACCGCGCCTCCGCGATGTCCGAACGGGTTGTACGCGGCCTCTTTCGCCCCCAAGCTCCGCACCCCCCACCCGGTGTCCATCGCGGGGCCACCGAGCAGCCTGGCCAGTTGCTCGGTCTGCACCTTGTCGAGCAGCCCTGGGGCGAGCGTGCCGGACCCGAGCAGCCCAGTGTCCAGGAGGTGGGCCGCTCCGCCCGCCAGGTGCGGAACAAGCCGTCCGTCGGCCAGCCGGGCCGCGGCAGGCCTTCCACCCGCCCGGTCCTCCGCCCAGAAGGCCTCCCGGAAGCGGGACCGCAGCTGCTGCGCCCATTGCCGCAGGCCGAGGGAGTCCGCACGGCCGTGGGCATCGAGCAGATCGGCGCCGAGCAGCGCGGCCCGATGTGCATGAGTCTGGACCTCACAGCGCGCGGGACCACGCGGATGGGCCGCATCCACCAGGAACACGTCGTCGTCGACCGCGGCGCGCAGCCACCGCAGGCACCGCTCCGCGGCAGGCAACAGCTCCTCCACCTCCTGCCCAGGGAGCCCCCAGCGCCACGCCTCCGCGAGCAGCACCGGAAAGAGCAGAGTCGCCTCCGTGCTCGTGCATCCCGGCGGCAGGTACGGTCCCGCGTCCCGCAACGGCCCCGGGATCATGCCCGACCTCGGCCCAGGACCTGTGAGTTGGCCGCGAGCAAGCGTTCGCAGCGTCCCGGCCGCGAGGCGCGTACCGAGCGGCAGTGCCATGCGGGCGGCGGCCAGCGCCTCGGCCGGCGCCAGTCCGCAACGCCACGGCGCCCCCGCCGCCGGATACATGTCGGTCGGATGCTCGGCGTCGCGCAATAGCAACGCCTGTAGGTCCTCGACGGACCGGTCGAGGAGCGGCTGGACCCTGGGGTCGTCACCGACGGCCCGCGCCGTGGCCACAGAGCGCAGCGCGCTGTGCCCCGCAGCGCGGACCGGCCCACCTCCTTCGGGACGCACCCGCAGCTCCACACTGCGCGAGGCTCCCGGAGGCAGGTCGATCTCCCAGCGCAGCAGGCCCGCGGATGCCAGAGCGTCCTCGGGAGCAGGGTCGGCCGTGACCACGCAGTGGGCCGTGGCGGAGGACCACCGCATGCCGGAGTCGTGCACGCTGGCGGGCAGTTCGGGCCCGGCCCTGCCGGACGCGACCAGGCCCACCTCGGCCAGGTCCGTGCCGAGCGACACCTCGACGGGCAGGCGCAGGGGGCGCGCGGCCGCGCTGTGCAGGGTGATCCGCTCGGTGCCGTCCGCGTATCGGATCCGTTCGACGACGACCTCCGGATCGGGACCGCCGTCCGTGGACAGTCGGAGCGTCGCCACGAACCTGGCGCTGTCCGCGGAGAGCATCCGGGCCTGCACGGCGGTCGGCTCGCGCCCCGCCACGCGCACCTGGCAGCGGGACAGGATCCGTCGTCCCGAGCGGTAGAAGCCCTCCAGCCCCCGACCGGTCAGCTGCCCTTGGTCCGTGGAGATCGCGAGGGCTGGCAGGGCGACGCACATGAGTACGGCATGCGCGGGCGGAAGCTCTGTGGGAGGGCGCGACGCAGGAGTCGGCGCCGGTCCACCGGGCTGGCGCGCGGGGGCCTGCACGGTACGCCGGGGCCCCTCTCTGTCGGAGACGGAAGACGGAGCAGGGAGGGACATGGGGCGGCTTCTTCTGCGTTGTCTGCGCTACGGAAGGTCGGATGCGGTGCGGTGGCGCAACCCGGCCACGGGTACCGCCACTCAGGTGAACGGAGCGGCCCCGTCCCAAGTCACGCCCCCGCGGCAGGAAGCCGGCCATGTGGAGCCAACTGACCAGTCGTGCCGGGCCCGACCTCAGCTTTGCCACCCATCTGGCCCACCACCCGAGCGGCGTATTCATCGGCCGTTCCTGGCGTTGCGCCGCAGGGTACGGCGGCGGTTCTGCGGCCCCGTGCCCGAGGCGCCCGAGGCTCGCGGGCCGGGGCCCGGGGCGCCACTGGAGGCCCTGGCTCCTCCCGAGGACCTGGCGCCGCCAGCACTGCGGGGACCCCGTCCGGAAGAGCGCGACAGGCGGCGACGGTGCCGCCGGGAAACATCTTTCAAGGCCTCTGGGGCTTCCGGGGCTTCCGGGGCTTCCGGGGCTTCCGGGGCTTCCGGCTCCAACACCTCGTCGTGCTGCGATGGTTCCCACGGTCCGCCCAGCGGTTCCGTCGCTCCGTCCAGCGGCTCTGTCACCCCATCCAGCGACTCGGCCGCTCCCCCACCCTCATAAGACGCCTCCTCGATGCGCTCGTCGCGCTGCCTGCGAAGGCAGCGGCGGATCGACTCAGGGTCCATGCCCTCGTTGCAGGCGTGGTTCAGGAGCCGGGCGAAGGCGTATCCCGAGTCGGCATTCAGCGCCATCTCCAGAGCCTCTTGCCCTTCAGTGGGGTCCCCTAGAGACCAGGCGACCCAGCCGGCGAGAGTCAGTGGCGCCGCCGCGTGCTCGCCGTATGCGCCGACGCAGCGTCGGGCCAGGGCCCTCCAGAGACGCAGCGCGGGAAGTGCCTCCCCGCCCTCCATCCATTCCGCCGCGCAGTCGCGTGTCGTCCGGACTTGGAGGCCGAGGATCAAGGCAGCGGCCTCGTCGTGCGCGATCAGTTCGTCGTCCCTGTTGTCGGCCAACAGCGTCCCGGGACCGGAAGCAGGGGGCGCGGATTCAAGGCGTGCCATGACCCGGCGGGCCAGGTCGAGAGTCTCGGCCGCGACGTCGCCCTCTTCGTCACTCAAGAGCTTGGGGATGAGCGTGAGACCGGCGGCGTCGAGCGCGCGCTCCTGGTCCGTCGCCGCGGCGGTCTCCCATGGGGCGAGCCGCCCTCGGATCTCGCTCTGCGTGGCGCTGGCTCGGATCCCCATGTAGGTCGCGGCAGCGGCCAGCACCGAGGTGCCTGGGCTGAGCAGGGGGATGCCCTCCGGCGGACAGCATCGGGTGTCCGGACAGCAGTAGGTCCAAAAACGCCCGTCCGAGATGCAGACGACCTCGTGCACCGGGACGTCGAGGCTGCCGCATGCCGTGCGGAGCACCTGAGCCAGCGGCTTCAGCCGCTCCATCACCTGCCGCCCCGACTCCGGGCCGACGGGCTCCTGGCACAGGAAGGCGACGACGCCGTCGGGACGGGCTCCCCTCCTCTCACAGCCTCCCACCAGGCATTGAGCCAGCTGTTCCGCGACGCACGGCCAGTCTCCGGCGCGGCCGGGGATACCGAGGCGCACACGGCCGCCGAAGCGCCCTTGCCGGCCGTGCATGGCGATGAGCACGATGCTCTCCTCCGGCTTGAAGCCGACCAAGTACGGCAAGGCGTCCGCCAGTTCAGCCGGCGTGCGGAGGGTGACCACGGGCTGACCGATCGAATCGGTGAGGCTGCCTGAGTCTCCGAGGCCGATCCGTTCGCTCGGGCTGATCCGTCCACTCGGGTTGATCCGAGCGCCGGGACTCTGGCTGCTGGAGATCAGGCTGCCCGAGGTCAGACTGCTCGAGGTCGGACCGCTCGGCCCCGGGTCGTTTGGGATCAGGTCGCTCGCGCTTGGATCTTCCGCGCCGCCGGAAGCCCCCTGCTGGACCGGCTCGTTGCGACTGGGCGGGCCGTCGGCACCGGCTGCCCCCTCAGCGCGAGACGGGCCCCCGGCACTAGGCGCGCCCTCAACACGTGCCGAGCCCCCAGCACGGGGCGGACCCTCGGCACTAGCCAGACCCTCGATGCGGGGCGGCCCCTCGGCACAGGGCGGATCCTCCCCACGCGCCAAGCCCTCAGCGCGGGTCTCGTCCACCGCACGCGCCGAGCCCTCAGCGCACATCGGGTCAACCGCACGGGTCGAGTCGTCGGGATCGATCGGGCCAACTGCTTCGCTGCGATTCGTCATGCGCCGACTCTCCCGCGGATCGCAAGATTCCGGTTGACCCTGTGGATAACCCCGGTCAGGAGCACGCCAAGAGTTATCCACAGCATCGCGGGCTCGTTCGCCTAATGTCCGACCCATCGGGTTGCATGGGGGCATGAGCAACGAAGACCTGCGCACGGCGGCCGACGCCGTCCTCGCCCGCCTCGTCGGCGGCCCCTCCCCCGTGTCCGGCGAGGCATCGCCGTCGGGCGGCGCCAGGCTGCGCGAGGACCAGTGGCGTGCCATCGAAGCGCTGGTCGCGGAGAAGCGCCGCGCCCTGGTCGTGCAGCGCACCGGCTGGGGAAAGTCGGCGGTGTACTTCGTCGCGACGGCCCTGCTGCGGGAGCGCGGCGCGGGCCCGACCGTGATCGTCTCCCCGCTGCTCGCCCTCATGCGCAATCAGGTCGAGTCGGCCGCGCGGGCCGGGATCCGCGCCCGCACGATCAACTCCTCCAACACCGAGGAGTGGGAGACGGTCCAGGCAGAGGTCGCCGCGGGTGACGTGGACGTGCTGCTGGTGAGCCCGGAGCGGCTCAACAACCCGGACTTCCGCGACCAGGTCCTGCCCAAGCTCGCCGCGGCCACCGGGCTGCTCGTGGTCGACGAGGCGCACTGCATCTCCGACTGGGGCCACGACTTCCGGCCCGACTATCGCCGGCTGCGCACGATGCTCGCGGATCTCCCGCCCGACGTCCCCGTCCTGGCCACCACAGCGACGGCCAACGCGCGAGTGACGGCCGACGTGGCCGAGCAGCTCGGCACCGGCGGCGGCTCGGACGCGCTCGTCCTGCGCGGCCCGCTCGACCGGGAGAGCCTGAGCCTGAGCGTGCTCCAACTGCCGAACGCCGCACACCGTTTGGCCTGGCTGGCCGACCATCTGAACGACCTTCCGGGGTCCGGCATCATCTACACACTCACGGTGGCCGCCGCGGAGGAAGTGACCGCCTACCTCCGGCAGTGCGGTCACACCGTCGCCTCGTACACGGGGAAGACCGAGAACGCCGACCGCCAGCAGGCCGAAGAGGACCTCCTGGCCAACCGCGTGAAGGCCCTCGTCGCCACTTCAGCCCTCGGCATGGGCTTCGACAAGCCCGACCTGGGATTCGTGGTCCACCTCGGTTCCCCGTCCTCGCCGATCGCGTACTACCAGCAGGTGGGGCGTGCGGGGCGCGGCGTCGACCACGCCGAGGTGCTGCTCCTGCCGGGCAAGGAGGACGAGGCGATCTGGAACTACTTCGCCTCGCTCGCCTTCCCGCCCGAGGAGCAGGTGCGGCGCACGCTCGACGTGCTGGCCCAGGCCGACAGGCCGCTGTCGCTTCCTGCCCTCGAGCCCCTGGTCGAGCTCCGCCGTTCGCGGCTCGAGACGATGCTCAAGGTCCTCGACGTGGACGGCGCGGTCCGGCGCGTCAAGGGCGGCTGGATCTCCACCGGCCAGGCATGGGCGTACGACACCGAGCGCTACGCATGGGTCGCCAAGCAGCGGCAGGCCGAGCAGCAGGCGATGCGCGAGTACGCATCGGCGCCGGGCTGCCGCATGGAGTTCCTGCGCCGCCAGCTGGACGACGAGGGCGCGGCGCCGTGCGGACGCTGCGACAACTGTGCGGGCGCGCGGTTCGGCGACGAGGTGTCCACCACGGCGCTGGACGCGGCACAGGGCGAGCTCAAGCGCGCAGGCGTCGATGTGGAGCCCCGGAGGATGTGGCCCACCGGCCTGGCCGCGGTCGGCGTGGATCTCAAGGGACGCATCCCCGCGGGCGAGCAGGCCGGTCCCGGGCGGGCCTTGGGACGGCTCTCCGACATCGGCTGGGGCAATCGGCTCCGCCCCATGCTCGCGCCGCAGGCCCCGGACGGGCCGGTGCCGGACGACGTGGCGAAGGCCGTGGTGGAGGTGCTCGCGGACTGGGCGAAGGGTCCCGGCGGCTGGGCTTCGGGCGCGGGCGACGCACAGCCTCGCCCCGTCGGCGTGGTGACCATGACCTCGCATACGCGACCTCAGTTGATCCAGTCGCTGGGTGCGCGGATCGCGGAGATCGGCAGGCTTCCGCTCCTGGGTTCTCTCGAGTACGCCGCGGGGGCCGATACGGCGCGAGTGCCTCGGAGCAACAGCGCGCAGCGCCTGCGTGCCCTCGACGGCGCGTTGACGGTGCCGCCCGCACTGGCCGCCGCGCTTCAGGAAGCCGACGGACCGGTGTTCCTGGTGGACGACCTCACCGACAGCGGCTGGACTCTCGCGGTGGCCGCGCGCATGCTCCGTCGCGCCGGAGCCAAGGGGGTGTTGCCGCTGGTCCTGGCTGTACAGGGATGACGTAGGCGTCGACGGGCGGTCGACTGGGCAGGGATATACACGTCGCATCGGCAGATACCGGAACGCGGTCCCAATTGCGCGTTGCCGCAAGCGACTACGACGGGAAGAATTGGAGCCGCTCCCCGCGCGGCTCCCCGTGGTCCGGTAGGGCTGTGCCGCGGTGCGCTCCCCCAGTCCGCCCCCGCCCCCGTATGGGCGCGTAGCCGAAGGGAGGACCGTGACCTTCGGATTCGCTCCGTCCGCTGCGGCATCGACGTCGGCCCAGATGTCCGCCGATTCCGCCCACCGACTGACCCGGATGCTCGAACCCTCGGAGTGGGCAGCTGCGGGAATCCCGCTGCTGCGCAATCCACGAGAGGTCGTGAGCGGCCTGCACTCGCGGCACCGGCCGACGCCCACGACGGCCGTCGTGGCTGTGCTGGACGCCGATGAACGGCTGCGGGCGAGCGCCTCGTTCTCCCGCCGTTCGAGCGCGACGGACGGATGGGTGTTCCGCAATGCCCTGCTCGCACAGTTGCGTCGGGTCATCCCGCACGATCTGCGGCGCCGCACCCCGGTGCGTACCGCCGTGCTGCTCTACTGCCGTGACGGAGACGCCCGTTGGACCCAGGAGGACGGAGCCTGGATGTGGGGGCTGCGGGACGCCTGCACGCTGCACGGGCTGCGTTGCGGCGCGTACATCACGCTGACGCGCGACGGTTGGCAGGTGCTGGGCGAGGGGCGTGGAGGCCGTCGGCCGAGCGCCGGATCACGACCCGAGCTCTTCCCTGAGGCCGAGCCGCTGACGCCGCGTACCGGAGGCGCCGCGTCGGAGGTGCTGCGTCGCGCAGCGGCACGCTGATGCCGCCCCGCTGCTGCCCGTAGCCTCACCTGACGCCGACCACGACCCCACCGCACGGCCACTTGGCCATCGCTCACCGACCCTGCCGCGAGCAGCGCAACAGCATCGCTGTCGCCGCCGAACGCCCAACTCTGCGCAGGGCAGCACGCTGTGCCCACGGCGGTACGCACCACGTACCCGGAGCGCAGACCGGCACACGACCGGTCTGGCCCTGTCCACCCGAGAAGCCGCCGACGGCTCAGGTCGCGCAGCGCTCGGGCACCGCACGGCGAGGCCACCCGGCCGAAGCCGTGCGGCACTGCCGCACGACCTGTGCCGGACGACCGCTGCCGGACGCCGACGTCAGACGCCCGCGCCCAGCAGCGAGTTGATCCGCTGCGGGTCACCGCACACGATCAGCAGGGCGCCGGCTCGGGTGAGAGCCGTCGGCAGGGCCGCGACCGCGGTCTCTTCGGCGCCGCCGTTGACGGCGACGACGACCACGGGTCGGGTCGCGGCACGCGTCAGAGCGGCGGCGTCTGCGTAGAAGACGTCGTCGCCCGCGTCGTGCTGGGCCCAGTAGGCGGTCTCGCCGAAGGACAGCTCGTGCGTGGCCCACGGGTGTGGTTCGCCGGTGGTGATGAGCAGGACGTCTCCGGGCGCGCGCCCGGAGTCGAGAAGCAGGTCGACGGCCTCCTCGGCCGCGTCCAGCGCGCCCTCGGCCGAGGCCGGGATCAGCTGGATCTGCGGAACCGAAGCGGCGGACGCTCCGGACGCGGTCACTCCAGGAGTGGCGGGACCGGAGGCTACGACAGCTGGGGCGGACGGTCCGGGCTTCGCGGCCGCGTCGCGCGGGGTGCGCTGCGCGGGCGGCATCGGCCGAGCGGGACCCGGACGGCCGGGGCGCGGCGGAGCCGCGGGACGCGGGCCGGGTACAGGGCGAGGGGTCGGCGCGGTACGGCCGCTGGCGGACGTGGCGCGGGGACCCTGGGCGCTCTCGTGAATCTGAGGCTCCTCGGGAATGAGAGGCATGGGTTGTTGTCTATCAAATGCCGACGCACATGGCGTCGGCGGGTGGCACATCAGTGCGATCGGAAGTGCCGGGAACGACGTCAGAACTCAAAGCCGAGCTGACCCTCGATTTCCGGAACTTTTCCGTCCGCCCAGCTGCGGGCCTTCTTGAGGTGCCGCCACTGGGGCAGCGCATCAAGATACGCCCATGAAAGCCGGTGGTACGGGGTGGGCCCCCGCTCCTCCAGCGCGGCCTTGTGCACCGGCGACGGATAGCCAGCATTGGCCGCAAAACCGAAGTCTGCATGTTCGATGCCCAGTTCGGCCATCATTTTGTCTCGCCGGACCTTGGCGATCACCGAAGCCGCCGCGACAGCCACACAGGACCGGTCACCCTTGATCACCGTTCGAACCCGCCAGGGAGCTCCGAGGTAGTCGTGTTTCCCGTCGAGGATGACCGCGTCCGGGCGGACCGGCAGCCCCTCCAGAGCACGCACCGCGGCGAGCCGCAGTGCGGCCGTCATCCCCAGTTCGTCGATCTCCTCGTGCGAGGCGTGACCGAGGGCGTGTGCCGTGACCCAGCTCTCCAGTTCCTCCGCGAGCTCGGTGCGTCGCTTCGGACTGATCAGCTTGGAGTCGGTGAGCCCTTCGGGCGGGCGGCGCAGTCCCGTGACCGCCGCGCAGACGGTGACCGGGCCCGCCCACGCGCCGCGTCCGACCTCGTCGACACCGGCGACGATCTTCGCTCCGGTGGTGGCGCGCAAGGAGCGCTCGACGGTGTGGGTGGGTGCTTCGTACGGCATGGCGCCTGACAGCGTACGCCGCCGAGGGCCGCCCGCGACACCCAGGCTTGCCGAGTCGCCTCAAAGCTCTCCCCCTGCGCACCGCCAGCACACGGGCAGCACGCGCACCACGCGCGGGCCGCACGCGTACTACGCACGTACGGCACTCGCAGCGCGCACGGGCAGAAGGCCTTCCCCGCCCCTCCAGCAGTCCGTCAGCGGCGCGGCAGCCAGTCCGTCAGCGGCGCAGCAACGGAACCATGACCTGATCGATCAAAGCCTCGAATTCCTCGTCCCCCCATTCGCTGCCGCACACCTTCGAGCGATACATCAGCATGGCCGGAATGACGTCACACACGTAGCTGTCCGTCCCCCCGGAACGGACCTCGCCGCGCTCGATTCCACGGCTCAAGACCTCTTTGATCAGCTTTACGCTCGGCTCGATGACACCCTCGAAGATCACGTCATGGAAGCGCTCGGCCGTTGCCGTGTCGCATTCGTGAAGCACCGACCGCAGGGCGAATCCGGAGCGGGAGAACATCGCCTCCCGCATCTGCCCGCACAGCCCGAGCAGATCCTCCCGGACACTTCCGAGGTCGGGAGCGCTCTCGAGCTGCGGCAGCCCGAACCGCAGCGCGTGCACGACGAGGTCCTCCTTGGACGGCCAGCGGCGGTACACGGCCGCCTTTCCGGTCTGCGCACCCGCAGCCACGCCTTCCATGGTCAGCCCGCTCCAGCCGACCGTACTCAGCTGCTCCAGAGCGGCATCGAGGATCGCCCGCTCCAGCACAGGCCCTCGGCGCCGCGGGGAGGCCTCCTGGGCGCGAGCGGCCGTCCAGCGCGAAGTAACCATCTTTTTCTCTCCGTTGAGCGAGCGTCGAACAAGCATGGAAGGAAGGCAGCGAGACAGGAACCTTCAGTGAACGCTTGCGTTCACTGAAGGTGAGTCACTACCGTCGTAACCAACAGTGAACGATGCCGTTCACTAAGGCACTTGCGGGGGATCATGACGAGCACCTCTCAAATGACGCAAGATCAAAAGCCTGGGGCTGCCCGCCGGGAAGGACATCCCGGCATAGCCCTCACCGTCATCGCGGCCTGCCAACTCATGGTGGTCCTGGACGCCACGATTGTGAACATCGCGCTGCCCCACATCCAGGGCGCGCTCAACTTCTCGACGACCGACCTCACTTGGGTCGTCAGCGCGTACACCCTCACCTTCGGCGGCATGCTGCTGCTCGGTGGCCGCGCCGGTGACATTCTGGGGCGTCGCCGCGTCTTCATGACCGGCATCCTCCTCTTCACCCTCGCCTCGCTCCTCGGCGGATTCGCCCAGGAGCCGTGGCAGCTCCTTGCCGCGCGCGCCCTGCAGGGCGTCGGAGGCGCCATCGCGTCGCCGACCTCGCTGGCGCTCATCACGACGACCTTCCCCGAAGGCCCGGAACGGAACCGCGCGTTCGGCGTCTTCGCCGCGGTCTCCGCGGGCGGTGGCGCGATAGGTCTGCTGGCGGGCGGCATGCTCACCGAGTGGCTCAACTGGCGCTGGGTGCTGTTCGTGAACGTACCCATCGGCATCCTGATCGCCGTCCTCACCCCGCTCTACATCAGCGAATCCGAACGCCACCCGGGCCGTTTCGACTTCTTGGGCGCGCTGACGTCGACGGCCGGTATGGCCTCCCTGGTCTACGGGTTCATCCGCGCGTCGGAGGAAGGGTGGCGCGACAGCCTCACTCTGGGGTCGTTCGCGGCGGCGGCGGTCCTGCTCCTGGCCTTCGTGATCGTCGAGAACCGGGCGAAGGAGCCGATCACTCCACTCCGAATGTTCGCCGATCGCAACCGCTCGGGCACGTACGTGATCATGCTCAGCCTCGCTGCCGCGATGTTCGGGATGTTCTTTTTCATCGTGCTCTTCGTGCAGAACGTTCTGAACTACACCCCGATCGAGGCGGGCCTCGCCTTCCTGCCGGTCACCGTCGTGATCGCCCTCGGCGCGGCACTGTCGCAGAAGTTCCTTCCCGTACTCGGCCCCAAACCGTTCATGGTGACGGGTTCGGCCATCGTCGCGCTGGGGCTGGCCTGGCAGGCGCTGCTCAGCCCGGACAGTTCGTACGTCGGCGGGGTGCTCGGCCCGATGCTGCTGTTCGGCTTCGGCATGGGCCTGAACTTCGTGACACTGACGCTGACCGCCGTCTCCGGAGTGGCCCTCCACGAGGCAGGCGCGGCATCCGGGCTGCTCAACGCCACACAGCAGGTGGGCGGCTCGCTCGGCCTCTCCATTCTCACCACGGTCTTCGGCACGGCGAGCCGGAATGAGGCCGAGGAGCAGGTGGCGGACTTCATGGCCCACGCGACACCGGAGCAGAAGGCCGAGTTCGCCAAGACTCACGAACTCCCTGCTCCCTGGAGTCACGAAGTGCTCTCCGAAGGCATTTCGACCGCCTTCATACCGGCCGTCGTCATGGCTCTGATAGCCCTGGCCACCGCCGTGCTGGTGATTCGTGTACGCAAGAGCGACCTCGACGCGCTCTCGGGGACGGCGAGTGCCGCGGGGCCGGCGGGCGGCTGACCCAAATGAGCTGCGGACGCCGGGCCGCCGACAAGGTTGGGACGGCTCGACCGGAGAGCCGGTCGAGCCGTCCGGGGAGTCACCCGGTCGGCCCGGCGTCCGCTGCCGCTCGGTCCGCGGCCGGTCACGTGGACATCAGTTGATGGTCACTGGCTGTACGGGTAGGACGGCGGGTCCACACTCTGCTGGCCGCACACCCCCGGGTCCACCGAGGGCGGCCGCTCATCGATGATCCGCCGGGCCCTGGACTCGCCCAGGCTCGTCGCGTACCAAGGGGCACCCTCCGACCCGAGGTCGTCGGCTATGCCCTTGAGTGCGCAAGATCGCTGCGGCTCCGGCAGCTTGTCCAGGGCCGGCACCGCATCGGCGGACAGCTGACGCGTGTAGTCGAGGTCGAACTTGCCGGTCTGCTCGTAGCGCTGCACATTGCGCTCGGCGATCAGGGCATCGGGCGACAGCAGGCCGAAGGCCAGCACCCCGGCCGCCGCGCTGGCCGCGACGGCGCGCGGCAGCCACCGCGCGCCCCAGACACCCGCCGCCATGATCAACAAAATGATCACGCCGAGCCAGAGCTCCACGGCAACGACGGATATCCGCAGCCTGGTCAGGCCGTACGCCTCCACGTACATGTCCATGCGCCGCACCGCGGACGCCACCACGACGAGCGTCAGCACGCAGAGCGTTCCGAGCACCGCCCGGACCAGCGTGCGGTCCTGCGTGCTGTCGCGAGGCGCCCAGCGCAGCGCGAACACGATGACGACCAGTGTGAGGAGAGTGGCGAGCAGTAGTTGCCAGAATCCCTGCCGCGCATAGGCGGAGTAGGAGAGTCCGGTCTTGTCGAGGACGGCGTCGTATCCGCCGAAGAGAACCGCCAGTTGTACGGCGTTGAAGGCAGCGAACAGCACATTGAGCACGATCAGCGGCAGCGCCCACTCGAGGCGGCCGCGTGCCCGGCCGGGCTTCACCACGAGCCGGTCCCAACGAAGGGGGGCTGCCGCCGTGTGTGCCGCGGCGAGCGCGCCGATCACTCCGATGGCCAGCAGCAGGACGCGCCAGGGGCTTCCGGAGAGCGAGGCGTCGGGTATGAGATCGCCGAGCAGGTCCGCGAAGGCGGCGTCGGCGCCCGCGAACAGCGCTCCGAAGACCAACAGCAGTACGGCGGCCACAGCGACCGCACGCAGCACCGGCGCGGCACCGCGCGCGCCACTCGCGCGCTCACGCACTCCGCGCCAGCCCCACCCGAGACCGCTGAGGATCGCGTCGAAGATGCCAAGCGGACTCAGGAGTACGCCGGGCCAGGTGCGGCAGCCGTGCAGTGCGAACGAGGCGAGCGCGAGCGACGAGACGATCGCCAGGAACGACGGCCATCCCGCGTCGCGCAGTGCGGGCACGACCAACAGCGCGAGACCACCGATGGCCCACGTCAGCGACCAAGGACGGGGTCGGCGGCCCGCCGCCTCAGCGGCGAAGTAGGCGGCGAGCGTGGCCGGGACGGCGACGATGAGCAGATTCAGCGCGAGGCCGTCGCCGAGCAGCATGCTCAACAGGCCGGTGGCTAGTACGGCGCACAGCGTCGCTGTCCGCACCGGGCGGGGCGCCCCCGCCCTCAGGTCGGCGAGGAGCGGTGTGTGTTGCGGCGCGGGATAGTCCCAGGTGGAGCGCGGTACGTGGTCTTGAGGCCTAGCCTGAATCGGCACGGCGGCCGAGACCTGGGCCGGAGTCGGACTCGGGCCCGGAGCCCCGGTCGACGTCACGGTCGGACGTGAGGTCGGACTCGAAACCGGGTCCGGGACGGCGTCTGCGGGACTGTCCTCACCCGCACTGTCAGTGGGCCTTTCAGCCCTCGTCTTCTGAAAGGCATCGCGTGGCTCTTCGCCGTCCGGCGACGCCGATCCCGGCGGTGCAGCCGTGCCGGACGCCTGAGGCGTCTCGGACATCTCAGGCGCCTCAGGCTCGCCAGCCGCCCCAGAGGTGTCGGTCACCTCGGACGAGTGAGCGTCTTCGGGCGCATCAATCGCCTCACCGCTTTCGGACGCGGCGGTGCCTTCGGACGCGTCTGCTGCGTCGCGTCTGGCTGGCGTGTCGGACACGGGACCCCCTCCCGGCCGGTGTGCCCGCACAGCACACGGCACGCGCGGGTGGCCGTAAGGCTGCCGGTACCGGCATCTCGTTCAACGCACGCGAGTCAAGATCAACTAGCGGCCCGCCTCAGGGTAGCGGGAGCCCACGCCCATGCCCCCGGCTCAACCGGGCCTGTGGCACGACCGTGACAGTGGGGCTCATGTGATGCCAGCGACGCCTGTGACAGCAGGAGATACCTGGGTTCCCGGAGATCCTCGGGCTACGGACGCTCCTGGGCCCGGCCGTAGTCCCGGTCCTGGTCCCGGCCCCAGCCGCCAGCCCCGAGCCCCGAGCCCCGAGCCCCGACAAGAGGCAACGGCACCGAGCCCCCCTCAGCCGGCTCGAACCGATCAGCTCGCGCCGACAGGAACCCAAGCGGGCAGCGCTTCGGTCCGCTCCAGCCACTCCGCGGGCGGCGCCCCGCCCTCTCCGGACGCGACCACGCCACCCACGATGGCGCAGGTCGTGTCCATGTCGCCGCCCACCTGCGCGGTGTCCCAGATGGCCCGCTCGTACGCGCCGAGGCCACGCGCGGCCGACCACAGCGCGAACGGCACCGTGTCATGGGCCGTCGTGCGCCGCCCGCAGCCGAGCACTGCCGCGACCGTGCCGGCGTCGCCATAGTCGAGCATGTCCCGCGCCCGGCGCAGCCCCGCTCCCACCGCGCTGCGCGGCACCAACGCGATGACGCCGTCGAGAAGCGCCTTCGGCGTGGGCGGTCCGGCGGGGTCTGCCGTCAATGCCGCGGCCGCCGCCACGGCCATGGCCCCGACAACTGCCTCGCGGTGCTGGTGCGTGGGATAGGCCGAGATCTCCGCCTGGTGTGTCGCCTGCTCCGGGTCGTCCGCGTACCAGGCACCGAGCGGGGCGATCCGCATGGCGGCGCCGTTCCCCCAGGAGCCCTGCCCCTTGAAGAGCGCGGAGGCCAGCTCCCGCCAGTCCCCGCCTTCCCTAACCTGGCGGAGCAGGCGGTTGACGGCAGGGCCGTAGCCACGGTCGAAGTCATGGTGCTCGGCGAACGACTGGGCGAGCGCGTCCTGGTCGATCCGTCGGTGCTTGATGAGGACGGCCAGCACGGAGCAGGCCATCTCGGTGTCGTCGGTCCACTGCCAAGGGGCATCCGGCAGCTGTCGGTTCTTGAGCAGTGGGTAGTGCGCGGGCACGAAGAACTGGGAGCCCAGCGCGTCCCCCACCGCCAGTCCGCGCAGGCTGGCCAGAGCGCGCACCAGGCGCCGGTCGGGAGAGGAGTCAGCGGTCATCGCTCTGCCACTCTATCCGGTGACGCCGTTCCATCCCGTGTCTCCGTACGGCTCGGGCTCGCGCCAGCGTTCGAAGGGCCGGTCCAGCGTGTACTTGCCGTCGTCGCCCAGCACGAGCATCCGCACCTCGCCGTTGCCGGGATTGGACAGCGACTCGAACTCGGCCACCGACCAGTGGAACCAGCGCATGCAGAACAAGCGCATGGTCAGTCCGTGCGTGACCAGGAGGACGTTCGGAGGATGATCCGGGGCCTCGAAGCTCCGGTAGAGGCTTTCCAGGAAGGCCCCCACCCTGTCGTACACATCCGCGCCCGACTCGCCCTGGGCAAAGCGGTAGAAGAAGTGTCCGTACGCGTCGCGGTACGCCTTCTGCAGGCGTACGTCGTCCCGGTCCTGCCAGTTGCCCCAGTCCTGCTCCCGCAGCCTCGGCTCCTCCCGCACCCGCACCAGCTCGGGATCGAGCCGGAACGCCTGGAAGGTCTCGTGGGTGCGTCGGTACGGCGAGACGTACACGCTCACCCGCTCGCGACCGAACAGCTCCCGCAGGTGTTTGCCCGTGTCAGCCGCTTGGGACCACCCCGTCTCGGTCAGCGCGAGCGCATGGTCGGGCTCGCGCTCGTACACGGTGTCGTCGGCGTTTCCTGCCGACTCGCCGTGCCGGACCAGGATGATGCGCCGCGGGCGTGCCATGCGGAAACCCTAGATCGGGTTCCTGGAGGGCTGCTCAGTCGGGTAGCCGTCCGGACTCCATCCGGCGTATTCGACCCGTGAAACGCCGGCGCAGCAGCCTGTCGTGCGAGACGACGACCAGGGCTCCCGTCCACTGGTCGAGTGCCGCCTCCAGGTCCTCGACCAGGCCGAGCGCCAGGTGGTTGGCCGGCTCGTCGAGCAGCAGCAGGTCGGCGGGCCTGGCCAGCAGCCGCGCGAGGGCCAGCCTCCGGCGCTGCCCCGCGGACAGGGATCCCACGGGTACGTGGAGGTCGCGGGCGCGGAACAGACCGTAGGAGAGGAGCAGCTCCCTCTGCTCTTCCTCAGGCAGCCCCAAGCCGCTGCCGAACACTTCGAGGACACGCTCCGTGGGACGTCGTACCGGTATCTCCTGGGCGAGATAGCCGATGCGGCCTCTGCGGACGACCGTGCCGTGGTCGGGTTCGAGCACGCCCGCCATGGTGCGCAGCAGCGTGGACTTTCCCGCTCCGTTGCCCCCGTGGATCAGCAGCCGCTCACCGGCCGACACGGTGAGCTCGTCCACGGCGAGCCGCTCGCCCACACGCACGTCCCGCAGCGTCACCAGAGCCCCTTCAGCGATGCCCGTCACGGGACGCGCCGCGAACCGCAGCGGCTCGGGAGGCTTGGGCACCGGCTGGTCACGCAGCCTGCGAAGTCGTTCTTGCGCGTTCCGTACGCGTCCGGACACCGAGGCCTGGACCCGGCCTCCCGCGCGGTCGTACGCCATTTTGTTGTTGTCCTTCATGCCCCGCCCTCCGGCCACTGCATGGGCGGTGGTCGCCATGAACTCCTGGAGTCGGCTCGTCTCGTCGCACCACTGCGCGTACTCCTGCTCCCAGCGCAGCCGAGCCGCCGCCCGCTCCGCGACCAGCCCTTGATAGCCGCCGCCGTGCCGCACCACCGACTTCCGGTCGGCGTCCACTTCGAGGATCGCGGTGGCCACGCGCTCCAGGAAGGTGCGGTCGTGGGAGACCGCGACCACGGTCCCGCGGTGTGCCGAGAGCGCGCTCTCCAGCCAGTCCAGCGCGCTCTCGTCCAGGTGATTGGTCGGCTCGTCGAGGAGCATCACCTCCGGTGCCGCCGCTATGAGGCAGGCGATTCCGAGCCGGGCCTGCTCACCGCCGGACAGACTGCCAAGGACCCTGTCCCGGGAGATGTGGCCGAGTCCCAGTCCGTGCATCGCCTTGTCCACACGCGCGTCCGCTTCATAGCCGCCGCGCAGCTCGAAGGCCGTCAGCAGGTCGCCGTACTCATGAAGCTGCTGTTCGGCGGCGGAGCCGAGCCCCTCTTCGAGTGCACGCAACCGCCCTTCCATAGCGCGCAGTTCGGCCAGTGCGGCGTCGATCGCGTCGCCGACGCACCTGTCGGCCGGCAGCTGCGGAGTCTGCGCGAGGAGCCCCGCACCTCGCTCGGCGACGGTGACGACCTCGCCCTCGTCGGGCTGTTCATCGCCGGACATCAGGTGCAGCAGCGTGGACTTCCCCGCGCCGTTCTCCCCCACGACGCCTATGCGCTCGCCCGGCCGGACGGCCAGGGACACCCCGTCGAGCAGCAGCCGCTCGCCCCGCGTCTTGGTCACGCCATGCAGAGAGATCTGAGTAGGCAAAGGCACCCCCGGTTGGAACCGCTCGACAAACGCAACCAATGTTGCATTACTGCGAGTGTGACACACTGACCGGACTAACGCAACACCAGTTGCAATTGGGCGTCCAGGGCTGGGCAACGGAGAAGGAACGGATCAATGGCGGACAAGCCTGTCGCGGCCGGCCGGAGCGGCGGCGCACCGAACACCGGTGAAACGGAAGCGGCACCCCCCGCACCCGGCACCCGCCGCCCGGGAGGCCGCACGGCCCGCACCCGCGCAGCCGTGCGCGACGCCGTACTGAGCGGTCTCGCGAGCCACGGCTACCCCGGCCTCACCGTCGAATACGTGGCCGATCACTCAGGGGTGCACAAGACCACGCTGTACCGCCGCTGGGGCGGCCTCGAAGGGCTGGTCGCCGACGCCCTGGACATGGCGGGCGAGGACGCGTGGACCCCACCGGACACGGGCAGCCTGGAGGGCGACCTGCGCGCACTCGCACAGGAAGTGGTCGATTCCTTCTCGGACGACGCGGCGGCCGCGGCGCCCACCGCCTTCATCGCGGCGGCCTTCCAGTCGGCACGGGCAGCCGAAGCCCTGCATGCCTTCTACGTCGAACGGTTCAGCCGCTGCGAGGCGGTCGTCACCCGGGCCGTGGCACGCGGCGAGGCGGCCCCGGACACCGACGCCGCCGCACTCGTCCGTGCCGTTTCCGCCCCGCTGCTGCTCCGTCTGTTCATCACACGCGAGCCGATCGACACGGCACTCGCCGAGCAGTCGGCGGCCGCGGCCCTGGCCGCCACCCGCGAAGGCGCCTTCGCCAGAAGGTGACGGCAGGCTCACCCGAAGCGCGGGTGCGCCGGTTCCGAAGTCGGCAGCGATACAGGGGTGTTGATCGGAACCGGCCAGACAGACACGCTCACACCGTCCACGACGGCTCCAGATTCACGATGTCACCCGCCAGCGCGGCGACATCGGCCTCCGTCTGCGCCCGCAGCGAGAGACGCTCCACCCGCTCTGCGCGGTACTTGCCGTGCTCGGCGGCCGACTGCCACATGGAAAGCACCAGGAATTCATGGCCGGGTGCCTCTCCGAAGAGGCCGCGCAGCATTCCCGGCGAGCCGGCCATCGCGGGGTTCCAGACCTTCTCCTGCATCAGGGCGAAGTGCTCCACCCGCGCCTCACGGACCCGGCAGTGCGCGACGCGCACCACGTCCGCGTCCGTGAAACGCGGCTCGAACCCTGTCTTCACATCGAAACGGTGATCGAAGAGCTTGGCCTGCAGGTCCTTGTAGGTGCCCGCCTGCGCGGCCGCGAGACGGTCGTGCGAGCGAGCCATGAAGGAGTCGTAGAAGGCGCGGCTCTCCCAGAAGGCAAAGACATGGGCGACGCCCGGCCTCCCCCGACTCCACCCCCCGCCTTGCCCCCGGAACCCCGGCTCCCCCAACAGCCCCGCCCACTTTCGCTGCCCTCGTTCGAATCCCCGACGGTCGACCACGGTGCAGCGAATCCACTTGACCAGCACCGCGCCATCGTACGGCGCGGAGCATGGCCAGGGTCACGCTCCGGCGTAGTGCACCCGGATCAGCTCAGCCGAATCAGGAGCATCCAGCTCGACACCGAACTCCCGTACGAGAACATCCGTCAATTCGCCCACAGGAACGGCTCGTTCCTCGGCAGAACCATCGGGACGCGTCACCGTCAGCTGATCACCCACCAGCCTTCGGCGGAGCTCCGGGGCGGCCATCTGCACCACCGGACGGCGGATGAAGGACGACCTGGGGTGGGTCGACGTGTAGTGGTTCATCACTACGTAGTCGACAGGAAGACGCCGCTCCTGGGTGTAGGCGTAGAGCTCGAACCATCCGTCGGGGCGCCATGTCCGCAGCACCAGGACCCCTTCGTCCTCCTGCTGGAGATCGAAACGCCACTCTCCTTGTTGCACTTCGACACCGACACGCATCGGGATCGGTTCGAGCAACCCGTCGCCGCCGAACCCGACGTCGCAGTGCCACGCCTCGCCGTCCACCTCGACCTTCAAGAGCATGTGCGTCACCGCGCGCGTGGAGGACGCGCCCGCCCTGACGCGGGCCCCAAGTCCGGTGACGTCGAAGCCGATGCGCTCCAGTGCCGCGGCGAAGAGCAGGTTCTGTTCGTAGCAGTAGCCGCCCCGCCGCTTGCGCACGAGCTTGTCCTCAAGTGCCGCCAGTTCCAGTGGGACCGGACGGCCGAGCATCATCTCGAGGTTCTCGAAGGGGATCGCCGTCACGTGCGCCCGGTGGAGCGCGCGCAGAGTGTGCAGATCCGGCTTCGTCGCGTCCGTGTGCCCGAGTCTCGCCAAGTAGGCGTCGAAATCGAGTTCTTCCCCGTTCCATGTCATGAAGCAATGATCACCGCGACCGCGCTGGTCACCAACCCGATTCACTCCCGGCTCAGTTGTCTCTCCTGACCAGAAACGCTACGCCGTTGTCAGTCCTGCGTCGTAGCGTTGGTGTTGGACACACCTGGGGCGTCCACAGCCACCGGTCACGAGGAGGGGGAAGTCCGTTGAGCAGCGTCAGCAAGGGGATCAAGAAGGTCGAGGTCGGCCTCAAGTGGGATCCGAGCCCGATCGGGGAACCGGCCAACGACCTCGACATCATCGCCGCGACGTACACGGCCGACGCTCCGTACGGCAGTCCTGTGTACCTGGTGCACTTCGACAGTCGCTCCCCCGACGGCACCATCAGCCTCAACCGGGACAGCAGGACGGGCCAGGGCTTCGGTTACGACGAGGTCATGACGCTGGAGCTGGACCGGCTCGCTCCCACGCTCACCCGGGTCGTGGTGGGCGTCGCCATACAGCAGCATGAAGAGGAGAAGGTGTTCGGCGACATCACGAACGCCGCGTTCCGTATTCGCGAAGGCCACACGGACCTGGCGCTGAACAACCTGGCAGGCGTCTCCGGATGCAGCGCCTCGACCATCGCCGAGTTCACCCGGGACGCGTCCGGAGCATGGTCGTTCCGCGAGGTCATCCACGGCTTCGACGCCGACCCGACGTCGTTCGCCTCGCGCATGGGAGGCGAGCTCATCTCCTTGGACCAGGACCCGGCGGGCCCTCCAGCCACCTGAGGCGAGCTGTCCCTGACGCGAGCCGTCTCCGATACGGGACGCCTTGAAGCGGGGCGTCCTTGCTGCGGACCATCCCTGAGTTCCTCACCAGGCCTCGCAGGACCCAGTGGCACAAACGCCAAGGGCGGTGGCGCCGAGAAATCGGCACCACCGCCCTGACCGGTCAGCTCAGCCCCGAGAGGCCGATCCCGGGATCAGCTGCAGCCGCTGGTCGAGCCGCAGCCCTCGCAGATGTAGCAGGAGCCGGCGCGCTGCATCTTCGTACCGCAGGAGAAGCACAGCGGCGCGTCGGCCTGGATGCCCAGCTGCATCTCGACGAGCTCGGCGCTGGTGTGCGCCTGCTGCGGAGCAGTCTGGGGCGCCTCGACGACGTCCGCCTTCGGCGCGGAGACCGCCTTCAGGGACTCGGTCTGCCGCGGGGCGGACTGAGCCAGACCCTCGACGTCGACCTCGTCCTCTGCGGGCTCGTACGAACCCGTCTCCAGGTGACGCTGACGCTCCTCGGCGGAGTGGATGCCGAGCGCGGAGCGGGTCTCGAAGGGCAGGAAGTCCAGCGCCAGGCGACGGAAGATGTAGTCGACGATCGACTGCGCCATCCGCACATCCGGGTCGTCCGTCATACCGGCCGGCTCGAAGCGCATGTTCGTGAACTTGGAAACGTACGTCTCCAGGGGCACGCCGTACTGCAGACCGACGGAGACGGCGATGGAGAAGGCGTCCATCATGCCCGCGAGGGTCGAGCCCTGCTTGGACATCTTCAGGAAGACCTCGCCCAGACCGTCGTCCGGGTAGGAGTTGGCGGTCATGTAGCCCTCGGCGCCGCCCACCGTGAAGGAGGTGGTGATGCCGGGACGGCCCTTCGGGAGACGCTTGCGGACCGGGCGGTACTCGACGACCTTCTCGACGGTCTCGCGGATCGCCGCCTCGGTCTTCTCGGTGATCTCCGCCTTCTCGTCCTTCTTCTTCGCGGAGAGCGGCTGACCGACCTTGCAGTTGTCGCGGTAGATGGCGAGCGCCTTGACGCCCATCTTCCAGGCCTCGAAGTAGACCTCTTCGACGTCCTCGACGGTGGCGGTCTCCGGGAGGTTGACCGTCTTGGAGAGGGCGCCCGAGATCCACGGCTGGATCGCGGCCATCATGCGGACGTGGCCCATCGCCGAGATGGAGCGCTCACCCATGGCGCAGTCGAAGACCTCGTAGTGCTCGGTCTTCAGGCCGGGGGCATCGATCACATTGCCGTTGTCGGCGATGTGGGCGACGATCGCCTCGATCTGCTCCTCCTGGTAGCCCAGGCGACGCAGCGCCTGCGGCACGGTGCCGTTGACGATCTGCATCGAGCCGCCGCCGACGAGCTTCTTGAACTTGACCAGCGCGAGGTCGGGCTCCAGGCCGGTGGTGTCGCAGGACATCGCGAGACCGATGGTGCCGGTCGGGGCGATGACGGACGCCTGGGAGTTACGGAAACCGTTCTTCTCGCCGAGACGGAGCACGTCCTGCCAGGCCTCCGTGGCGGCGGCCCAGATCGGCGTGTCCAGGTCGTCCATGCGCACGGCCACGCCGTTGGCGTCGGCGTGCTGCTTCATGACGCGCTTGTGCGGGGTGGCGTTGCGGGCGTAGCCGTCGTAGGGACCGACGACCGCGGCCAGCTCGGCGGAACGCTTGTACGACGTACCCGTCATCAGCGAGGTGATGGCGCCGGCGAGGGCGCGGCCGCCGTCGGAGTCGTACGCGTGGCCGGTCGCCATGAGGAGGGCGCCGAGGTTGGCGTAGCCGATGCCCAGCTGACGGAAGGCGCGGGTGTTCTCGCCGATCTTCTGGGTCGGGAAGTCCGCGAAGCAGATCGAGATGTCCATCGCGGTGATGACCAGCTCGACGACCTTGGAGAAGCGCTCGGCGTCGAAGGACTGGTTGCCCTTGCCGTCGTCCTTCAGGAACTTCATCAGGTTCAGCGAGGCGAGGTTGCAGGACGTGTTGTCCAGGTGCATGTACTCGCTGCACGGGTTCGAGCCGTTGATCCGGCCGGACTCCGGGCAGGTGTGCCAGGCGTTGATGGTGTCGTCGTACTGGATGCCGGGGTCGGCACAGGCCCAGGCGGCCTCGGCCATCTTGCGGAAGAGGGACTTGGCGTCGACCTCTTCGATGACGTCACCGGTCATGCGGGCGCGCAGACCGAACTTCGAACCGGTCTCCACGGCCTTCATGAACTCGTCGTTCACGCGGACCGAGTTGTTGGCGTTCTGGTACTGGACGGACGTGATGTCGTCGCCGCCCAGGTCCATGTCGAAGCCCGCGTCGCGCAGGGCGCGGATCTTCTCCTCTTCCTTGACCTTGGTCTCGATGAAGCCCTCGATGTCGGGGTGGTCGACGTCGAGGATGACCATCTTGGCCGCGCGGCGCGTGGCGCCACCGGACTTGATCGTTCCGGCGGAGGCGTCGGCACCGCGCATGAAGGAGACGGGGCCAGAGGCGTTGCCTCCGGAGGAGAGCAGTTCCTTGGAGGAACGGATACGGGAGAGGTTCAGGCCGGCGCCGGAGCCGCCCTTGAAGATCATGCCCTCTTCCTTGTACCAGTCGAGGATCGACTCCATGGAGTCGTCGACGGCCAGGATGAAGCAGGCGGACACCTGCTGCGGCTGGGGCGTTCCGACGTTGAACCAGACCGGCGAGTTGAAGCTGAAGATCTGGTGCAGGAGGGCGTACGCCAGCTCGTGCTCGAAGATCTCCGCGTCGGCGGGCGAGGCGAAGTAGTTGTAGTCCTCGCCGGCCTTGCGGTACGTCTTCACGATGCGGTCGATCAGCTGCTTGAGGCCGGTCTCGCGCTGCGGGGTACCGACGGCCCCGCGGAAGTACTTGCTGGTGACGATGTTGACCGCGTTCACCGACCAGAAGTCGGGGAACTCGACGCCACGCTGCTCGAAATTGACCGAGCCGTCGCGCCAATTGGTCATGACGACGTCACGGCGCTCCCAGACCACCTCGTCGTACGGATGCACGCCCGGGGTGGTGTGGATGCGCTCGATACGCAGACCCTTGCTGGCCTTGGATCCCTTGGCGCGGGAACCTCGTGCCGGGCCGCTCGTCGTCTCGGTCATGCCGCCTCCCTGTATCAGGCTAAAACGCCCTGAAGTGCCACGTTCTTCCCGTGGCACGGATGTGTGTCTTGTGTTGCGGGCACCCCGAAGGGACACCCTCAACAGGTCTGGTTCGCCGCCGGCCGGTCGGTCAGCCGGTCAGTCGGCGGCAGTGGCGGGCACCGGGACTTCGACAGTCCCTCCGGGCCCGCAGTCGTTCACGACGCGCTCTCCGTCCGCGTCGCCCGGCTCCGCGTCGAGCCGCTGTTCCCTCAGCTCCCCGATGGCAGCCTCGAAGTCCTCGAGCGAGTCGAAGGCCCGGTACACCGACGCGAAGCGCAGGTAGGCGACGAGGTCGAGCTCCTGCAGCGGACCGAGTATGGCAAGGCCCACGTCATGAGTGGTCAGTTCGGCGCTTCCGGTGGCGCGCACCGCCTCTTCGACCCGCTGGCCGAGCAGAGCGAGAGCGTCCTCGGTCACCGGCCGCCCCTGGCATGCCTTGCGGACGCCGTTGATGACCTTCGTACGACTGAAGGGCTCGGTCACGCCGCTGCGCTTGACCACCATCAGTGAGCACGTCTCCACGGTCGTGAAACGACGGGAGCAGTCGGGGCACTGACGGCGCCTGCGGATCGACGTGCCGTCGTCGGTGGTGCGGCTGTCGACTACGCGGCTGTCGGGGTGCCTGCAGAAGGGGCAGTGCATGGAACTCCCAACCCTCCTTCATGGCACGACTCGTCAACCTCAACGACCCTTCGGGGCCCTCGAAGCAGCCCCAAGCATAGGCGATCCCCGAGGCCTCGAAAGACCAGGGACCACAACTTCTGGGCCGCTGCAGCAATCCAACCACTAGATCTGGGGTTTGGCCGCTTTTCTTGCCCTGCGCGTGTCGCGCCGTCCCAGACCGCGCCAGAACCGCCCCAGAGCCGCATCAGGCACGTAAAGCCGCCACTCGCGCCGCTCGGGACAGGGGGCCGGTACCGGGTTGACGGGGTGCCGGGTGGCAGTATGGGAGTGCCACCGAGGGGCTCACGGCTCCGGCGGTGAAGCGTACCGTAATCAACCGAATTGCCATTCGGCCCGAGCGCAAGCCATACACCCGGACACATGATCACGTCAGGTAATCTGCGATTTTTCACTCGAACGTGTGTTTGGCGCAACCTTTCGAAAGCAACTACCGTTGGCTAGCTAGGGAGAGAACATCTCGAGAGGGGCCGACCGACGTGACCACCACCGCAGACAGCGCCACCATCACTGCCCAGGACCGCTCCCAGAGCCGACTCGAGCCGGTGCATGCCATGAATGACGCAGCCACGAACCAGGAGGGGCCCAAGCCCACCCGCTCCCTGCCGGGCCGACCTCCAGGAATCCGCGCCGACAGCTCCGGCCTCACCGACCGGCAGCGCCGGGTGATCGAGGTCATCAGGGACTCCGTGCAGCGACGTGGCTACCCGCCGTCGATGCGGGAGATCGGCCAGGCGGTCGGACTGTCCAGCACCTCCTCGGTCGCCCACCAGCTGATGGCTCTGGAGCGCAAGGGCTTCCTGCGCCGCGACCCGCACCGCCCGCGCGCGTACGAGGTGCGTGGTTCGGATCAGCCGAGCAGCCAGCCCACGGACACCACCGGCAAGCCGGCCGCTTCGTACGTCCCGCTCGTCGGCCGCATCGCAGCCGGTGGCCCGATCCTCGCCGAGGAGTCGGTGGAGGACGTCTTCCCCCTCCCCCGGCAGCTCGTGGGTGACGGTGAGCTCTTCGTGCTCAAGGTCGTCGGCGACTCGATGATCGAGGCCGCGATCTGCGACGGCGACTGGGTCACGGTGCGCCGCCAGCCCGTCGCGGAGAACGGCGACATCGTGGCCGCCATGCTGGACGGCGAAGCCACGGTCAAGCGCTTCAAGCGCGAGGACGGGCACGTCTGGCTGCTCCCGCACAACTCCGCATACCAGCCGATCCCCGGTGACGAGGCGACGATTCTCGGCAAGGTGGTCGCGGTGCTGCGGCGGGTGTGAGCCTCCGCCCCTGACCGGGCCCCGGGACCAACTGCGCCGGTTCCGGGGCCCTGCTGCGTCTTCCGGGGCCCCTGCCGCGTCCGGGGCTCCGGATCCGCGAAGGTGCCGCCACAGCGGCGGCACCCGAGGAGTCCTAGGCTTCCTCCGCCTTCGCCGCGGCATCGATCGCGGCCAGGGAGCGCCGCGCCTGATTACGGTCCGTCGTGTACCAGAAATCGGGCAGCGAAGCCTTCAGATAGCTTCCGTAGCGCGCGGTGGCCAGACGGGGGTCCAGGACGGCGACCACTCCCCGGTCCCCCGACGCACGTACGAGACGCCCCGCGCCCTGCGCCATCAGAAGGGCCGCATGTGTGGCCGCGACGGCCATGAAGCCGTTGCCCCCGGCATCGTCGACCGCCTTCTGGCGCGCGCTCATCAACGGATCGTCGGGGCGTGGGAACGGGATCTTGTCCATGATCACCAGTTGGCAGCTGGGACCCGGCACATCGACGCCCTGCCAGAGCGAGAGCGTCCCGAAGAGACAGGTCTGCGGGTCCGCGGCGAACCCCTTGATCAGCTCGCCCAGGGTCTCCTCGCCCTGCAGGAGGATCGGCATGTCCAGGCGCTCCCGCAGCTCCTCGGCGGCGCTCTGGGCCGCACGCATCGAGGAGAACAGCCCGAGCGTGCGCCCGCCGGCCGCCTCGATCAGCTCGGCCAGCTCATCGAGCATGTCGCTGCGAGTGCCCTCGCGCCCCGGGCGGGCCAGGTGCTTGGCGACGTACAGGATGCCCTGCTTGCCGTAGTCGAACGGTGAGCCGACGTCGAGGCCCTTCCAGACAGGGGCGTCCTCGGACTCGGTGCCCTCGGGGGCCAGGCCCAGCGAGGCCCCGACCCCGTTGAAGTCACCGCCGAGCTTGAGGGTGGCGGAGGTGAGGATCACCGAACGGTCGGCGAAGAGCTTCTCCCTGAGGAGCCCCGACACGGACATGGGGGCCACCCGCAGGGAGGCGCCGAAGCGGTCGTGGCGCTCGTACCAGACGACGTCGTACTCGGAGCCGTTCGTGATGCGCTCCGCGACACTGTGGATCGTCTCCACCGAGGCGAGCGCCTGCTTGCGGACCGCGTCCTCGTCCTGGACCGACTTGTCCCGGGTCGAACCAATCGCAGTGATCACCGTGCGGGCGGCGTCACGCAGAGCCATGAGCGCGTACCCGAGGTCTTCGGGGACCTCTTCCAGGCGGCCGGGCAGAGCCAGCTCCATCACCCGCTCGAAGCCCTCCGATGCGGTCTGCAGCTGGTCGGCCGCCTTTTCGTTGACGAGCTTGGCCGCGCGGCGCACGGCACGGTTGACCTGCCCGGGGGTCAGCTCCCCCGTGGCCACGCCGGTCACACGGGACACCAGCTCATGGGCCTCGTCCACGATCAGCACTTCGTGCTGGGGCAGGACCGGGGCGCCCTCGATGGCGTCGATCGCGAGCAGCGCGTGGTTCGTGACGACGACCTCGGAGAGCTTGGCGCGCTCACGGGCCGCTTCGGCGAAGCACTCCGCTCCGTAGGCACACTTCGAGGCGCCGAGGCACTCCCTGGAGGAGACCGACACCTGCGCCCAGGCGCGGTCGGAGACCCCCGGGGTGAGGTCGTCGCGGTCGCCGGTCTCGGTCTCGTCCGCCCAGTCCCGCATCCTCAGCAGGTCCTGGCCCAGCTTGCTGGTGGGAGCGGCCGCCTCGAACTGGTCGAACAGTCCCTCCTCCTCTTCCTGCGGCACGCCCTCGTGGAGGCGATGCAGGCAGAGATAGTTCGAGCGGCCCTTGAGCATCGCGAACTGGGGGCGGCGGCGGAGCAGCGGATGCAGTGCGTCCACCGTGCGCGGCAGGTCCCGCTCCACGAGCTGGCGCTGGAGGGCGAGGGTGGCCGTGGCGACCACCACACGCTCTCCGTGCGCCAACGCCGGGACCAGATAGCCGAGGGATTTACCCGTGCCGGTACCGGCCTGGACCAGCAGGTGGGAGCCGTCGTCGATCACCTCGGCGACGGCCTCGGCCATGGACACCTGGCCAGGGCGTTCCGTGCCGCCGACAGCGGTGACGGCGGCGTGCAGGAGCTCGGGGAGGGAGGGCTTCGTCATAGCCCGACCACCCTACGGTGCCCCACTGACAATCCGGCGATCAATGCTGATGGAGGGGGTTGGGCACGGTGCCGTGCACCGCGGCGTGCGGGCGCTGGGGGCGGTCTCGGTATCCGTCGAGGTGGAGGCGGTTCCGGTTGAGGCACAGCCGCTCGATACGGGGCGTGAGCAGGTCGAACATCTCGTACCGCTCCTTCAGCTCCGGGGCGCGCGCCTGGTGCCTGAGGATCTCGGTCCGTAGGAGTGACCAGAAGTCGGCCTCCGTGACGCCCAGTTGTTGCTCGTACAGCGGCGCGAGGTAGCGGAAGACGCCTACGAAGAGGCCGGAGTGGATGAACTGCGTGAGGAACCCGGGGGGCTCGGTCAGCAGTACGTCGCGCACGTCGGCCGGCATCGAGGCGTGCTCGGGAAGCGGTACCGCGCTCACGTTGACGTCGTCCACGAAGTCCTTCACCGCGAGCCTGGCAGGCACCTCCTTGTCGTCGAAGACGACGATGGTGTTCTCTCCGTGAGGGGAGAACACCGTGCCGTAGCGGTAGAGGAACTCCAGCAGTGGCGGCATCAGGGCGGCGAAGAGGCGGCGCAGCCAGACGGCGGGCGCCAGGCCGGAACGTTCGACGAGCTCGGCGACGAAGGCCCTGCCGTCGGGGTCGGTGTGCAGTAGCGAGGCGAGGGTGCGGGCACGCTCTCCCGGGGCGAGGTAGCGGGTGATCGGTTCGCGCCAGATGGCGCCGAGCAGTTCCCTGTACTGGTAGGGGACTTCGGCAAGACCGTCGTACTCCGGGTGCTTGACGGCCACCGATGCCACTTCGCCCAGAAGGATCACTCCGCACTCGTCGCGCAGGAAGGGGTCGGTGTCGCGCAGGGCGTGCATCCATGCCGTGACGGCGGGCGCCGCGACCGTGCGCTCCGTGGGCAGACCGCGCCACACCAGGGTGTTGAGGACCGACAGCGGCAGCTTCACGGTGTGCCGGTCGGGCCGGGAGACGTTGAGGAACGTGCGGATGGACTGCTGGGGAAGGCGCAGATCACCATCGCTGCAGAGCGGGACGATGGCGTCGGACGCGACGGTCGAGGCGAAGAGCGGAAGTACGACCTCGTCCCACTGCCAGGGGTGCACCGGAAGGTAGAGATACTCCTGGGGGTCGCATCCCCGCGCGCGGAGTAAGTCCTCGAAGGATTGCTGGATGTCGGGGGGAAGTTCGCGGTCGTAGAGCCGCTGCGCGGTGTCCAGTCCCCCGACTCCCCGGTACACGGCGAGATCGGTGTGGACGGCGATCCATGGGAGCGTCGTGGCGCGGCGGGCCTCGGGGGCCCACTGATCGGTGTCGCTCGCGGAGAAGCCGATGCGTCCCTTGTTGAGGACGAGCCAGGGGTGGCCGGTCTGGTGTCCTTCGAGGTCCGCGTAGCCGAGGTCGGCGAGCTGGGCGGCGCTGAGGGCCGTGTGGGCGATGCGGGCGTCGGCGCTGAGCGTGACGGTGAGTTCGCGGATGAGGTGGCCGAGCGTGGCACCGTCCAGGCCCAGGGTCCGACGGGCCAGGACGAGGAATCGCAGCGGGTCCCCGAAGGGGAGCGCCGGGTCCTCGCCCTCGGCTAGGGCCAGCCCTGCCGTGTCGACGTACCAACTGCCGTACGAGCCGCGGCGCGCCCGGAAGGTGAGGCAGTTGCCTCCGCGGTCCTCGGACGCGCCCGCGGATCCGTCCGGTTCGGGAGGTTCAAGGGGAAGCCGGTAGGTGCCTTCACCTCCTTCCGCCGCCGGCATGGGCCGGATGATCTCCTCGTACGCGAACTCGCCGATCATCTTGGCGAGGAGACGGCGCCCGGCCCCTTGCCATCTGTCCTGGGTCAGCTCGGGCGGGTCGTAGAGCTCCGCGGCGGGGCGGGAAATCTGGCTGGCGGACGGATTCGGCACGAGAACTCCTCAGGGAGGGAACCGGATCGGGTCGAGCGGTGTATCAAAAGTGATCGGGTCAGAGGACGGCGCGCAGGGCCCGGTCGCGGACCATGAGTGCCGCTCGTTTGTCGGGCAGATCCACTTCTGCCGAGAAGCGGAAGCCAGCGCTCAGAAATGCTGAGACGGAGGGGGTGTTACGTAGGTCGGGTTCTGCTACGACGCGTGCGCAAGCAGGACGGTGGTCGAGGACGAGGTCGGCCACCGCTCTGAGCAGCGAAGTGCCCAGGCCGCGGCCACGGTTGGCGACACCCCCGATGAGGAGGTGGATTCCGGTGTCGTGCGGACGTGCGGGGTAGTGACGGGCGAGCGGGTCGAGGTCCGCCCGGTAGATCTCCCAGTAGCTCATCGGTGTGCCCTCCAGTGCGCCCAGACAGGGGACGCTGCGTCCGTCGCCTTCCAGCTGGGGGCGCAGGTGGGCCTCCGTGACTGCCTCGGGCCCCGCTAGGTCCCAGAACGCCGCCACCGCAGGGTCGTTCATCCATCGGCTGATCAGAGAGAGGTCGCGTTCGAGACGTACAGGTACGAGCTGGAAGACGCCGGCCGCGGTGGTGACCGGACCCCATCCGCCGACGCCGTCCAGGAGATCGTTCCCCGCCACGGCAGCCGGCCCGTCACCCTCGGCGGCCAGCAGGGCGACGAGCTCGTCGGGCAGGCGCAGGTCGAGGGTGTCCGTGCCGTCGGCGCCGGCGGTGGCGGATTCGGTCCCGGTGTCGGTGCTCGCGTCGGTGGGGGGCACGGCATCGCTCCTGTCAGAAGAGGTGGGGCATGTTCCTCAGGAATGAAGGGGGTTGGCGATGGTGACGTAGACGGACTGGGTGTCGACCGGGCCGACGAGCTCGTCGAGGCCGTGCAGCCGGGTCAGCAGGTTGGCCTTGCACCGCAGTACGGGCGAGTCGAGCAGGGTCGCGGGCAGTGGGGTGCGCAGCCTCTCGGGTCCCGAGGCGACGTCGCGGAGGAAGCGGCGGAAGGCGGCGAGCAACAGCTTCTCGTCCGCCAGCCGTTCCGCGCCGAAGGCTCCGATGAGGCCTAGCACGTTGTTGATGCCGAGGTAGTAGGCGAACCGCTCGTTCGTGACCTCGTCGGAGACGAAGGTGTCGCTGTCCTGGCCGATGCCGGGGAGCCTTCGGTCGAGTTCGGCGCGCCGGGACTCGCGGAAGTAGTAGCCCTGGTTGTCGCGGTAGCGGCCGCCCACGGGCCAGCCGTCGGGGTCGAGCAGGAGGATGGTGTTCTGTTGGTGCGCCTCCAGGGCGACGCCCGCCTCGCTGTCCAGCCACAGCACAGGACGGACGACGGTCTCGAGGTAGCGCAGGAACCACTCGGTGGCGACGGCTCCTCGGGGACGGCCCGTTCGTCCGGCGAGCCGGGTGACGGTCTCGCAGAGCCTGGAGTGCATCGGACGGCGGTCGTGCCCTGCGGAGAGCGCCGACGGTCTGGGGGAGACGAGCCCGGCGATGCAGGTGGCGTCGTCGCCGGGGCCGAAGGGGTTGTGGCGGATCATGACGTCGAGTCCGGGTACGGGTGCGCCGTCGGATCCGGTGACGGCGAGCCACGCGGGGTCACGGACCACGTCGAAGCCTGGGTGGACCGACTGCCACTCCTCGGCGAGGCCGCTGCGCAGCAGCCGGTGGACCTCGACGCCGCGGTGGAGTTCCTTGCGGAGGTTCTCTCGACGGGAGTTGGTGATGCGCAGGCCGAGGGAGAGCTTCAGCATGGCGGCCGCGCCGGAGCTGTACAGGGTGCGTACGGAGGAGGTGGGGTGCCAGGGGGTGCCGTGTGGGCCGAGGTCTTGGAGGAGTCCGGCGTCCAGGAGGTCGGCGGCAGCGGGGCGGTGCCGGAGTTCGCGGATCTGCCAGGGGTGTACGGGCAGGGCGACGCGGTCGTCCGGCAGTGACAGGTCGGGGCCGGCGAGGCGGGCGGTCAGCTGCTCGGCGGAGACGGTGCGGCCGCGCTCGGTCCAGGCCGAGTCGGAAGCGAGCACCGAGCGGTCGACGGCCAGCCAGTGCAGGGCGAAAGCACCTCGCAGCTCGGGTGAGTAGAGGCGGGATTCGGTGTCGGACAGACCCTCGCGGCTTTTGGGGGTCGGATGCAGGGGGTGGCCGAGGAGCAACGACTGTTCAGCGGCGAGGAAGAGGTCAGGGCTGTCACCGGGCGTGCTGCGGCGGTCGGCGATGAACTCTGCGGTGCGACGGACGGAGTCGGCGACGCGGCCGACCAGGTCGGCGCCGTCGACGGGAGCGAGGGAGGTGTGTACGTGGGGTGGGCTGTCGGCGTGGGGTGGGCTGTCGGCGTGAGTTGCGCCGTCCGCGTCGGGTGAGTCGGCCAGGCCCTCGCCCCCGGCCGTGCCGGGTGCGTCCGCTGAGTCATCCCCACCGACCACGCCGTCCGGCGTACCCGGCTGCCCCGACCGACCCGGCCGAACCGGCTGCCCCGGCCGACCCTGAGGACCCGACTTGCTCGGTTTGCCTGACTCGCTCGACTCGCGTGCCCCATCCCGGGTGCCCGAGCCGTCTGCGGGCGTGCCCTCTCCCGCTACTCCCGCCGCCTCTGCGGGTCCCGCCGGGCCCGTGAGGGAGGGATTCGCGGTGCGGCGGCGGGCGGACTCGCGGCCGAGGAGGGCGGCGACGGTGACGGCGTCGACGGGAGGGGCGCTTGCCGGGCCGTCCGCGAGGTAGGGCAGGCCGAAGCGGTGCCAGCCGGTGGCCGACCAGTAGTGCACGGGGACGAGCAGGGCCGTTCCGCTGGCGTCGAGCGGGATACGCAGGGCGCCGTGGTCCGGGGCGGGGAGGTTGTTCTCCCTGACCCAGCAGCGCAGCAGGTTCTCGACGGCCGCTGCCTGCGCGGCGGTGTGCGGGTCGGGGTGCTCCAGCAGGTCGGTGGACGTGCCGCGCAGGCGTTCGGCCTCCTGGCCGCCACCCTTCTGCCGGGGGACCGTACCGGACTCCGCCACCAGTGAGCTTTGGGTGCCGCACGCGCCTGAGGCGTGAGGGTGGGGACGGCCTTCGGATGCGGGGGTGGCGTTCAAGAGGGCTTCCTTGTGAGGTTGTTCGAGCTCCGTATGGCGACGGGATCGGGCTGTACTCGGCGGAGGACGACCGCCGGGGACGACCTGGGTCCGTCTTGGTCATCCGTTCGGTTGTCCGTGGTGGGCGCGCGCCGCGGTGGCCAGTGCGTCGGCGAGGCGGTCGAGGACCGCGGCGGCCTGTTCGTCGGTGATGGTCAGGGGCGGTAGCAGTCTGACGACGCTGGAGTGGCGGCCGCCCAACTCGACGATGAGGCCTCGGCTCAGGCACTCGCGCTGTACGGCGGCGGCCAGTTCGGGTGCCGGCGGGTGGGGCTGTGCGGTGAAGGGGAGGCCGTCCGGGGCTTCGGAAAGCGCGGGGGACGCGGAGAGCGCGGTGGACGCGGTGGGCGTGGCGCCCCTACGGGCGGATTCCGGGGGTGCGGCCGAGGCCTCGCCTCCCCGGCCGGGTGCGGTCTGCGACGGGATCATCGCTCCCGCGCCTCCGTTCGTCGTCGGCTCGCCTCCACACGCCGTCGCTCCACCGGCGTCGCTCGTCATCCCAGCTCCACGGGTAGCCGTCCGGCTCCCGCCCGGATCCACCAGTTCCACCCCGATCATCAGTCCCCTGCCCCGAACCTCTCCGATGCAAGGGTGGTCCGCGGCCAGGGAGCGGAGTTGGGAGAGCATGCGGGCGCCGAGGGTGGCGGCGCGCTCGGCGAGGCCGTTCTCGCGGACGTACGCGAGGGTCGCCGTGCCCGCGGCCATGGCGAGTTGGTTGCCGCGGAACGTGCCGGCGTGGGCGCCGGGCGGCCAGACGTCAAGGTCGTCGCGGTAGATCACGACGGCCAGCGGGAGGCTGCCGCCGATCGCCTTGGAGAGCACCATCACGTCGGGGACGACGCCGCTGTGCTCGACGGCCCAGAAGGCTCCGGTGCGTCCGACGCCCGTCTGCACCTCGTCCGCGATGAGTGGGATGCCGCGTGCGGCGGTGATCTCGCGCATCCGCCGGAGCCAGGCGTCGGGGGCCGGGAGGACTCCGCCCTCGCCCTGGACGGGTTCGAGGATCATGCCGGCGGGTTGCGGTACGCCCGACTTGGTGTCGTCGAGGAGGCTCTCGGCCCACCGGGCGGAGAGTTCGGCGCCGTGTGCGCCGCCGAGGCCGAACGGGCAGCGGTAGTCCTGCGGATAGGGCAGGCGTGCGACGCGTACGTCCTGTGCGCCGCCGGATGCTTCGAGCGCCCCGGCGGTCATCCCGTGGTAGGCGCCGGTGAAGGCGAGCACGCCGGCGCGGCCGGTGGCGGCGCGGACCAGTTTCAGCGCCGCTTCCACCGCGTCCGTCCCTGCGGGTCCGCAGAACTGGATCCGCGCGCGGTCGGCGAGACCGCGCGGCAGGGTGCGGAACAGCTCGGTGGTGAAAGCGTCCTTGACCGGGGTTGCCAGGTCGAGGACGTGCAGCGGTGCCCCCGAGTCGAGGACCTTTCTGATCGCTTCGAGGACCACGGGGTGGTTGTGCCCGAGGGCCAGGGTGCCGGCGCCCGAGAGGCAGTCGAGGTAGCGGCGTCCGTCGGCGCCCTCGATCGTCAGGCCGCGCGCCCGGACCGGCACGATCGGCAGCGCTCGCGCATAGGTGCGCGCCGCCGATTCGCGCGCCGACTGGCGCCGCAGGATCCCCTCCTGGGCCGTGGAGTTCCGCAAGGTCTGCGCCCCTGGTCGCCCTCCCGGCTGCACACCGGTCTGCGCCGCCGTGTCCCCTGTCGGGTGAGTCGCGGGCTGCGCCGCGGAGTGCCCCTCCGAGTTCGACACGGGACTCGGCACGGGGCTCGAAACAGAGTTCGGCACGGAATGAGTTGCGGACACCGCTGCCGACGCAGGCTCGGTCACGGCCACGACTGTTGGTCCTCCCGCTGCGGAACGAGCGCGTCCGCCGGTTGCCGCTCCGGAGAGCTCCATACGGGCGAGCGCGCGGGCCAAAGGGCAGGGGATGAACGCAGGCCGCGACTCCCCCGTACGTACCAACGACGAGAGCCCCGGAGGAACACGGGTCATCGGAAGATCCTTGCCGTGACGGAACCGTTGCCGTTCCGTCGGCCGTCCCCAACGGCACCGGCATAGTGTGGGGTGCCGTTCATCAGCAACGAACACACCGCTCCCCTGAGCAAATCCGAGCAAACGGGCACATGGGGGTGCCGCATCAGTGGCAACGGGTGTTCCGCACCTTGATGTACAGCGATGTTCAGCACTTTGGAACGATTTCGAGGCCCAGGGGGATTCTCACGATGCGACCCATACGTCCGCTCTTCACCGTTCGCAGCAGGAAGAGCGGACGCACCAGAACCTCCCCTGTGGCGGCCTCGGTGGCGCTCGGCGCGGCGCTCGTACTCACCGCCACGGCCTGTGGCCCCAGCGAGGACAACGCCGGCGGCGACTCGTCCGCGTCGCAGCCCGGCGGCAGCAACGGCGACGACAAGATCCAGATTCCGGACGCCTGGAAGGACAAGCTGAAGGAGAACGGGGTCGACCTGGACGACTGGAAGAACGGCGCCTGGAAGAAGTGGAACAAGGACGACTGGCTGCGCGAGGCCGGTGACTTCTTCAACCCGATCATCGAGGACCTGTGGGACCCGGACCGGATGCGGGACGCCGACAAGAACCCCGACCGGGGCGTCGACGACAACGACATCTCCGGTGACCAGGGCGTCACCGACCCGACTCCCGAGCCCGTGCAGGCGGCGGCCGTGAAGGCTCCGTACCACGACCAGGCCGCCGAGTCGGGCAAGCTCTTCTTCGACAGCCCCGAGGGTTCGATGGTCTGCTCCGCGACCGTCGTCAAGGACCCGGCCCACCCGGGCAAGTCCAACATGGTGTGGACCGCCGGCCACTGCGTGCACGCGGGCGCCAAGGGCGGCTGGTACCGCAACATGGTCTTCGTCCCCTCGTACAACAACAGCGGCAAGTCGGCCGCGGAACTGCAGAACGCCCCCAAGGAAGAGGTCGCCCCGTACGGCGTCTGGTGGGGTGACTGGGCGCAGACCTCCGACCAGTGGATCGAGCAGGGCGGCCCGACGGGCGGCGCGGGTGCGCCGTACGACTTCGCGGTCATTCACGTGAAGCCGGAGAAGGGCAGCGAGGGCAAGTCGCTGGAGGAGACGGTCGGTTCCGCGCTCCCCGTGGACTTCAACGCTCCGGCAGTGCCCAAGATCGCCGAGATGACGGCGACCGGCTACCCGGCCGCGCCCCCGTACGACGGCCAGAAGCTGTTCCAGTGCGCCGACAAGCCGGGCCGTCTCTCGCTGACCAAGCCCGACCCGACGATGTACCGCGTCGGCTGCACCATGACCGGTGGTTCGTCCGGCGGTGGCTGGGTCGCCGAGGGCCAGGACGGCAAGCCCGCGCTGGTGTCGAACACCTCCATCGGCCCGGTGACGGCGGGCTGGCTGGCCGGCCCGCGCCTGGGCAAGGAGGCCAAGGGCATCTACACCGCGGTCAGCGAGAAGTTCGCCGACAAGTAGTCGGCCGTCGCGGGCGCGCCGTCGGCCGCACGCGGCCACCAGCGGGTTCAGCAGGAGCCGTACGGCGGCGGGGAACCGGAAACCTTCACGACCCCGCCGTCGTTCGTCCCCAACCTCACAGGCATAGTGGGGTGTTGTGTCAAGGCGGGGTTCTCCGGAGCATCCACGCCAGCATGTGACACGTACATGGCAAACACACGTTTCTATCGGGGGTACCAGCACCATGCGTTCCACTCGTGTGCCGTTCGCGCGCAGTCGTGCGCGGCGCGTCGCACTCGCCGCCACCGGGCTCGCAGCGACCCTGGCGCTCACCGCCACGGCCTGTGGTCCGAGCGAGGACAACGCGAGCGACAAGCCCGACGCCACCGCGTCGCAGGGAGCCGACGGATCCGATTCCGGTTCCAAGCTTCCCGACAGCCTCGCCGACAAGCTCAAGAAGAACGGCATCGACCTGGACGACTGGAAGGGCGGCGCCTGGAAGAACTGGGACAAGGACGACTGGCTGCGCGAGGCCAAGGACTTCGCCAACCCGGTCATCGAGGGGCTCTGGAAGCCCGAGCGGATGAAGAAGGCCAAGGACCCGAACAAGACGATCGCCGCGAAGGACGCGACCGCCGATCAGGGCGCGACCGACCCCGAGCCGACCCCGGTCCAGGCCAAGCGCGAGAAGACGCCGTACCACGAGAACGCGGCCCCCGTCGGGAAGATCTTCTTCGACTCCCCCGAGGGTTCGATGGTCTGCTCCGGCACGGTCGTGAAGGACCCGCGCAACCCGGGCAAGTCCAACCTCGTGTGGACCGCGGGCCACTGCGTGCACGCCGGCAAGAACGGCGGCTGGTACCGCAACATCGCCTTCGTCCCGTCCTACAACGACCTGGGCAAGTCCGAGGCCGATCTGCGCAACGCGGCCCCGCAGGAGATCGCCCCCTACGGCCAGTACTGGGCGGACTGGGTCTCGACCTCCAACGAGTGGATCAGCGAGGGCGGTCCGACGGGCGGCGCCGGCGCGACGTACGACTACGCCGTCATGCACGTGAAGCCGGAGCAGGGCACCAAGTCCCTGGAGGAGACCGTCGGCAACGCGCTCGACGTCGACTTCTCGACGCCGTCCGCGCAGAGCGCGGGCTCGATGGGCGCCTGGGGCTACCCCGCCGCCCCGCCGTACAACGGCCTGATCATGCACAAGTGCGTCGACCGGCCGGGGCGTCTGTCGCTGTCGCCGTCGCTGCCGACGATGTACCGCATCGGCTGCACCATGACCGGCGGTTCGTCCGGCGGTGGCTGGTTCCGTGTGGTGGGCGACAAGACGAAGCTCGTGTCGAACACCTCGATCGGTCCGGCCGAGAACACCTGGCTCGCGGGACCGCAGCTCGGCCGTGGCGCCGAGCAGGTCTACGACATGATGAGCAAGAGGTACGGCGCGCAGTAGCCGTACGCCACACATGACACGACGTAGGCCCGCCCCCTGATGCAGGGGGCGGGCCTACGTCCGTGCGTCACCGGACCGTGGGCCCGGCCGCACTACGCCATGATCAGCGCGTGGCCATCGCGTACGGAGCGAGCTCCGCGGCGAGTTCCTCGTGCACCTGCGCCTTGAGCAGGGTGCCCTCGGCGGTGTGCTCCTCGGAGAGCACCTCGCCCTCGGCGTGCGCACGCGAGACGAGCTGGCCGTGCGTGTACGGAACGAGGGCCTCGATCTCGACCTCGGGCCGCGGCAGCTCGGTGTCGATGAGCCCGAGGAGCTCGTCGATGCCGACGCCGGTGCGCGCGGAGACCGCGATCGCGTGCTTCTCGTTGCGCAGGAGGCGCTGCAGGACCAGCGGGTCCGCGGCGTCCGCCTTGTTGATCACCACGATCTCGGGCACATCGGTGGCGCCCACGTCGCGGATGACCTCGCGCACGGCTGCCAGCTGCTCCTCCGGCACCGGGTGCGAACCGTCGACCACGTGCAGGATCAGGTCGGAGTCGCCGACCTCCTCCATCGTGGAGCGGAACGCCTCGACGAGGTGGTGCGGCAGATGGCGCACGAACCCGACGGTGTCGGCCAGGGTGTAGACCCGGCCGCTCGGCGTCTCGGCCCGGCGGACGGTGGGGTCGAGGGTGGCGAACAGTGCGTTCTCCACCAGGACACCCGCGCCCGTGAGGCGGTTGAGCAGGGAGGACTTGCCGGCGTTCGTGTACCCGGCGATGGCGACCGAGGGCACCTTGTTGCGTCGGCGCTCCTGGCGCTTGATGTCGCGGCCCGTCTTCATCTCCGCGATCTCCCGGCGCATCTTCGCCATCTTCTCGCGGATCCGTCGCCGGTCCGTCTCGATCTTGGTCTCACCGGGACCGCGGGTGGCCATGCCACCACCGCCGCCGCCACCCATCTGACGGGAGAGCGACTGACCCCAGCCGCGGAGCCTCGGCAGCATGTACTGCATCTGTGCCAGGGCGACCTGCGCCTTGCCCTCTCGGGACTTGGCGTGCTGGGCGAAGATGTCGAGGATCAGGGCGGTCCGGTCGACCACCTTGACCTTGACGACGTCTTCGAGGTGGATCAGCTGGCCGGGGCTCAGCTCACCGTCGCAGACGACGGTGTCGGCTCCGGTCTCGAGCACGATGTCGCGCAGTTCCAGGGCCTTGCCGGAACCGATGTACGTGGCCGGGTCGGGCTTGTCGCGGCGCTGGACGACGCCGTCGAGGACGAGCGCACCCGCCGTCTCGGCGAGGGCGGCCAGCTCGGCGAGGGAGTTCTCCGCATCCTGGACCGTTCCCGAAGTCCAGACGCCGACGAGTACGACGCGCTCCAGACGGAGCTGTCGGTACTCGACTTCGGTGACGTCCTCGAGCTCGGTGGAGAGGCCAGCGACGCGGCGCAGGGCCGCGCGCTCGGAGCGGTCGAACTGATCGCCGTCCCGCTCTCCGTCGATCTCGTGGCTCCAGGCGACGTCCTCTTCCATCAGGGCATCGGCCCGAAGACCTTCGGGGTAGTTCTGCGCGAAGCTCTGTGCGTCCTGGGAAGGGGAAGAAGAGGAGGTCATTGGGTCCTTACGTCGTTTCGTCGATGGGAATGCGGACGGATGCGTCACCCGTCACAGTCGTCAACGCCCGAGGTGGTCCGGAGATTCCCCGAACCGTCCGGAGCCGCCCCTGAGAAGTCCCCGAGGGGATGTCCCGGACGGGCCGCGCCGTCGACCTGAAGATGGTTGCACGGCACGGCACGTCTCGTCATCCGGGTTATTTCCCGGAAACCCAGTCGGGATGCCCCGGCATGGGCGGCGTTTTCTCCCCGTACAGCCAGGCGTCGAAGAAGGCGCCCAGGTCACGCCCGGAGATCCAGGAGGCCAGCCGCACGAAGTCGGTGGTCGCGGCGTTGCCGTCACGGTGGGTGCGGACCCATACGCGCTCCAGCCGCTCGAAGGCCTGCTGCCCGATCTCCTGGCGCAGGGCGTACAGGACCAGGGCGCTGCCGTCGTAGACGACGGGACGGAAGATGCTGATCTTCTGCCCCGGTGCGGGCCGCTGCGGCCGGGCGGGCGGTCCGCCGGCCGCGCGCCAGGCGTCCGACTGGCGGTAGGCGTCCCGCATGCGGTCCTTCAGGGACTGCTTCGCCTGGGAGTGCTTCGCCTGCTCCTCGGCGTAGAGCGCCTCGTACCAGGTGGCGTGGCCTTCGTTGAGCCACAGGTCCGACCAGGAGCGCGGGCTCACGCTGTCGCCGAACCACTGGTGTGCCAGCTCGTGCACCATGATCGAGTCGACGTACCACTCCGGGTACTCGGGACGCGTGAACAGCTCTCTCTCGAAGAGAGAGAGCGTCTGTGTCTCCAGCTCGAAACCGGTCTGCGCCTCGGCGATCAGGACCCCGTAGGCCTCGAACGGGTAGCGGCCGATCTTCTCTTCCATCCACTCGATCTGGCCGGGCGTCTTCTTCAGCCAGGGCTCCAGGACCGCGCGGTCCTTGGTGGGCACCACGTCGCGCACGAGCAGGCCGTGCGGTCCCGTGCGGTGCAGCACGCTGGAGCGGCCGATCGACACCTGCGCCAGCTCGGTCGCCATCGGGTGGTGGGTGCGGTACGCCCAGGTGGTGGTGCCGCCATGCCGGGTCTTGGCGATCGGAAGGCCGTTGGCGACGGCGGTGAGGCCCTTCGGAGCGGTGATCCGGAACGTGAACCGCGCCTTGTCGGCGGGGTGGTCGTTGCACGGAAAGACCAGGTGGGCGGCGTCGGCCTGGTTGGCCATGGCGAGCCCGTCGCCGGTGCGCACCCAGCCGCCCTCGGCGTCCTTGGACGGCATGGGGTCGCTGGTGTGCCGGACGGTGATCCGCATCCGTTCGCCGGACCGGACGGGCTCGGCGGGGGTGACGACGAGGTCCTCGCCGGAGCTGTCGAAGCGTGCGCGCCGGCCGTCGACCTCCACGGAGCGGACGGTTCCGTGCGTGAAGTCGAGGTTCACCCGCTCCAGGGGCGCGGTCGCCCGTGCGTCGATCTTGGTGATGGCGTCCAGCGGCTTCTTGTTGTCACCGTGATAGGTGAACGCGATGTCGTACGACGCCACGTCGTAGCCGGGGTTGCCCAGGTGCGGGAAGAGCGGGTCGCCGATGCCGAGCGGGGTGGCCGGTGACGGCGCGGTCGCCGCGACGAGAGCGGCTGAAGCGGTCGCCACGATCAGCGCGGTGGCGATGCGGGAGGTGCGGAGGGACTTCGGCGGTGAGGCCGTGCCTCCTGGGGTGAGCAGCATGAACTACCGCTATCAGCGCGGACCTTCCGTCGGGTGACGGCGCGCGCCGGGCCACTCGAACGAGTCGTCGCCGGGGCCGCGGCCGGGGCCGAGAGGCCCTCAGTGGGCGGCTGCCGCCGAGTGCTGGGCGCGGCTCACGTCGTACACGCCGGGCACCGCGCGCATCGCCCGCATCAGGCCCGGAAGGTGGGCCGCGTCCGGGAGTTGGAGCGTGTACGTGTGGCGCACGCGCTGCTGGGTCGGCGGCTCCACGGTCGCGGAGATGATCGCCACCCCTTCGAGGGCGATCGCTTCCGTGAGGTCCGCGAGCAGATGCGCCCGGCCGAACGATTCGGCGATCAGAGTGACCCTGCACTCCGCGGTGTCCCCCCAGCGCACGCCGATCTCCGCGCGCCCCACTTCCTTCATGCGCTCGACGGCGGGACAGCCGACGCGATGGACGGTGACGACGCCGCCGCGGACGGCGAAGGCGGTGACGTCGTCGGGCGGCACCGGCGTACAGCATCCCGCGAGGCGGACGGTCGCGCCCTCGCGGTCCACGACGGCGTTCGCCACGGCCGGGCGCAGGGTGTCGGGGGCCTCCGGCCTGGGCGCGGCCACCGGCGGCTGCTGGGGCGGGCGCTGTCCCGACGGCGCGGGCGAGGACGCCGCCGGTGCCGGATGCGCGGTGAGCCAGCGCCGGATGGCGATCCGCGCGGCGGGCGTACGCGCGTGCTCCAGCCACTCGCGTGAGGGCCCCGACGCGGTGTCCTGGCCCATGAGGAGCTGCACCGTGTCGCCGTCGCGCAGGACCGTGCTGAGCGTCGCCAGGCGGCCGTTGACGCGGGCGCCGATGCAGGCGTGCGCGTCCTCGCCGTACTGGGCGTACGCGGCGTCGACGCAGGTGGCGCCCGCGGGCAGCCCCAGCGTGCCGCCGTCGGGCCGGAAGACGGCGATCTCGCGGTCCTGGGCGAGGTCCTCGCGCAGCGTCGACCAGAACGTGTCCGGGTCGGGGGCGGCCTCCTGCCAGTCGAGGAGCCGCGAGAGCCAGCCGGGCCTGGTCGGGTCCACGCGCTCGTCCTCGGCGCTGTCGGACGGCTCCTCCGAAGGAGGAGCGTAGGGATTGCGCAGGGAGACGACGCCCGCCTCGGCGACCCGGTGCATCTGGTGCGTACGGATGAGTACTTCGGCCACCTCGCCGTCGGGGCGGGCCACGGCCGTGTGCAGCGATTGGTAGAGGTTGAACTTCGGTACGGCGATGAAGTCCTTGAACTCCGAGACGACCGGCGTGAAGCAGGTGTGCAGCTCGCCGAGGACGCCGTAGCAGTCGGCGTCCTCGTTCACGAGCACGAGGAGGCGGCCGTAGTCCGACGCGCGCAGCTCGCCCCGCCTGCGGTGCACCCGGTGCACGGAGACGAAGTGCCGGGGCCTGATGAGGACTTCGGCCGTGATGCCGGCGTCGCGCAGCACCCCGCGCACCTCGCCCGCGATGTCCCCCAGGGGGTCCCCCTCGCACGCGGCGTTGGCGGCGATCAGCGCCTTGACCTGGGTGCATTCCTCGGGGTGGAGGATCGCGAAGACGAGGTCCTCCAGCTCGGTCTTGAGCGCCTGGACGCCGAGGCGCTCGGCCAGCGGGATGAGCACGTCCCGGGTGACCTTGGCGATGCGGGCCTGTTTCTCGGGGCGCATGACACCGAGGGTGCGCATGTTGTGCAGACGGTCGGCGAGTTTGATCGACATGACGCGTACGTCGTTGCCGGTGGCGACGAGCATCTTGCGGAACGTCTCCGGCTCGGCCGCCGCTCCGTAGTCGACCTTTTCGAGCTTGGTGACGCCGTCGACCAAATAGCAGACGTCGTCGCCGAACTCGTCCCGCACCTGGTCCAGGGTCACGTCCGTGTCCTCGACCGTGTCGTGGAGGAGGGACGCCGTCAGCGTCGTGATCTCCGCGCCGAGCTGGGCGAGGATCAGCGTGACCGCGAGCGGGTGCGTGATGTACGGCTCGCCGCTCTTGCGCATCTGACCGCGGTGCGAGGACTCCGCGAGGACGTAGGCACGGCGCAGCGGCTCCAGGTCGGCGTCCGGGTAATGGCCGCGGTGGGCCTCCGCCACATGGCCGATCGCGTCGGGGAGACGGTCGCGCGTGCCGGAGCCGAGCAGGGCGGCACGGCCGAGCCTGCGCAGGTCGATCCGGGCGCGGCCGCGCCTGCGTGGGGCCCCGGGCGTCACGGGCCCGGACGTGGCAGGGTTCGTGGCCTCCGCACTCATGGGCACCTCCGGCTGCTCCGACCGGCGGTGAGCGGACGGAGGCGCGCTCCGTCCGGGCCGGTGCTTGATGCTACCGAGCCCATCACGCGGTGCTGACCGCCTCTCGCCGAGCGTGAAACGGATCACCCATTCGAGCGACAGTTCACGCGATTGCCGTTTCGAGCCATTCGGACGCGATCTCGCCTTCGGCGACGATCACCGCGGGGCCCGTCATCTCGATCTCGCCGTCGGGCCGCTCGGTGATCACCAGGCGTCCGCCGGGCAGGTCGACGGTGTACGTCGCCGGGGCTCCCGTCACGGCCGGGTCCACGCCGTCCCTGCGGGCCGCCGCCACGGCCACGGCGCACGCGCCCGTGCCGCAGGAGCGGGTCTCGCCCGCGCCGCGCTCGTACACGCGCATGGCGACGTGGCGGGGGCCGCGGTCGACGACGAACTCCACGTTCACCCCCGACGGGTAGGCGGAGGCGGGGCTGAAGGGCGGGGCGTCGTAGAGCTTGCCCGCTTCGGAGAGGTCGGCCACGAAGGCGACCGCGTGCGGATTGCCCATGTTCACGTTGCGCGCGGGCCACTGGTGGTCGTCCACCGAGACGGTGACGTCCCCTTCGGGGAGCAGGGCCTTGCCCATCCCGACGGTGATCTCGCCGCCGGACTCCTCCTTGGCGATGTGCACGGTCTTCACGCCGCCGCGGGTGGCGACGGCCAGGTCGCCCTCGCCCGCGTGCCCGGCGCGCTGGAGGTAGCGCGCGAAGACGCGCACTCCATTGCCGCACATCTCGGCGACCGACCCGTCGCCGTTGCGGTAGTCCATGAACCATTCGGCGCGGTCGGCCAGATGACGCGCCTCGGGGTGGGCGGCGGAGCGTACGACATGGAGGAGGCCGTCGCCACCGATGCCCGCGCGGCGGTCGCACAGGGCGGCCACGGCGGCCGGGGACAGCTCGATGGCGTTGTCGGGGTCGGGGATGATCACGAAGTCGTTCTCGGTCCCGTGCCCCTTGAGGAAGGCGATCCGCGTGCTCATTCCTCGATCGTACGGGGTGGGTACGACACGCGGTCCGCCGGTGCCGTCAGGGCTCCGTACGGCCGCGTCAGGAACGCAGCCGGGCCACCCGCCACACGGCGAGGACGACGGCGCCGAGGAACAGCAGGGCGTACAGGGCGACGACCCGCCAGTCCGGACGGCGGCCGGAGCCGCGCTCGGGCAGTCCGGGCCAGGTGTGCCCCACGCGGCGGGCGGCCATCATGCCCCAGCCGGCCGCGCAGCAGCTGATCAGCAGCCCGAGCATGGCGACCACGGCGCCGCCGTCGCCGGCCCCGCCGCCACCGCCGCCGCCGAACTCGAAGGCCAGCGGGAAGGCGAACATCAGGGAGCCGAGCGCGGCGAGGACCACGATCGGCGCGAGCTGCCAGATCCGCAGGCGACGCTGCGGGCGCAGCTCGACCTCGACCTCGGCCTCGGGTGCCATCTCGTCCGGGCCGGGGCCGTCGTCCGTCACGCCGCCGGGTACGTCGTCGGGCCCGTCGGGGCTCAGTTGCTCACCGTCGTCATGCGCGGTGTCACGAGGGCCGGCCTCCATCGCCACGCGCCCTCCCACTTCGGACTCCACTGGTCGATCGATGGTCGATGATGGCACGCCGTCAGGTGCCGGGATGACCGCCGGAGCGTCCCGATGCCATCACGTGATCAGGCTGTGACCGGTCGTTCGACCAACGCCAGTGCGCGTGCCGGGAGTTCCCCGCGATCGGCCACGGCCCCACTGAGCCAGTGCACCCGGGGATCGCGGCGGAACCATGAATCCTGGCGGCGCGCGAAGCGCTTGGTGGCGCGCACGGTCTCGGCGCGCGCCTCGTCCTCCGTGCACTCCCCCGCGAGCGCCGCGAGCACCTGCTGATAGCCCAGGGCACGCGACGCCGTGAGCCCCTCGCGCAGCCCCTGTGCCTCCAGCGTGCGCACCTCGTCGACCAGGCCCGCCTCCCACATACGGTCCACGCGCGTGGTGATGCGTTCGTCGAGTTCGGGGCGGGCCACGTCGACGCCGATCTGGACGGTGTCGTAGACGGACTCGTGGCGGGGGAGGTTGGCGGTGAAGGGCTTGCCGGTGATCTCGATGACCTCAAGGGCACGGACGATCCGGCGGCCGTTGCTGGGCAGGATGGCCTTGCCCGCGTCCGGGTCGGCGGCGGCGAGACGGGCGTGCAGCGCTCCGGGGCCGCGGAGAGCGAGCTCCTCCTCCAGGCGGGCCCGCACGGCGGGGTCGGTGCCGGGGAAGTCCAGGTGGTCCACGGCCCCCCTGACGTACAGGCCGGAGCCGCCGACCAGGATCGGCCAGCGCCCCTCGGCGAGGAGCCGGTCGATCTCCGCGCGGGCCAGCTTCTGGTACTCGGCCACGCTGGCGGCCTCCGTGACGTCCCAGATGTCCAGGAGGTGGTGGGGCACCCCGCCGCGCTCCTCGGGCGTCAGCTTGGCGGTGCCGATGTCCATCCCTCGGTAGAGCTGCATGGAGTCGGCGTTGACGACTTCGCCGCCGAGGCGCTGGGCGAGAAATACACCCAGATCGGACTTTCCTGCCGCGGTCGGACCGACGACGGCGATGACCCGCGGGGCGGGAGCTGCGCTACTCACCGTCCCAGTCTCGCAAACCCCTCGCGCTCTTCCCGAACGAGCTACGTGACGGCACGGCTCACGGGTCGTTGCCTGTTGCGAGGTTCCGGCCGCCGGTTTCCAGGACCGATGACCCGGGCGACGCAATGGGACGCACCGGGCGGGGCGGGATTTCGCCCACACGAGTAACGTATGGAGTAGATATGGGCGTTTTTGCACGTTTCCGCCGGAAGAGCAAGGACAGCGAAGAAGCGTCAACGACCGAGGCGGCCGCCGCCACACTGACGGCAGAGCCGGAAGAGGCCGAGGGCTCCCCCGAGGCCTCGGCCGATGAGAAGCCCGCCGCCGAGGCCGACACGGATGCCGAGAGCGCTGCCGAGGACAAGCCGGCGGAGGCCACCGAGACGGCCGCCGCGGAGGGCGTGGAGATCCCGAAGCAGCAGTCCGCCGAGGAAGCGGCCGACAACGAGGCCGGTGAGAGCGCCCGCAAGTGACCCCCAGCGAGGGAAGGTGAACCCATGGGCTTCCTGGACCAATTGAAAGCCAAGCTGGCCCCTGCCAAGGACAAGGTCTCTGACCTCGCGCAGCAGCACGGGGACAAGATCGACCAGGGTCTGGACAAGGCCGCGAAGGTGGTCGACGAAAAGACCAAGGGCAAGTACAGCGACAAGATCCAGACGGGCACGGGCAAGGCGAAGGACGCCGTGGACCGCCTCGCCGGGACGGACGAGGGCAAGGACACGGGCGGCAGCACCCCGCCGCCTCCGTCGTCGCCGGCTCCCTGATCAGCATCGGCGGACGGCCGTGAAGCGTGACGCTTCGCGGCCGTCGCCGCGCGCCGGGAGCAGGACCGACGGCGCCGCAGGCAGGCCGCTGCGGCCGGGCCTCCAGCGGACCGCTATGGCCACGCCGTCGGCCGCGGCCCGCTACGACCAGGCCGCCACCAGATAGCCCACGCCGTACGGCGCGTCCTCGTAGAGCAGCTCGCCGCTCAGCGTGGCGCCCTCCGCCGCACCGGCGAGCACCTGCCACGGGGCACGGCCCGCCGCCTTCAGTTCGTGCGCGAGAGCGGCGTCCAGCGCCTTCAGCGCCGCCACGTCGGCCGCGCCGAGGGCACGCGCGACCTCCGCGTCGAAGCCGGCCGCCCGCTCGTCGAGATAGCCCGGCGCCTTCAGCGTGCGGCACGCGCTGGCGTCGCCCATCACCAGCAGGGCCACCCGGTCGGCCCGCGCCCCGATCTCTTCCCCGACTTGAATACACCGCTCGGCGGCAATCGGTTCCCCCACGCCGAGACCTTCCAGCGGAGCGGTCGACCACCGCGTGCGGCCCAGCAGCCAGCCGGCCACGGCGAGCGACGTCGGAAGCTCACGCTCCGCGGCCTCGTCCGACGCGTCTCCCAGGCGTACGTCGAGGTCCACGCCGAAGCCCTTGAAGGACCCGCGCGCGCCCTGCGGATGGCGTCCGCGCCCGCTCGGCCCGGCGGGGCCGACCACGACGAGGCGGTCGGGCCGGGCGGCGGCGAGGACTCCGACGGCGTCCGTGCACGCCGCGCGCGCGGCCTCCAGTTCAGGAGCGGCGCCTGCGGCGACCTCGGGGACGAGCAGCGGCGGACAGGGGCAGACGGCGGCGGCGACAAGCATGATCCGCAGCGTAACGCCCGCCGTCGACCGGGGCGGCGGGTACGTCCCGGTCCGGTGGACCGGGGGCCGCGCACCGGCCCGGCCTCCGGCGGTTCGCCGCTCGCGTCAGCAGCACACGGTCAGGCCAGGCGGGCGCGCCGTCCGGGTCAGTCGCAGCCGCAGCCGCCGCGCGTCGCGACAGTCAGTCGCAGCCGCAACCGCTGCCCGTCGCCACAGGGAGCGGCTCGGGGACGCCGATCTTCGGCAGGCCCAGCATCACGCCCGCGGGCTTCGCGGCCGCCTCGGCCTGGCGCTTCTCCCAGGCGTCCCCCGCGCGCGTGGGACGCACGCTCAGCACGGCGCCCTCGGCGAGCAGGTGGTGCGGGGCGGCGTAGGTGATCTCGACCGTCACGACGTCACCGGGGCGCACCGGGGCGTCCGGCTTGGTGAAGTGGACCAGGCGGTTGTCGGGAGCGCGGCCGGAGAGGCGGTGCGTGGTGCCGTCCTTGCGGCCCTCGCCCTCGGCGACCATCAGCTCCAGGGTCCGGCCGACCTGCTTCTTGTTCTCCTCCCAGGAGATCTCCTCCTGGAGCGCGACCAGGCGTTCGTAACGCGACTGGACGACCTCCTTGGGGATCTGGTCCTCCATCGTCGCGGCCGGGGTCCCGGGGCGCTTGGAGTACTGGAAGGTGAAGGCGTTGGCGAAGCGGGCCTCGCGGACCACGTGCATCGTCTGCTCGAAGTCCTCCTCGGTCTCACCGGGGAAGCCCACGATGATGTCGGTGGAGATCGCGGCGTCCGGCATCGCGGCGCGGACCTTCTCGATGATCGCCAGGAAGCGCTCCTGGCGGTACGAGCGGCGCATCGCCTTGAGGACGGGGTCCGAGCCGGACTGCAGCGGCATGTGGAGCTGCGGCATCACGTTCGGCGTCTCGGCCATGGCGGCGATCACGTCGTCGGTGAAGTCGCGCGGGTGCGGGGAGGTGAAGCGCACGCGCTCCAGGCCCTCGATCTGTCCGCAGGCGCGCAGCAGCTTGCTGAAGGCCTCGCGGTCGCCGATGTCCGAGCCGTACGCGTTCACGTTCTGCCCGAGGAGGGTGATCTCGGAGACGCCCTCGCCGACGAGCGCCTCGATCTCCGCGAGGATGTCGCCGGTCCTGCGGTCCTTCTCCTTGCCGCGCAGCGCGGGGACGATGCAGAAGGTGCAGGTGTTGTTGCAGCCGACGGAGATGGAGACCCAGGCCGCGTACGCGCTCTCGCGGCGGGTCGGCAGCGTCGACGGGAAGGCCTCGAGGGACTCGGCGATCTCGACCTGCGCCTCTTCCTGGACGCGGGCGCGCTCCAGGAGGACCGGCAGCTTGCCGATGTTGTGCGTGCCGAAGACGACGTCGACCCAGGGCGCCTTCTTGACGATGGTGTCGCGGTCCTTCTGGGCCAGGCAGCCACCGACGGCGATCTGCATCCCCGGACGCTTGGTCTTCATCGGCGCCAGGCGGCCGAGATTGCCGTACAGACGGTTGTCGGCGTTCTCGCGCACGGCGCACGTGTTGAAGACGACGACGTCGGCGTCGCCGTCCGCCCCTTCGGGCGCACGTACGTAACCGGCGTCCTCCAGCAGCCCGGAGAGCCGCTCGGAGTCATGGACGTTCATCTGGCACCCGTAGGTGCGCACCTCGTAAGTCTTCGCGCTCATCTCGCCCTCCAGGGTACGGGGTCGCCACGCGCGCGTGCCCGCGGATTCCCTGTGGGCGCCCAAGGGCCGGGCACCGGGAACACACAGTGTGACCGCGCCCCTGGTCAGCACGGTGAGTGGGCTGGCAGGATCGCGCGCATGTTCCAGGCACTCCCCCGCATCAGCAGGCGCCGCGCCCTGCAGGGCTCGACCGCGGCGCTCGTGGTGTTCGGGCTGCTGCTGTGGTGGCTGCTGCCCATGGGCGAGGACTCTCCGAAGGGCCCGATGACGTTCAGCACGGGTGTGCAGAACGGCGTCTACGAGCGGTACGGCAAGCTCTTGGAGACGGAGATCTCGCGGGACATGCCGAAGGTCGACGTGAACCTCCTCAACAGCGAGGGCTCGCAGCAGAACGTCGAGCGGGTGGCCACCGGGAAGTCCGACTTCACCATCGCGGCCGCCGACGCGGTCGAGAAGTACCGCCTCGAAGGCGCACCGGGGTGGGAGCGGCTGCGCGGGTGCGTGCGGCTCTACGACGACTACGTACAGCTCGTGGTGCCCCGGAACTCGGACATCGACTCCGTAGCGGACCTGCGGGGCAAGCGCGTGGCGGTGGGGCAGGATCGCTCGGGCGTGCGGCTGATAGCGGACCGTGTGCTCGACGCGGCGGGGCTGGACCCGGCCACGGACATCGAGCCGGTGGCGGCCGGCATCGACACCATGCCGGACCTCCTGAAGCGCGGTGACATCCAGGCCTTCTTCTGGTCGGGCGGGCTGCCGACGACCTCCGTGCGGGTGCTCTCGGAGAAGATGGACGTCCGCCTCGTGAAGCTCGGCTACCTCGTCGACGCGCTGCACAAGCAGGGCGGCGCCTCGCGCTACTACCGGGCCGCGACGATGCCGGCGGACGCCTATCCGGCGGCCCAGCGGGGTTCCGCCGTGCCGACGCTGGCGGTGGCGAACCTCCTGGTGACCACCGACCGCACCCGCGCCGACCTGACGTCGCGGCTGACGCGCACCGTCATCGACAGCCGCGACCACATCGGCGACGAGGTGCACGCGGCCCAGCTGGTGGATCTGCGCACCGCCCTGTTCACGGACCCGCTGCCCCTGCACGAGGGCGCGCGCGACTACTACCGGTCGGTCAAGCCCTGAGGGGTGACGTCCTGGGCGAGGCCCGTCCCGGGCGATGCCGTCTCGAGCGATGCCGTCCCGGGCGTTCGTGCCCTCAGGGCGTCGCGGCCGGCTCGCTGCGGGGCACGCTGACCGTCACCTTCAGTCCTTCCGGTTCATGACGGGCGTACGTGATGGCGCCGCCGCCGGCCGCGAGCAGCGCCCGCGAGATGGACAGGCCGAGACCCGACCCCTTCACGTTCTGGTGGCGGGTGCTGCGCCAGAACCGGTCGCCCACGCGGGTCAGCTCGTCCTCGGTGAGGCCGGGGCCGCCGTCGGTGACCACGACGGTCGTCGTCGCGTCGCTGGAGGCGACCGTCACCCGGACCGGCCCGCCCTCGGGCGTGAACTTCAGGGCGTTGTCGATCACCGCGTCCAGCGCGCTGGAGAGGGCGACCGGGTCGGCCCAGCCGGTGGTCGCCGGGCACTCGCCCGTCAGCCGCACGCCCCGCTCGTCGGCAAGAGGCCGCCAGGCGGCGACGCGCTCGGCGGCCAGCTCGCCGATGTCGGTGAGGCTCAGGTCGGCCTCGGCGTGCTCGGCGAGCGCCAGGTCGAGCAGGTCGTCGAGTACCTGGGCCAGGCGCTTGCCCTCGGTGCGGACCGAGGCGATCTCCTCGTTGCCCTCGGGCAGTTCGAGGGCGAGGAGCTCGATGCGCAGGAGCAGGGCGGAGAGCGGGTTGCGCAGCTGGTGCGAGGCGTCGGCGACGAAGGCGCGCTGCTGCTCCAGGACGTCCTGGACGTTGTCGGCCATCTCGTTGAACGAGCGGGCCAGGCGCCGGAGTTCCGGCGGCCCGCCCGCGGCGGCGACACGGGACTTGAGGCGTCCGGTCGCGATGTCGTGCGTCGTGGCGTCCAGGACACGCACCGGGCGCAGCACCCAGCCGGTGAGCCGCAGCGCCGCGCCGACCGCCAGGAGCATGGCCGCCGATTCACCCGCGGCGATGAGCAGCCAGCCCTGCAGGGTCTTCGACCGCATGCGCCCAGTCGGTGAGTCGGTGACGACGACGGCGATGACGTCGCCGTCCCTGATCACCGGGGACGCGACGGCCAGCCTCCCGCGCTGCCAGGGCCACACCTGTTCGGGGTCGTGGCTGCCGCGCGAGCGGAGCGCCTCGTCGAAGGCGGCCCGTACGTCTCCCTCCTTGGGCAGCAGCCAGTTGCTCGGGGCGTGGGCCATGGGGCCGTCGTCGCGGTAGAAGACGCCCGCCCGGATGCCGTAGACGTCGTAGTAGTCGTCGAGTTCCTTCTGGAGGGTGTCGCGGCGCTCGTCGCTGCCGCCTTCCACCCGCGATCCGGTGGGACGTTCGGTGACGAACTGGGCGAGTGACGCGAAGCGTGCCGTGTCGTCGATCCGGTCGACGACCACCTTCTGCTGCTGTGCCGCCGCGACGCTGACGGCGAGCGGGAATCCGAGCGCGAGCAGCACGCCCGCCATCAGGATGATCAGCAGCGGGAGGAGGCGAGAGCGCACCTGTCCTCGCTCCGGCCTACGCCGCCGGGGCGACGAGGCGGTAGCCGACGCCGCGCACGGTCTCGATCAGGGCCGGCATGTGGAGCTTGGAGCGCAGGGACGCCACGTGCACTTCCAGCGTGCGCCCCGTGCCTTCCCAACTGGTGCGCCACACTTCGCTGATGATCTGCTCCCGGCGGAAGACCACTCCGGGGCGCTGGGCGAGGAGCGCGAGCAGGTCGAACTCCTTGCGGGTCAGTTGGACAATCGAACCGTCCACGCTGACCTGCCGGGTGGGGAGTTCGATGTGGACCGGGCCGAGCCGCAGTTCCTTGTCGACAGGCGTCGCGTCGCCGCCGGAGGTGGGGCGCCGGATGACCGCGTGGATACGGGCGATCAGTTCACCGGTGTCGTACGGCTTCACTACGTAGTCATCGGCTCCGAGGTTGAGCCCGTGGATGCGCGAGCGTACGTCCGCGCGGGCCGTCACCATGATCACCGGCACCGAGCCGCGCTTGCGGATCTTGCCGCACACCTCGTAGCCGTCCTGGTCGGGCAGCCCCAGGTCGAGGAGCACCACTCCGAAGGGAGGCGTTTGCGTGGGCAGGAGTGCCTGCAGGGCCTCCTCGCCGCTGCGGGCGTGCACGACATCGAAGCCGTGCCGGGCCAGGACGGCGGACAGAGCGGCGGCCACATGATCGTCGTCCTCGACGAGCAGCAGTCTCATGCGGGCCCCCTCCTCTTCATCCGTTGTTCCGTCGTGTCCGGTAGTCGCGCATGCGCACAAGGCATCCACGCCGATGGATAAGGACCGCGTCAAGAGGGTTCGGGTCCCCTGCACGTTCCGTTACCCAGCCGGTACGCACTCCGTGGGCCCTCTTCACACGGAGTGTCCGGTTGCGGCCGGATCGTTATGCTCAATTTCCTCTCAGATGTAATGACGCTGGTCGCACTGGGTTATTACTGTCCTCCCAACCGAGGAGGATGGAGCAACAAGCCGTGACCGAAGTATCGGTGACCAAGGACGCCATACCGCCCGGGGCGGACGACCTGGTCGTGCTGAAGAACGTCAACAAGCACTTCGGCGCTCTGCACGTCCTCCAGGACATCGACCTGACCATCGCCCGTGGTGAGGTCGTCGTCGTGATCGGCCCCTCCGGGTCCGGCAAGTCCACCCTGTGCCGCGCCATCAACCGCCTGGAGACGATCGATTCGGGAGACATCTCGATCGACGGCAAGCCGCTGCCCCAGGAGGGCAAGGAACTCGCCCGGCTCCGTGCGGACGTGGGCATGGTCTTCCAGTCGTTCAACCTTTTCGCGCACAAGACCGTGCTCGAGAACGTGACGCTGGGGCAGATCAAGGTCCGCAAGATCGGCAAGGCCGAGGCGGAGCGCAAGGCACGCGAGCTCCTGGACCGCGTGGGTGTCGCCACGCAGGCCGACAAGTACCCCGCGCAGCTCTCCGGCGGTCAGCAGCAACGCGTCGCGATCGCCCGCGCGTTGGCGATGGACCCCAAGGTCATGCTCTTCGACGAGCCCACGTCGGCGCTCGACCCGGAGATGATCAACGAGGTCCTCGAGGTGATGCAGCAGCTCGCCCGGGACGGCATGACGATGGTCGTGGTCACCCACGAGATGGGCTTCGCCCGCTCCGCGGCCAACCGCGTCGTGTTCATGGCGGACGGCCGGATCGTCGAAGAGGCCACGCCGGAGCAGTTCTTCAACAACCCGCGCAGCGACCGGGCCAAGGACTTCCTGTCGAAGATCCTTAAACACTGAGGCTCCCACGCCGTCTCAACACCAGTCGAAACAAAGGATGTTCACCATGAAGCTCCGCAAGTCCGTCGCCGTCGCGGCGACCGTCGCCGCGCTGTCGCTGACCGCCACCGCCTGCGGCGGCAAGGAGGGCTCGGCCGGCGACAAGCCGGAGGGCCCGGACACCAAGGACAGCAAGTCCCTCAGCTACACGGTCAAGAAGGACGTCTCGGTCGACTCCTCCGTGTTCAAGGCCGCCCAGAAGCGCGGCAAGCTGGTCATCGGCGCCAAGGCCGACCAGCCGTACCTGGGCTTCCAGGACCAGTCGACCAAGGAGTACTCCGGCTTCGACATCGAGATCGCCAAGATGATCGCGGCCGACCTCGGCTTCTCGGCGAAGCAGATCGAGTGGAAGACGGTCGACTCCGGCGCCCGCGAGACCGCGGTCTCCAAGGGCGACGTCGACCTGATGATCGGCACGTACACGATCAACGACGAGCGCAAGAAGCAGATCGACTTCGCCGGCCCGTACTACCACGCCGGCGCCTCCCTCCTGGTCCGCAAGGACGAGAAGGACATCAAGGGCCCGGAGACCGTCCGCGGCAAGAAGGTCTGTTCCATCGTCGGCTCGACGCCGCTGCAGAACATCAAGAAGCCGAAGTACGGCGCCAAGGTGACCGAGCTGTCCAAGTACTCCGAGTGCGTGGCCCAGATGCTCAACAACCAGGTCGACGCCGTCACCACCGACGACGCCATCCTGATGGGCTACGCGGCGCAGAACCCGAAGAAGCTCAAGGTCGTCGGCAAGCCCTTCTCGGACGAGCCGTACGGTGTCGGCCTCAAGAAGGGCGACGCCGCGCTGCAGAAGGCCGTCGCGGACGCCATCAAGGCGCACCAGGAGAACGGCGACTACAAGAAGGCGTTCGACGCCACCATCGGCAAGTCCGGCTCGGACTACCAGGAGCCGCCGGCCTTCACCGACCCCAAGTGACACCCTGCGCCCCGCTTCGTACGGCCTGAACGTCCGTGCGGGGCGGGGCGTCTTGTGAGCACATCGCCGTCCGACCGCCCTCTCGCGGAGAATTCATGAACGTACTGACCGACAACCTGTCGCTGTTCCGCGAGGGGTTCATCGGCACCGTGGAGCTGACCGTGGTCAGCGGGATCATCGCCATGGTGCTCGGCGTGATCATCGCCGCCTTCCGGGTCTCCCCGGTGCCGCCGCTGCGCATCTTCGGCACCCTGTGGGTGAACATCCTCCGGAACACCCCGCTCACCCTGCTGTTCCTGGTGGCCTTCTTCATCCTGCCGAAGATCCTGTTCCCGGACATGGACTCCTTCGTGCTCGCCGTCACGGCGCTGGGCTTCTACACGTCGTCCTTCATAGCCGAGGCCCTCCGGTCGGGCATCAACACCGTGTCGATGGGGCAGGCCGAGGCGGCCCGCGCCATCGGCATGAGCTTCACGCAGGTCATGCGCATCGTGGTGCTCCCGCAGGCGACCCGCGCGGTCATCGCCCCGATGGGCTCGATCTTCATCGCGCTGACCAAGAACTCGGCGATCGCGGGCGGCTTCGACAACGTCGAGCTGTTCAACATCACCAAGACGCTCAGCAACGAGGGCTACGACATCGTGATGATCTTCGTCTGGATCACGGTCGCGTACCTGATCATCACGTACGCCATCAACGGCCTCTTCCGGCTGCTCGAGCACCGAATGGAGGTCGCCCGATGAGTGCCAGCGTTCTCTTCGACGCACCCGGCCCCAAGGCCAAGGTCCGCAACGTCATCTACTCGGTGATCGGCTCGGCCGCGCTGCTCGGTCTGCTCGTCTGGGTCGCACTGAGGCTCAACGAGAAGGGCGAGTTCGACAGCGCCCTGTGGGACATCTTCAACTATGCGGGCATCCGCGAGAACATCTTCGACGCGCTCCAGTCGACGCTGAAGGCCTTCGTCCTCGCCGGTTTCTTCTCACTGATCTTCGCGGTCGTGCTGTGCGTCGGCAGGCTCTCCGACCACCGGCCCATCCGCTGGGTCGCGGTCGCCTTCATCGACCTCTTCCGGTCGATCCCGCTGCTGATCACGATCTTCGCCCTGTGGGTGGGCATCCTCGGCGACATGACCCCGCTGTGGGCGCTGGTCCTGGGTCTGACCATCTACAACGGCTGCGTCCAGGCCGAGGTCCTGCGCGCCGGCATCAACGCGGTGCCGAAGGGCCAGCGGGAGGCCGCCTACGCCCTGGGCCTGAGCAAGACCCAGGTCATGACCACCATCCTGTTCCCGCAGGCCGTGCGGTCGATGCTGCCGACGATCATCAGCCAGCTCGTGGTGACCCTCAAGGACACCTCGCTCGGCTTCATGATCCTCTACCCCGAGCTCCTGTACTCGGCGCGGCTCATCGCCAACAACACGCCGGTGAACGGCACGTACCCGTTCGTCCAGACGGTCACCGTCTTCGGTGTCATCTACATCGCGCTCTGCCTCGCCCTCTCCTCGCTCGCCACATGGATCGAGAAGCGCGGGCGCCGCGCCAAGACCGGCATCGCCGTGGCGGCCGCCGCCGAGCCCGCGGAGGCCCCGGGCGTGCTCGACACGGCCGCGCCGCTCGGCCCGACGGCCACCGCGGAGGACGCGCCGGGCACGCCCGCCGACTCTCCCGAGGGCACCGACGCCCCGGAGGCGGCCGACGCCCCCGACGCCGGCACCGATCGCCCGAAGGACGACCCCGACGACGGGGTTGGAAAATCCAACTGACGAATCCCCGTCGCTGACGTGGGGGACAGCCCTGTTGCTGTCCCCCACGTGCGTTCTCTCGTGCCCGCCACTGCCATCGTCACTTGACGCAAGCACCGGCAATGGGTTGCATACGTTCTGTGATCGTGCACCGGGCTCCAACTGCCAGTTCCTGTACGTACGTCCAGCGCTTCCGGGCAGTCCGGACCCTCAGGGCCCAGCGGGCCGGAGGGTGTGCGCCGTGGACCCGGTGATCGTCGTCGGCGCGGGCCCCGTCGGACTCGCGCTCGCCCTCTCCCTCGCCCGCCACTCGGTGCCCACCGTCGTCCTCGACGAAGGACCGGGCAAGGAAGAGCAGCGCCCCGCGCGGACCGTCGTGCTCCGCGAGGACACGGCGGCGTTCGTGGAGCGGCTGGTGGGTCACTCGTTCGGGGACGCGGAGTCGGGCGCGCGGTGGACCAGCTGGCGCTCCTTGCGGCGCAAACAGCTGATGCGGGAGCTCTCCTTCGGGGACGGGTCCCCCGCCCCGCTGCATCTGCCCCAGCACGTGCTGACCGGCGCGCTGCGCGACGCCATCGCCGACGAGCGGCTGGTCAAGATCGCGGTGGAGAGCAAGCTCGACTCCCTGGAGCAGGACGCCTCCGGGCTGACCGCGCACACCCGCGGTCCGAAGGACACCTGGTGGCGGGGCAGCTATCTGGTGGGCTGCGACGGCCCGCGCTCCACGGTGCGCAAGCTGCTCGACATCCGCTTCCCCGGGCGCACGGCCGTCGAGCGACACGCCGTGGCGGCACTGCGCACGGAACTTCCCTGGCAGGGCGAAGCGTTGTTGCACCGGATGCCTCCGTGGCGCGGCGGAGGCGCCGAGGTGACGGGCCGTCCGATGGCCGACGGCGTGTGGCGGCTCGACTGGCTGCTGCCGCCACGCGGCGAGCTGGTGACGCCCGACGCCCTCGTCGTGCGCATCCGGGAGACCCTCGCGGGCTGGTGCGAGGGCGCCACTCCGCCGTACGAACTGCTGGACACGGGCGTGCACACCGTCCATCACCGCCTCGCCCGGCGGTGGCGGATCGGCCGCGCCTTCCTCGCCGGGGACGCCGCGCATCTGCTCGGCGCGCTCGGCACCCAGGGGCTCGACGAGGGGCTGCGGGACGCCGACAACCTCTCCTGGAAGCTGGCGCTCGCCTGGCACCACGGCGCCCGCGACTCGCTGCTCGACAGCTATCAGGCCGAGCGGCGGGCCGGTGTGGCCGCACGCCTGCGCGCCGCCGACCAGTCGCTGCCCGCGCTGCGCGGCGGCAAGGGGCTGCGCTCCTACGTGCCGGGGGCGGCGCGCGGGCACGACACGCTCCTCACGGACGGCCATGTGGGGCGCGGGCCGCTCGGCGCGCCGTCGTCGTACGCCGACTCGCCCCTGTCGCCCGAGCCGACCGAGTCCGAGGTGGCGGTGGGCACGCCGCCGGGGGCGCCGGTCGCCGATGTGCAGGTGACGGCGCCCGACGGGTCCTTCGTCCAGCTGCGGGACCGACTCGGGCTCGGGCAGTTGCTCGTGGTCCTCGTCGCGCCCGGCACGGTGGTGTGGGAGCGACGGCACTGGGTCTCGGCCGGGATCATGCCCCGGCTCGCCGCCGCCGTCTCGGCGCTGCCGCACGATGCCGAACTGCTCGTGGCGGAGAGCTACCCGGGGGCCGCCGCCCACTCCGTCCTGCTCGTACGCCCCGACGGCCATCTGGTCACCGCGCTGTCCGGGGTGCGCCCGGCCGAGCTGTACGCGGCGGCCGAGGCGGCGCTGGGCGGCGCGGCGCGGGCGGAGCGCGGCGAGGGTGCGGGGCGGCCGGAGCGGTCCGGCGCGCAGGAGAGCCCGGCGAAGACGAAGTAGCCGACGCGACGGCCCCGCGAGGGGCCCGTTCGCCGACCGCATGCTGAACCGGAGTTGACCGGCCTCGGCCTCCGTGGTCTACTCCGGATCGTGACCGACACCGATGTGCGCCTGTGGCGGAGGGTCCACATGGACCTCGTCCGGTACGCGGGCTGCGTGTGTCACCCGTCCTGTTGATTTCGCCTTTCCCTCTCGCGCGCTGAGCCCGGCTTCCCGGACGTCTCGCGTGCGCTTCCGCGAACCTCCAGGACGGTATCCGTGTCTGCTTCCGCCCCTTCCTCCGCCGCGCCCTCGTCCGGGCGCGCCGCGGCGCCCACCGCCGCCGAACTCCTCGACTTCGTCCGCCGCAGCGCGGCCGACGCCGCGCTCATCGCCTCCCTGCCGCTCGATCCCGAGGGCCGCACCTGGGTGCGCCTGGAGGGCCCCGGCGGCAGTGAGGCCTGGCTGATCGGCTGGCCGCCCGGCACCGGCACCGGCTGGCACGACCACGCCGAGTCGATCGGCGCCTTCCTCACCGCCACGGGCACCCTCAAGGAGAACTCCCTCGCCGTACGCCTGCCCACCGACGGCTGGAAGACGCTGGAGCTCTCCGAAGACGTCGACCGCGAAAGGGAGTTGACCGCCGGCGAGGGCCGCGCCTTCGGCCGGAACCACGTGCACGAGGTGCTGAACGCGTCCCCGACCGAGCACGCCGTTTCGGTGCACGCCTACTACCCGCCGCTGCCGCGGATCCGCCGCTACAGCCGCACCGGCGAGGTCCTCCGCCTGGAGGCCGTGGAGCGCCCGGAGGACTGGCAGTGAGCGAGAAGAACAACGACCCGATAGGCGAACGCCCGCTCGGCATCGACGAGTTGCTGGAGCGCGTCCGGCTCGATCTGGACCGCGTCACTCCCCAGGAGGCGTACGACACCGCGCGGGACGGCGGCCTGCTGGTCGACATCCGGTACGCGGCACTGCGGGAGCGCGACGGGCTGATCCCCGGCGCCCTGGTCGTGGAGCGCAACGAACTGGAGTGGCGTCTGGACCCCCAGGGCAGTCATCGCGCCCCGGAAGCCACCGGCCACGACCTGCGTGTCGTCGTGGTCTGCAACGAGGGGTACGCGTCCAGCCTCGCGGCGGCCTCCTTGCGGCAGTTGGGGCTGCGGCACGCGACCGATCTCGTCGGCGGTTTCCAGGCGTGGCGCGCGGCCGGGCTTCCGGTCGCGGGGCCCGGCCAGGGGTGAGCACGCGCGCGTGACCGCCTCTCACCGGGCTTCGGTACGGCTTGGTGAGAGGCGCCCGTCGGTGTCCGGCATCGGCATCCGTGCTTGCGGATGGATCTTGCGCAGTGCCCGCGGGAGGGGCGATCCCACCCCGCGGAGCGCGGCTCGGGACACGAGGATCGCTCCGGTGGCCGCCCCACCCCCGTGGGAGCGGCCCGCTCAGAACGCCTCGTACCCCAAGTCCTCGGTGTCCTCGCCCTCTTCCTCCAGGGCCTGCCGGACCACCCTGAGCGCCATGCCCTCCGGATAGCCCTTGCGGGCGAGCATGCCCGCGAGGCGGCGCAGGCGTTTGTCGCGATCGAGGCCCCGCGTGGAGCGGAGCTTGCGGGCGACGAGCTCCCGCGCGGTCGTCTCCTCCTGCTCCGAGTCGAGCTGCCCGACGGCTTCGTCGATCAGCGTGGACTCCACGCCCTTGGTGCGCAGCTCCCGCGCGAGGGCGCGCCGGGCCAGGCCCCGGCCGTGGTGGCGGGACTCCACCCAGGCGTCCGCGAAGGCGCTGTCGTTGATCAGGCCGACCTCTTCGAAGCGGGAGAGCACCTCCTCCGCCACGTCGTCGGGGATCTCCCGCTTGCGCAACGCGTCCGCGAGCTGCTTGCGCGTGCGGGGCGTGCCGGTGAGCAGGCGCAGACAGATCGCCCGCGCCCGCTCGGCCGGATCCCCCGTCGGCGACTCCCCCTTCTCGGCCCTCGACGAGGAAGGGGAGCCGCTGTCCTGGTGGCCGCCGAAGCCGCCGCGCCGCCGTCGGCGCCCGGGGCTCCGGCCGCCGCGCCCCCGCGGCCCGTCGTCCCGGGAGTCGGTGCCGTCGCCGTCCCCGAACCCGTCGCGCCCGCCGTCCCGGCCGATGCCGTCCTGATCAGCACCGTCCCCGTACTCCCGCCCGGCGGGGCCGGTGCGGCTTTCGGGGGCGGTGTACTCCGCCCAGTCGGTTCGTCGCGTCACGGACTAGCTCTTGGCCGCCGCGGCCTTGGACTTGGTGGCCTTGGCCGCCGGCGCGGGAACCGTCTTGGCGTCGTCGGCCGGAGTGGTGCTCGCCGCGTCCGCGCCGGGCTCCGCAGGAGTCTCGGGCTTCACACCGACGCCCAGCTTCTCCTTGATCTTCTTCTCGATCTCGTTGGCGAGGTCGGGGTTGTCCTTCAGGAAGTTGCGGGCGTTCTCCTTGCCCTGGCCGAGCTGGTCGCCCTCGTACGTGTACCAGGCGCCCGCCTTGCGGACGAAGCCGTGCTCGACGCCCATGTCGATCAGGCCGCCCTCGCGGCTGATGCCCTGGCCGTAGAGGATGTCGAACTCGGCCTGCTTGAAGGGCGGCGCGACCTTGTTCTTGACGACCTTGCAGCGGGTGCGGTTGCCGACCGCGTCCGTGCCGTCCTTCAGGGTCTCGATGCGGCGGATGTCGATGCGCACCGAGGCGTAGAACTTCAGGGCCCGGCCACCGGTCGTGGTCTCCGGGGAGCCGAACATCACACCGATCTTCTCGCGCAGCTGGTTGATGAAGATCGCGGTGGTCTTGGACTGGTTGAGCGCACTGGTGATCTTTCGCAGCGCCTGGCTCATCAGGCGGGCCTGCAGACCCACGTGCGAGTCGCCCATCTCGCCCTCGATCTCCGCGCGCGGCACCAGGGCGGCGACGGAGTCGATGACGATCAGGTCGAGGGCGCCGGAGCGGACGAGCATGTCGACGATCTCGAGGGCCTGCTCGCCGTTGTCCGGCTGGGACAGGATGAGGTTGTCGATGTCGACGCCGAGCTTCTTCGCGTACTCGGGGTCGAGGGCGTGCTCGGCGTCCACGAAGGCCACCGCGCCGCCCGCGCGCTGGGCGTTGGCCACCGCGTGCAGGGTCAGGGTCGTCTTACCGGAGGACTCCGGGCCGTAGACCTCCACCACACGGCCGCGCGGCAGGCCGCCGACGCCGAGGGCCACGTCGAGCGCGGTCGACCCGGTGGGGATGACCTCGATGGGCTCGTTCGGCCGCTCGCCCATGCGCATCACTGCGCCCTTGCCGAATTGCCGTTCAATCTGTGCGAGCGCGGCGTCGAGCGCCTTCTCGCGGTCGGTTCCTGCCATGGGTTCCACCCGGTTTGCTTGAGTCGATCGCTTCACGTCAAAGACGCTAACGCCTGCCACTGACAATCCGCCCCGACGCCCGTCCAGCCTGTGGATAACTCGAGGCAATCCCTCCCCCGAAATCCTCCGGAGCGTCCCAGGGATCCCTCTCGGACCCCCGGAAAATCGCCGTCGGACACCTCATGAGAATGGATGTTCGATTTTGGTGTCAAGCGCGGCACGCCGCGGGCCACACCCTGGGCACCCGCGGGGCGGCGCGGCCGCACGACCTCCACGACCGGGTCGCTCCGGGGCTACTCCCCCAGGCGTACGGGCGGTGTCTTCGGCCGGGGGACGCCCCTCGGCGGCGTCCTCGCCAGGCTGTCCTCATGGAAAACCGTCCCATGGAAACCCGCCCCGAGGGCAGAGAGGCCGTGCGCGGCGCGCCCCAGCCGTCCCCGCGCCCCGCCGAACGCCTCTGCCACGTGATCGGTGCCGTCCTGGTCCTCTCGGGCCTGGCGCATCTCGTGGTCTTCTCGGTCGACGGCGGTTCCTGGGAAGGTCCCGTCTCCTGGCGCAAGCCCGTGACGTTCGGGCTGTCCTTCGGCCTGACGCTGATCGCGATCACCTGGGTGACGTCGTATCTGAGGATGAGCCGACGCGTGCGGACCGCGCTGCTCGTCCTGTTCGCCGCCGACTGCGTGCTGGAGGTCGGCGGGATCACCCTGCAGGCGTGGCGCCGTGTGCCCTCGCATCTCAACATGGAGACCGGCTTCGACTCCGCGGTGTCCATGTCCCTCGCGGTCGGCGGCGGGATCCTCGTCGTCCTGCTCTCGGTGTTCGCGGTCATCTCCTTCAGGAGACGGCCCGACGGTCCTGCGGGCATGCCGCTCGCGCTGCGGTCCGGCTTCGCCGTGCTGCTCGTCGCGCTGGCCTCGGGGGCGGCGATGATCGCGCGTGGCGTGTACCTCACCAGAACCGGTCACCAGGAAGACGCGTACGCCTCCACGGCACCGCTCAAGCCGCTGCACGGAGTGAGCCTGCACGCCGTCCTCGTCCTGCCGACCCTCGCCTGGCTGCTGTCCCGCACCTCCTGGAGCGAGCGGACGCGGGGGCGCGTGCTGACGGCGGCGGTCGGTCTCTACGGAGTGGCTGTTCTCGGCGCCGGGGTGTGGGGCGCCCTCGCCTCCTGACTGGCCCCGGCGACTCCCTCTGTCCGCCCTACTGGCCGCCGTCCCGCTTCGGCTCCGCCTCGGACTGCGGCGCCGCTCCCGGATGGTTCGGCCCCCGCAGCGCGCCCCGCACGCGCGCGAGGAGGGTGGCCCCGCTCCGGCGCCGGTGGCCGTGCACCCGGGGGTCGTCCGTGACGTCGTACCTCTTCACGTACGCCCCGAGGAAGGCCTGCAGCGTCGCGACGGCGGGGATCGCGATGAGCGCCCCGACCGCGCCGAGAAGCGCCGTGCCCGCGATGACCGAACCGAAGGCGACCGCGGGATGGATGTCCACGCTCTTGGCGGTCAGCTTGGGCTGCAGCACATAGTTCTCGAACTGCTGATAGATGACGACGAACGTCAGCACCCAGAGCGCGTACCAGGGATCGACCGTGAAGGCGATCAGCATCGGCAGGGCGCCCGCCAGGTACGTGCCGATGGTGGGGATGAACTGGGAGACGAGGCCCACCCACACGGCGAGCACGGGCGCGTAGGGCACGTCCAGGGCCTGGAGCAGGATGTAGTGCGCGATCCCGGAGATCAGCGCCATCAGACCGCGCGAGTAGAGATAGCCGCCGGTCTTGTCGACCGCGATCTCCCAGGCGCGCAGCACCTCGGCCTGCCTGGCCGGCGGCAGCACCGAGCACAGCGCCCGCCGCAGCCGCGGCCCGTCGGCCGCGAAGTAGAACGAGAACAGCAGGATGGTCAGGAGCTGGAAGAGACCGCCGAGGACCTGCGCGGAGACGTCCAGGACGCCGCTGGCGCTGTTCTGCACGTACTTCTGCAGCCAGTCGGAGTGGACCAGGCTGTCCTGGACCTCGACGCGGGAGAGGTCCGTGTGGAACGTCTGGTTGATCCAGCTGATGACCTTGTCGAGGTAGTCGGGGAAGTCCTCGACCATGTCCACGATCTGGCCCGCGAGCATCGAGCCCATCAGCGTGACGAAGCCCGCGCCCGCGATCACGACGCTCAGGAAGACCAGGAACGTGGCGAAGCCCCTGCGCAGCCCGCGCGCCGCCATCCAGCTCACCGCGGGCTCGACGGCGAGCGCCAGGAAGAAGGCGATCAGGACATTGATCAGCAGCCCGGTGAGCTGGTGGAACGCCCAACTGCCCAGCTGGAAACAGGCGATGAGCGCGAGGGCGAGCACCATGGCACGCGGCAGCCAGCGCGGCATGCGGGCGCCACGCCCTGCCTCGGCCCCGGCGGGGGGCTGCGCGGGCGGCGTCGTGCCGGGCGCTGCGGTGTCCTGGGTGACCTGCGCGGTCTCATCTGTCGGTGCCACGGGGCAAGTGTCGCCCACGCCGCCGACAATCGGCCGCCGCCCCCGCGTCTTGGGACGGTCCTATAGAAGAACTTGGGACGGTCTCATAGAGGAACTCGTGAGGCGGCCACGCGCGCGTGGCGCACTCCGGCCGCGACGAGCGCTGTCCCGGGTCAGCGCTTTTCGGCCGGTACGTCCATCGCCGCGCACACCGCGCGCCAGACGTCCTTGGCCTCCCAGCCCGCGTCCAGCGCCTCGTGGACCGTACGCCCGCCCAGCTCCGTCATCACGTGATCGCGCGCGAAGGAATCGGCGTACCCCGCTCCGAAGTGCTCCGCCATCCGCTGCCAGAAGACCGTCAACCGCATGACTCCAGTATCGCGCCCCTGAGAGTGCAGCCCGGCCCAGGGGGCTTGCCGGGAACGCTTTCCGTCCTACGGTCGGAACATGGCCGAAACCGGAGCATCCCCCGACCCAGTGCACTCCCCCGACGCGGCGCTCTCCCCGCTCGCCCGCGCCGAGCACTTCGTCTGGCTCACCGCGCGCGTCCTCGAGCAGCGACGGTTCGCGTACCACTTCCTCGACGGCGCCGGTGGCGCCCCGGCAGCCGATGCCGTCGAGACCGCCCTGACCTCGTACGCCACCCCGGACGGCGGGTACGGCTACGCGCTCGAACCCGATCTGCGCGGCCCCGTCAGCCAGCCGCTGCACACCGGGCACGCACTGCGTGTGCTGGACTCGATCCGGCGCTGCGGCGGACAGCGGGTGGAGCGCGTATGCCGCTATCTGACCTCGGTGTCGACGGCCGAGGGCGCCCTTCCCGCGATCCATCCCAGCCAGCGCGGCTACCCCTCGGCGCCGTTCGTGCCGATCGTCGACGACCCGCCCAGCGAGCTGCTGGCCACCGGCCCCGTGGTGGGCCTGCTGCACCGCAACGAGGTGTGGCACGCCTGGCTCTTCCGGGCCACGGACTTCTGCTGGGCGGCCGTCGAGGCGCTGGAGAAGACCCATCCGTACGAGGTCCAGGCCGCCGTCGCCTTCCTCGACGGCGCACCCGACCGCCCGCGCGCGCAGGCCGCCGCCGACCGCCTGGGCCGCCTGGTACGCGAGCAGCGTCTGGCGGCCCTCGACCCGGAGAACCTGGACGCGTACCCGGTGGCGCCCGGCTACGCGGCGGGCGAGCACCACTTCCCGCACGACTACGCGAAGACGCCCGAGTCGCTCGCGCGCGCGTGGTTCACCGACGACGAGATGCGCGGCTCGCTGGACTTCCTGACCCGCGAGCAGCAGGAAGACGGCGGCTGGCCCGTCCGCTGGCGGCAGTGGGCGCCGGGCACGGCCCTGGAGGCGCGCCCGATCGTCACCATCGAGGCGCTGCGCACCCTTCGGGCGTACGGGCGGACCATCGACTGAGCGGAGGCGCCCACGAGCCGGGAGGAACCCGAGCCTGCGAGAGACCCGATCCCGGGAGAGACCCGTACGAGGCCCGCACGCGCAGCGGGACCGGCGGACGTGGACTCGCGTCCGCCGCGTCAGCCCGTCAAGGGCCCACGGCAGGTCGGTCGGTGCCGGAGCCCCGGGCAGCTCCGCGTACCGCCCGTGCCGCGCCCGCTCCACCCCGTCCGCCCCGTCCGTTCCACCCCGCCCGCTCCGCCGCACCTGCGCTGCCCCTCCTCCCCACCTCCGCGACCGCCACGCGACCCCCTTTCCGCAGGTCGACGCCGTTGTCAGTGGCGAGGTGCAGGATGGGGGCATGGTCAGCTCCGCGTCCAGCGCCCCTCGCGCCCACCGCGCCCTTGACGGGTTCTCGCCCGCGACCCGCGGCTGGTTCACCGGTGCCTTCTCCGCACCGACCTCCGCCCAGGCCGGCGCGTGGCAGGCGATCGCCGAGGGCTCCGACGTGCTGGTCGTCGCGCCCACCGGCTCGGGCAAGACCCTGGCCGCCTTCCTCGCCGCGCTCGACCAGCTGGCGTCGACGCCACCGCCGGCCGACGCCAAGAAGCGCTGCCGGGTGCTGTACGTGTCCCCCCTGAAGGCCCTCGCGGTCGACGTGGAGCGCAATCTGCGCAGCCCGCTGACCGGCATCCGCCAGGAGTCGGTGCGCCTCGGGCTGCCCGAACCTGAGGTGCGGGTCGGCATCCGCTCGGGCGACACCCCGGCGGCCGAGCGACGGGCCCTGTCGACGCGCCCGCCGGACATCCTCATCACCACGCCCGAGTCGCTGTTCCTGATGCTCACCTCCGCCACTCGGGACGCCCTGACCGGCATCGAGACGGTGATCCTGGACGAGGTGCACGCGGTCGCGGGCACCAAGCGCGGCGCCCATCTGGCCCTGTCCCTGGAGCGGCTCGACGAACTGCTGCCGCAGCCCGCGCGCCGCATCGGCCTGTCGGCCACGGTGCGCCCGGTGGACGAGGTCGCGCGGTACCTCTCACCGCAGCGCAAGGTGGAGATCGTCCAGCCGCCGTCCGGCAAGGAGTTCGACCTCTCCGTAGTGGTCCCGGTGGAGGACCTCGGGGAGCTGGGCGGCTCCCCGGTGACCGACTCCGGCGACGGCGCGGGGCCTGCGGCCGAGCGCCCGTCGATCTGGCCGCACGTCGAGGAGCGCATCACCGACCTCGTCCAGTCCCATCGCTCCACGATCGTGTTCGCCAACTCCCGCCGCCTGGCCGAGCGCCTGTGCAACCGCCTGAACGAGATCGCGTACGAAAGGGCGACCGGAGAGGCGCTCCCCGAGGACCACTCGCCCGCGGAGCTGATGGCCGAGTCGGGCGCCGCCAAGGGCGCGCCGCCCGTCCTGGCCCGCGCCCACCACGGCTCGGTCTCCAAGGAGCAGCGCGCACAGGTCGAGGAGGACCTGAAGGCGGGCAGGCTGCCTGCCGTGGTCGCCACGTCCAGCCTGGAGCTGGGCATCGACATGGGGGCGGTCGACCTGGTCGTGCAGGTCGAGTCGCCGCCGTCCGTCGCCTCCGGACTCCAGCGTGTGGGCCGGGCGGGCCACCAAGTGGGCGCCGTCTCCACCGGAGTCGTCTTCCCCAAGTACCGAGGGGACCTCGTCCAGGCCGCCGTCGTCACCGAGCGGATGCGGACCGGCGCCATCGAGTCCCTGCGCGTCCCGGCCAACCCCCTGGACGTGCTGGCCCAGCAGCTGGTGGCGATGGTCGCGCTCGACAGCTGGCAGGTCGACGACCTGCTGGCGGTGGTGCGCAGGTCGGCGTCCTTCTCCTCGCTCCCGGAGTCGGCGTTCACGGCCGTCCTGGACATGCTCGCGGGCCGCTATCCCTCGGACGCCTTCGCGGAGCTGCGCCCCCGCGTGGTCTGGGACCGCGTCGCGGGCACGGTCACCGGGCGGCCCGGGGCACAGCGCCTGGCGGTCACTTCGGGGGGCACGATCCCCGACCGAGGCCTCTTCGGAGTCTTCCTCGCGGGCGCCGACCCCAAGAAGGGCGGCGGTCGCGTCGGTGAGCTCGACGAGGAGATGGTCTACGAGTCGCGCGTGGGCGACGTCTTCACGCTCGGCACGAGCTCCTGGCGCATCGAGGACATCACGCGCGACCGCGTCCTCGTCTCCCCCGCCCCGGGCGTCCCCGGGCGGCTGCCCTTCTGGAAGGGCGACCAGCTGGGCCGCCCGCTCGAACTGGGCCGCGCGCTCGGCGCGTTCCTCCGGGAGGTCGGCGCGCTGACGCAGGAGGACGCGCGCGTACGGCTCCTCGCGGCGGGACTGGACCCCTGGGCCGCCGACAACGTCCTGGCGTACCTCACCGAGCAGCGCGAGGCCTGCGGCCACATCCCCGACGACCGCACGATCGTGGTCGAGCGGTTCCGCGACGAGCTGGGCGACTGGCGGGTCGTCGTGCACTCCCCCTTCGGGGCCCAGGTGCACGCGCCGTGGGCCCTCGCCCTCGGCGCCCGCCTCACCGAGCGGTACGGCATGGACGCGCAGGTCATGCACGCCGACGACGGCATCGTGCTGCGGCTGCCCGACGCCGACCTGATGGGCCTGGACCTGCTCGACCAGGAGCCCACGGCGCCCTCCATGGAGTACGACTCCGAGAAGGCCCCGGTCGGCGCCGCCGATGTCGCCTTCGACAAGGGCGAGGTCAACCAGATCGTCACCGACCAGGTGGGCGGATCGGCGCTGTTCGCCTCGCGCTTTCGCGAGTGCGCCGCCCGCGCGCTGCTGCTGCCGCGCCGCAGCCCCGGCAAGCGCACCCCGCTGTGGCAGCAGCGCCAGCGCGCGGCGCAACTGCTGGAGGTCGCGAGCGAGTTCGGCTCGTTCCCGATCGTCCTGGAAGCGGTCAGGGAGTGTCTCCAGGACGTCTTCGACGTACCGGGCCTCACGGAACTGATGGGCGACATCGAGTCCCGCCGCGTCCGCCTCGTGGAGGTCACCACCCCCGAGCCCTCGCCCTTCGCCCGCTCGCTCCTGTTCGGGTACGTGGCGCAGTTCCTGTACGAGGGCGACTCCCCCCTCGCCGAACGGCGCGCGGCGGCGCTCTCCCTGGACTCGCGGCTGCTCGCGGAGCTGCTCGGCCAGGCGGAGTTGCGAGAGCTGCTCGACACGGACGTCCTCACCGAGCTGGAGCGGGAGCTCCAGTGGCGCACGGAGGACCGCCGCGTCAAGGACGCCGAAGGCGTCGCCGACCTACTGCGGCTCCTGGGACCGCTGACCGGGGCGGAGCTGGCCGAGCGGGGCGCCGAGACCGGGTGGGCCGAGGAACTCGCGGGCGCCCGCCGCGTCATCCGGGTCCGTATCGCCGGCGCCGACCACTGGGCGGCGATCGAGGACGCGGGCCGCCTGCGCGACGCCCTCGGCACGGCTCTTCCTGTGGGCGTTCCCGAGGCGTTCACCGAACCGGTCAAGGATCCGCTCGGCGACCTCCTCGCGCGCTTCGCGCGCACCCACGGCCCGTTCACCTCGGCCACGGCCGCCGCCCGCTTCGGTCTCGGGGTCGCGGTCACCGAGGGCGCGCTGCAGCGCCTCGCGGCGAACGGCCGAGTCGTGCAGGGCGAGTTCCACCCGGCGGGCATCGGCCAGGAGTGGTGCGACGCCGCGGTCCTCCGCCGCCTGCGCCGCCGCTCGCTCGCGGCCCTGCGGCACGAACTGGAGCCGGTGCCGCCGGCCGCGCTCGCCCAGTTCCTGCCCCAGTGGCAGCACTTGAGCGGACACGGCCTGCGAGGCATCGACGGCCTGGTGCGCGCCGTCGAGCAGTTGCAGGGCGCCACGGTCCCCGCGTCCGCGCTGGAGAAGCTCGTCCTGCCCTCTCGCGTCGCGGGCTACCACCCGGCCATGCTCGACGAGCTGACCTCGGCAGGTGAGGTGATCTGGGCCGGCGCGGGTTCCCTGCCGGGCAAGGACGGCTGGGTCTCCCTCTACCTCGCCGACGCAGCCCCGCTGCTCCTGCCGCCACCGCACCCCCTGGAGCTCACCGCCCTGCACCAGTCGGTCCTGGACACCCTCTCCGGGGGGTACGGCCTGTTCTTCCGGCAGATCGCCGACCAGGTCCGCGCCACCACGCACCCGGAGGTCCAGGATCCCCAGCTGGCGGACGCCATCTGGGAGCTGGCCTGGTCGGGGAGGCTGACGAACGACACGCTCGCCCCGATGCGCTCACTCCTGGGCTCGGGCCGCACCGCCGGCGCGACAGCCCACCGCGCCAAGCGCAGCATCCCGCGCGGGCGCTACGGCAGCCTGACCGCTGCCGCCCGCCCCACCTCCCGCACCGGTCCTCCGACGGTCGCGGGCCGCTGGTCACTGCTCCCCCTCCGCGAGCCCGACCCGACCCTGCGCGCGCACGCCCTGGCCCGCACCCTCCTCGACCGGCACGGCGTGGTCACCCGCGGCGCGGTGGCGGCCGAGGGCGTCGAGGGCGGCTTCTCGGCGACGTACCGCGTCCTGTCGGCGTTCGAGGACAGCGGCCAGGCGCGCCGCGGCTATGTCGTCGAAGGCCTGGGCGCCGCCCAGTTCGCGATGGACGGCGCGGTGGACCGCCTGCGCGCCACGGCGAACTCGCAGGAGCGGGCGGGCGGCTCACGCCCCGCCGATCACCAGGCCGCCGTGGTCCTGGCCGCCGCCGACCCCGCCAACGCGTACGGGGCCGCGCTGCCGTGGCCCGAGCCCCCGGCCGGCGCGAGCCACAAGCCGGGCCGCAAGGCCGGTTCCCTCGTCGTCCTGGTCGACGGCGAACTGACGCTCTACATGGAGCGCGGCGGCAAGACCCTCCTGGCCTGGCCCGCCGCGCCGGACGCCCCGGTCACCGAGGATCCCCGGCTGGGCGCCGCCGCCGAGGCCCTCGCCGGGGCGGCCCGCGCGGGCTCGCTCGGCACGGTCACGGTGGAGCGGATCAACGGCGCCGCCGCGCTGACCTCACCCTTCGCCCCTCTCCTGGAAGGAGCCGGCTTCCACGCCACGCCCCGCGGCCTGCGCCTGCGGGCGTGACGGCGCCCCACGCTCACGGCGCCCCTCCGTGAGAGCACGGCACCTCGCACGAGCGCCCCACCTTCGCGCCCGCCCACCTCGTCTTGCCCGCCCTGCCCCGCGCCCCCGCCTGGCCCCGCACCCCGCCCCCGCCCGGGCACCCGTCCTCACGGCACCCGCCCACCCAAGGGCCCCGCTCCCACCCCACCCACCTGCCCCGCCCCACACCCCGCCCTCGCCCGCCCCCGAGCCCGGCGCCCGCCGACGTCCACCTCCGCACCGCGCCCCCGTGCCACCCTGGATCCCATGCCCGAAGGAGACACCGTCCACCAGGCAGCCCGGCGCCTGCACACCGCCCTCGCCGGGAGCGTCCTCACGCGCTCGGATCTCCGCGTGCCCAAACTCGCGACGGCCGACCTCACCGGACGCACCGTGCTCGACGTGACCCCGCGCGGAAAGCACCTGCTCACCCGCATCGAGGGCGGCCTCACCCTGCACTCCCACCTCCGCATGGACGGCTCCTGGCGGGTGTACGCCCCCGGCGAGCGCTGGCGCGGCGGCCCGGGGCACCAGATCCGGGCGATCCTCGGCACCGCCGACCGCACCGCCGTCGGCTACCGCCTGCCCGTACTCGAACTGCTGCGCACCTCCGACGAGGACAGAGCGGTGGGTCACCTCGGCCCCGACCTGCTCGGCCCCGGCTGGGACCCCGACACCGCGCTGCGCAATCTCCTGGCCTCCCCGGAGCGTCCCCTCGGCGAGGCGCTCCTGGACCAGCGCAATCTCGCGGGCATCGGCAACATCTACAAGAGCGAGCTCTGCTTCGTGCTGCGCGCCACCCCCTGGCTCCCCGTCGGCGAGCTCCCCGAGGAGACGGCCACCCGCCTCCCTCACCTCGCGCACAAGCTCCTGGTGGCCAACCGCGACCGGCCCGCCCGCAGCACCACCGGCCTCGCCCGCCCCGACCAGCGTCTCTACGTCTACGGCCGCGCTCCCCGCCCCTGCCTGCGCTGCGGCACCGCGATCCGCACCGCCGAGCAGGGCGACGGCTCCCGCAGCCGCCCCACCTACTGGTGCCCCACCTGCCAGCAGGGCCCGACCCCCTGACGCCGCCGCGCACGCACACGGCTCGCCCCCACGCGCCCCGGCACACACCCCAAAGCGCAACCCCACCCGCTAGTTGACGACCCGTCAGATCCAGTCGTACCGTCCCGCCATGCCCATCAAGGCGTACGACCTCACCGGACGCACCGCATTCGTCACGGGCGCCGCCAGCGGGATCGGCCGCGCGACGGCCCTGCTCCTCGCCGAGGCGGGCGCCGCCGTCCACTGCGCCGACCGCGACGAGCAGGGGCTCCACGAGACCGCCACGCTCATCAAGACCGCCGGCGGCACCGCCCGCCCCCACACCCTGGACGTCAGCGACAGGACCCAGGTCGAGCAGGCCGTCACGGCGGCCGCGGCATCCGACGGCCGTCTGGACGTCATGGCCGCCATCGCGGGCGTCATGCACAGCAGCCCGGTCCTGGAGACCCGCGACGAGGACCTCGACCGCGTGCTCGGCATCAATTTCAAGGGCGTCCTGTACGCCTGCCAGGCCGCGGCCCGCACCATGATCGACACGGAGTCCGGGGGCAGCATCGTCACGATGGCCTCGGGCGCCGTCGACACCGGCGGCCCCGGTCTGCTCTGCTACGGCGCGGCCAAGGCCGCCGTCGTCCAACTCACCAAGACCCTGGCCACCGAGGTCGGCGCGCACGGCATCCGCGTCAACGCGGTGGCACCGGGCTGGATCCGTACGCCGATGACGGACCGCCACGACAAAGAGGCGCAGGCCCACACCGAGGGGGTCATGGTGCGTATGGCGCCCCTGGGCCGTGTCGGGGAACCGGACGACATCGCGCACGCCGTGCTGCACCTGGCGTCCGATGCCGCGTCCTTCACGACGGGCCAGATCCTCCGCCCGAACGGCGGCGTCGCCATGCCGTGGTGACCCGCGCCCCGGCACTCCGTATCCGCGCACCGGCCGCGGGGCCCCGTGCGCGCACCCGGGCCGCGACCACCCTCCCCCGCCCCCACCACAGCTGCGCGGTCCGCTCCCCGGGCCACCGCAGCGAGCCGTCGGGCCGCCGGGCGTGACGCCTGCCACCGGCCGCACCCACGGCACCGTCCGCCTCAGCCGCCCCTGCCACACCGGCCGCCCGCGCCTTCGACACGCAGTGGACCGGAAGCACACTCAGCCCCCAGCCGCCGGCCGCGACCGCGCCCTCCAAGGCGCCCGCGTCGGGCGCGAAGGCGAGCCGCAGCACGCCCCACCACCACAGCGCGCCGAAGACGAGGGCGGGCACCCAGCGCACGGCCCGCCCCGCCACGGCTGTCCCGTTCACGGCTGCCACCAGCTGCCACCTCCCGCCCGACGCGAGGCCGACGCTAAACGCCGGGGTTCACTCCACGGGAGGGCGCACCGCCGGCACCGGAGGCACCACGGCGCACACGCCGTGACACCACCGCGCCGACAGCGCCCTCACGCGGCTCCACACGCCCCTCGGCCGCTTCCGGCCGGCCCTGGGGCCCGGGGCTCACCCCAAGGACTCGGCGACAGCTCAGCCGCCGCTCAGCTGTTCTCCGCCTGGAACATCCAGTGGTGCTTCTCCAGGTCGGCCGTGATGCCGATGAAGATGTCCTGGCTGACCGGGTCCGCCTCGCCGGTCGCCTCGACCCGCTCACGCATCCGCGTGATCACCGCGCCGAGCGCGTCCACGAGCGTCCCCACCGCGTCCGCGTCCTTGACCCAGCCCTCGGGGACCGACCCGATGCCGCTGCTCTGCGCCACGGTCGCCGCACGCCCGTCGGGCGAGACACCGAGCGTCGAGGCGCGCTCCGCCACGGTGTCGGAGTGCTGCCTGGCCGTGTCCACGACCTCGTCGAGCTGGAGGTGTACGGAGCGGAAGCGCGGACCGACCACGTTCCAGTGGATCTGCTTGGCCACCAAGGACAGGTCGACCAGGTCGACCAGGGCACCCTGCAGCGCCTCCGAGACCGTCTTCAGATCCGCGTCGGACAGCGGGCTCTTCACGACGTACATATGTCTCCTCCAACTCACGAACGAATGCGAGAAATCCCCATCAACCATGGCACATATGAACCAATTAGGTCGATTCGTGGATACCGGATCACCCCGGACGCCATCGCCGTCGGCTCGGACGACGGTCGCCCCGGACAAAACGGAAGCCCCTGCCGGGTACCCGGCAGGGGCTTCCACACACCTGAGCGCTCCAGCGGAGCGCAGCTCAGTACCGCACGGCCCGCCTCAGCGGGCACGGCACGGCGTCACGCCGCGACGACGTCGACCGCCTCCGCAGGTGCCTTGATCGTGACCCGTTCCGGTGGCACGCCGGCCACGGAGACGGAATTGAGCATCGGGCGAACCGGTGCGCGCACCGGTTCCGTGACCGCTGCAGACTCAGCCAGCTCGGCGAGCGACAGCTCGTCGCTCACTTCCCGCATGAGCTCGGACATCCGTACGTCAAGCGCGTCGCAGATCGCGGAAAGCAGTTCGGAGGAAGCCTCCTTCTGCCCCCGCTCCACCTCGGAGAGATAGCCGAGCGAGACTCGGGCGGACGAGGAGACTTCGCGCAGAGTACGGCCCTGGCGCTGGCGCTGCCGACGCAGCACGTCACCCAGCAGGCGACGGAGCAGAATCATCGGTGGCTCCCTCCTCGGACCGCGTAGCCGCATCCTTCACGCCCCACCGTACCGCCTCGCGCGGCGGCCGTGCGGGGAGCGATGTCGTGTTCACTCAGGGCTGCAAACATCAATTCCCCCCGTTCTGTTCCGTATCCTGTGCCCGCCCATTCTCGGCACGTTCTCCGGAGAGCTGCTCGAGCAGCAGCGTGAGCACGCTCCGTACACTCTCCATACGGATTTCCGAACGGTCACCGTTCAACCGCAGGGCGGACACTTTCCCGTCGGCTCCGCCGTCGGCGTAACCGTGCATGCTTTCGACATCCGGCCCCGCGACCGCCACGTACACGGTCCCGACGGCCCGGCCGTCCTGCGGATCGGGCCCGGCGACCCCGGTGGTCGCGATCCCCCAGTCCGCACCGAGCGCCTTGCGCACGCCGACCGCCATCTGCCGGGCGACCTCGGGATCCACGGCCCCGCGCTCGTCCAGCAGAGTGCCGTCGACGCCCAGCACGCTCCGCTTGAGATCGGTGGCGTACGCGGTCACGGACCCCCGGAAGACCTTCGAGGCCCCGGACACCGCCGTGATCTCGGCGGCCACCAGTCCGCCGGTCAGCGACTCCGCGGCGGCCAGCGTCTCACCGCGCGCGGCGAGCAGGCTCAGCAGCCTGCTCGCGGACACGGCGGATGCCGAGACTCCGGCGGACGTCACTTCGCGGCCTCCCGGGCGGACTCCTCGGCCGCCGCACGCTCCTCGGCCATGCCCTGCCTGCGCAGCACGACGGCCTGTCTCACGTAGTCGAGGCCGGTCACCACGGTCAGCACGACGGCGACCGCCATCACCCAGAACCGCAGGGTCGCGAGCGGCCCCGTCAGCGCCAGAACGTACATCCCGACGGCCGTGCCCTGCGCGAGCGTCTTCATCTTGCCGCCGCGGCTGGCCGGAATCACGCCGTAGCGGATCACCCAGAACCGCAGCAGCGTGATGCCGAGCTCGCGGCCGAGAATCACGCAGGTCACCCACCAGGGCAGGTCACCGAGCCAGGACAGACAGATCAGCGCGGCCCCCATGATCGCCTTGTCGGCGATCGGGTCGGCGATCTTGCCGAAGTCCGTGACCAGGTTGTACGTGCGGGCCAGGTGACCGTCGAAGAGGTCCGTGATCATGGCGATCGCGAAGGCCGCCCAGGCCAGCGAGCGCCAGGCCGGGTCGTACCCGCCGTCGGCCAGCAGCAGCGCCACGAAACCGGGTACGAGCAGCAGCCGGACCATGGTCAGCAGGTTGGCCACGTTCCACAGGCTGGCCTGATTGACGGCCGCAGCACCCAGCTTTCCGCCGCGCACCGGCTGAGCGCCGTGCGCGCCGGAGCCGCCTGACGCGGATGCCGGGACTCCGGTCATCTGCCGGCCTCCTCTGGACACTCGGCCACCAGGTCCACGCCCTCCGCGCCGACCACCTTCGCCTCGACGATACGGCCGACCTGAAGGAAGTCCCCACCGGTGGCACCCGTCAAGCGGATCTGGCCGTCCGTCTCGGGCGCCTGGTGCGCGGCTCTGCCGATCGGCCCCTCCTCCTCGTCGAGGGACTCGACGAGGACCTCGACGGTCTCGCCGACGCGCTCCTCGGCGCGCTGCGAGGTGAGCTCCTCGGCCAGGCGCGCGATGTGCGCGAGCCGCTCGTCGACGACGTCCTGGTCGAGCTTCTGGTCGTACGTCGCCGCTTCGGTGCCCTCCTCGTCGGAGTAGCCGAACACGCCGATGGCATCCAGCCGGGCGCCGGTCAGGAACCGCTCGAGCTCGGCGAGGTCCGCCTCGCTCTCGCCGGGGAAGCCCACGATGAAGTTGGACCGGACACCGGCCTGCGGCGCCTTGGAGCGGATGGTCTCGAGGAGCTCCAGGAAGCGGTCGGTGTCGCCGAAGCGCCGCATGGCGCGCAGCACGCCGGGCGCGGAGTGCTGGAAGGACAGGTCGAAGTAGGGCGCGACCTTCTCCGTCGACGTGAGGACGTCGATGAGTCCGGGCCGCATCTCGGCGGGCTGCAGATAGCTGACGCGCACCCGTTCGATCCCGTCGACGGCGGCCAGCTCGGGCAGCAGCGTCTCCAGGAGCCGGATGTCGCCGAGGTCCTTGCCGTACGAGGTGTTGTTCTCGGAGACGAGCATGACCTCCTTGACGCCCTGCTCGGCGAGCCAGCGGGTCTCGCCGAGGACGTCGGAGGGGCGGCGCGAGATGAACGAGCCGCGGAAGGAGGGGATGGCGCAGAAGGAGCAGCGCCGGTCGCAGCCGGAGGCCAGCTTCACCGAGGCGACGGGGTTGGTGCCGAGCCGCCTGCGCAGCGGGGCGCGCGGCCCGGACGCGGGCGCGACGCCGTCGGGCAGGTCCGCGGGGGCCTCGGCCACGGGGGCGTGGCCCGGCAGGGCGATCCCGGAGCCGGCGTCCTGGCGCTCGGCCGGGCTGATCGGCAGCAGCTGGCGCCGGTCGCGCGGGGTGTGGGCCTCCACGCTGCCGCCGCTGAGGATGGTCTGCAGGCGGGTGGAGATGTCCGCGTAGTCGTCGAACCCGAGCACGCCGTCGGCCTCGGGCAGCGCGTCGGCGAGCTCCTTGCCGTACCGCTCGGCCATGCAGCCGACCGCGACGACGGCCTGGGTCTTGCCGTGACCCTTCAGGTCATTGGCTTCGAGGAGGGCGTCGACGGAGTCCTTCTTGGCGGCTTCGACGAAGCCACAGGTGTTGACGACGGCGACGTCCGCGTCCTCGGCGTCCTCGACGAGCTGCCAGCCGTCCGCCTCCAAGCGGCCTGCGAGCTCCTCCGAGTCCACCTCGTTACGGGCGCAGCCAAGAGTGACAAGGGCGACGGTGCGGCGTTCGGGCATGCTCTCAAGACTACTTTGTCCCCGCCTCGGCCCCCGCCGCCAGGGTTGCCCGGCGGTCGGCCGCCCGCCGCCGTCCCGTCACCCGGGCGTCACCGCCCTCGGTACGGCACCGCAGGTCGTCGCCCTGCGAGGGGCCCCGTCAGCCGACCTCGGGGTCGCCCTTCGTGTACGAGAGACGCTCGACCTGACCGGGTTCGAATTCGTTCTCGACCTGCTTGCCGTTCACGTACAGCTCGATCGCGCCGGCGTCCCCGAGCACGAGGTCGATCTTCTGCTTGTCCTGGAACGTCTTGGCCTGTCCCTGTTCCAGGACGCCGTCGAAGAGGGTGCGTCCGCTGTGGTCCTTGGCGGAGATCCAGCTGCGGCCGTCCGCGGCGTCGACCTTCACGGTGACCTTGTCGCGCGGAACCCCGGCGATGGCGCTGTCCGACGGGTCGGGCTTGGGATCGGCGGGCTTGTGCGGCTTGGGCTTGTCGGCGGGCTTGGTGCTCGCGGGCGTGGAGCCCTCGGCGACCGACTTGGAGCTGTCGTCGTCGTCCCCGCCGCCGAACGCGGTGAAGCCGACGAAGCCGATCACCGCGACGATCGCGGCGACCATGGCCGCGGTCCAGTTCGGCCTGCGCGGTTCGGAGCGGATGCGTTCGGCCTCGAAGAGGGGCGCCGCCGGCGTGGGCTGGGGCGGGTGCCCGCCATGGCCCTCGTCGTACTGCGCGAGGAGCGGGGCGGGATCGATCCCCACCGCGCGGGCCAGCGTCCTGATGTGGCCGCGGGCGTACACGTCGCCGCCGCACCGCGAGAAGTCGTCCTGTTCGATCGCGTGCACGATGGGGATGCGCACCCGGGTGGACGTGCTGACTTCGTCTACGGTCAGGTCGGCGTCGATGCGCGCCTGCTGCAGGACACGGCCGATCGAGGGGCGGTCGTCGGCCCGGCGTTCGCCTGCCGGGCTGTCGTCCGCGAGGCGGTCGAGGCGGTCGTCTGAAGGTCGGTCGTCTTCAGGGGAGTTGCCGATGGACACGGGGGCGCCTTTCGAGCGTGTAGCCACCTGCCGGAGGTTCAGTTTAGGGGGGTCCTGAAAGGGTGGGGCAACCGGGCGGACGGACTTTGTACGCCATCAGAATGGCCGGACATCCCGATGGTGGGACATCGCGCTGTCGTCCCCCTCAACTTGACGTACGCCGAAGGGAAACGGTTGCCCGGCGATCCCTTACGGGTGAGCCTGCCCCGCCCTCAGGGGTGAGCCTCCCCGCGGATCACGGCGAGCACGCCGTCCAGCTCGTCAGGTTTCACAAGAACGTCACGAGCCTTTGAGCCTTCGCTGGGCCCGACGATGGAGCGCGACTCCATCAGGTCCATCAGCCGCCCGGCCTTGGCGAAGCCGACGCGCAGCTTGCGCTGGAGCATGGACGTCGACCCGAACTGGGTGGAAACGACCAGCTCAGCGGCCTGGCACAGCAGGTCGAGGTCGTCGCCGATGTCCTCGTCGATCTCCTTCTTCTGCTTGGTGCCGACGGTGACGTCGTCGCGGAAGACGGGGGCCATCTGGTCCTTGCAGTGCTGGACCACCGCGTGGATCTCGTCCTCGGTGACGAAGGCGCCCTGCATACGGGTGGGCTTGTTCGCGCCCATCGGCAGGAACAGACCGTCACCCTTTCCGATGAGCTTCTCGGCGCCCGGCTGGTCGAGGATGACGCGGCTGTCGGCGAGCGAGGAGGTCGCGAAGGCGAGGCGGGACGGCACGTTCGCCTTGATCAGGCCGGTCACGACGTCGACGGAGGGCCGCTGCGTGGCGAGCACCAGGTGGATGCCGGCGGCGCGCGCGAGCTGCGTGATGCGCACGATCGAGTCCTCGACGTCGCGCGGCGCGACCATCATCAGGTCGGCGAGCTCGTCGACGATCACCAGCAGATACGGATAGGGCTGCAGCTCGCGCTCGCTGCCCTCGGGCGTCTTGAGCTTGCCGTCGCGCACGGCCTGGTTGAAGTCGTCGATGTGGCGGTAGCCGAACGCCGCGAGGTCGTCGTAGCGCAGGTCCATCTCGCGTACGACCCACTGGAGGGCCTCGGCGGCCTTCTTGGGGTTGGTGATGATCGGCGTGATCAGGTGCGGGATGCCCTCGTAGGCGGTGAGCTCGACGCGCTTGGGGTCGACGAGGACCATCCGCACGTCCTCGGGCGTCGCTCTTATCATGATCGAGGTGATCAGGCAGTTGATGCAGGACGACTTGCCGGAGCCGGTGGCTCCGGCGACCAGGATGTGCGGCATCTTGGCCATGTTGGCCATGACGTAGCCGCCCTCGACGTCCTTGCCGAGCGCGACCAGCATGGGGTGGTCGTCCTCGGCCGCGTCCGCCAGGCGGAGCACGTCACCCACGTTGACCATCTCGCGGTCGGTGTTCGGGATCTCGATGCCGACCGCGGACTTGCCGGGGATCGGCGAGATGATCCGCACGTCCGGGGACGCGACCGCGTACGCGATGTTCTTGGCCAGCGCGGTGATCTTCTCGACCTTCACGGCGGGGCCGAGCTCGATCTCGTACCGCGTGACCGTCGGGCCGCGCGTGAAGCCGGTGACGACGGCGTCGACCTTGAATTCCGTAAACACGTTCGACAGCGAGTCCACGACCGCGTCGTTGGCGGCGCTGCGGGACTTGCCGGGGCCGCCGCGCTCCAGGAGGTCGAGCGAGGGCAGCGCGTACGTGATGTCCCCGGCGAGCTGGAGCTGCTCGGCGCGCGGCGGCAGATCGCGGGTGGCGTCGGGCGCGGCCTTGGTGAGGTCCGGCACGAGGCCGTCAGAGGGCGTCTCCGGCTTCTTCTTGAGCTTGCCGGGCACCGGCGCGTCCGTGGCGCGCGCGGTCGGTACAGGGGCCGCACGCTCCTGCTCCTCGCGCCGTTCGCGCTCCTCCCGCTCCCCCGCGACGCCCTGCGTCAGATCGGCGACCAGCGGCGAGGGCGGCATGCCGTGCAGCACGGCGCCGTCCAGCGCGGCGGCCGCTGCGGCGGCCACGTCCACGGCGTCCATCGGCCGGTCCATGTCCGGCTGCACGGAGGCCCTGCGCGGCCTGCGGCGCTTGGAGAGCGCCTCCTCCTCGGCCAGGTCGGGGGCGTACTCGGTGGGGGCGGCCGTGCGCCGGCGCGAGGACCGCGCGGGCAGCGCCTCGCGCCACTGCTCGTCGTAGCGCTCGTCGTCGTCCGTGTACGCGTCGGCCTCGGGCTCGGCCTGGACCACGCCGAGCTTGGTGCCGAGCAGCCGCAGCCGCTGCGGGATGGCGTTGACGGGTGTCGCCGTGACGACGAGCAGCCCGAAGACGGTGAGCAGCACCAGGAGCGGCACCGCGAGGATCTCGCCCATGGTGAAGATCAGCGGCGTGGAGGCGCCCCAGCCGATGAGGCCGCCGGCGTCTCTTATCGCCTGCATGCCGTCACTGCGGGCGGGCGAGCCGCACGCCACGTGGACCTGCCCGAGGATGCCGATGACCAGGGCGGACAGCCCGATCACGATGCGGCCGTTCGCCTCGGGCTTCTCCGGGTGCCGGATGAGGCGTACGCCGATGGCACCGAGCAGGAGCGGCACAAGCAGGTCGAGCCGGCCGAACGCGCCCGTCACCAGGACCTCGACGAGGTCGCCGACCGGTCCGCGCAGATTCGACCAGGTGCCCGCGGCGACGATCAGCGCGATGCCGAGCAGCAGCAGCGCGAGGCCGTCCTTGCGGTGCGCCGGGTCGAGGCCCTTCGCGCCACGCCCTATGCCGCGGAACATCGCGCCGACGGTGTGCGCGATGCCGAGCCAGACGGCGCGCACGAGGCGGTACACGCCCCCGGTGGGACTGGGCGCCGGTTTGGGCGCGGGCTTCTTCGCCGCGGCCTTCTTGGCCGGAGCCTTCTTCGCGGGCGCCTTCTTTGCCGCGGTCTTCTTCGCGGGCGGCTTGGCGGCGGCCTTCTTCGCCGGAGCCTTGGTCGGCGCGGCCGCCTTCTTCGCGGGCGTCTTCTTGGCTGCGGACTGACGTGAGGCCATGGGTGTGAGGTTACCGGTGCGGACCACTGCGGACACGTGTGCCCACTGCTTCACCCGTTTGTGTCGCCCTTGCGGAGACGGTGAACTGACGGGAATTCACCGCACCGCCGGACCCCGGCGCGCCCTCGGTGACGGCCGGCACCTCGTCAGTTCTGCGAGGGCACCGAGGGAGCGCCGCTTCCGGTGCCCGGCTCCAGGGCGTCAAGAGCCCGCCGCAGCCCGGTGAGTTTGCGTTCGAGATGGGCCGCGGTGGCGACCGCGGCGGCATCGGCCGACTCGTCGTCGAGCTGCTTGGAGAGCGCCTCGGCCTGCTCCTCGACGGCCGCGAGCCGCGCCGAGAGCTCGGCGAGCAGCCCCGCGGGCTCCTTCGCGTCGCCCGCGGCGGCCTTGCCGCCGCCCTCCAGCTGGAGGCGCAGCAGAGCTGCCTGCTCCCGCAGTTGGCAGTTCTTCATGTACAGCTCGACGAACACCGAGACCTTCGCGCGCAGCACCCACGGGTCGAACGGCTTCGAGATGTAGTCCACCGCGCCCGCCGCGTAGCCGCGGAAGGTGTGATGCGGCCCGTGATTGATGGCGGTGAGGAAGATGATCGGGATGTCCCGGGTCCGCTCCCGCCGCTTGATGTGCGCGGCGGTTTCGAAACCGTCCATTCCCGGCATCTGGACGTCCAGCAGAATGACCGCGAAGTCGTCCGTGAGTAGTGCTTTGAGCGCTTCCTCCCCGGACGATGCCCGCACCAGTGTCTGATCGAGCGCAGAGAGGATGGCCTCCAGCGCCAGCAGATTCTCCGGCCGGTCATCGACCAGGAGGATCTTGGCCTTCTGCACCATGGCCCGCCCTCCTCGCCCCGGCGGTACACCGGGCGCCGCCCCAGGGGACGACTCCCTTGCGCCGCCCGTCCTTGTGCCGGTCATGGTAGCCGCACCCCGCCTGTCGCCACACCCTGTCACCGCGATGTCACTGTGCACGTAGCAGAAACGCGGTGGGAGACCAGAAGGTTCCCCGAATACCGCCGTTCTACACGGCCTCCGCCACACTCTGTCAGCAACTCCGTGTGACGAAGCCGGTTCTCGGTCACTGTGCGCGCATCCACTGCTCCATCACCGACAACAGGTGATCCGGGTCGACCGGCTTCGTCACGTAATCGGAAGCCCCGGAGTCGATGGCCTTCTCCCGGTCGCCCTTCATCGCCTTCGCGGTCAGCGCGATGATCGGGAGCCCGGCGAACTGCGGCATCCTGCGGATCGCCGTCGTCGTCGCGTACCCGTCCATCTCCGGCATCATGATGTCCATCAGAACGACCGTCACGTCGTCGTGCTGTTCGAGCACCTCGATGCCTTCCCGGCCGTTCTCCGCGTACAGCACCGCCAGGCCGTGCTGCTCCAGGACGCTGGTGAGCGCGAAGACGTTGCGAATGTCGTCGTCGACGATCAGGACCTTCTCGCCGCCGAAGTGGATGCCGCGCCGCGCGGCCGGCGCGTCCTGGGACGGGGTCGGCCACTGCTCCTGCGGCCGCTGCTCCTGGGCCCCGGAGGCCGGCTGCACCGGCAGCGCGGGCGGCTGCTCCGGGGCGGGCGCCACGGCCCGGCGCCGGCGCCGGAACAGCGCGGCGGGCCCGCTCGGCGCCTCCGCGCGCGCCGGGGCGCCCTCGGCCGACTCCTCGGTCGCGGGCCCCTCCTCCAGGGGAGGCAGCTCCGGGGCGGCGGCCGCCGGGGCGAGCTGCGCGTACCCCTGGGGCGGCAGTTCGCTCGGGTGCAGCGGCAAATAGAGCGTGAAGGTCGAGCCGCGGCCCGGTTCGCTCTGCGCGTGGATCTCGCCGCCCAGCAGGCGCGCGATCTCCCGGCTGATGGAGAGACCGAGGCCCGTGCCGCCGTACTTCCTGCTGGTCGTGCCGTCGGCCTGCTTGAACGCCTCGAAGATGACCCGCATCTTGCTGGCCGCGATGCCGATGCCGGTGTCCGTCACCGAGAAGGCGATCAGGTCGGCGTCCGCGTCGCGCAGCGAGCCCGCCTCCAGGAGCTGCTCGCGGATCGCGTCGGGCACGTCGTTGCTGGCGTGCCGGATGACCAACTCGACCGCTCCGGAGTCGGTGAACTTCACCGCGTTCGACAGGAGGTTGCGCAGCACCTGCAACAGGCGCTGCTCGTCCGTGTGCAGCGTCGCGGGCAGCTCCGGGGAGACTCGTACGGAGAAGTCGAGTCCCTTCTCCGCGGTCAGCGGGCGGAAAGTGGCCTCTACGTAGTCGACGAGTTGGACCAGGGCGATGCGCGTCGGGGAGACGTCCATCTTGCCCGCCTCGACCTTCGACAGGTCGAGGATGTCGTTGATCAGCTGCAACAGGTCCGATCCCGCGCCGTGGATCGTCTCGGCGAACTCGACCTGCTTGGGGGTGAGGTTCGCGTCGGCGTTGTCGGCGAGCAACTTGGCCAGGATCAGCAGGGAGTTGAGCGGCGTACGCAGCTCGTGCGACATGTTCGCCAGGAACTCGGACTTGTAGCGCATCGAGACCGCGAGCTGCTCGGCACGCTCCTCCAGGACCTGCCTGGCCTCTTCGATCTCGGTGTTCTTGACCTCGATGTCGCGGTTCTGCTGGGCCAGCAGCTCGGCCTTCTCCTCCAGCTCCGCGTTCGAGTCCTGAAGCGCCTTCTGCCGGTTCTCCAACTCGGCCGAACGCTCCCGCAGTTGCTCGGTCAGCTCCTGCGACTGCTTGAGCAGCACCTCGGTCTTCGTGTTGACGCTGATGGTGTTGACGCTCGTCGCGATCATCTCGGCGATCTGGCTGAGGAAGTCCTTCTGGATCTGCGTGAAGGGCTGGAAGGCCGCCAGCTCGATCACCCCGAGAACGGTCCCCTCGAAGAGCACCGGCAACACGATGACCTGCGCGGGCGGCGCCTCCCCGAGGCCGGAGGCGATGCGCAGATAGCCGGACGGCGCGTTCTCCACGAGGATCGTGCGCCGCTCCTTGGCCGCCGTGCCGATGAGGGTCTCGCCGGGCCGGAACGACGTCGGCATGGACCCCATGGAGTAGCCGTAACTGCCCAGCATCCGCAGCTCGTACGCGTCCTCGTGGTCGCCCCCGAGATCCTTGCCGTCGTCCGTGGGCATCGCCAGGAAGAACGCGCCGTGCTGCGCGGAGACGACCGGCGTCAGCTCGCTCATGATCAGCGAGGCGACGTCCTCAAGGTCGCGGCGGCCCTGCATCAGGCCGGAGATCCGCGCGAGGTTGCCCTTGAGCCAGTCCTGTTCCTTGTTGGCCAGGGTGGTGTCGCGGAGGTTCGCGATCATCGTGTTGATGTTGTCCTGGAGGACCTGGATCTCGCCCGCCGCGTCGACCTCGATCTTCAGGTTGAGGTCACCGCGGGTCACCGCCGTGGCGACCTTCGCGATGGCGCGCACCTGACGGGTGAGGTTCCCGGCCATCTCGTTCACGGACTCGGTCAGGTCGCGCCAGGTGCCGTCGACGTCGCGCACGCGCGCCTGGCCGCCCAACTGCCCCTCGGTGCCCACCTCGCGGGCGACGCGGGTGACCTGCTCGGCGAAGGACGACAGCTGGTCGACCATCGTGTTGATCGTCGTCTTGAGCTCCAGGATCTCGCCCCGGGCGTCGATGTCGATCTTCTTCGTCAGATCACCCTTGGCGATCGCGGTGGTCACCATCGCGATGTTGCGGACCTGACCGGTCAGGTTGGACGCCATCGAGTTCACGGACTCGGTGAGGTCCTTCCACGTACCGGAGACGCCCGGCACGCGCGCCTGGCCGCCCAGGATGCCGTCCGTACCCACCTCACGGGCCACGCGCGTGACCTCGTCGGCGAACGAACTCAGCGTCGTCACCATCGTGTTGACCGTGTCGGCGAGCTGCGCGACCTCGCCGCGCGCCTCGACCGTGACCTTCTTGGTGAGGTCGCCGTTGGCGACCGCCGCCGAGACCTGGGAGATGTTCCGCACCTGGCTGGTCAGGTTGTTGGCCATCAGGTTGACGTTGTCGCTCAGGTCCTTCCAGATGCCGGTGACGCCCGGCACCCGCGCCTGGCCGCCCAGCTGGCCCTCCGTACCCACCTCACGGGCCACGCGCGTGACCTGCTCGGCGAACGACGACAGCTGGTCGACCATGGTGTTGACGGTCGTGACGAGTTCGAGGATCTCGCCCTTCGCGTCGACGGTGATCTTCTTGGACAGGTCGCCCATGGCGACGGCCGTGGTGACCTCGGCGATGTTCCGCACCTGCAGGGTGAGGTTGTTCGCCATGCCGTTCACGGACTGCGTGAGGTCCTTCCAGGTGCCGGAGACGCCCTGGACCTCGGCCTGCCCGCCGAGGATGCCGTCCGTGCCCACCTCGCGGGAGACCCGCGTGACCTGCTCGGCGAAGGCGGACAGCTGGTCCACCATCGTGTTCAGGGTGTTCTTCAGCTCCAGGATCTCGCCGCGCGCGTCCACGTCGATCTTCTGGGACAGGTCACCGCGCGCCACCGCCGTGGCGACCTGCGCGATGTTGCGCACCTGCGCGGTGAGGTTGCCGGCCATGCCGTTCACGGAGTCCGTCAGGTCGCGCCACACACCGGCCACACCCGGCACCTGCGCCTGCCCGCCCAGGCGCCCCTCGGTGCCCACCTCACGGGCCACCCGGGTCACCTGGTCGGCGAAGGCGGAGAGCTGGTCGACCATCGTGTTGATGGTGTTCTTCAGCTCCAGGATCTCGCCGCGCGCGTCGACCTCGATCTTCTGGGACAGGTCACCGCGGGCCACGGCGGTGGTCACCTGCGCGATCTGACGCACCTGCGACGTCAGGTTCCCGGCCATGAAGTTGACGGAGTCCGTCAGGTCCTTCCACGTGCCGCTCACGCCGTCCACGCGCGCCTGCCCGCCCAGGCGCCCCTCGGTGCCCACGTCGCGGGCCATGCGCGTGACCTGGTCGGCGAACGAGGACAGCTGGTCCACCATCGTGTTCACGGTGTTCTTCAGCTGGAGCATCTCGCCGGACACGTCGACGGCGACCTTCTGGGAGAGGTCGCCGTTGGCCACCGCCGTCGTCACCTGGGCGATGTTGCGGACCTGTCCCGTGAGGTTGCGGAAGGCGGTGTTGACGGAGTCCGTCAGGTCCTTCCACGTACCGGCCGCGCCCTGCACCTGCGCCTGGCCGCCCAGCTCACCCTCGACGCCGATCTCCCGCGCCACCCGCGTCACTTCGGAACCGAAGGCCGAGAGCTGGTCGACCATCGTGTTCACGGTGTTCTTCAGTTCGAGCATCTCGCCCGCGACGTCGACCGTGACCTTCTGCGACAGGTCGCCGCTCGCGACCGCCGTGGTCACCTGGGCGATGTCCCGCACCTGCGTGGTGAGGTTGCGGAAGACCGTGTTGACCGAGTCCGTCAGGTCCTTCCACGTGCCCGCCGCGCCCGGCACATTGGCCTGACCGCCCAGCTGGCCCTCGGCGCCGACCTCGTTCGCCACGCGCGTGACCTCGTCCGCGAACGTACGCAGCGTCTCGGTCATCTGATTGATCGTCTCGGCGAGCTGGGCGACCTCGCCGCGCGCGCTCACCGTGACCTTCTGCGACAGGTCGCCGTTGGCGACGGCCGTCGTGACCTGAGCGATCCCCCGCACCTGAGCGGTGAGGTTGCCGGCCATGAGGTTCACCGAGTCGGTGAGGTCCTTCCACACGCCCGCGACGCCGGGCACCTGCGCCTGGCCGCCGAGCTCGCCCTCCGTGCCGACCTCGCGCGCCACCCGCGTCACTTCGGAGGAGAACGACGAAAGCTGGTCCACCATCGTGTTGACGGTGTTCTTCAACTCCAGCATCTCGCCCGCGACATGGACGGTGACCTTCCGCGACAGGTCGCCCTTGGCCACCGCCGTCGTCACCAGCGCGATGTCGCGCACCTGCGCGGTCAGCCGATACGCCATGGTGTTCACGGAGTCCGTGAGGTCCTTCCACGACCCGGACATCCCGCGCACCCTGGCCTGCCCGCCGAGCTTGCCCTCGGTGCCGACCTCGCTGGCCACGCGCGTGACCTCGTCGGTGAAGGTGGAGAGCTGGTCGACGAGGTTGTTGACCGTCCGCCCGACCTTCAGGAACTCGCCGCGCAGCGGGTGACCGCTGCCGTCCGTTCCCGGCGCGCGCAGCTCCATGCGCTGTTCCAGGTCTCCGTCCGCCACCGCGGACAGCACCCGGCCGACCTCGCTGACCGGACGTACAAGATCATCGACGAGCGCGTTCGACGCGTCGATCGCCGCCGCCCACGAGCCTTCGCTCGCTCCGGTCTCCAGCCGTTCCGTGAGTTTTCCCTCACGTCCGACCGTGCGCCGCACCCGCGACAGCTCGCCGGTGAGATGCAGATTACGGTCGGCGACCTCGTTGAAGACCGCCGCGATCTCCGACATGACGTCGTCGCCGGAGACCGTGAGCCGCTTGCGAAAGTTGCCGTCGCGCATGGCCACCAGGGCCACGAGCAGCCGGTTCAGTGCCGCGGCGTCCACCGAGGCGGTCGTCCCGTTGCGCGGTTTGCGCTGTTTGTTCAGGGACTGTCCGTCTTTCGCGCGCGTCTTAGTGCCCCGCGTCGCTGCGCCAGACTCCACTGTGTCCCTCCCGCAAGGGTCGACCGGTACTGCTCGGGTTGTTCTGGGCTCTCCAAGAAGCTTGCCCAGTGTTTCACCATGGCTGAACCAGGCCATAACAGTTCGGCAGCTTCGCACACCGTCCGCACACCCTCCGGGCGGAAACACTGACGACCGGCATCAGCATGGACGGCGAAGGTAAGTAACCTTGCATCCGGCTGTCCAACCACCCCGGTCCTGCCCGGCCAGGGCGTTGGTACACGAACAAACGGGCATCGGAGGGGCGGCCGCACCATGGGTTGGGGAGAACTGGGCGTCGATACAGTCGACACTGCCGATACTCGTACGAGGAGTGCTGTGATCACCGCGCGTGCGGCTGCCACCTTCGACCCCGTCGGGCGTTCCGTCGCGACGGCCCGCTCCTTCGTGCGCGACACCCTCCAGGGCTGGGGCTTCACGGACGTCGTCGACGACGCGGTCGTCCTCACCAGCGAGCTGGTCACCAACGCCGTCGTACACGCCGGCACGGCCGCCGACGTCGAGTGCCTGCGCAGCGAGAGCGCCGTACGCATCGAGGTCTCCGACCACTATCCGGAGCGCGAGATCCCGCTCCAGCAGTCCCCCGTCAACATGGGCAGCCCCGACCGCGAGGGCGGCCGCGGCCTCCAGCTCTGCGCGGCCCTCGCCAACCGCTGGGGCGTCGAGTACACCTCCACGCACAAGCAGGTCTGGTTCCAGCTCGACCTGCCCGACCGCCCCGTCGGCACCCGCGCGGCGGGCCCCTCGCTCCCGGCCGAACTCCTCCCCATCGCCGACGGCAGAGTCCGCGTCGCCGTCGTCCAGATCGACCGCCTCGGCGCCATCGCCGCCTGGAACGAAGACGCGGAAGAGCTCTTCGGATACGCCGCCGAGCAGGTCATCGGCAAGCCGCTCAACGACCTCGCGGCCTGGCCGCACACCCCGGGCACCAGCACCGGCATCGCCGAGGCGCTCCAGCTCTCCCGCTGGGAGGGCAGCTACGGCGTCCGCGGCGCGCACGGCCGCGTCATCCCCGTCTACGCCTCCCACCTGCGCGTCCGCGACACCAACGGCGAACCCTCGACGGTCTGCCTCCTCGTACGCGACGACGAGCGCGCCGTACTCCAGACCCCGCTGCGCCGCGGCTCCCCGGAGCAGGCCACCCTCAGCGAGCCCAACGCCGCGGACCCCTTCGAGGTCTTCATCGGCTCCCCCGCCCCCGACGACCTCGACGGCCTGCTCCAGCGCACCGTCGAGCGCGCCCGGGACATGCTCGACGGCGACGCGGCCTTCCTGCTCCTGGCCACCGACGACGAGACCGAACTGGAGGTCCGCGCCTCCACGGGCCTGCCCTCCGCCCGCCAGCGCTTCGCCCGCGTCCAGGTCGAGGCCTCCCCCGGACGCTACGGCTCCGCCCGCATGCCGGCCGTCCACGAGGACCTCACCGTCGTACCGGGCGCCGTCCCCCTGCTCACCGGCACGGGCATGCGCTCCGTCGTCACCGTCCCGCTGAAGGTAGAGGGCCGCCTCACCGGCTCCCTGGGCGTCGCCGCCGAGGCCGCGGGCCGGTACTCGAACGAAGAGGCCCTGCGCCTGCAGTTCGCCGCCGACCGCATCGCCCTCGCCGTGGAATCCGCGCGCCTGGGCGAGCTGGAAAGACTCCGCCGCGGCTCCCTCTCCTTCCTCGTCGAGGCCTCCGACCTGCTCGCCGGCACCCTCGACCGCGACCAGACCCTGGCCCTCATGGCCCAGATGACGGTCCCCACGCTCGCCACCTGGTGCGCCGTCTACACCATCGCCGACCAGTCGGCCGAGCCCTACCTCTCGTACGTCCTGCACGAGGACGAGGAGCGCATCGACGGCCTCAAGGCCCTCCTCGCCAAGATCGCCCCGCCCGACCCGGTCCCCACCCCGGGCGCCCGCGTCTGGACCGCCCCCTCCGAAGCCGCCCACCAGGCGGCCCTGCGCACCTCCATGCGCAGCCTGGGCCTGGGCGAACCGATGAGCGTGGCCTCCGGCATCGGCACGACCCTCTCCACCGCCTCGGCCGTCGGCGGCGAGACCGTCGTCCTCCCGCTGGTCGCCCGCAACCGCGTCATCGGCATGCTCACGCTCGGCAAGCCCTCCGAAGAGCACTTCCGCCAAGAGATCCTGGAATTGGCCGAAGATCTCTCCCGCCGAGCGGCTCTCGCCCTCGACAACGCCCGCCTCTACTCCGAGCGCATGGCCATCAGCCAGTCCCTCCAGCGCAGCCTGCTGCCCCCGGAGCTCCCCCAGATCCCGGGCGTCGAGGTCGAGGTCATCTACCGCGCGGCCGGCGAGGGCAACGAAGTCGGCGGCGACTTCTACGACCTCTTCCCCATCCGCGACGGCGCCTACGGCTTCGCGATCGGCGACGTCTGCGGCACGGGCCCGGAGGCCGCGGCCGTCACCGGCCTCGCCCGCCACGCGCTGCGCCTGCTTGCCCGCGAGGGCTTCGGCGGCCCCGCCGTCCTGGAGCGCCTGAACGCCGCGATCCTGGACGAGGGCGCCCGCAGCCGCTTCCTCACCCTTCTCTACGGCGAGCTGTGGCCCCAGGAGGACGGCTCGGCCGTCCTGAAGATCGTGTGTGCCGGCCACCCGCTCCCGCTCCGCCTGCGCCAGGACGGCACGGTCGAGCCCTACGCCGAACCGCAGCCGCTGCTCGGCGTCATGGACGACCTGGAGCTGTACGAGCAGACGATGACGCTCGACCCCGGCGACGTCCTGCTCTGCGTGACGGACGGCGTCACCGAGCGCCGCGAGGGCACCCGCATGCTGGGCGACGACGGCCTCGCGGACGTCCTCACGACCTGTACGGGCCTGACGGCCGGCGCGGTCGCGGCCCGGATCATGCGCGCCGTGGAGCGCTTCGCCACGGACGCCCCGTCCGACGACATGGCGATCCTCGCGATGCGCGTCCCCGGCCTGCACAAGGAATGACCACCCCGGGGGCATCTCCCCAGAGATGCCCCCGCCGAAGTCCGCCCCTGAGACACCCCCGCCGGAGTCACTCCACAAGCGCCCCACACAGCACAAAGGCCCCCGCCCAACTGGGCGGAGGCCTTTGTCACTTGAGCCCCCAAGCGGAATCGAACCGCTGACCTTCTCCTTACCATGGAGACGCTCTACCGACTGAGCTATAGGGGCCTGCTTTGTCTTCGCGGTTTTCCCCGCGGCAACGAAATAGATCATACCTGAAATCGAAGCGGCCTCGAACCGCCCCTTCCTCTGGACCGCCCGCACCGCCGCTGCCACGCTGCGCCCATGACCACGCGACGTGGCACGCCCCTGCGAAAGGCCCTGCCCGCGGCACTCATCGCACTCCTTCTGCCGCTCACGGCCTGCGGATCCGGCGACGACGGGGACGCCTCGAACACGAAGCCCACGAAGAAGCCGACGGAAACCCCACGCCCCGGCGACCAGAAGGTCACGCTCTCCTGGAAGGGCGACCAGCGCGTCTACACCGTCCACGCCCCACCCGGTTACACCCGCACCAAGAAGCTCCCGCTCGTCATCGCCCTGCACCCCTATCCGGCCGACGGCCGGGCCGCGGCAGCCATCAGCGGCCTCAGCGCCAAGGCGGACGAGGAGAACTTCCTCGTCGCCTACCCCGACGGCCTCAACCGCGGATTCAACGCCCTGATCTGCTGCGGCACCGAGGACGACGTCGGCTTCATTCGTACGATCACGAAACGGCTGACCGGCACCTGGAACGCCGATCCCGACCGCGTCTACGCGACGGGCATCTCCAACGGCGGCGACATGTCGTACAGGCTCGCCGTCGAACTCCCCGACACCTTCGCGGCCATCGCCCCGGTCAGCGGCGGCTATCTCGGCACCGATGCGGAAAAGACCTCGTACGTACCGAAGACCCCGGTCTCAGTGATCACCTTCCTCGGCGGACTCGACGATCACTACGCCGGGATGAACGCGGGCATCACGTCCTGGCAGAAGCGCCTGTCCTGCAAGCAGGGCAAGCCCAGCACCCTGAAGAACGAGATCAAGAGGACGCGGGCCACGTGCCGTGACGGCTCGGACGTCGTCGTCTACCGGCTGCCCGACATGGGCCACTCCTGGCCGAACGGCGCCGGCGGCGGCATGTCCGACCCGACCGCCGGCGTCAACGCGACAGACCTCATATGGGACTTCTTCGCGTCCCACAGCCGGCAGACCGGCGACGAGGGTTAGAAGCGTCCTAGAAAGCAGGCTGAAGGAGACCGCCGAGCGCGTTGCAGGCGGAGACGACGCGCTGCAGGTCGCGCCGCGACATCGACGCGCCCGCGGGCAGCGCCAGCGTCTCGTCCGCGGCCCGCTCGGTCTCCGGCAGGTGCACGTCCCGCCAGAAGTCCGGCACGCGATGCACGGGAGTCTTCACGGGCACCCGGCAGTCAACTCCCTTGGCGCGTACGGCACGTGCGAACGCGTCCCGGTCGGGCCGCCCGTTCCCCGGCACCCGCACGACGTACTGCTGGTAGGTGTGCCCCTCGCCGCCCTCGGGCGTGACGACGCCGGTGAGCCGACCGGTGAGATACGCGGCATGCGCCCGCCGGCGCTCCAGACCTTCGTACGGAGCCGCCGACTCGCCCTGTTCCAGGACGAGAAGCCCGTGCCGGGTCCCCAGCTCCCGCAGCCGACGCACGTCGGCCTGGTGGCCGAAGCGGTGTACGGCGACGACGGCGGCCGTTCGAGGTGTCATGACGGCGGCGACGGCCTCGGGATCGAGGCAGTACGTCGCCGGATCGATGTCGGCGAAGACGGGCACCGCTCCGGCGAGGACCACTGCCTCGGCGACCTCGGTGCTCCCGAAGGCCGGCACGACGACCTCGTCACCGGTACCGACATCCGCGGCGCGCAACATTCCAACTGTCCCCATGTCTGCGGATGTTGGCTGCGCAACGTGAACAGCAAGTGACACAAAACAAAAAAGAGCTGGTCCCTGAACCGAAGTTCAGGGACCAGCTCTTCATAAGATGAGTTCGGCGGCGTCCTACTCTCCCACAGGGTCCCCCCTGCAGTACCATCGGCGCTGTGAGGCTTAGCTTCCGGGTTCGGAATGTAACCGGGCGT
>NZ_JBFAWC010000017.1:0-183187 GCF_040680155.1 Streptomyces sp. NPDC052114 | reverse complement strand
CCGAAGAGAGACGGGAGAGGGAGAGGATCCGTCGGGAATTCGTCGTGAATACGTCGGAAATCCGGCGGGAAAGTGCGGTGAAAGCGGCGGAAAAGAACTACTCGACGTCGCCGCCGGAATCCGGCTCGGCCGACCCGGCGTCGCCCTCCGCCTCCGCGGCGGCCGCGCCCGACGTGCCGCCCTCGTCGAGCAGCCGCGACAGCTGCCGCCCCACGATCCGCTTGAACTTGCGCTGCTGAGGCCGCGTCCGGTCCAGGACGGCCACCTCCAGGCGCTCCGCGGGGATCTCCCGCTCGCTGCCGTTGGTGTCGCGGGACAGCGCGCGCACCGCCAGCTTGAGCGCCTCGGACAGCGTCATGCCGTCGTTGTGGTGCTGGTCGAGGTAGGTGCTGATCTGCTCGGCGTTGCCGCCGACGGCGAGCGAGCCGTGCTCGTCGACGATGGAGCCGTCGTGCGGGAGGCGGTAGATCTGGTCGCCCTCGCGCGTGGCGCCCACCTCGGCGACCACGAGCTCCACCTCGTACGGCTTCTCGGCCGCGCTGGAGAAGATCGTGCCGAGCGTCTGCGCGTACACGTTCGCCAGGCCACGGGCCGTCACGTCGTCGCGGTCGTAGGTGTATCCGCGGAGGTCGGCGTAGCGGACGCCGCCGATCCGCAGGTTCTCGTACTCGTTGTACTTGCCGGCGGCCGCGAAGCCGATCCGGTCGTAGATCTCGCTGAACTTGTGCAGCGCGCGGGACGGGTTCTCGCCCACGAACACGATGCCGTCGGCGTACTGGAGGACGACCAGGCTGCGGCCACGGGCGATGCCCTTGCGGGCGTACTCCGCCCGGTCGGCCATCTGCTGCTGGGGGGAGACATAGAACGGCGTCGACACCGGATCCGTCCCTTTCTGTCAAAAAACTTCAGTCAGTGGCGAATGCGGGGCGGTCAGAGCAGCGCGGCCCGCGGGCCGTCGGGCTGCTCCAGACGCTTCTCCAGGATCGAACGCGCGATCGCGGAGGACTCGTCCTCCGTCAGCCGCCTGAACCCCTCGTCGGAGATCACGGTGACGATGGGGAAGATCCGGCGGGCCATGTCAGGACCACCGGTCGCCGAGTCGTCGTCGGCGGCGTCGTACAGCGCCTGGACCACCAGGGTCGTCGCCTGCTCCTCGGTCAGACCGTCGTGGTACAGCTTCTTCATCGCGCCGCGCGCGAAGACCGAACCCGAACCGGTCGCCGCGAAGCCGTGCTCCTCGGAACGGCCGCCCGTGACGTCGTACGAGAAGATGCGGCCCTTCTCACGGTCCACGTCATAGCCCGCGAACAGCGGCACGACGGCGAGGCCCTGCATGGCCATGCCGAGGTTGCTGCGGATCATCGTCGACAGGCGGTTCGCCTTGCCCTCCAGGGAGAGCGTGGCGCCTTCCACCTTCTCGAAGTGCTCCAGCTCCAGCTGGAAGAGCTTGACCATCTCCACGGCCAGACCGGCGGTGCCGGCGATGCCCACCGCCGAGTACTCGTCGGCCGGGAAGACCTTCTCGATGTCGCGCTGTGCGATCACATTGCCCATCGTCGCCCGCCGGTCACCGGCGAGGACCACGCCGCCGGGGAACGTCACGGCCACGATGGTCGTACCGTGCGGTGCCTCGAGGACGCCCTGGGTGGGCGGCAGTTGACGCTTGCCGGGCAGCATCTCGGGCTGGTGCTCGGACAGGAAATCCATGAAGGACGACGAACCAGGCGTCAGGAAGGCAGCCGGTAGACGCCCGGTGCTACGAGTGTTGGCTTCCACGAGGATCCTTCCAGATAGGCGGCAGCCCGACGAACAGTGTCGGGATCATCTCCCAACTTGCCGATGGCCGAATTGCAGTTGAAGCACAGTACGTCACGGACCCTACCCGTCTCGTGGCGGTGATCCACATGAACGGCCGGAGCGTTCGGCGAAGACGGTCGCGGTCCGTGCGAAGGCTGCCCGCGGCCTCGCCTCCCGACACCGCGGGCAACACTTCACTTCCACACCTTCGATCAACCCGGCACCCCCGCGGGCCTTGGATTCGAAGGGAAAAAGGAACTACTGTCCGCCCTTCTGAACAAAGGAGCGCACGAAGTCCTCCGCGTTCTCCTCCAGGACGTCGTCGATCTCGTCCAGGACGGAGTCCACGTCGTCGCTCAGCTTTTCCTGGCGCTCCTTGAGGTCCTCCGAAGCCTGCGCGTCCTGCGCCTGCTCCTCGGTCTCCTCGGTGGAGCGCGTCGCCTTCTGCTGTCCGCCGCCGGTGTCCTTGGTCGCCATCTACCTCACCCCGCTCGGTTAGACGTTCTTGATCAGACCCTACAAGCGAGGTCTGACATCGGCCCCTTACTTCCTCAACGTCCGGGAGCCATCTCGATGATTCCCCTACGCCGGGTCTTTCAGCCTCCGGACAGCACCCGTACCAGGTCCTCCGCGGTACGGCAGCGGTCCAGAAGTTCCTTGACGTGGTTCCTCGTGCCGCGCAGGGGCTCCAGCGTGGGCACCCGTTGCAGAGAGTCACGGCCCGGGAGATCGAAGATGACCGAGTCCCAGGACGCCGCGGCCACGTCGTCCGCGTACTGCTCCAGGCAGCGGCCCCGGAAATACGCGCGCGTGTCCTCCGGCGGCTTGGACCTGGCCTTCTCGACGTCCGCCTCGTCCAGGAGGCGCTTCATCTTGCCGCGTGCCACCAGGCGGTTGTACAGGCCCTTCTCGGCCCGTACGTCGGCGTACTGGAGGTCGACCAGGTGGAGCCGCGCGGCGTCCCAGTCGAGGCTGTCACGGCGGCGGTAGCCCTCCATGAGCTCGCGCTTGGCGACCCAGTCGAGCTCTCCGGAGAGGCTCATCGGATCGCTCTCCAGCCGGCCGAGCACGTCCTCCCAGCGGGCCAGCACGTCCTTGGTCTGCTCGTCCGCGTCCGCGCCGTAGCGCTCCTCGACGTACTTGCGGGCCAGCTCGAAGTACTCCATCTGGAGCTGGACCGCGGTGAGCGAGCGGCCGCTGCGGAGCGTGACGAGGTGCTTGAGGGTCGGGTCGTGGGAGACCTGGTGGAGCGTGCGCACCGGCTGGTCCACGGCCAGGTCCACCGCGATGAAGCCGTCCTCGATCATCGCGAGGACGAGCGAGGTGGTGCCCAGCTTGAGGTACGTCGAGATCTCGGAGAGGTTGGCGTCCCCGATGATCACGTGCAGCCTGCGGTACTTCTCGGCGTCCGAGTGCGGCTCGTCCCGGGTGTTGATGATGGGCCGCTTGAGTGTCGTCTCCAGGCCGACCTCGACCTCGAAGTAGTCGGCGCGCTGGCTGAGCTGGAAGCCGTGCTCGTGGCCGTCCTGGCCGATGCCCACGCGGCCGGCGCCGGTGACGACCTGCCGAGAGACGAAGAACGGCGTCAGGTGGCGCACGATGTCCGAGAAGGGGGTCTCCCGCTTCATCAGGTAGTTCTCGTGCGTGCCGTACGAGGCGCCCTTGTTGTCGGTGTTGTTCTTGTAGAGGTGGATCGGCTGGGCGCCGGGGAGCGCCGCCGCCCGCTCGGCGGCCTCGGCCATGATGCGTTCGCCGGCCTTGTCCCAGAGGACGGCGTCCCGGGGATTGGTGATCTCCGGGGAGCTGTATTCGGGGTGCGCGTGGTCGACGTACAGGCGCGCGCCGTTGGTGAGGATGACGTTGGCGAGGCCGATGTCCTCGTCGGTCAGCTGGCTGGCGTCGGCGGCCTCGCGGGCGAGGTCGAAACCCCGCGCGTCCCGCAGCGGGTTCTCCTCCTCGAAGTCCCAGCGGGCGCGACGCGCCCTGTGCATCGCCGCGGCGTAGGCGTTGACGATCTGGGACGAGGTGAGCATGGCATTGGCGTTGGGATGGCCGGGGACGGAGATGCCGTACTCCGTCTCGATGCCCATTACTCGCCGTACGGTCATGCGGCCCTCCTTGCCCGGCGGCGCTCCCGTTCGGGAACGGCGCTCAAGTACCGCTGGTTCTCCGGTGCGTGTGCGGTGCCCGTCCCCGCACTGCGCGACTCGGCGGTACCGAAGAGCCTAGAACGCCTTTGCGCTGGTGGGGAGATCATTGCCTTCATTGAAAAACAGACGGCTGCGGGTACCCGTGAAGGACACCCGCAGCCGCCCTGTGTTCTACAGGTATTGACCGGTGTTGGCCACCGTGTCGATGGAGCGTCCGGTGTCCGCGCCCTGCTTTCCGGTGACGAGGGTGCGGATGTAGACGATCCGTTCACCCTTCTTGCCGGAGATCCTGGCCCAGTCGTCCGGGTTCGTGGTGTTGGGCAGGTCCTCGTTCTCCTTGAACTCGTCCACGCACGCCTGGAGGAGGTGGGAGACCCTGAGACCCTTCTGGTTCGCCTCGAGGAAGGCCTTGATGGCCATCTTCTTGGCGCGGCCCACGATGTTCTCGATCATGGCGCCGGAGTTGAAGTCCTTGAAGTAGAGGACTTCCTTGTCGCCGTTCGCGTACGTGACCTCGAGGAAGCGGTTTTCCTCGGACTCGGCGTACATCTGCTCGACGACGGACTGGATCATGCCGTGCACCGTGGCGCGCCGGTCGGCGCTGTGCTCGGCGAGGTCGTCGGCGTGCAGCGGGAGCCGCTCGGTGAGGTACTTGGCGAAGATGTCCTTCGCCGCCTCGGCGTCCGGGCGCTCGATCTTGATCTTCACGTCGAGTCGTCCGGGGCGCAGGATCGCGGGGTCGATCATGTCCTCACGGTTGGAGGCACCGATCACGACCACGTTCTCCAGGCCCTCCACGCCGTCGATCTCGGCGAGCAGCTGGGGGACGATGGTGTTCTCCACGTCCGAGCTGACACCGGATCCGCGGGTGCGGAAGAGCGACTCCATCTCGTCGAAGAAGACGATGACGGGGGTGCCCTGGCTGGCCTTCTCACGCGCACGCTGGAAGACGAGGCGGATCTGCCGCTCGGTCTCGCCCACGTACTTGTTGAGGAGCTCGGGTCCCTTGATGTTCAGGAAGTAGCTCTTTCCCGCCGCCTGTCCGGTCACTTCGGCGACCTTCTTGGCAAGGGAGTTGGCGACGGCCTTCGCGATCAGCGTCTTGCCGCAGCCGGGGGGACCGTACAGCAGCACGCCCTTGGGCGGCCGCAGTTCGTGCTCCTTGAAGAGGTCCGGGTAGAGGTAGGGCAGCTCGACCGCGTCGCGGATCAGCTCGATCTGGTTGCCCAGGCCGCCGATCTGCTCGTAGCCGATGTCCGGGACCTCTTCGAGGACGAGCTCTTCGACCTCGCTCTTCGGCACGACCTCGTAGACGTACCCGGAGCGGGGTTCCAGCAGCAGGGCGTCGCCGGGGCGGATGGTGATGTCCAGCAGCGGCTCGGCGAGCCGTACCACCCGTTCCTCGTCGGTGTGCCCGACCACCAGGGCGCGCTCGCCGTCCTCGAGGATCTCCTTGAGGGTGACGATGTCGCCGACGCTCTCGAACTCCATGGCCTCGACCACGTTGAGCGCTTCGTTGAGCATCACTTCCTGGCCGCGCCTGAGCTCTTCGAGCTCCACGCTTGGGCTCACGTTCACCCGGAGTTTCCGGCCGCCTGTGAAGATGTCGGCGGTGCCGTCCTCGTTCGCCTCGAGGAATACTCCGAAGCCGGCCGGCGGCTGCGCGAGCCGGTCGACTTCCTCCTTGAGGGCCACGATCTGGTCGCGGGCCTCGCGGAGCGTGTTGGCGAGCCGCTCGTTCTGCGCGGACACGCCGGCCAGGTTGGTCTGCAGCTCGACGATCCGCTCTTCGAGAATCCTCGTATGACGCGGAGAGTCGGCGAGCTTACGTCGCAGGACGGCGATTTCCTGCTCGAGATAGGCAACCTGACCGGCAGGGTCTTCAGACCCTCGCCCCGGCCGGATGCCGCGGTTGATGTCGTCGTCGTGGGCTGCCACGGTCCTCACCTCCTCCAAGGGGAGCTGGACGCTTCCAGACCCTACCTGGGTGGGTGTCGATTGAAACCCCTAGATCACAAAGACGATGGGGGTGTGTCCGATCTTCACCCTTGCGCTCTCCCTCACGTGAGGGGAATACCCACCCAACAACATCGGAAAGCGGGCGGTTGTATCGTCGAAGTGTTCAACACCCGTCAGGGCTGGCCCGACTTACTGCAAACTCGGGCCGCCCGGCGAAGCGACCGGCAGGAGAGATGACCGTGCGGCACGAGGCCGAGACCGGCAGTGAGAGCGATCTGCTGGAGGTCTGGATCGACCAAGACCTCTGCACCGGGGACGGCATCTGCGCGCAGTACGCGCCCGAGGTGTTCGAGCTGGACATCGACGGTCTCGCGTATGTGAAGAGCGCCGACGACGAGCTGCTCCAGGCGCCCGGGGCGACGACCCCGGTGCCGCTGCCGCTGCTGACCGACGTGGTCGACTCCGCCAAGGAGTGCCCGGGCGACTGCATTCATGTGCGTCGCGTTTCGGACAGGGTCGAGGTGTACGGACCGGACGCGGAGTGACTCCGCGTCCGGCGGGGTATCAGACGCTGCGGGCCTCGGCCGGCTCCGACCGCTCGAAGGTGCCGTCCTTCCACTGCCACGTGGCCTTGTCCTGACGGTCCGGGCAGCAGCGGGGCACGTCCGGTGAGGAGTAGCCGAGCAGGGTGGCGGCGACCTTGCCGTCGCGTACGGCGAAATCGCTCACGTTCAGTCGGTCCTTGGGGTCGACGAGCGTGGCGACGACCCTGGGCTTGCCCGCCCCTGTCCGGGTGATGACGTAGACGCCGTCGGGCGGGGTGCCCGATCCGGCCCGGCAGTGGACGACGGCGACGGTCTCGGGCCTGCCGTCCCCGTCGAGGTCGCCGGAGGCCTTCTTCTTGACGACGGGGTCGACCGGGCCGCAGCTGAGCGGGAAGTCGACCGCGGCGGGGTCGGGGGCCGGGGCCGGGGCGCCCGCGGCGGCCCTGGAGTGCGGCCCCGGGTCGGTCTGCGCGGCGGTCGCGGCGTCGGGCTGCAGGACGGCTGAGCCCGCGATCACGGCGGCCAGGGCCGCGGCGGTGGCCAGCCAGTGGACGGGGCGTGTGGTGGTGTGGGCCAGTTCCGGGACGGCGGGGTGCTGCACGAGGAAGTGTCTCCTGTGAGGGCTGTGCCGGTGGGGGAGGTGGCCAGCATCGTGCCATAGGTCACAGTGACGTGGAACACCGGGGTCCGGTGGGGTCGCTCGAGTCTTCTGATACGCGGCTGGTACCCGGTCAACGAAACGGCGCCGCCGCCGAGTTCCCCGGTCGGTCGGGGAACTCGGCGGCGGCGCCAGCTTTTTGGCCGGGGGCCGCCGCGCGGGTCAGCGCGGGGTGCCGCCGTCGGCGTTCGGACCGGAGTAGTCCTCGCCGTAGGCGCCCTTGGCGGGGCGGCGACGGCGCATCGGGGGCTCGACGCCGTCCGCGAGGCGACGAGCGGTCAGGAGGAAGCCCGTGTGGCCGATCATGCGGTGGTCGGGACGGACCGCGAGGCCCTCGATGTGCCAGTTGCGGATCATCGATTCCCAGGCGGTCGGCTCGTTGAAGCCGCCGATCTCGCGGATGGACTCGACGGTCCGGGCGAGCTGGGTGGTGGTCGCCACGTAGCAGCACAGGATGCCGCCGGGGACGAGGGCCTTGGAGACGGCCTCCAGGCACTCCCAGGGGGCGAGCATGTCGAGGATGACGCGGTCGACGTCGGTGTCGCTCAGGTTGTCCTGGAGGTCGCCGACGGTGAGCTGCCAGGCGGGGTGCGGACCGCCGAAGTAGCGCTCCACGTTCTGCTGGGCGATCTCGGCGAAGTCCTCGCGGCGCTCGTACGAGTGCAGCATCCCCTGGTCACCGATGGCGCGCAGCAGGAAGCTGCTGAGCGAGCCGGAGCCCACGCCCGCCTCGACGACGCGCGCGCCGGGGAAGATGTCGGCGAAGGCCAGGATCTGCCCCGCGTCCTTGGGGTAGACCACGGCGGCGCCGCGGGGCATGGACAGGACGTAGTCGGGGAGCAGGGGTCGCAGCGCCAGGTAGGCGACGTTTCCCGTGGTTCGGACAACACTGCCCTCGGGAGCGCCGATCAGCTCGTCGTGCGGGAAGGAACCCTTGTGGGTGTGGAAGTTCTTTCCCTCTTCGAGCGTGAACGTGTAGTGGCGTCCCTTGGGGTCGGTGAGCTGGACCTGGTCCCCGACCTTGAAGGGCCCGCGACGGCGGGCGGCACCGGTCGGTTCGGACATGTGACCAGCCTACCGGCCGCGGCGGGGGCCGCGGACCACGGCGGGGGCCGACCGGGCCACCCGGGCCGTCAGACGGGGCGGGCCATGGCCTTGACGAAGGCGCGCTCGACGTCGGCGGCGGACAGGACGCCGTAGATCTCCCCGGATTCCTCCACCACGAGGTACTCGGTGGCGGGGGTGGCCCGGAGGGTGTCGAGGAGCTCCTCGCCCGCGAGCTCGGCCGAGACGCGCATGCCCTCGGTGATGTCCTGGGCGAGGCCGTCGACGGTGACCCAGGGGCGGCGGTGCTGGGGCACGGAGACGATGGCCGCCTCGCGGACGACGGCCAGGGGGTCGCCGTCGGGGTCGACGACCACGAGGGCGCGGGCACCTGCTTCGTTGGCCCTGCGCAGGGCCTCGGAGAGGGGCGTGTCGCCCTCGACGGGGACGGCGCGGCGGGTCAGGGTGCGGGCGCGCAGCTCGGGCAGGTGCTCGCGCAGGCGGGCCATGCGGAGGCTGTTGCCGGCGCCGGTCCAGATGATGGCGGCGAGGATCGCGGCGAGCAGGGCGTCGGTGACGGTGTCCATGCCGCCGATGTCCTGGGGCTCGCCGCCGAGGGCGCCGGACTGGTTGAGCAGGGGCAGGCCGATGAGGACGGAGACGGCGAGGGCGCGGCCGACCCAGGCGGCGGCGATGGTGCCGCTCATGGGCTTGCCGGTGACCTTCCAGACGACGGCGCGGAGCATGCGGCCGCCGTCGAGGGGCAGGCCGGGCAGCAGGTTGAAGGCGGCGACGATGAGGTTGGAGATCATCAGGCCGGCGAGCAGGACGCCGGGGACGGTGCCGGGCTCGACGGCGCGCATTCCGGCGTAGAAGACACCGGCGAGCACCAGCGAGAGCAGCGGGCCGACGAAGGCGAGGACGAACTCGCGGCCCGGGGTCTCGGACTCCTTCTCGATCTCGGAGACACCGCCGAAGAACTGGAGCTGGATGCGGCGCACGGGCAGCTTGAAGCGCAGGGCCGCGACGGTGTGCGCGAGTTCGTGGACGAGTACGGAGGCGTAGAAGGCGACGGCGAAGAAGAGGGAGACCAGATAGCGGGCGCCGCCGAGTTCGGGCAGGACGCGGTCGAGCTGGTCGCCGAAGACCCAGGTGATGAGGGCGGCGACGAGGAACCAGCTGGGCGCGACGTAGACGGGCACGCCGAAGGGCCTGCCCATGAGGAGCCCGCCGCCGGGGCCCTTCTGCGCCTTGGGCGGCGTGAGGGCCTCCTTGCCGGAAGGACCGGAGGGGCCGGAGGGCTCCGCAGGGCCGGTGGGCCCGTGGGTGGCGCGGGCGCGGTGGGGTTCGGGTTCGGCGGGCGGATCCTGCCGGGGGGCCTTGGTCAGGGTGGTGCGCGGCGCGGCCGGGTCGGTGGCAGCGGGGTCCTGTACCGGTGGTTCGGCCGGTTCGGGGGCCTGGTCGGCGCGCGGTGGCGGTGGCGCCTGGTCCGCGTCGCCGTCCGCGGCCGCCGGGCGCTCGCCCTCGGGGGCGGCCGGGCGCTCGGGCTCCGGTGGCGTGTCGGCCGGGCCGTCCGCCGGGCGCCCCGGCTCCTGGGCCGTGTCGACCGGGCGCGTGGGCTCCTGGGAGCCGTTCGCGTCGCCCGGCCGCCGGTCCTCGGCGCCGTCGGACTGCGGCTTGCCGCTCCCGCCGCTCTCGTCCACGATGTCCCCTCGTTCGAAGCGTCCCTCGCCCCGGTATGGCGCGATTACACGCACGATCATGCAGGGCGAGAGGGTCTGTCGTCGATGGTATGCGTCCGTTGTCGGTGGCGGGTCGTAGGGTCTGTCCTCATGGAAACCAGCACCGACGGTGCCGCGGCGGCCGTGCGCCCGGCATCCCTGTCGCCCTCGCGCGCGGGCGATTTCATGCAGTGTCCGCTGCTCTACCGGTTCCGGGTGATCGACAAGCTGCCGGAGAAGCCGAGCGAGGCGGCCACTCGGGGCACCTTGGTGCACGCGGTCCTCGAGCGCCTCTTCGACGCGCCCGCGAGCGAGCGGACGGCGCCGCGCGCCACGTCGCTCATCCCCGGCCAGTGGGACCGGCTGCGCGAGTCGAAGCCGGAGCTGACGGAGCTGTTCGCCGACGATCCGGAGGGCGAGCGCATGGCGCGCTGGCTGGCGGACGCGGAGAAGCTGGTGGAGCGCTGGTTCACGCTGGAGGACCCGACCCGCCTGGAGCCGGCCGAGCGCGAGCTGTTCGTGCAGGCGGAGCTGGAGTCGGGGCTGAAGCTGCGCGGCATCATCGACCGGGTGGACGTGGCCCCGACGGGCGAGGTCCGCATCGTCGACTACAAGACGGGCAAGGCCCCGCGTCCGGAGTACGCGGAGGGCGCGCTCTTCCAGATGAAGTTCTACGCCCTGGTGGTGTGGCGGCTGAAGGGCGTGGTTCCGCGCCGTCTCCAGCTGGTCTATCTGGGCAGCGGTGACGTGATCACGTACGACCCGGTGGAGGCCGACCTGGAGCGGGTCGAGCGCAAGCTGCTCGCGCTGTGGGAGGCGATCGAGCTGGCGACGGAGACGGGCGACTGGCGGCCGCGGCCGACGAAACTGTGCGGTTGGTGCGACCATCAGGCGGTTTGCCCGGAATTCGGCGGGACTCCCCCGCCGTATCCGCTTCCTGTGAGGGCGCCCGAGTCCGGTGCGGGCGAGCAGGGCAGAATGGCCCCGGGCTAGCAAAGGGAGAGACACGTGGCCATCCGCGTCCTACTGGTCGACGACCAGCCGCTGTTGCGCACCGGATTCCGGATGATTCTGGAGGCCGAGCAGGACATCGCGGTCGTCGGCGAGGCCGGAGACGGCCTGCAGGCTCTGGATCAGGTCCGGGCGCTGCAGCCCGATGTGGTCCTGATGGACATCCGCATGCCGCGGATGGACGGCGTCGAGGCGACCCGGCAGATCACCGGGCCCGGCCGCGACGGCCCGGCGAAGGTCCTGGTGCTCACCACCTTCGACCTCGACGAGTACGTGGTGGAGGCGCTGCGCGCGGGCGCGAGCGGCTTCCTCCTCAAGGACGCCCCGGCCAATGAGCTGGTGCAGGCGATCCGGGTGGTCGCCGCGGGCGAGGCGATGCTCGCGCCGAGCATCACGCGCCGCCTGCTCGACAAGTACTCCGCGCACCTGCCCTCCGGGGACGAGCCGGTGCCGGACACGCTGCACACGCTGACCGAGCGCGAGGTCGAGGTCCTCAAGCTGGTGGCCCGCGGCCTGTCGAACGCGGAGATCGCGGCGGACCTGTTCGTGAGCGAGACGACCGTGAAGACGCATGTGGGCCATGTGCTCACCAAGCTGGGCCTGCGCGACCGGGTGCAGGCCGCGGTGTACGCGTACGAGAGCGGTCTGGTGCGCCCCGGCGCGCAGTAGCGCCGGGCTCGTCCCGCGGACGCCGAAGGCGGCCACCCCCTCGGGGGCGGCCGCCTTCGGCGTCGGTCCGGGGTCGGCGCGGGCCGCGCCGGTCTCCCGCGCTCAGCCCTTGCTGATCTCCCAGAAGCGGAACACCGTGGACGCGTCCAGGCAGGACTCCAGGCCGTAGACGCTGTCGCGGACGACCGCGTACTGCTTGGCCTGCCAGACGGGCAGGACCGGCACCTGGTCGGCGACGATGTCCTGCAGTTCGGCGTACTGCTTGTCGGTCTTGGTGCGGTCGCTCTCGGTGGCGGTGCCCGGGATGATCTTCCCGGTGATGGTGTTGTTCTCGAAGTGGTTGCCGAGGACGTTGCCCTTGCCGAAGAACGGCTGCGTGAAGTTGTCGGGGTCCGGGTAGTCGGGCACCCAGCCCTTGACGTAGACGCCGTACTTGCCGGCCGCGATGTCCTTCTCGTACTGCTCGAAGGCGACGGACTTCACGTCGGCCTCGAAGAGCCCGGAGGCGTTGAGCTGCTTGGCGATCGCCTTGAGCTCCTGGTCGGTGGCCGGGCCGTAGCGCGAGGGCGTCGACCAGAGCGTCAGCTTGACCTTGCCGTCGATGCCGTCGCCGCGCAGCGCGGAGGCCGCCTTGGCGCGCTGCGGACGGGCGCCGTAGGTGTCGAAGAACGCGGTGTTGTGGCTGCTGATGCCCGCGGGGACGATCGAGTAGAGCGGCGTCGCCGTGTCCTGGTAGACCTCCTTGACCAGCGCGTCGCGGTCCAGGAGATAGGCGATGGCCTTGCGGACGCCGAGCTTGCCGGCCACCGGGTCCTTCATGTTGAAGACCAGGTGCTGCACCTCGGCGCTGGTGCCCTCGACGATGTCGAGGTCCTTGCCCTCACCGGAGGAGTCCCGCTCGATGTCGGCGATGTCCGCGGCGGCGAGGCCTCGGTAGGCCAGGTCGATGTCGCCGTCCACGAGCGCCTTCTTGAGGCCCTTCTGGTCGCCGTGGAAGAAGGTCAGGGCCATGCCCTCGTTCTTGACCTTGGCCGTGCCCTTGTAGGCGGAGTTCACGGAGAACACCGCCCGGTCCTCGCCGAACGAGTCGAGCTTGTACGGTCCCGAGCCGACGGCCTTGCCGTCCTTGCGCAGCTCGTTCATGGCGTACTCGCGGTGGTCCACGATCGAGCCGGCACCGGAGGCGATCTTGCTGGGGAAGGTCGCGTCGGGGTACTTCAGCTCGAAGACGACGGTCTTGGCGTCCGGGGTCCGCACGTGGTCGAGCATCGGGAACATGATCGCCGGACCGGTCTCGTCCTTGATCGTGCGCATCCGGTCGAAGGAGAACTTGACGTCCTTCGAGGTGAGCGCGTTGCCGTTGCTGAACTTCAGGCCGTCACGCAGCTCGCACTTGAAGACCTTGGCCTCCGTGTCCGTGAAACCGCAGCTCTTGGCGGCTTCCGGCTCGGGTTCCGTGGCGCCCTTGGGGAAGCTGAGGAGGGACTGGAAGACGTTGTTGAACAGCAGCCAGGATCCGGGGTCGTAGCCGGCCGCCGGGTCGGTGGCGAGGACGTCGTCGGACATCCCCATCACGACCGCGTCGCCGGTGTCCCCCGCCCCGCCCGACTCGGTGCCGCAGCCGGTCAGCAGGGCGGCGGCGAGCCCTCCCGTGAGGGGAAGGGCCAGCCACTGGTTACGCAATTTCACGTACGTGCCTTTGGTGTTGTGGTCGTTCGGTGGAACCGAGGGGACGGTGGTCGGCCGCCCCCTTCGTCGCGGAGGGTCAGCCGCTGACGCCGCGGCCGAGCTCCCACAGCTGGAGGTTCGACGAGGAGTTCAGGGTCCACTCCACGCCCGTGATGTCGTCGCGCGCGGCGATGTACTGCTTGCCCTGCCACAGCGGGAGCACGGGGACGTCCTCGGCGACGATGTCCTGGATGCGGCGCATGCTCTTGGACGCGGCGAGCCGGTCGGCCTCACGGCGGGAGGTCGGGATCAGCTGGTCGTTGATCGTGCGGTTCACGTACGGCGAGCCGAGGAAGTTGTCCTTGTCGAGGAACGGCGCGACGAAGTTGTCGGCGTCGGGGAAGTCGGGGAACCAGCCCATGCCGTAGACGGCGTACTTGCCGTCGCGCTCGGCCGCGCGGAAGGTGCTCCACGGCGTGCCCTTGATCGACACCTCGAACAGGCCGGAGTCGTTGAGCTGCTTCTGCAGCACCTCGAACTCCTTCTTGGTGGCCGGTCCGTAGTGGTCGGTGGTGTAGTGCAGCGTCAGCTTCACCGGAGTGGTGATGTTGGCCTTGGCGAGCAGCGAGCGGGCCTTGTCCGTGCTCGGGTTGCCGTACTTGTTGAAGAACGAGTTGGCGTGGCCGGTGATGGTGGTCGGCACCAGCGAGTACAGCGGGTCGGCCGTCGAGCCGTACACCGAGGAGGCGAGCGCGCCGCGGTCGATGACCTGGGCCATGGCCTGGCGCACGGCCTTGCTCTTGACCGTGGGGGCGTCGGTGTTGAAGGCGAGGTAGCGGATCTCCAGGCCCTGCATCTCGACGAGGTCGATCTGCTTGCTCGTGGAGCCGTCGAGCTGCTTGACCTGCTCGGGCGACATGGTGCGCGTCATCAGGTCGATGTCGCCGTCCTTGAGCGCCTTGCCCATGGCGTCGGCGTCGGCGAAGTTCTGCAGCTCGACCTTGTCGCTCTGCACCTTGAACCCGCCCTTGTACTTGGGGTTCTTGGTGAAGACGGTCTTGACGACGCGGTTGTCCTTGATCTCGTGCTTGGCCGTGTACGGACCCGAACCGTCGACGTCGAAGCCGTCGCGGAGCTTGTTCTTGCTGTAGTGGTCCTTGCTGATGATGCCCGCGGTGGGCGTGGCCAGCTTGTACGGGAAGGTCGCGTCGGGCGTCTTGAGGTGGAAGACGACGTCGCGGTCGCCCTCGACCTCGATGTGGTCGACGTTGGAGACCAGGCCGTCCGAACCGCTGGGGTCCTTGAGCTTGATGTCGCGGACGCGCTCGATGGAGAACTTCACGTCGGCGGCCGTCAGCGGCGAGCCGTCGGAGAACGTCAGGCCCTTGCGCAGGGTGCAGGCGTAGCGCTCGTTGCCCGTGTCGGTGAAGCCGCACCGCTCGGCGGCCTCGGGCTGGGGCTCGCCGTCGCCGCGGGGCATCGCCATCAGCGTCTGGATGGTCTGGCGGAGCACGTTCCAGGAACCGGCGTCGTAGGCGTACGCCGGGTCGAAGGGCGCCGGCACCTCCTTCGAGACGGCGAACGTGTCCGTGGTGCCGACCGCGATCGCCTTGTCGCCGTCGCCGCCGCCCGAGCCGCCGCACGCGGCCAGCGCGGGAGCGAGCAGACCTATGACAGCCGGCAGCACCAAAGTCTTGCGGTTCATGCTCGACGTTCTCCAGAGCTGTTGAATCCCGTGAATCCCGCAACGCGGGGTGTGGGTTGGTGGGGCACGGGGGGTGGGGCGATGTTCTCGCGACGAGATTAGTCCGCACCAGGTTCCTGTCGGGGAGTGCGTGAACCGGCCATCCATCACGCTGCGAAACCGGGCGCGGACACACCGATAACCCGACACCGGAAGGTTTCGTGCACGCTCCCACCAATCGGGACACAACGTCACTCCACCAGGGACCCCAGGAGGGGGCACTGCACACAAGAGCCCCACTGTCGATCCCGAATGACGTGGGAAACGTCACACCTTCAATCAGGCGTGGACGGGATCCTTCCGACCTGTCAGAGGGTCATGAGGCCTTGCAGGAAAGGAAGGTTGACGTGTTCCAGCGAGGGCACGACGGTGCGTCCCGCGGCGGCGGGGATCGGCGCGACCGAGGGCACGGCCACCACCCGGCAGCCCGCGGCCTCCGCCGCGGTGACGCCGGTGGCGGTGTCCTCGATGACGGCACATCGGGCGGGCTCCGCGCCGATCCCCTCGGCCGCCAGGAGGTAGGGGTCGGGGTGCGGCTTGGTGCGGGGCACCTCGTCACCGGCGACGGTCAGCTCGAAGTGGTGGGCACCGATGGAGTTCAGGACCCGGTCGATGATGCGGCGGTGCGAGGCGGAGACGAGGGCCATCGGGACGCGGTGCGCGCTCAGCTCGGCCAGCAGGGCGGCCGCGCCCGGCATCAGCGGCAGGGAGCGGCTGATGCGGTTCTCGAAGCCGTCGTTGAGCAGCACGGTCAGCTCGTCAAGCGTGATGTCGGCGCCCGTGGACTCGATGAGGAAGCCGGCGCTGCGCGACATGGGGCCGCCGACGACGACGTCGCGCCAGGCCTCGTCGAGCGCGTGACCGAGGGAGGCGAAGACCTCGACCTCGGCGTCCCACCAGAAGCCCTCGGTGTCCACGAGGGTGCCGTCCATGTCGAGCAGGACGCCCTGGAGGGAGCCCGAGGCCGTTCGGGTGCCGAGCGCGGGAACCGTACTGGTCATGCGACCACACCTTCCATGAGGGACGAGAAGGCCGGTTGCCTTCTGTGACAGAAAGGCAACCGGCCTGCACTGGACCGACCAGTGTACGTCCGCGGGGGATTACCGCGCGTTGAAGTACTTCGCCTCGGGGTGGTGGATGACGATCGCGTCGGTGGACTGCTCGGGGTGGAGCTGGAATTCCTCGGAGAGCTGCACGCCGATCCGCTCCGGCCGGAGCAGCTCGGCGATCTTCGCGCGGTCCTCCAGGTCGGGGCAGGCGCCGTAGCCGAGCGAGAAGCGGGCGCCGCGGTACTTCAGGGCGAACATGTCCTCGACGTCGGAGGGGTCCTCGCCGCCGAAGCCGAGCTCGGCGCGCACGCGCGCGTGCCAGTACTCGGCGAGGGCCTCCGCCAACTGCACGGACAGGCCGTGCAGTTCGAGGTAGTCGCGGTAGGAGTCGGCGGCGAACAGCTCGGCGGTGGCCTCGCCGATCTTCGAGCCGACGGTGACGACCTGGAGGCCGACGACGTCGGTCTCCCCCGACTCCTCGGGACGGAAGAAGTCCGCGAGGCACAGGCGGCGGCCGCGGCGCTGGCGCGGGAAGGAGAAGCGGGTGCGCTCCGAGCCGTCGTCGTTGAGGATGATCAGGTCGTCGCCCTTGGACACGCACGGGAAGTAGCCGTGCACGACGGCCGCTTCGAGCATGTTCTTGGTGTGCAGCTCGTCCAGCCAGCCGCGCAGGCGCGGACGGCCCTCGGTCTCCACCAGCTCCTCGTACGAGGGTCCGTCGCCGGTACGGGCCTGCTTGAGGCCCCACTGGCCCTTGAAGAGCGCGCCCTCGTCGAGCCAGGAGGCGTACTCCTTGAGCTGGATGCCCTTGACGACGCGGGTGCCCCAGAACGGCGGCGTGGGCACGGGGTTGTCGGTGGCGACGTCCGAACGGGCGGGCCCCTCGTCCTCGTTGACCTCAAGGACAGCGGCGGAGGCCTTGCTGGGGACGCGGCGCTGCTTGAGCTCGGGCAGGGTCGCGCCGGGCACGCCGCGCTTGACCGCGATGAGGGCGTCCATCAGGCGCAGGCCCTCGAACGCGTCGCGGGCGTAGCGCACTTCGCCCTCGTAGATCTCGTGCAGGTCCTGCTCGACGTACGCACGGGTCAGGGCCGCGCCGCCGAGGATCACCGGGAAGTCGGCCGCCATCTTGCGCTGGTTGAGCTCCTCCAGGTTCTCCTTCATGATCACGGTGGACTTGACCAGGAGGCCCGACATGCCGATGACGTCGGCGCGGTGCTCCTCGGCGGCGTCCAGGATCGCGGCGACGGGCTGCTTGATGCCCAGGTTGACCACGTTGTAGCCGTTATTGGACAGGATGATGTCGACGAGGTTCTTGCCGATGTCGTGCACGTCGCCGCGGACGGTGGCGAGCACGATGGTGCCCTTGCCCTCGGCGTCGGACTTCTCCATGTGCGGCTCCAGGTGCGCCACCGCGGTCTTCATGACCTCGGCGGACTGGAGCACGAACGGCAGCTGCATCTGGCCGGAGCCGAAGAGCTCGCCGACGACCTTCATGCCCTCCAGGAGGGTGTTGTTGACGATGTCGAGGGCGGGGGTGTCCTGGAGGGCCTCGTCGAGGTCGGCCTCCAGGCCGTTCTTCTCGCCGTCGATGATGCGGCGCTGGAGGCGCTCGTCCAGCGGCAGGGCGAGGAGTTCCTCGGCCTTGCCCGCCTTCATCGACTTGGTGGAGACGCCCTCGAAGAGCTCCATGAGCTTCTGGAGGGGGTCGTAGCCCTCTTCCCTGCGGTCGTAGATGAGGTCGCGGGCGACCTTCACCTGCTCGTCGTCGAAGCGCGCGATGGGCAGGATCTTGGAGGCGTGCACGATCGCCGAGTCGAGGCCGGCCTTGACGCACTCGTCGAGGAAGACGGAGTTGAGCAGGACGCGGGCGGCCGGGTTGAGGCCGAAGGAGATGTTGGACAGGCCCAGCGTGGTCTGCACGTCGGGGCGGCGGCGCTTGAGTTCGCGGATCGCCTCGATGGTGGCGATGCCGTCCCCGCGGGACTCCTCCTGACCGGTGCAGATGGTGAAGGTCAGGGTGTCGATGAGGATGTCCGACTCGTGGATGCCCCAGTTGCCGGTCAGGTCCTCGATGAGCCGCTCGGCGATGGCGACCTTGTTCTCGGCGGTGCGGGCCTGGCCCTCCTCGTCGATGGTCAGCGCGATCAGCGCGGCGCCGTGCTCCTTGGCCAGCGCGGTGACCTTCGTGAAGCGCGACTCGGGGCCGTCGCCGTCCTCGTAGTTGACGGAGTTGATGACCGCGCGGCCGCCGAGCTTCTCCAGACCGGCCTGGAGGACGGGGAGTTCGGTGGAGTCCAGGACGATGGGCAGGGTGGAGGCGGTGGCGAAGCGGCCCGCCAGCTCCTCCATGTCCTTGACGCCGTCGCGGCCCACGTAGTCGACGCAGAGGTCGAGCATGTGCGCGCCCTCGCGGATCTGGTCGCGGGCCATCTCCACGCAGTCGTCCCAGCGGCCCTCCAGCATGGCCTCGCGGAACTTCTTCGAGCCGTTGGCGTTGGTGCGCTCGCCGATCGCCATGTACGAGGTGTCCTGGCGGAACGGCACGGTCTGGTAGAGCGAGGCGGCGCCGGGCTCGGGGCGCGGATCGCGGGCGTGCGTCTGCGCGCCGCGCACCCGCTCGACGACCTGGCGCAGGTGCTCGGGGGTCGTGCCGCAGCAGCCGCCGACCAGGGAGAGGCCGTACTCGCGTACGAAGGTCTCCTGGGCGTCGGCCAGCTCGGACGCCGTCAGGGGGTAGTGGGCGCCGTCCTTGCCGAGGACCGGCAGGCCCGCGTTGGGCATGCAGGCGAGCGGGATGCGCGAGTGGCGGGCGAGGTAGCGCAGGTGCTCGCTCATCTCGGCCGGTCCGGTGGCGCAGTTCAGACCGATCATGTCGATGCCGAGCGGCTCCAGCGCGGTGAGCGCGGCGCCGATCTCGGAGCCGAGGAGCATCGTGCCGGTGGTCTCGACGGTGACCGAACAGATCAGCGGGAGGTTCGCGCCGGTGGCGTCCAGGGCGCGGCGGGCGCCGAGGATGGCGGCCTTGGTCTGCAGGAGGTCCTGGGTGGTCTCCACCAGGAGGGCGTCGGCGCCGCCGGCGATCATGCCTTCGGCGTTGGTCTGGTAGGCGTCGCGCAGGACGGTGTACGGGGCGTGGCCGAGGGTCGGCAGCTTGGTGCCGGGACCCATCGAGCCGAGGACCCAGCGCTGCTGTCCGGTGGAGACGGTGAACTCGTCGGCGACCTCGCGGGCGATGCGGACGCCCGCCTCGGAGAGCTCGAAGTTCCGCTCGGGGATGTCGTACTCGCTCAGGGCGGCGAAGTTCGCGCCGAAGGTGTTGGTCTCCACGCAGTCGACGCCGACCGCGAAGTACTCCTCGTGCACGGAGCGCACGATGTCGGGGCGGGTGACGTTCAGGATCTCGTTGCAGCCCTCGAGGTTCTGGAAGTCCTCGAGGGTGGGGTCCTGCGCCTGGAGCATCGTGCCCATGGCGCCGTCGGCCACGACCACACGGGTGGCGAGGGCTTCGCGGAGGGCGTCGGCTCGCGCCCGGCTCTCGGACGAAACGGACGTGGACTGCGACGACGGGGTTGGCGACGAGGCCATGAAAGAGCTCCCTGGAGTGCGACGGCTGTCGGCTTTGCGCCTTCTGCTGGAGGGCGCACTCGGCCAGGGTAGCCGGGACCAAGGTCCCGTTGTGAAGCCGTCCACGGGGCGGACCGGCGGGACGCGCCTGGCTCGAACAGGTGCTTGACACGGAAGGCGGGGGCAACACGGGGTGTCCGTGCATTAGCAAGAGGTCGACAACGACCGATAGTGTTCAGCATTGTCGAACGTGGAAGTGGTGCGAGGGGACGGAGGTCGGGGCTGCGATGGCACGCAACATCCAGTCGCTCGAACGGGCCGCGGCGATGCTGCGGCTGCTCGCGGGCGGCGAGCGACGGCTCGGCCTCTCGGAGATCGCCTCCGCGCTCGACCTCGCCAAGGGGACGGCGCACGGCATCCTGCGCACCCTCCAGGCGGAGGGCTTCGTCGAGCAGGACTCGGCCTCGGGCCGCTATCAGCTGGGCGCCGAACTCCTTCGCCTGGGCAACAGCTATCTGGACGTGCACGAGCTGCGCGCCCGCGCCCTGGTGTGGACCGACGACCTGGCCCGCTCCAGCGGCGAGAGCGTGCACCTGGGGGTCCTGCACCAGCAGGGCGTGCTGATCGTCCACCACGTCTTCCGGCCCGACGACAGCCGCCAGGTCCTGGAGGTCGGGGCCATGCAGCCGCTGCACTCCACGGCGCTCGGCAAGGTGCTCGCCGCGTACGACCCGGTCGCGCACAACGAGGCCCTGGAGGCCGAGCGCAAGACCTTCACCGTGCACACGGTGACCGGCCCCGACGACTTCGAGGGCGTCCTCGATCTGACCCGCGCGCGCGGGTACGGGGCCGACGTCGAGGAGACCTGGGAGGGCATCGCCTCCGTGGCGGCCCCCATCCACGACCGGCGGCGCATGCCGGTCGGCGCGGTCGGCGTCACCGGCGCCGTGGAGCGCGTGTGCCGGGACGGGGAGCTGCGGCCCGAGCTGATCGCCGCCGTGCGGGACTGCGCCCGCGCCGTCTCGCGGGATCTGGGCGCCGGGCGGTTCTGAGCCCGCCCCCCGCCCCGGGCCTCCCCTGCCTCGGGCCTCCCCCGCCTCGGGCCTCTCCTGCCCCGGACCTCTCCCGCGCCGGGCCTCCCCCACCCAAGGCCGCGCCGCCTCAACATGCAGGTGGCACCCATTCGCGCGACCATCGATGAACACATTCGCCGCCATGGGACCGACACGGCCCGACCGATAAGGCGGAACGATCAATAACGATCGTGTTTTCAATAACAGAACTCTTGACGAGCGAGTAACACCAGGGCGAGACTCGCGTCCATCGGTCGGCATTGTCGAACACCTACCGGCATTACGCGCTAGAGTGTGACAAGGCCAAGGGCCGGCAACGACCTCACCTGAGGTCGCGGACCACCGGAGGGACCCGGGGTTCGCCTTCCCCTGGACGAAGGACAAAGGAGTCGCGGGTGTCCAGCTCCGACATCTTCATCGGCGAGACCATCGGTACCGCCGTGCTCATCCTGCTGGGCGGTGGCGTGTGTGCCGCCGTCACGCTCAAGCGCTCAAAGGCCAAGGACGCCGGCTGGCTCGCCATCACCTTCGGGTGGGGCTTCGCCGTGCTGACCGGTGCCTACCTCGCGGGCGGCGTCTCCGGCGCCCACCTGAACCCGGCGGTCACGCTCGGGCTCGCCATCGAGGGCGGCACCAAGTGGAGCGACGTTCCGCTCTACCTGGCCTCGCAGCTGCTCGGCGCGATGATCGGCGCCTTCCTGGTGTGGGTCACCTACATGGGCCAGTTCAAGGCCCACCTGACCGACCCCGAGATCCTCGCGGCGCAGCCCGCCGAGGAAGGCATGGTCGACCAGAAGGCCGCCCCGTCGGCCGGCCCGGTGCTCGGCATCTTCTCCACCGGCCCCGAGATCCGTAACTCCGTCCAGAACGTGCTCACCGAGGTCATCGCCACGGTCGTCCTGGTCCTCGCCATCCTCACGCAGGGCCTGAACGACGGCGGCAACGGCCTCGGCGTCCTCGGCGCGCTGATCACCGCCCTCGTCGTGGTCGGCATCGGCCTCTCGCTCGGCGGCCCCACGGGCTACGCCATCAACCCCGTCCGTGACCTCGGTCCGCGCATCGTCCACTCCGTGCTCCCGCTGCCGAACAAGGGCAGCTCGGACTGGTCCTACGCCTGGGTGCCGATCGTCGGCCCGCTGATCGGTGGCGCCATCGCCGGCGGTCTGTACAACGTCGCGTTCAAGTAGACCCGCGACAGCGACCGATGACCGCCTCAGACGCCTGAGACCGCCAGCAAGAATCTTCTGGAGCACACCGTGACCGACGCACACACCGCAGGCCCCTTCATCGCGGCCATCGACCAGGGCACCACCTCGAGCCGCTGCATCGTCTTCGACAAGGACGGCCGGATCGTCTCCGTCGACCAGAAGGAGCACGAGCAGATCTTCCCGAAGCCGGGCTGGGTCGAGCACGACGCCGCCGAGATCTGGACCAACGTCCAGGAGGTCGTCGCCGGAGCCATCTCCAAGGCCGGCATCACCCGCGACGACATCAAGGCGATCGGCATCACCAACCAGCGTGAGACCACGCTGCTGTGGGACAAGAACACCGGCGAGCCGGTGCACAACGCCATCGTCTGGCAGGACACCCGCACCGACGCGCTCTGCAAGGAGCTCGGCCGCAACGTCGGGCAGGACCGCTTCCGCCGCGAGACCGGCCTGCCGCTGGCCTCCTACTTCGCGGGCCCCAAGGCCCGCTGGCTGCTCGACAACGTCGAGGGCCTCAAGGAGCGCGCCGAGGCCGGCGACATCCTCTTCGGCACCATGGACTCCTGGGTCATCTGGAACCTGACGGGCGGTGTCGACGGCGGCAAGCACGTCACCGACGTCACCAACGCCTCCCGCACGATGCTGATGAACCTGCACGAGATGGCGTGGGACGAGCGCATCTGCCACTCCATCGGCGTGCCGATGCAGATGCTCCCCGAGATCCGCTCCTCCGCCGAGGTCTACGGCGAGGTCACCGGCGGCCCGCTCGGCGACCTGCTCGGCGGCATCCCCGTCGCCTCCGCGCTCGGCGACCAGCAGGCGGCCCTGTTCGGCCAGACCTGCTTCGACGAGGGCGAGGCCAAGTCCACGTACGGCACCGGCACCTTCATGCTGATGAACACCGGTGACAAGGCCATCAACTCCTACTCCGGGCTGCTGACCACGGTCGGCTACCAGATCGGCGAGCAGAAGCCGGTCTACGCCCTGGAGGGTTCCATCGCGGTCACCGGTTCGCTGGTGCAGTGGATGCGCGACCAGATGGGCCTGATCAACTCCGCCGCCGAGATCGAGACGCTCGCGTCGTCGGTCGAGGACAACGGCGGCGCCTACTTCGTGCCGGCCTTCTCCGGTCTGTTCGCCCCGTACTGGCGCTCCGACGCCCGCGGTGTGATCGCCGGTCTGACCCGGTACGTCACCAAGGCGCACATCGCGCGCGCCGTCCTGGAGGCCACGGCCTGGCAGACCCGTGAGATCACCGACGCCATGACGAAGGACTCCGGCGTCGAGCTCGCGGCCCTCAAGGTCGACGGCGGCATGACCTCCAACAACCTGCTGATGCAGACCCTCTCGGACTTCCTCGACGCGCCGGTGGTGCGCCCGATGGTGGCCGAGACGACCTGCCTCGGCGCCGCCTACGCCGCCGGTCTCGCCGTCGGCTTCTGGTCCTCGACCGACGAGCTGCGCGCCAACTGGCGGCGGGCCGCGGAGTGGACCCCCCACATGGACGCGGACACCCGCGACCGTGAGTACAAGAGCTGGCTCAAGGCCGTCGAGCGGTCCATGGGTTGGCTCGACGAGAGTGGCGAGGAGTAAGAACAATGACCACCCTGCAGAGCGTCCCTGCCCTCGGGACGCATCCGGCTGCCGGTTCCAACCCGAGCCGCGCCGAGACCCGGGAGCAGCTTTCCAAGGCGACGTACGACCTCCTGGTGATCGGCGGCGGCATCCTGGGCATCTCCACCGCCTGGCATGCCGCGCAGTCGGGCCTGCGGGTGGCCCTGGTGGACGCCGGCGACTTCGCCGGCGCCACCTCCTCCGCCTCCTCCAAGCTGCTCCACGGCGGTCTGCGCTACCTGCAGACCGGCGCGGTGAAGCTGGTCGCGGAGAACCACTTCGAGCGTCGCGCGGTCTCCCGTCAGGTGGCCCCCCACCTGGCGAACCCGCTCACCTTCTACCTGCCCGTCTACAAGGGCGGTCCGCACGGCGCGGCCAAGCTGGGCGCGGGCGTCTTCGCGTACTCGGCGCTCTCCGCCTTCGGCGACGGCGTCGGCCACCTGCTCTCCCCGGCCAAGGCCGCGCAGGACGTGCCGGAGCTGCGCACGGACAACCTCAAGGCCGTCGCGGTCTACGGCGACGACCAGATGAACGACTCCCGCATGGCCCTGATGACGGTCCGCGCGGCCGTCGAGGCCGGTGCCGCCGTCCTCAACCACGCCGAGGTCACCGGCCTGCGCTTCACCAAGGGCCGGGTCACCGGCGCGGAGCTCAAGGACCGCATGAGCGGCGACGAGTTCGGCGTCAACGCCCGTCTGGTCCTGAACGCGACCGGCCCCTGGGTCGACCACCTGCGCAAGATGGAGAACCCGGACGCGGCGCCGTCCATCCGCCTCTCCAAGGGCGCGCACCTCGTCCTCAAGCGCACCGCCCCCTGGAAGGCCGCGCTGGCGACCCCGATCGACAAGTACCGCATCACGTTCGCCCTCCCCTGGGAGGACATGCTGCTGCTCGGCACCACGGACGAGGAGTTCGAGGGCGACCCGGCGGACGTGCGGGTCACCGAGTCGGACACCGCCCAGATCCTGGACGAGGCCGCGTTCTCCATCCGCGACCAGCAGCTCTCGCGCGACCTGATCACGTACTCCTTCGCGGGTCTGCGCGTGCTGCCCGGCGGTCCGGGTGACACGTCCAAGGCCAAGCGCGAGACGGTCGTCACCGAGGGCGCCGGCGGCATGCTGTCGGTCGCCGGCGGCAAGTGGACGACGTTCCGCCACATCGGCCGGACGATCATGAAGAAGCTGGAGTCGCTGCCGGGCCACCCGCTGGGTGACGACTACGAGCCGATCTCCTCGCTGCCGAAGAAGCTGCCGCTGCCCGGCATCGCCAACCCGCGTGCCGTCGCCCACCGCCTCCTGGTGGACGGCCCGGCGCCCGGCCCGCGCATGGCCGCCGACACCGCCAAGCACCTGGCGACGCACTACGGCTCGCTCTCCTTCGACATCGCCCGCCTGGCGAACGAGAACCCGGAGCTCGCCGAGCGCGTCCACCCCGACGCCCCGGAGATCTGGGCCCAGGTCGTCTACGCCCGCGACAACGAGTGGGCCGAGACGGCGGACGACGTGCTGCGCCGCCGTACGACGCTGACGATCCGCGGCCTGGCCACGGACGAGGTGCGCGGCAAGGTCGATGACCTGCTGGGCAAGAAGGCCTGACAGCCCTCTACGGAGTAGGCAAGTAAGGGGCGGTCGCCATGGGCGGCCGCCCCTTACGCATGCCATGCCGCCGCCACAGCACCGCAATGTTCGACGCGCAGTGTTGAATCATGAAGTTTCAGGTGCTCTCCCTCATCTCCCACTCCCCGCACCCGCTGACCGGTGAACTCCCCTCCCCCGCCGACCGGTTCGAGGAGGTCGTCGAGGTCGGCGTCGTCGCGGAGCGGCTCGGGTACGACGCGTACGCCGTGGGCGAGCGGCACGCGGGCGCGTTCCTGTCGTCGAGCCCGACGGTCGTCCTCGGCGCCCTGGCCGCGCACACCACCCGGATCCGCCTGCTGACCGGCGTCACCGTCGTGGCGATCCTGGACCCCGTGCGGGTCGCCGAGGACTACGCGACGCTCGACCAGCTCTCGCGCGGCCGTGTCGAACTCGTCATCGGCAAGGGCGCGGAGGCCGGGCACTTCGACCTGTTCGGGCTCGACGAGGCGCGGCAGTGGGACCTCCAGCGCGAGAAGTACGAGCTGCTGCGCCGGCTGTGGGAGGAGGAGGGCGTCGACTGGCGGGGCGAGTTCAGGCCGCCGCTGAAGAACGTGACGACGGTGCCGCGCCCTTACGCCGGGGCGCCCCGGGTCTGGCACGGCTCGGCGACCTCCCTCAACTCCCCCGAGCTCGCCGCCCGGCACGGCGATCCGCTCTTCACGGCCAACGCCATCCAGCCGCGCTCGGCGTACGCCTCGCTCATCGGCCACTACCGCGAGCGGTTCGAGGCGTACGGGCACGATCCGGCCCGCGCGCACGTCGCGGCGGGCTCCGGCGGCCTGCTCATCGCGGACACCGCCGAGCAGGCCGTCACGCGCTACAAGGAGCTGTACGAGGCGAAGGTCGCGCAGACCTTCCGGCCCGACCTGGCGGGCAAGGCCGGTTACAACACGCCGTTCCGCACCATCGAGGACGCCATCGCGGACGGGCCCCAGCTCATCGGCTCCCCGCAGCAGATCATCGACAAGATCCTCGGCTGGCACGAGGTGTACGGGCACGGGCTCCAGTCGGTCTCCGTGGACGGCTTCGGGCTCGGGCGCGCGGAGCAGACCGAGACGTTGCAGCGGTTCGCGGAGGAGGTCGCTCCGGTGGTGCGGCGGGCGGCGCCGTCCACGCTGTGGGACTCCCTGTGACATGTCCTCGGCTCGGATTACGATCCGAGGCACACCCCTCGCACGACCCCATCTGACCTGGAGTGAGTGACCATGACTCTCCTGACGACCTGGCCGGAGGCCGGCCCCGAGACCGTCGTGCGCCGCACTTCGGACCCGGCCGAGATCGCCGCCGCGCTCGCCCCGGTCGGCGTGCGCTACGAGCAGTGGCCGGTGCGCGAGGACGTCCCGGCCGACGCGGACAGCGACACGGTCTTCGCCGCCTACCGCGCGGAGATCGACAAGCTCAACGCCGAAGAGGGCTTCCAGACCGTCGACGTGGTGGCGCTGCACCCGAGCGAGGACCCCGCATGGCCCGAGAAGGCCGCGGCGGCCCGCCAGAAGTTCCTGGCCGAGCACACGCACGAGGACGACGACGAGGTGCGCTTCTTCGTCGCGGGCGCCGGCATCTTCTATCTGCACGTGAACGGCGAGGTGCACGCCGTCTACTGCGAGAAGGGCGACCTGCTCGGGGTGCCGCGCGGCACGACGCACTGGTTCGACATGGGCACCTCGCCGGCGTTCACCGCGATCCGCTTCTTCCACGAGGAGGACGGCTGGATCGGCAGCTTCACCGGCAGCCCGATCGCCGACCGCTTCCCCGACTTCGACACGATCCACGCGGGGTACGCCGCGTGAGTCCCGGTGCGGTGTCCGACAGTTCCGGTGCGGTGTTCGACGTGGACGCCGTGGTGCTCGACATCGAGGGCACCACGAGCGCCACGGGGTTCGTGGTGGACGTGCTCTATCCGTACGCGCGCGAGCGCTTCGGCGACCTGCTCGCCTCGCGGGGCGGGGAGCCTGAGGTGGCGCGGGCCGTCGCGCAGGTGCGCGCGGAGACCGGGGAGCCGGACGCCGACGCGCGGCGGGTGGAGGAGATCCTCGGCCAGTGGGTCGACGCCGACCGCAAGGCGACGCCCCTGAAGACGCTCCAGGGCATCCTCTGGGCGGAGGGCTTCGCGCGCGGCGAGCTCGTCTCGCACTTCTACCCGGACGTCATCGGCGTCCTGCGGCGCTGGCACGCGGACGGGGTGCGGCTGTACGTGTACTCGTCCGGGTCGGTGGCGGCACAGCGGGCGTGGTTCGCGCACTCGGCCGAAGGTGATCTCCTCGGTCTGGTCGGCGGGTTGTACGACACGGAGAACGCGGGGCCCAAGCAGGAGGCGGACTCCTACCGGAAGATCGCCTCGTCCGTCGGGGCCGAGGGCGGCCCCGAGCGGCTGCTGTTCCTGTCCGACCGGCCCGGTGAGCTGGACGCGGCGCGGGCCGCGGGCTGGCGGGCGGCCGGCGTGCGCCGGGCCGGGGAGCCGTACGCCGAAGCCGACTTCGGCGACCATCCGCGGGTCGCGGACTTCCATCAGATCACCCTTGCCGCTAGGAGCAGTTCATGACCGGGACGACGCCCTCCACCGCGGGCGCTGCCGCGCAGGATCTTCAGGAAGCGGGTGCCGTGCTGGCCGCGGAGGCCGCGCGGTTCGCGGCCTTCGGGTGGATGCGGGGGACATCCGGGAATCTGTCCCTGGTCCTCTCGCGGGAGCCGCTGCGGCTCGCCGTCACGGCGAGCGGGCGGGACAAGGGCGAACTGACGTCGTCCGACGTGGTGCTGACGGACGGCGAGGGCGCGGCCGTGGGGCCGGGGCGGCCGTCCGCCGAGGCCGCGCTGCACGCGCGCGTGGTGCGGCTCACCGGGGCGGGGGCCGTGGTGCACGTCCACACGGTGGCCTCCGTGGTGATGGGGCAGCGGTCTCCTGAGGGGATCCCCTTCGAGGGCCTGGAGATGCTGAAGGGGCTCGGGCATCCGACGCACGAGGTGTCGGTGACCCTGCCGGTGATCGCGAACAGCCAGGACATGGCGGAGCTCGGGGACCGGCTGGAGGCGGCGATGTCTCCCGGGATGCCGGCGGTGGTCGTGGCGGGGCACGGGATCTATGTCTGGGGCGCGGATCCTCGCGAGGCGCGGCATCGGGCCGAAGTGGTGGAGTGGCTCCTTGAGCTGGCGCTGGCGCGGGGCTGAGGTCTGCCTCCGGCGGTTCTCTCCCCGGTCCCGCCCCTTCCCGTAACCGGGGCTCCGCCCCGGACCCCGCTCCTCAAACGCCGGAGGGGCTGAATACCGGCCCCTCCGGAGCGAGGTACCCCGTCAGCCCGCGGCCCCCGGCACCTCCCCCTCCGACACCTCAAGGACGCCCCGCTCCGTGACCAGTGCGGTCACCAGGGAGCCGGGGGTGACGTCGAAGGCGGGATTGTGGCCCCGGGACGTGGGTGGGGTCGTGCGGATGCCCGCCCACTCCAGGACCTCGTCCTCGGAACGCAGTTCGATGTGGATCCCGTCGCCCGAGGGCGTCGCGAGGTCCACCGTCGTCGTGGGCGCCGCCACCATGAAAGGTATGCCCGCGTACGCGCAGGCCAGCGCGACACCGACCGTGCCGACCTTGTTCGCGGTGTCGCCGTTCGCGGCGATGCGGTCCGCCCCGACGATCGCCGCGTCGACCTCGCCCCGCAGGATCGTGCCCGCCGCGGCCCCGTCCGCCTGGACGTAGTGCGGGATGCCCTCCTGGGCGAGTTCCCAGGCGGTGAGGCGGGCGCCCTGGAGGAGGGGGCGGGTCTCGTCGGCGTACACCGTCTCCAGGCGGCCCCTGGCGTGCAGTTCGCGGATGACGCCGAGCGCCGTGCCCCAGCCCGCCGTGGCGAGGGCGCCGGTGTTGCAGTGGGTGAGGATCCGCAGCGGCCGGCCGGAGTCCGCGGCCACGCGCTTGAGCAGCCAGTCCGCGCCGTACGCGCCCATGGCGTGGTTGGCCGCCAGGTCCTCCTCGACGACGGCGTCGGCCTCGGCGAGCACCGCGGCCATCCCCTGGTCGACGAAGGGCTTCACGCGGTCCACGCACACCATCAGGTTCACCGCGGTGGGCCTGGCCTCGCGTATGCGCGTGACCTCTGCGTCGAGCCGGGCGCGGTCCCAGCCCTCGCGCTCGGCCTGCGCCATGGCGAGCGCCACGCCATAGGCGCCGGCCGCGCCGATCGCGGGGGCGCCACGGACGACGAGGCGCACGATCGCGTCGACCAGGGCGTCGACGGTCGTGACGTCGAGGCGCTCCAGCGCGTGCGGGAGCACCGTCTGGTCGATGAGGGAGAGGGCGGGCGACGGGGCGCCGTCCGCCGTGCCCGCCGTCCAGGTGACCGCGCGCAGGTCCTGGCTGCTCATGTGCTCAACTCCGATTGATGGGGGACGATTCCGGCCACGGGAGGAGGGGTGCCGTCACCGTACCTGACGTGGTCGAACCACATTTCGAGACGTTTGTGCGGCTGTCCAAAATCCGGTGTTACTCTCACCGCCACCCAAGGAATGATCGATCCGATCCACGGTGCGAGGAGGACAGCCATGGCCGCGAAAGCCGCCGCGACGCGCTGCCCCGCCGTGTCCCGCGGCTGCCGAATGTGCCGCTGTCGCCGCTGTTCCTGTTGAGCCACGCCGCTCCACGCACGCACGACTCTCCTGACACCGTCCGGGCCCGCTCCCAGGCACCTCCACGAAGGCGATCTCCATGTCCCCGCGTATACGTACGTCCTTGAGACTCACCGCCGCGACCGTCGGCGCCGTCCTGCTCGCCACCGGCTGCAACGCCGCCGCCAAGGGCGGGGACGCGGACAAGGGCGGGAACGGCAAGGCGTTCACGCTCGTCACGCCCGACCCCGTCGCCCAGAACGAGTTCCTCAAGCTCGCCGTGGCCGGGGTGAAGGCCGCGGCGAAGGAGCAGGGCGGCTCGCAGAAGGTCTTCCAGAGCAGCGACAACGACTCGCGGCAGCAGAACGTGGCGTCCGCCGTCGACGCGGCGCCCGACGTGATCGCGCTGGTCGGCTTCGAGTTCGCGGACATCGTGGCGCAGCAGGCCGAGGCCCACCCCAAGCAGCAGTTCCTGCTGGTCGACGCGTGCACCAAGAAGACGTACAAGAACGTCACCTGTGCCGTGTTCCGCGAGCACGAGGCCGTCTTCCTCGCGGGCGCCGAGGCCGGGCTGCTGACGAAGAGCAAGAAGGTCGGGGCCGTCGACGTGCTCGACACCCCGCAGTTCCGCCGGTACAGCGAGCCGTTCGCGGCGGGCGCGAAGAAGGTGACGCCGGGGGCGCGGTCCAGGACGCTGTTCGTGGGCGGGCAGTCGCCGTTCAACGACGCGGCCCGCGCCAAGGACCAGGCGGCGACGCTCGGTTCGGGCGGCGTCGACCAGGTGATGGCGGCCGCGGCCGGCGGCAACACGGGTGTCTTCCAGGCGGCGAAGAGCAAGGGGTTCCAGGCGTACGGCGTGGATGCCAACCAGTGCCTGGGCAGCCCCGGCGTCGTCGTCGACAACGTCCTGAAGAAGACCGACGTCGCCGTGGAGAAGGGCATCGCGCAGATCCTCGACGGCAAGGGCGGCACCACGGTGTCGTACGGCCTCAAGGAGGGCGGCATGTCGCTGACCGGCCTGGAGCCGGGCCTCGCCGACTCCAAGTGCCTGATCGCGAAGCCCGCCAACAAGGACGTGCTCCGGCGCGTCGAGGAGCTGCGCGACGACATCGTCGCCGGGAAGCTGACCGTCGATGACCCCGCCGCCTGAGCCGGGCGGCGACGCCCCGGCCGTCGAACTGCGCGGCATCACCAAGGAGTTCCCCGGCACGCTCGCCAACGACCGGGTCGACCTGACCGTCCGCCGCGGCGAGATCCACGCCCTGATGGGCGAGAACGGCGCGGGCAAGTCGACGCTGATGTCCGTGCTGTACGGGCTCCAGCGCCCGGACGCCGGGCAGATCCTGCTCGACGGGCGCGAGGTGTCCTTCGGGAGCCCGAGCGAGGCGATCGCCGCGGGCCTCGGGATGGTGCACCAGAGCTTCAAGCTGTTCCCGTCCTTCACGGTCGCCGAGAACGTGGTGTACGCGGCCGAGCCGCGCCGCTTCGGTCTCGCGGACCGGGCGGAGGCGGTGCGCCGGGTGGCCGCGCTCGCCGAGGAGCACGGCCTCGCCGTGGATCCCACGGCGAAGGTCGGGGACCTCCCGGTGGGCGTGCGCCAGCGCGTGGAGATCCTCAAGCTCCTGTACCGGGGCGCCCGGACGCTCATCCTCGACGAGCCGACCGCCGTCCTGACGCCCGCGGAGGCGGACGCCCTGTTCGGGGTGCTGCGCTCGCTGGCGGACGAGGGCCGCACCGTCCTGCTGGTCACGCACAAGCTGCGCGAGGTCATGGAGGGCAGCGACGCGGTGACGGTGCTGCGCGACGGGCGGGTCGCGGCGCGGATGCGGACCGCGGACACGAGCGCGGACGGGATCGCGGCGGCCATGACGGGCCGCGCGGTCGAGCTGGACCGGGTGCGCCCGGCGGGCTCACCGGGCGGCGAGGTCCTGACGGTCGCCGGCCTGACGACGGACGGGGTGCGGGACGTCTCGCTCACGGTCCGCGCCGGGGAGATCGTCGGCATCGCGGGCGTCGCGGGCAACGGCCAGTCCGAACTGGTCGAGGCCGTCGCCGGGTTGCGGCCCGTCACGGCGGGCCGCGTGACGCTCGGCGGCCGGGACGTCACGGACGCGACGGCCGCCGAGCACCGCGCGGCGGGTCTCGCGTACGTCCCCGAGGACCGCGCGGCCGTCGGCACGGCGCCGGCCGCGACCATCGCCGAGAACCTGGCGATGGGCCACCACCGGGGGCACGGGCTGCTGCGCCCCGGCCGGCTGCGCGAGCACGCGCGTGTCCTGATCGAACGCTTCGGGATCAAGGCGGCGTCCGCGGACCACGCGGCGGGCTCGCTGTCGGGCGGCAATCTGCAGAAGCTCGTCATCGGCCGTGAACTGGCGCATGAATCACCGCTGCTGATCGTCGAGCAGCCCACGCGCGGCGTGGACATCGGCGCCGTCCAGACGATCCACGACCAGCTCGTCGCCCACCGCGACGCGGGCCACGCGATCCTGCTCGTCTCGGCCGAACTCAGCGAGATCCGCGGTCTGTCGGACCGGGTCCTGGTGATGTACGAGGGCGAGATCGCGGCCGAGTTCACGCGCGAGGAGGCGGACGAGCGGCGCCTCGGCCTCGCGATGGCCGGCGCGGGGGCGGGGCCCGACGGCTCCGCGCGCGCGTCCGGCTCCCCCGCCGCAGCGCCCGTACCCGCCAAGGAGGCTCCCTGACATGGCCGTTCAGAGTCCGGCCTGGAGCCGTGCGGCCGGGGCGCGGCTGCTGCGCTCGCCCGCCCTGCACTCCGTCGTCGCCGCCGTCCTCGTCGGGGCGCTGTTCCTCGTGGGGACCGGGGCCGACCCCTTCGGGGCGTACGGTTCCGTGGTCAGCGGCGCGCTCGGGCCCGACGGCATCGGGTCGACGCTGACCACCGGCACCAGCATCCTGGGCCTGGCCGTCGCGCTGGCCGTGCCGATGCGGGCGGGGCTGCTGAACCTCGGCGGTGACGGGCAGCTGGTGCTCGGCGGGATCGCCGCCGCGGCCACCGGTCTGTACGTGCCGCTGCCCGCACCGCTCGCCGTGCTCGCCGCGCTGGTCGCGGGGATGCTGGCGGGCGCCGCGTACGCCGCGCTCGCCGCCGTGTGCCAGAACCGGTTCGGCGTACCGCTCCTGGTGAGCAGTCTGCTGCTCAGCTATCCGGCGGTGTCCTTCGCCTCCTACCTCGCGCGGTTCCCGCTCAAGGAGGAGGGATCGAGCCTGCCGCAGACGCGGCGGCTGCCGGAGGGCGTGGAGCTGCCCGCGTTCGGTTCCTCGACGGTCACGGTGGGGCTCGTCCTCGTCGTCCTGGCCGCGGGCGTCTTCCTGTTCGCCGACGCCCGCACCGCCACCGGCTACGAGATCCGCATGACGGGCCTCAATCCGCGCTTCGCCGCGTACGCGGGCGTCGACCGGCCCCGCCTGACGCTGCGGCTCATGGCGCTGTCCGGCGCGGTCGCCGGGCTCGTCGGCGCGATCGGCGTGCTCAGCTTCCCGTACCGCTTCATCGACGGTTCGCTGACCGCCGCCGGGCACACCTGGACCGGTCTGACGGCCGCGCTCCTCGCCTCCGCCGCGCCGGTCGGGACCGCGCTCGCCGCGCTGTTCTTCGCCGCGCTCGACGTCGGCGGACTCGCCATGGAGCGGGCCACCGAGGTGCCGCGCGAGCTGACGCAGGTGCTCCAGGCCGTCGTCATCGTCTTCCTGGCGGCGCGGCTGCGCCTGACGTGGCGGCGGGCCAGGAAGGCGGCGCCCGCCGACGTGCCCGCACCCGCCGGGACATCCGTCCGCACCGAGGGGGACCTCTGATGTCCGTCGACTCCGCGCTGTTCCACTCGGCGCTCCTCGCACTCACCCCGATCCTGCTCGCCGCGCTCGGCGGCGCGATCTGCGAGCGCGCGGGCGTGTTCAACATCGGGCTCGAAGGCATGATGCTGATCGGCTGCTTCGCGGCCGTCGCGGGCAGCTGGTCCACCGGCAGCGCCTGGCTGGGCGTCGCCCTGGCGGCGCTCGCCTCGGGGGCGTACGCGATGATCCTCGCCGTGGGCACCATCACTCTGCGGGGCGACGCGGTCGTCCTGGGCGTCGCGCTGAACCTCCTCGCGGTCGGCCTGACCGGTTTCCTGCTGCGCACCACCTTCGGCGTGCAGGGCACTTTCTCCGACCCGGACCTCGCGGGCCTCGGCGGCATCGACCTGGGCTTCCTCGGGCCGGTGTTCTCCGGGCACTCCCCGCTCGTGTACGTCTCCTGGGCGGCCGTCGCCGTCGCGGCCGTGTTCCTGGCACGCCACCCGTGGGGGCTGCGGCTGCGCGGGGTCGGCGAGGCGCCCGACGCGGCGGCGACGCTCGGGGTGAGCCCGGCGAAGTACCAGTACCTCGCGGTCCTCACCAGCGGACTGCTCTGCGGCCTCGCGGGCGCCCAACTCGCCCTCGGAAACGTCACGTTGTTCTCGGAGAACATGACGGCGGGGCGCGGCTGGATCGCCGTGGTCGCGGTCATGCTGGGCCGGGCGCTGCCTCTGGGGGTGCTGCTCGCCGGGCTGCTGTTCGGCGTCGCCGAGGCGGTCGGCTTCCGGTTGCAGGGCAACGGCCTGCCGCAGCAGGCGGCCGACGCCGCCCCCTATGTGGTGACCCTGGTCGCCCTCTTCCTGTCCACGGCGCGCCGCAAGCGCCGCAAGCGTCCCGAGCCCCTGGTAGGAGCAGCCTCATGACCTCGTCCCCCGACGCCCTGCCCATCACCCGCGTGCCCCGCACCGGCCTGCCCGCCCACGCGGTCGTCGTCGGCGACCCGGGCCGCGCGGAGGCCGTCGCCGGCCTGCTGTCCGACGCGAAGGAGGTGTCGTACCACCGCGAGTACCGCACCTTCACCGGCTCCTGGCAGGGCACCGAGGTCGTCGTCGCCTCGCACGGCGTCGGCGCGCCCGGCGCGATCCTGCTCTTCCAGGAGCTCGCCGAGGCGGGCGTCGGCACCATCCTGCGGCTCGGCACGGCGGGCGCGATCCGCCCCGGCATCGGCGACGGCGACCTGGTCATCGCGGACGCGGCGGTGCGCGACGACGGCGTGACCCAGCAGCTGATCCCCGCCGAGTACCCGGCGTTCTCGGCGCCGGAGGCGGTGATCGCCCTCCAGCGCGCCGCGCGGGCCGCCGGGGCGCCGCACCACCGGGGCGTGGTGTGGACGCGGGCCGCGTTCCAGCCGGGCTTCCTGCCGCTGCCCGGCGAGGCGTACGCGGCCGCCGGGATCGCCGCCATCGAGATGGAGCTGTCCGCGCTGCTCGTCTTCGCCTCGACGCACGGCCTGATCGCGGGCGGCGCCCTGGTCGTCGACGGCGCGAACGCCGACGAGCTGGTCGACACGGAGGCCACCGGCGGTTACGACCCGCACCGGAACGTGGTCGCCGAAGGAGTCGACCGGGGCGCCCGGATAACCTTGGACGCGCTGCGCCTGCTGGCCTCGGCCGAGCGCTGACCGACCGCAGCGACCGTCCGCGACCAGGGAGAACGGAACCATGCACGCCACTGACCTGCCGGTCCAGGACCGGAGCGGCCCCCTCGACCTGCTGGTGCACGGCGGGGACGTCCTGACCGTCGACGACGCGGGCACCGTCGTGCCGGACGGCGCCGTGGCCGTCCGCGCGGGCCGCGTCGTCGAGGTGGGTCCCGCCGAGCGGCTGCGCGCCGTGTACGAGGCGGCCGAGGAGATCGACGCGCGCGGCTGCCTGGTCCTGCCGGGCCTGATCAACACGCACACGCACCTGGCGATGAACCTGATGCGCGGCATCGCCGACGACGTCACCCTCCAGGGCTTCCTCGCCCGGGTGGTCCCGCGCGAGGCCGAGATCCTCTCGCCGGACGCGGTGACGGCGGCGATCCGGGGCGCGGTCGCGGAGTCGGTGCGCGGCGGGGTCACCACGGCGCTCGACATGTTCTGGTTCCACGAGGCGGCCGCGGCGGCGGCCCGTGAGGCCGGGTGGCGGCTGCTGACCGGGCCGACGTTCATGGACGTGCCGGGCCCGCCGGACGGCCGCCCCTACGCCGAGCGGCTCGACTGGGCGACCGCGTACCTGAGGGCGCACACTCCGGCGCCGGGCACGCGGCCTGTCGTCTGCGCGCACTCCGCGTACACGCTGAACGCCGGTCAGCTGAAGGAGATCGCCGCGCTCGCCCGCGAGTACGGCGCGCTGCTGCACGTCCACGCCTCCGAGAACGCGGCCGAGGTCGCGACCGTGGTCGAGCAGCACGGCATGCGGCCCGTCGAGCTGCTGGACTCGCTCGGCGTGCTCGGCCCGGACACGCTGCTCGCGCACGCCGTCGACCTCACGGACGCCGAGATCGCGACCCTGGCCCGCACGGGCACGCCGGTCGCGCACTGCCCGGTCTCCAACCTCAAGCTGGGCTGCGGCATCGCCCGCGTGCCCGAGCTGCTCGACGCGGGCGTGACGGTGGGCCTCGGCACGGACGGCGCGGTGTCCTCCAACGCCCTCGACCTGCTCGGCGCGGTGAAGCTCGCCGCGCTCGTGCACAAGGCGGGCGGCGACCCCACGGCGGTCGGCGCGGAGCAGGCCGTGCGGATGGCGACCATCGAGTCGGCGCGGGCGCTCGGCCTCGGCGACCAGCTGGGTTCGCTGGAGGCGGGCAAGCGCGCGGACCTGATCGTCGTCGACCGGGACCGCCCGCACCTGCTGCCCCGCCACGACCCGTTCTCGACCCTGGCGTACGCCGCCGCCGCTTCCGACGTCCGTGACACGGTCGTCGACGGGCGGGTCCTGATGCGCGAGCGCGCGCTGCGCACGCTGGACGAGGCGGCGGTGCTGCGGGAGCTGTCCGCCGCGGCGGCCGCGCATCCGGAGGCGAGCGCCGTATGAGCCCGGGGACCGCCTTCGAGCCGACCCGGGGCTTCACCGGCCGCGCCCGCGCCGCGGACCGCGATCCGCGGCTGCCGCCGGGGCAGTACGACGCACGCGACGGCTGGCCCGTCCTGTCCGCCGAGGTGACCCCGAAGCTGGCCGCCGCCGACTGGACGTTCCGCGTGGACGGCCTGGTCGCGACACCGCGCACCTGGACCTGGGACGAGGCGCACGCGCTGCCGCCGTCCGAGTACCGGGGCGACATCCACTGCGTGACCAGCTGGTCCAAGTTCGGGGTGCGCTTCGGCGGGGTGGGCCTTGACGCGTTCCTGGCCGCCGCGGGCCCGCTCCCCGAGGCCACGCACGTCGTCGCGTACTCCCACACCGGCTACACCACGAACCTGCCCCTGTCCGACGTGACGGACGGCAAGGCGTGGATCGTCTGGGAGTACGGCGACGGGCCGCTGCCCGCCGAGCACGGCGGCCCGGCCCGGCTGATCGTCCCCCACCTCTACTTCTGGAAGAGCGCCAAGTGGATCGCGGGGCTCAGGCTCCTGGACCACGACGAGCCCGGCTTCTGGGAACAGAACGGCTACCACCACCGGGGCGACCCGTGGGCGGAGGAGCGCTACTCCGGTGACTGACCTTTCCCGATCCCCGCGGGCCTTCGTGCCGCCGACCGCGTTCGCCGTGCCCGGCCGCATCGCGGTGAGCAACCGCGCCGCCGCCGTGTGGCAGCGCGCGACCGTCGTCGAGATCCGCCGGGAGACGCCCGCCGCCTCGACGTTCCGCCTCAAGGTGCCCGAGTGGCAGGGGCACCTGCCCGGCCAGCACCTGATGCTGCGGCTCACCGCCGAGGACGGCTACGTCGCCCAGCGGCACTACTCCATCGCCTCCGCGCCCGACGGCAGCGGCGAGATCGAGCTGACCCTCGACCACGTGCCGGGCGGCGAGGTGTCCGGGCATCTGCACGCCGTGGCCCGCGTCGGCGACACGGTCGAGGTGCGCGGTCCGCTGTCCGGCTTCTTCGCCTGGCCGGGCGACCGCCCCGCGCTGCTGCTCGGCGCCGGCTCCGGCGTGGTGCCGCTGATGTCGATGATCCGCCACCACCGGCTCGCCGGGCTCGACGTGCCGCTGCGCCTGATCGTCTCGGCGCGCACGCGGGAGGACCTCATCTACGCCGGTGAGTACGGCGAGGAGACCACCGCCGTCCTGACGCGCGCCGAAGGCCGCCTGAACGCGGGCCACTTGGCGCCCTTCCTGAGCGGGGCCGGGCGGCCCGAGGGCGGCTGGGAGGCGTACATCTGCGGCTCCAACGGCTTCGCGGAGCACGCGTCCCGACTCCTGGTGGACGGCGGCCAGCCGGTCGACCGGATCAGGATCGAACGCTTCGGCTGACCGCCGCCGGGACGGCGGGCACGGGCCGTCAGGGGGAGACCTCCTCCAGGCGCCGGCCCGCCGTCTCCTCCGCGCCGAGCGCCGCGACGACGGCGCCCACGACGGCCACCGCGCCCAGCGTCACGAAGACGGTCGCGATGCTGCCGCCCGCGTAGACGGCGCCGACGACGATCGGGCCGAGGATCACGCCGAGCCGGTTCATGGCTCCGCCGACGCTGGCGCCGAGCGCCCGCATCCGGGTCGGGAACAGCTCGGGCGTGTACAGGTACAGGCAGATGTTGGAGCCGAAGAAGAAGACCGCGGCGAGCGACGTCCAGACCAGCACCTCGACGGGGGTGCGGGCGCCGAGGAACGCGAGGACGAGCAGCATGGCCGCCGCCCCGCCCAGACAGCCGGTGATCACGCGCCTGCGCCCGGCCCGGTCGACGGTGAGGGCGGCGACGAGGCAGCCGAGCAGACCGGCGCAGGACGTGACGGTGGAGTAGAGGAGCGCGTCCGACAGGGACAGGTCGTAGCGGTTCTGGTAGATCGTCGGCAGCCAGGACGTGATGCCGTAGTTGACGAAGTAGCCGGTGAACCAGAGGACGCCGATGACCAGGGTGCGGCGGCGGTAGCGGCCGGTGAACAGGCCGCGCGGTCCGCTCGCGGCGGCTTCCTCCGGCGCGGCGGCGGGCTCCTGGACGGGCGGCGCCTCGGCCACCGGCGGCAGCGGCTTCCCGGTGATCCGCTCGACGTCCCGCTCGATGCCGGTCATCACCGCGGCGGCCTCGTCGGTCCTGCCGTGGTCCGCGAGCCAGCGCGGCGACTCGGGGACCTTGCGCCGCACGAGGACGCAGAGCACCCCGGGCACGGCGGCGATCGCGTACATCCAGCGCCAGCCGAGGATCGGCACGACCCAGGCGGCGACGAGCGCGCCGACGGTGAGACCGGCGGGGAAGACGAGTTCGTAGAGGAGCACGAAGCGGCCCCGCTGGTGGCTGCGGGTGATCTCGGCGATGAAGGTCGCGGCCACCGGGACCTCACCGCCGATCGCGAGGCCCTGGACGAAGCGCAGGGCCATGAAGACGTCGGGCGAAGGGGACGCGGCGAGGGCGAGGTTGGCGACGCTGGAGACCGCCACGCACAGCGCGATGACCTTGACGCGGCCGACGCGGTCGGCGAGGCGCCCGGAGAGCAGGGCGCCGACCAGCATGCCGATCGAGCCGACGGTGAGCAGCAGCGTCGCCCGCGAGGTGGACAGGTCCCATTCGTGGCGCAGTTCGGGCAGGGCGTAGGCGATCAGGAGCTGGTCGAAGGCCTCGAAGAAGGTGACGGCGCCGACGATGAGCCGGACGGTGACGTGCCAGCGGCACAGGGGGAGCCGCTCGAAGCGGGCGGCGATGTGGGCCCGGGTGGCCAGGGTGGTGTGATCCGGCGGTGTGTCCGAAGCGTTGAGCGTCATGCAGGTACTCCGCGGCGGTGAGGGGGAGCGGGAGCGCGGCCTGGGACCCGGCGCCGGGAACGAGTTAGCGCAAAGTTTTTAAGCGCTTAAGTTGTACCGCCCGCAGGCGGGACGTCGTCAAGAGCTTGAACACGGAAAGAATGGACGACCGGGTCTTGCATCCCAGATATTTAAGCCCTTAGATTTCTAGCGCTTGACCAAGGCGGCCTCAACTCCGCTTCCCCCTCGGCTCCCCCGCCCCCCGACTCCCCAACTCCCCCCGCCCCGCAAGGAGGGCCCCCGCATGCCCCGAACACCCGCAGACGAAGCCCTCATCGCGGGCGAGTGGCGGCGCGGCGCGGGTGCCGCCACGCCCACCGTCGACCCGGCCACGGGCCGCGTGCTCGCCACCGTGCACGCGGTCACCGTCGAGGAGGTCGCCGAGGCCGCCGAGGGCGCCGCCCGCGCCGCCGCCGACCCGCGCTGGCGCGAACTGCTGCCGCACGAGCGGGCCCGGCTCCTGCACCGCGTCGCCGCGTCCATCGAGGAGAACGCCGGGGAACTGGCCGCGCTCCAGACCGCCGACACCGGCAAGGCGCTCGCCGAGACCCGCGCCCTGGTGGCCAGCGCGGCCGGTACCTTCCGCTACACGGCGGCCGCCCTGGAGACCGCCGAGGAGGCGATCACCCCGGCGCGCGGCGCCTACGTCACGATGAGCGTCCACGAGCCGATCGGCGTCGTCGGCGCCGTCAACCCCTGGAACTCCCCCGTCGCCGGCGACGCGCAGAAGCTCGCCCCGGCCCTGGCCGGCGGCAACGCGGTGCTGCTCAAGCCCGCCGAGTGGACCCCGCTCGTCTCGCTCGCGCTGGCCCGCCTGATCAGCCGGGCCCTCGACGAACTCGGGCTCCCGGCAGGCCTGTTGTCGGTCCTGCCCGGCCGCGGCAGCGTGATCGGCGACGCGATCGTGCGGGACCCGCGCGTCGGCAAGGTCGCCTTCACCGGCGGCACCACGACGGGCCGGACCATCGCGCACGCCGCCGCCGAGAAGCTGATGCCGTTCTCCCTGGAGCTGGGCGGCAAGTCGCCGACGGTCGTCCTCGCCGACGCCGACGTCGAACAGGCCCTGGCCGGGGTGATGTTCGGGGTCTTCTCCTCCAGCGGGCAGTCCTGCATCGCCGGCTCGCGGCTGTTCGTCGCGCGGGAGCTGTACGACGACTTCGTGGGCGAACTCGTCCAGCGTGTGCAGACGTTGCGCGTCGGCCCCGGCACGGACCCCGACACCCAGGTCGCGCCGCTCGTCCACCACGACCACCGGGACGCGGTCGCCCGCTACGTCGACCTGGCCCGCGCGGAGGGCGCGCGCGTGCTGTGCGGCGGCGCGGCGCCCGAAGGCCCCGCGTACGCGGACGGCGCGTACTACCTGCCCACCGTCCTGGACGGACTGCCCAACTCCGCGCGCACCTGCCAGGAGGAGATCTTCGGCCCCGTCCTGGTCGCGCTGCCCTTCGCCGACGAGGACGACCTGGTCGCCCAGGCCAACGACTCCGTGTACGGCCTGGCGTGCGGGATCTGGACGCGCGACCACCTGGCCGCCCGGCGGATCGCGCGCCGCGTCGACGCGGGGACCGTCTGGATCAACACGTACAAGCAGTTCAGCATCTCCACCCCCTTCGGCGGCACGAAGGACAGCGGGCTCGGCCGGGAGAAGGGCCGCGACGGCATCCGCTGCTACCAGCGCCAGAAGTCCCTGTACTGGGGCACCGCCGAGACCCCGCTGCCCTGGGCCCGCTGACCACACCCCCGGAGAACCCGATGTCCCATCCCCCGATAGCCCGGCTGCGCGCCCTGCGCTCCGTCGAGCTGCTCACCCCGTCCCTCACGCAGGCCACCGACTTCTACGAGGACGCCTGGGGCCTGGAGGTCGTCGAGGCCGAGCGCGGCGCGAGCTGGCTGCGCGGCACCGGCGAGGAGCACCACGCGCTCCAGCTCACCCGCTCCGACCGGAGCGGACTCGGCCGCCTCACCTTCGCGGTGGCCACCCCCGCCGAGGTCGACGAGGCCGCGCGGCGCCTGACGGCGCGCGGGATCACCCCGCTGGCGGGCCCCGGACCGCTCGACCAGGTGGGCGGCGGCTACGGCCTGCGCTTCGCCGACCACGAGGGCCGCGTGATCGAACTGTCCGCCGACACCTGGGCGGTGGCACCGCGCGGCCGGGACGGCGCGGTGCCCGTGGGCGTCACGCACGCCGTCCTCAACACCCCCGACATCGACGCCTCCGTCGCCTTCTACCGCGACGTGCTCGGCCTGCGGGTCTCGGACTGGTCCGAGCACCAGATGGCGTTCCTGCGCTGCAACGCCGACCACCACTGCGTCGCCTTCAACCAGGCCGCGTGGGTGTCCCTCAACCACGTGGCGTACGAGATGAGTTCGGTCGACCACTTCATGCGAGGCCTGGGGCGGCTGCGCCACCACGGGATCGTCCCGCAGTGGGGCCCCGGCCGGCACGGGCCCGGCAACAACACCTTCTCCTATTTCACCGATCCGACCGGGCTCGTGTGCGAGTACACCTCCGAGGTCGCGCAGGTCGTCGAGGACCGCTGGATCGCCCGGGTGTGGCGGCGCGTCCCGGAGCTGTCCGACCTGTGGGGCACGGCGGGCCCGCCGTCGAAGGAGATCCGCTGTCACATGGCCGGTTCGCCCGAAGGGAATCACGGATGAACACGCTCAAGGTGGGACTCGTCGGCTGGGGCGCCATCGGCCGCGTCGTCGGCACGGCCCTGACGCGCGGGGACATGCCCGGCGCCGAGCTGGTGTGCGTCGTCGACAACCGCCCGCTCGGCGAGGCGGCGCCCGCGCCGCAGGTCCCCTTCGACGAGGCACTGGACCGCTGCGACCTGATCGTGGAGGCGGCGGGCCAGGGCGTCGTACGGGAGTGGGGCGAGCGCGTCCTCGCCTCCGGGACCGATCTGCTCGTCGCCTCGACCGGCGCGCTCACCGACGACGGGCTGGCCGAACGGCTGCTGGCCGCGGGGCCCGGCCGCGTGTACTTCACCGGCGGCGCGGTCGGCGGGCTCGACCTGCTCCAGGCGGTGCGCGCCCTCGGCCCGCTCGACGAGGTGCGGCTGACCACCACCAAGCTGCCCTCGACACTCGAACAGCCCTGGATGGACGAGGAGTTGCTGGCCCGGCTGCGGTCCGCGACCGGACCGGTCGAGGTCATGTCCGGCACCGCGCGCGACGTACCGGTGAAGTTCCCCAAGTCGACGAACGTCGCGGCCTCGGTCGCCCTCGCCGTCGGCGACCCGGACGCTGTGCGGGTCCGGGTCGTCGCCGATCCGGGGGCGACCCTGACCCGGCACGTCGTCGAGGCGTCCGGGGAGCACGGCGCGTACCGCTTCGACGTCGCGCACCGGCCCGACCCGGACAACCCGGCGACCAGCCAGGTCGTGCCGTACGCGGTGCTGCGCTCGCTGGCGGCGCTCGCCGGGCGCCCGGGACAGATCCTGTGACCGCCGTGCACGTGGAGGAGGCCGGCGCCAGCGGCCCCCTGCTGGTGTGCCTGCACGGGATCGGTTCCTCGTCGGCGGCGTTCGCGCCGCAGCTCGACGGGCTCGCGGAGCACGCCAGGGTGGTCGCCTGGGACGCACCGGGGTACGGCAAGTCCCTCGATCCGGACGGACCGTTGGACCTCGACGGCTTCGCGGACGCGGCCGCGGACCTGATCCGGCTCCACGGCCCCTCGGCGCACGTGCTGGGCGTCTCGTGGGGCGGCGTCATCGCCCTGCGGCTGGCCGTGCGCCACCCGGACCTCGTGGACTCGCTGATCGTCGCCGACTCCAGCGCGGGCTCGGGGACCGACCCCGAGAAGGCCGCGGGCATGCGGGAGCGGGCCGCCGAGCTCGCCGAGGCCGGGCCCCGGGCGTTCGCCGAGCGGCGCGGCCCCCGGCTCGTCTCGCCGGACGCGCCGGACGCGCTGGTCGAGCGGGTCGTGGCCACCATGGCCGCCGCGGTGCGGCTGCCCGGCTACGCGTACGCCGCCGAGTCGATGGCCGCGGCCGATCTGCGCGGCGAGCTCCCCGCGATCACCGCGCCCGCCCTCGTCGTCTGCGGCGACCGGGACCGGGTCACCGGCGTCGAGGCCTCGCAGGTCCTCGCCGGGGCCCTGCACAAGACCGCCTACGTGATCGTCAAGGACGCCGGTCACCTGGCCAACCAGGAACAGCCCGAGCGGTTCAACGCCTGGGTCCTGTCCCACCTGCACATCGTCACTGCCTGACAAAGGACGGACATCATGCCCCTGACCACCACCCAGTACGACGACGGCGGCGACCTCGCCGCGTACACCGACTCCCTGATCGCCACCAAGGAGTCCCGCGTCGCCGACTTCGACACGCTCTCCTTCCAAGAGAAGGCAGGCCCGCAGTACCGCCGCGGCCAGATCCGTTACGTCGGCTCCGGCGCCACCGGCAACCACGAGAGCGACAGCCGGATCCTGCCGTCGGGCGGCTTCACCTTCTCCAACATGCTCCTGCCGCCCGGCGCCGAGGGCCCCGCCCACACCCACCACGACGTGGAGGAGGCCTTCTTCGTCCTGGAGGGCGAGGTCCGCGTCGGCGTGCACCGCGGCCCCGACGAGGTCGAGTACCGCACGCTCGGCTACCGCGACATGATCGTCGTACCCGCCGGGGTGACCCGCTCGCTGAAGAACGAGGGCGACACCGACGCGCTGTTCTGCGTCGTCATCGGGACGCGGAAGCCGCAGGTGCCGTCGTACCCCGCGTACTCGCCGATGCACGGCGTCACCCGTGACTGACCCACGCACCGTCGTCATCACCGGGGCGGGCCGTGGCCTGGGACGCGCCATGGCCCGCCGGGCGGGCGCCGACGGCTTCCGGGTCGTCGTCGCCGAGCTGGACGCCGGACGCGGCGAGGGGGCGGCGCGGGAGCTGCGGGCCCAGGGGCTGGACGCCCGCTTCGTGCGCTGCGACGTGGCCGACCCCGCCTCGGTCGACGAACTGGCCTCCTGCGTCGGGGAGATGGGTCCGCTGTACGGCCTGGTCAACAACGCGGCGCTCGCCAACGGCGTCGGCGGCGCGGAGTTCCAGGACATCGACGTCGCGGCGTGGGACCGGCTGATGGCGGTCAACGCGCGCGGGCCCTGGCTGGTGGCGAAGGCTCTGCACCCGCTGTTCGGGCCCGAGGGCCGCATCGTCAACATCGCCTCCGACGCGGCCCTGTACGGCTCCCCGCGGCTCGCCCACTACGTCGCGTCCAAGGGCGCCGTCATCGCCCTGACCCGGGCGATGGCACGGGAGCTGGGCGAGCGCGGCATCACCGTCAACGCGCTCGCGCCGGGGCTCACCGAGTGCGAGGCCACCGAGACGGTGCCCGCCGAGCGGCACGCCCTGTACCGCGCGAGACGGGCCATCCCGCGTCCGCAGCGGCCCGACGACCTGGTCGGCCTCGCCGCCTTCCTCCTCTCGGAGGAGTCCCGCTACCTCACCGGACAGGTGATCGCCGTCAACGGCGGCTTCACCACCCACTGACCCACAGGAGCCATCAGTCATGGATCTGGGCCTCGCCGACCGGACCGTCCTGGTCACCGGCGGCAGCTCGGGCGTCGGCCTGGCCACGGTCCGCGCCCTGCTCGACGAGGGCGCGAACGTCGCCGCCTGCGGGCGCGACGCCGACCGTCTCCAGCGGATCGGCGACCACGAGCGCCTGTTCACGGCGGTGTGCGACGTGCGCGACGCCGCCGCCGTGCGCGACTTCGTGGACGGCGCGGCGGACGCGTTCGGCGGGCGGCTCGACGGGCTCGTCAACAACGCCGGGCAGTCCCGCATGAAGCGCCTGGCCGAGACGGTCGAGGCCGACTGGCGCGACGAGCTGGAGCTGAAGTTCGCGGGGGTCCTCAACCCGCTGCACGCCGCGCGCCCGTATCTGCGCGCCAGTGGCGCGGCGTCCGTCGTGAACGTCAACGCCGTCCTCGCCAAGCAGCCCGAGCCCCGCCTCATCACCACCAGCGCCGCCCGCGCGGGCATCCTCAACCTCTCCGTGTCCCTGGCCCGGGAGCTCGCCGCGGACGGCGTCCGCGTCAACTCCGTGTGCCTGGGGCTCATCGACACCGGCCAGTGGACGCGCCGGCACGCCGCCGCCGGCTCCGGTCTGTCGTACGAGGACTGGCAGGCGGAGCTCGCCGCCGACCGGGGCGTCGCCCTCGGGCGGCTCGGCCGGGCCGAGGAGGTGGCGTACGCGATCCTCGCGCTGCTCTCGCCGCGCGCCTCCTACATCACAGGAACCAGCATCGACGTCTGCGGCGGAGTCGGCCGCGGCATCCTCTGAGGAGCCCCTCATGCGTTACGACAACGGAGGCGATCTCCTCGTCGCCGTCCTGCGCGAACTCGGCATCGACACGGTCTTCGGGATCGTCAGCGTGCACAATCTGCCGCTCGTCGAGGCCGTCGACCGCGAGCTGCGCTTCGTGCCCGTGCGGCACGAGGCGACCGCCGTGAACGCCGCCGACGCCCACGGCCGGGCCCGCGGCTCGCTGGGCTGCGCGCTCACCTCGACCGGCACCGGCGCGGGCAACGCCGCGGGCTCGCTGATCGAGGCGCTCAGCGCGGGCACGTCCGTGCTGCACGTCACCGGCCAGGTGGAGAGCCGCCACCTCGGCAGCGGGCGCGGCTTCATCCACGAGACCAAGGACCAGCTCGGCATGCTGAGGGCCGTCTCCGCGTACGCGGCCACCGTGCCGTCGGCCGCCGACGCGGGCCGGGTCCTGCGCGAGGCGGCCCGCGCCGCCCTCGCCTCGCCGGGCGGCCCCGCGAGCGTGGAGTGGCCGGTCGACCTCCAGTACGCGGCCCAGACCGACGCCGTCCTCGACCTCCCGGAGCCGATCTTCACGGCGCCGCAGGGGCCCCACCTGGCCGCCGCCGGTGAGCTGTTGGCGTCGGCGCGCCGGCCCCTGGTCTGGGCGGGCGGCGGCGCGGCGCGCGCGGGCACCGAGCTCGCCGAGCTGCTGGCCGCGACCGGGGCGGGCCTGCTCACCTCCAACTCGGGGCGCGGGGCGGTGCCCGAGGACGACCCGCGGGTCGTCGGGAACTTCGCGACCACCCCGGCGGGCCGCGCGCTGCTCGCCGACGCCGACGTCCTGGTGAGCGTCGGCACGCACTTCCGGTCCAACGAGACCGCCGACTACGCCCTGGAACTGCCCGCCGCGCACCTCCAGATCGACGTCGACCCGGCCGCGCTCGGCCGGGTGTATCCGGTCGCGCACGGCCTGTGCGGCGACGCCTGCGACGTGCTCGGCGCGCTCCTGCCCTACGCCCGCCGCACCACCGCCGAGTCGGGCTGGGGCCGGCGGATCACGGCCGTGCGCGAGGAGGTGCGGGCGGACCTGCGCGAGGCCATCGGCCCCCAGGCGGCGATCTGCGACGCGCTGCGGGCCGCGCTCCCCCGCGAGGCGGTCGTCGCCCGGGACGTGACCATCGCCTCCAGCAGCTGGGGCAACCGGCTCCTGGAGATGTACGACCCGCGCGACAACGTCTTCCCGCGCGGCGGCGGCATCGGGCAGGGCCTCGGCATGGGCATCGGCGCGGCGCTCGCCAGGCCCGGGGCGCCGACCGTGGTCCTCGCGGGCGACGGCGGGCTCGCGGTGCACCTCGGCGAGCTGCTGACCCTCGCCCAGGAGCGGCCGCGCCTGACGCTGGTCGTCTTCAACGACGGCGGCTACGGCGTGCTGCGCAACATGCAGGACCGCTACGGCGAGCGCCGCGCCGGTGTCGACCTCACCACGCCCGACTTCGCGCTCCTGGCCCGCGCCTGCGGGCTGCCGTATCTGCGGATCGGGGCGGCCGAGCACGCCGGCCCCGTCCTGGCCGAGGCCGTGGCCTCGGACGGGCCGACGCTCGTCGAGGTGGACCTCGCCGCGCTCGGCCCGATGAAGAGTCCGTTCACCCCGCCCGTGCAGATCCCCGCGTAGGGAGGCCGCAGCCATGACCTCACAAGAGACCACCCTGGAGCTGCGGGTGCGCCGGATGACGTGGGAGGCCGAGGGCGTGCTCTCCGTCGAGCTCGTCCATCCCGACGGCAAGCCGCTGCCCGCCTGGGAGCCCGGCGCGCACCTCGACGTCCATGTGGGCGGGCAGGTGCGGCAGTACAGCCTGTGCGGGGATCCGCGGGCCACGGCGACGTACCGCGTCGCAATCCTGAACGAGCCTTCCTCGCGCGGGGGTTCGCGCTACGTGCACACCCGGCTGCGCCCCGGCCAGTCCGTCACCGTCGCCGGGCCGCGCAACCACTTCGCGCTGGAGGACGCGCCCGGCTACGTCTTCGTCGCGGGCGGCATCGGGATCACGCCGATCCTGGCGATGGCCCGCGAGGCGGCGCGGCGCGGGGTGCCCTGGCGGCTCGTGTACGGCGGGCGGACCCGCGACTCGATGGCTTTCACCGACGAACTGGCCGCGCTGGGCGGCGCGTCGACCCTCGTACCGCAGGACGAGCGGGGGCACATCGACCTCGCCGACGCGCTCGGCGGCGCCGCGGGGCTGCCCGAGGGTGCGCTCGTGTACTGCTGCGGGCCCGAGCCGCTGCTCGCCGCGGTGGAGGAGCGCTGCCCTGCCGAGCGGCTGCGCGTGGAGCGGTTCGCGGCACCGGCCGCCCCCCGCACCGGCGACGACGCGGCGTTCGAGGTGGAGTGCCGCCGCTCGGGCGTGACGCTCTCCGTCGGCGCGGACACCTCGGTGCTCGAAGCCGCCGAGGCCGCCGGGCTCGCCGTGAACAGCTCGTGCCGGGACGGCATCTGCGGCTCCTGCGAGACCCGGGTGCTCGACGGCACGCCCGACCACCGTGACTTCCTGCTCAGCGAGGCGGAGCACGCCGCGAACGCCTCGATGATGATCTGCGTCTCGCGCCGCGCGGCGGGCCGCCTCGTCCTCGACCTGTGACCCCCGGAGGCATCCATGACCACCACCTGGCCCTACCTGGACGTCCACCAGTCCCGTACGCGCGAACCGAGCCCGTACGAGTACAAGCTGGCCGCCACCCTCGAAGAGGTCTTCACCAAGGAAGGCCACAAACTCGACGACATCGTCCGCGGCCTGAATGCCCGTCAGGTCCACGGGCCCGACGGCTCCCCCTGGACCGAGGAGTCCTTCCGCGCCGAGATGAACCGACTGGGAGCCTGAGATGACGCTGTCCGCGCACGACTCCGCCGACCACATCTACGCCACCGGGCTGCGCAACCAGTGGCATCCGGTCGTCCCCTCCTCCTTCGTCGCGCCCGGCGCGATGCGCGAGGTCACCGCGCTCGGCGAGCGGTGGCTGCTGTTCCGCCGCTCCGACGGCGCGCTGTCGATGCTCGCCGACCGCTGCCCGCACCGCGGCGCGCCCCTCTCGCTGGGCAAGCACCTGGGCGACCGGGTGGCGTGCTGGTACCACGGTGTGGAGGTGGAGACCGACGGCACCGTCTCGTCCGTGCCGGGCCTGCCGGGCTGCAGCCTGGAGGGCAAGAAGCTCGTCGCGTCGCTGCCCGTGCGCGAGGTCGGCGGCGCGGTGCTCGCCTACTTCGGCGACGAGCACCACCCCGAACCGGCCGAACTGACGCTGCCCGAGCCGCTCACCGACCCCGACGTCGACGCGATCCTGTGCTACGCGGAGTGGAACGGCCCGTGGCGGTTCGCCGTGGAGAACCTGCTCGACCCGATGCACGGTGCGTTCCTGCACCACGAGTCGCACACGATGTACGACGGCGACACCACCGCGAAGTTCCGCATCCGCGAGACGGAGCGCGGCTACTTCTTCGAGAAGACCGACCAGCGGGGCGTCAACTTCGACTGGGTGGAGCTGTGCCGCACCGGGGTCGACTGGGTCGACCTGACCATTCCGTATCCGCCGTCGGCGGGCCCGGGCGGCCCGTTCGGGATCGTCGGCATGGTGTGCCCGGTCGACGAGCACCGCACCGGCGTCTTCTTCTGGCGCTACCGCCGGGTCCAGGGCTGGCAGCGCGACACCTGGCGCTTCCTCTACAGGACGCTCATCGAGGAGCGCCACTGGCAGGTCCTCGAACAGGACCGGGTGATGCTGGAGGCCATGCCGGCCGACGCCGACCAGCGGGAGAACCTCTACCAGCACGACCTGGGCGTGGTGCGGCTGCGCCGCATGTACCGCGCGCAGGCGGAGGCTCAGGCCTCCTCCGTGTGAGGCCCGTCTGGCTCCGCGAGGTCGGAGTCGGTGATGGACCGCTCCAGCTTGGACATCAGACGGGCCAGCTGACGGCGCTCGGCGGGCGAGAGTCCGCCGAGCATCCGGCGTTCGTTGTCGAGGTGCTCGGCGAAGACCTCGTCGATCTTGGCGAGTCCGGCGTCCGTGAGCCGTGAGTAGACGACGCGGCGGTCCTCGGCGTCGCGCTCGCGCACGATCAGGCCGTCCTTCTCCAGGCGGTCGATGCGCAGGGTCACCCCGGCCGAGGAGACCAGACCGGAGTCGGCCAGCTGGCCCGCCGTGAGGCGGTAGGGCGCGCCGGCCCTGCGCAGCGCGGTGAGCACGTCGAATCCGGCGACCGCGAGGCCGTGCCGCTCGATCGCGCCGGTGAGGCGGGTGTTGTAGCGGATGAAGGTGCGGTGCAGCCGGGCGAGGACCTCCAGGGGCGAGGTGTCGAGGTCGGGCCGCTCGCGCGCCCAGTCGTCGATGATCGACGCGACCGCGTCCGGCTGGTGCGCCGCCTTCTTCCCTGCCATGTGCCGCCCCTCCTTGGACCGCCCGGTGGTCGACCGGGATCCGTGAGGAAATCTTAGCCCTCAAAGAAATGGGCCAATCCCCGTACTCACCTGCGGGGCGGCCGCGCGAGGGGCCATAATCGCCTGATACATCCGATGTCTTTCCTGCTTTTTGACACGTGAGGCGAGGTCCCCATGGCTGTCACCGACGAGGCCATCGAGAAGATCAAGGGCATGATCGTCTCCGGCGCGCTGCGCCCCGGCGACCGGCTGCCCAAGGAGAGCGAACTCGCCGCCGAGCTGGGCCTTTCCCGCAACTCGCTGCGCGAGGCCGTGCGCGCGCTCTCCCTGATCCGGATCCTCGACGTGCGCCAGGGCGACGGCACGTACGTGACGAGCCTGGACCCCCAACTCCTGCTGGAGGCCCTGAGCTTCGTCGTCGACTTCCACCGCGACGACACCGTACTGGAGTTCCTCGCCGTGCGCCGGATCCTCGAACCGGCGGCCACGGCGATGGCCACGGCCCACATCACCGAGGCCGAACTGGACGCGCTGACCGCGCAGTTGGACGCGCTGGGCGAGGCGCCCTCGGTGGAGGAGCTGGTCGCCTGCGACCTGGAGTTCCACCGCGGCATCGTGCAGAGCGCCGGGAACTCCGTCCTGTGCTCCCTGCTCGACGGCCTGTCCGGGCCCACCACCCGGGCCCGCGTCTGGCGCGGCCTGACCCAGGAGGACGCGGTCAGCCGCACGCTCCACGAGCACCGGGCGATCCTGACCGCGCTGCGGGACCGCGACGCGGAGGCGGCGAGGTCCTGGGCGACGGTGCACATCGCGAGCGTGGAGCAGTGGCTGCGCTCGACGCTGTGACGCGGCCGTTTCCCGGCGGTGTGGATGGGCAGTGATCACGCACTCCCCCACGCAAGGGGGCTGCGGACGGGCCCCGCCGACGCCGTAAGGTTGGGGCGTACGCAAGGGAACGTCGGAAGGAGGCCTGGGTGATCGAGCTCGAGGGGGTACCCGAGCTGGTCGACCCGGTCATGGTGGCCGCGTTCGAGGGCTGGAACGACGCCGGCGACGCCGCCTCCACCGCGGTCGCGCATCTCGACAAGGAGTGGAAGGGCGAGGTGTTCGCGGCGCTGGACGCCGAGGACTACTACGACTTCCAGGTCAACCGCCCGACCGTCTGGCTGGACGGCGGAGTGCGCAAGATCACGTGGCCCACGACCCGGCTCTCGGTGGTCCGCGTCGGCGGCGACAAGCCGCGCGACCTCGTCCTGGTCCGCGGGATCGAGCCGTCGATGCGCTGGCGCTCGTTCTGCAACGAGATCCTGGGCTTCGCGCACGAGCTGGGCGTCGAGCTGGTGGTGATCATGGGCGCGCTGCTCGGCGACACCCCGCACACCCGCCCGGTCCCGGTCAGCGGCGTGACGTCCGACCCGGACCTGGCCCGCACCATGGACCTGGAGGAGACGAAGTACGAGGGCCCGACGGGCATCGTCGGCATCCTCCAGGAGGCGTGCACGCACGCGGGCGTCCCCGCCGTCAGCCTCTGGGCGGCCGTGCCGCACTACGTCTCGCAGCCGCCGAACCCGAAGGCCACGCTCGCGCTGCTCAACCGCCTGGAGGACCTGATCGACCTCAGGATCCCGCTGGGCGAGCTGGCCGAGGACGCGCGCGCCTGGCAGCTGGGCGTGGACCAGCTGGCCGCGGAGGACAGCGAGGTCGCGGAGTACGTCCAGTCCCTGGAGGAGGCGCGGGACACCGCGGAGCTCCCCGAGGCGTCGGGCGAGGCCATCGCCCGCGAGTTCGAGCGCTATCTGCGGCGCCGCGACGGCGGCGACGGGGCGGCGTACCTGCGGGACGCGCCCAGCGACCGCACCAGGCCGCCGAAGCCGAAGCCGACACAGCGGCCCGGTCCGGCCGCGGAGGGCGACGGGGACGGCAACGACGACTCCGGTCCCGGCGAGTCCTCGGACGACTGAGGGGTCCACACCAGAAGGGGGCGGCATCCGCACGGATGCCGCCCCCTTCTGGTGTTCATGACCGATCTGCCTCCCGTGACCGATCTGCTTCCCATGGCCGAATTGCGCAGGGTTCCCTCTTCAACTTCTTCTCAAACGCAGTTGCGCAAAAGAGGGGTGGACGAGCGGCCCGGCCCGTAGCAGGGTGTGCCCCGAAGGCGCGGCGCGGCGCACGGCACGGCACCCCCGAAGGACCGAAGGGAGCGGTGAAGCGATGACCCAGGCAGACCCGGCGCGGGACCCCGGAGCCGGTGGACCGGGCCCCGACGGAATGGGATTCACCTACCGAGGAGCCGAGCAGGAGCTGATCGTCGTCGCCCGGCCCGAGGCCCGGCTGCGTGCCGGGGAGCGGGAGATCCGCTCGGCGTCGGGCTCCGACGTCTCGGCCCTGAACATGTTCCTCTCCGACGAACAGCTCGCCCTGGAGCCCCTGTTCGGCAACGAGGAGCGGCTGCGGTCCGCCGCCCCGCCCGCCCCGGGCGAGGAGGACGTGCCCGACCTGGCCCTGTTCTACCGTGTGCGCGGCGGCGAGGAGCGCGCCCAGGAGCTGCGCGCGCGGATGGCCGCGCTGCCGGGCATCGACACGGCGTACGTCAAACCGGGCGCCGTCCCCGCCTCCATCAACCCCTCGCACACCCAGCCGCACGACCTCGACGAGGCGACCCGGCGCCGCAAGGAGGGCATGCCCGTCACGCCCGACTTCACCAGCCGCCAGGGCTACCTGAACCCGGCGCCCGAGGGCGTCGACGCCCGCTGGGCCTGGCAGCGCATCGGCGGCTCCGGCGAGGGCATCACGGTCATCGACGTGGAGGGCGCCTGGCAGCTGCGTCACGAGGACCTCGCGGCGAAGCTCGCCGGCGTCGTCATCGGCACCCCCATCCAGGACCTCGCCTGGCGCAACCACGGCACCGCCGTGATCGGTGTCATCGGCGGCGACCGCAACACCCTCGGCGTCACCGGCATCGCGCCGCAGGCCGTGACCGCGGCGGCCTCCTTCCAGCCGCTCGGCACGGCGGCCACCATCCACGCGGCGGCCGAGCGGCTGAACCCGGGCGACATCATCCTGCTCGAACTGCACCGCCCCGGACCGAAGTTCGACTTCGAGCCGCGCGACGACCAGAAGGGGTACATCGCGATCGAGTGGTGGCCCGACGACTACGCCGCGATCCGCTTCGCCACCGCCAAGGGCGTCCTCGTCGTGGGCGCGGCGGGCAACGGCGCGGAGTCCCTGGACGACGCGGCCTACGAACGCCGGCCCGACGGCTTCCCGTCCTGGTGGCGCAACCCGTTCAACCCCACCAACCGGTCCTCCGGCGCGGTCCTGGTCGGCGCGGGCGCGCCGCCGCCCGGCACGCACGGCCGCGACCACGGCCCCGACCGCTCCCGCCTGGCGTTCTCCAACTACGGCGCCCGCCTCGACGCCCAGGGCTGGGGCCGCGAGACCACCACGACCGGCGGCTTCTGGGACCGGCCCGGCGATCTTCAGGGCGGCGCCGAGGAGATCGCCTGGTACACCGACACGTTCTCCGGCACGTCCTCCGCCTCACCGGTCGTCGTCGGCGCCCTGGCCGCGCTCCAGGGCATGCTGAAGGCTTCCGGCCAGCAGCTGATGACGCCGGACCGGGCCCGCACGGTGCTGCGCTCCACGGGCTCGCCGCAGCAGGACGCGCCGGGCAGGCCCGCGTCCCAGCGGATAGGCAACCGCCCCGACATCAAGGCGGCGGTCACGAACCTGCTGCCGTCGGCGGTGGGTTCGGGGCGGGCCGAGCGGTACTGGGACGAACTGCTCCCGTATCCGCCCGAACTCCCGCCGAGGCTCCGGCTGTTCGTGGCCGGGGAGTGGCGCAATCTCGACAACCCGTCCCCCGAGACGCGGCAGGCGGTGCACGCCGCCTTCGCCGGGGGCCGACCGGACGTACGCGTCTGGTTCTCGGACGACGAGGTCGTCGGCCTGGTCGTCACGGGCTGAGTCACGACCCGCACGTCCAGCACGACCAGCACGACCGGAACGACCAGCACGTCCAGCACTGCTGAAGCACCACAACCATTGAGGGAAGGTGGCACCCGCATGAGCACCACCCCGCAGATGAGTCAGTTGGGCCAGCAACAAGGACAGCAGTACGGCCAGCAGTACGGGCCGCAGCAGTACGGCCAGCAGCAGTACGGCCAGCGGCAGCAGAGCCCGAGCACGTCCCCGCCGCAGCAGTACGGCCAGCAGCAGTACGGCCACCAGCAGGGCATGCAGGTTCCTTCGGGCATCCAGAGCTCGATGGGCATCCAGGGCCAGCAGGGCATGCCGGGCCAGCAGGGCATCCAGCAGGTCCCGCCGCAGCTGCGCCAGCAGCTCCAGCAGCTCGGCCAACAGCAGCCGTTCCAGCAGCTGCTTGAGCAGTTCGGCCAGGAGCAGGTCCCGCAGGCGCAGGCGCCCGAGATCAGCACCCAGGCGCTGACCTCGAACGTCGCGACGGCGTTCTGGGACGTCGTCCAGCCGCTGCCCGGCCAGGCGTCGACCCTGTATCTGCACGTCAACAACGCCTGGCGCGCGTTCATCAACCCGAACCCGCAGACCCACGACGAGGTCCAGGAAGCGTTCGCCTTCGGGCAGCAGGTGATCGGGTACTACGACACCAACAACCCGGGCTACCTGCTGGCCATCGTCGTCACCAAGTAGCGGCAGGGGCACGCGATCCTCTCCTCGCGTGAACAGACGGCGGCGCCGGGCGGAGTCCTTCCCGCCCGGCGCCGCTCCCTGTCCGCTCAGGCGCAGCTGAACCGGGCCGCGGCCCAGTCCGCGTGGTCCCCGCTCTTGGAGCCGTTGGTGTCCGTCACCTTCAGCTCCACGTGCCGCGCGCCGCTCACGTCGACGTCCACCGGCACGGTCGCCGAGGCGCCCGTCACCTTCGGCGAGGTCCACAGCACCTTGCCGTCGGCCTCGACGGAGAAGGCCACCTCGCCGTAGCCGTTGATCTCGTCGTCGATGCCCGCGTCCGCGGTGAACCGCGAGCAACGGCCGCCCGGATAGACCTCGATGACGGAGTCGGCGTGCGTGCCGATCCCCTTCTCGTACGTCTTACCGGCGAGGGTCAGCGTGCGGCCGTCCTCGGCGCCCGACTCTCCGTTGCTGCGGTCCCGTTCGGCGGGCCCGTAGCCGTTGGTGGATTTCAGCCACACCATGTCGCTCGCCCAGGTGTCCTGGTCCGGCGCCTGGGGCATCACGCCGAGCGCGAACCTTTGGACGGCCGTGCGCTCCTGCCCGGCCGCGCGGTGGCGGACGGTCGCGGTCAGCGGCTGTTCGCCGGGCTCCGCCCCCTTGGCCGGGGTGAGCGCCACCTCGACGCGGCGCGTGGCGCCCGCCGGGATCCGGCCGGTCCGCACGGTGCCGGCGGTCCAGCCCTCGGGGGCGTCGACGCCGACCTCGACGCCGGTGGCGTCCCGGGTGCCGGCCGTGACGTCGACGGCGACCTTCCCCGGCGTGCCCGCGCCGAGCTCCTGGCCCGCGGGAACCCCGACGGTGGCGGGGGCGCCGGGCACGGCACCGCCGACGGCGCTCGTGTCGTCGAGCCTCAGCTCGAAGGACCGGTCGGTGCGCTGGGCGGTGGTCTTCACCCGCACGACGCCGCCGCGGTCGTCCCGGTCGTAGAACCAGCCCTGCCGCGCGCCGTCGTACGCGGCCTTCGACGCGAGGCGCGGCAGCCGGTGCCCGCCGAGCTCCACGCGGCTCGGCGCGTCCCCGGTGTGCAGCGTGAACGCGTAGGGCCGCGCGTCCGCCTTCCCGGCGAACCCGCCCTTGCTCGCGCCGATCCGCACCCGCACGTCACCCGCGCCGGAGCGCGGCGCGCTCACGTCGGCACGCTGGACGGCATACTCGCCCGCGCGGTGCTGCCGGGTCACGCCGTCGTCCTCGTACAGCTCGAAGGACGAGGTGCCCTGCGGGTAGATGTCCCAGGCGAGCGGCGAGTCCGCCTTGCGGTCCTCGTAGGACCGGATGCCGCCCGGCCACATCGGCACGGTCGCGCCGCCCCGGACGAAGAGCGGCAGCGTGTCCAGGGGCGCGCTGTAGCCGTCGACCGTGGTCGGCCCCCGGTAGGTCCGCCCGCTCCAGTAGTCCGTCCAGGTGCCCTTGGGCAGGTAGATGCCGTCGCGGGTGGTGGTGTCCTTGTAGACGGGCGCGACGAGGAAGTCCTCGCCGGACAGGAACTCGTACTTGGCGGCGTCGGTCGCGGCCTTCGGGTCGTCCGGGTACTCCAGGGCCAGCGGTCGCACGGCGCCCACGCCGGTCTTGGTCGCCTCGTGCCCGTACGAGTAGAGGTAGGGCAGCAGGGACTCGTGCAGCTTCAGGTACCTGCGGTTGATGGAGGTGTAGGGCTCGCCCTGGCGGAAGGGCTGCTTGTCGCTGGCGGCCCAGCCGTCCATCGTCATCGTGACGGGCAGGAACATCTTCCACTGCAGGTCGCGTACGTACGTCTTGGGGCTGCCGCCGAAGATGCCGTCGACGTCACCCGTCGTGTAGGCGAGCCCGGACATGGTCGCCCCGGCGTACGTCGGGATCTGCCAGCGGATGTACTCCCAGCTGCCGCTCTGGTCGCCGGACCACTGCACGCCGCAGCGCTGCGCGCCCGACCAGCTCTCCGGCGCCCAGGTGAAGCCGCGGGCGTCGCTGTTGTCCTCGATGCCCCGGTAGGCGTCCTTGCAGCCGTCGAGCGCCTTCTTGTAGCCGTCGCCGACCCAGGCGACGTCCAGCTTGGCGACGCGCTGGCCGGCCTTGACCTGGTCGGCGATCTTCTCCAGGCCGTCCTCGGTCCACAGGCCCATCTTCATCTTGCGCTCGGCCAGGCCCTTGGAGGTCTCGGCGAGGTTCTCGTAGCCGCAGCCGTAGCCGTCGTTGACGAGCATCCAGCCGTTGGGCATGTCGTGCTCGACGTAGCCGTCGGCGACCTTCAGGGAGTCCAAGGTGTGGCGCTCGCCGCGGTTGGCGTTGTGCAGGTAGCAGTCGGCGTCGCCGATCTCCATGCCGTAGATCGGCGGCAGGAAGGGCTTGCCGGTCAGCTTCGTGTACTGCCCGATGACGTCCTTGGCCGCGTCGTCGCCCTTCCCGGCGAAGTAGTAGGCGTCGAAGCGCTGTTCCTTCGCGGTGGCGGTCACCGGCTCGGCGAAGTCGTAGGTGTTGGGCGCGTAGGTGTTCCTGAAGACGCCGTACCCCGCCGAGGAGAGGTAGAAGGGCACGGAGTTGGGGTGTCCGCCGTCGTCCCACTCGTAGTCGACGCCGACCTCGACCTTCTTGCCGCGGTGCGAGGTGTTGCCGCGGCCGTTCTGCATCCCCGCGCCGTAGAACTGCTCGTCGGCACCGCGCGCCAGACTCTGCGTCGTGGCGTCCTTCGTCCAGGAGAGCCCCTGGGACTCGGCCCAGACGCGGCTGCCGTCGGCGCGGTACAGGGCGAAGCGGAGCGGCGACTTGTAGGCGCGCAGCGTCACCTCGGAGGTGCTCAGCTCGTAACGGTCGCCCTTGTCCGCCCACGTGGTGCGCGGCGCCTTCCCCTGCGGCAGGACGATGTCCTTGCCCGCGGGGTCGGTGAACGTGCCGTCGGGGGCGAGTTCGAGCCGGAAGGTCTTGGGCGAGACGAAGCTGACGCGGGCCTCGGCGGCGCCCGCGGACAGCCGGTAGACGGCGCCTTCGTGGGCGAATCCGGTGACGTCGCCGACGGTGGTCGCGGGTTCGTCGGCGGCCCGCGCGGTACCGCCGCCGGGCCCCGCGAACGCCGCCAGAAGGCCCAGGAGGGCGGCCGCGGCCACCGATCTGAAGCGCGTGGGAGATCTCATGGGCGGAGGTCTAGCGCGTCAACGGCCCCCACGGCCATGGACTTTGATGGGCCGCTCCTGGATTTCCGGAGCGGCCCATTCGGGGTGACGGGGTGTGAGCCCGTCCGGCGTGTGAGGACGAGCCCGCAGGGCGATCGACCTCAGCGAGGAAAACCGCTACAGGGCCACGCCAAGAAGCGCGTCCACGGCACGGGACACGACACCGGGGGCGCCCTCGTCCGAGCCGCCCTCCGCGTCCTGGCGGGCCGCCCAGCGGTCGACCGCGGCGAGCGCCGTCGGCGCGTCCAGGTCGTTCGCGAGGGCGTCGCGGATCTCCTCGACCAGCGCCTCGGCGGCGGGCCCGTCGGGACGGGACACGGCCGCGCGCCAGCGGCCGAGCCGCTCGACGGCCTCCTCCAGGACGGCGTCCGTCCACTCCCAGTCCGCGCGGTAGTGGTGCGCGAGCAGGGCGAGGCGGATCGCGGCCGGGTCGACGCCGTCGCGCCGCAGCTTCGACACGAAGACGAGGTTGCCCTTGGACTTGGACATCTTCGCGCCGTCCAGGGCGACCATGCCGGCGTGGACGTACGCCTTGGCGAAGGGGAATTCGCCGGTCAGGACCTGGGCGTGCGAGGCGCCCATCTCGTGGTGCGGGAAGGCGAGGTCGGAGCCGCCGCCCTGCACGTCGAAGCCCATGCCCAGGTGGTCGAGGGCGATGGCCACGCACTCGATGTGCCAGCCGGGCCGGCCGCGGCCCAGGCTGCCGCCGTCCCAGCTCGGCTCGCCCTCGCGGGCCGCCATCCAGAGCATCGGGTCGAGCGGGTCCTTCTTGCCCGGCCGCTCCGGGTCGCCGCCGCGCTCGGCGGAGAGCAGCTTCATGGCGGCCGCGTCGAGCCCGGACACCTCCCCGAAGTGGGCGTCGGACTCGACGGAGAAGTAGACGTCGCCCTCCAGCTCGTAGGCGGCGCCCATGTCACGGAGCCGCTCGACGAGCGGCACGATGCCGGGTATCGCCTCGACGGCTCCGATGTAGTGCTTCGGCGGCAGGAGCCGCAGCGCGGTCATGTCCTCGCGGAACAGGGCGGTCTCGCCCTCGGCGAGCTCGACCCAGTCCTTGCCGTCGCGGTTGGCGCGTTCCAGGAGCGGGTCGTCCACGTCGGTCACGTTCTGGACGTAGTGAACCTGCCGCTTGGTGTCGAGCCACACGCGCTGCACGAGGTCGAACGCGTTGTAGGTCGCCGCGTGACCCATGTGGGTCGCGTCGTACGGGGTGATGCCGCAGACGTAGATACGGGCGACGGGACCGGGGTCGAGGGTGACGAGTCCGCCGGTCGCGGTGTCGTGGATCCGGAGGTCGCGGCCCTTGCCAGGAAGGGCGGGGACCTCAGAAGCGGGCCAGGCATGCATGCCATGAGCGTAACCGGACGGGGCGTCCGTATACGAGTGGGGATCTACATCCGCGTACGGATCACAGCGCCGCGGGGCCCCGCGGCCGGTGCGCTCACACCGGTGGCCAGGGAATGGCGGGCCACTCACCGGACGGCTCCGGGTGCCGGCCGGACTCCAGGAGCGCCGCCACCCGCGCGCGCAGCGCCCCGGTCTCCGCGCCGGTGATCAGCCCGCCGAGCCGCTCGGCCAGCGCGGCACCTTCCTTGAGCCCGTCCCGCAGGGCGCGCAGGACCTCCACCGCCTCGTCGGTCAGCGGCTCCCCCGCCCACCCCCACAGCAGCGTGCGCAGCTTGTTCTCGGCGTGGAAGGTGACCCCGTGGTCGATGCCGTAGAGGCGGCCGTCGGCGGCCAGCAGGTGGCCGCCCTTGCGGTCGCTGTTGTTGATCACCGCGTCGAGGACGGCGAGCCGCCGCAGCCGCACGTCGTCGGCGTGCACGAGCAGCGCCGTGCGCTCCTCGTCGACCTGCGCGAGGCCGATCGCCTTCCAGCCCTCGCCCGGCTCGTCGCCGTCGACCAGGGCCAGCAGCTCGGCGTCGCCGGAGTCCTCGATCCACAGCTGGCACATGCCCTCGCCGTGCGGCCCCTCCCGCAGCACGGTCGGCGGCACGAGGTCCCAGCCGGTGGCCAGCGACACCTCGTACGCGGCGACCTCGCGCTGCGCGAGCGTGCCGTCGGGGAAGTCCCACAGGGGGCGCTCCCCGGCGACGGGCTTGTAGACGCAGGCGGCCTCCCGGCCGTCGTACGCGACCGTGCAGTAGAGCACCGCGTTCGAGGCCTCGCGGATCCGCCCGCGCACGGTCAGCTCCCCGCGGGTGAGGAGCTCGACGGAATCCCGGACGGTCACGCTCCCCGCCGGTATCCGTTCTGGCGCGGGCATACGTGTCCTTCCGGGTCGAGCGGGAGGCTGCACAGCGGGCACGGCGGGCGGCCGGCGTTGACGACGTCGAGGGCGCGCTTGGCGAAGGCGCGGGCCTGCGCGCCGGTGAGCCGGACGCGCAGCATCGGCGGGCCGTTCTCCTCGTCCTGGAGGAGCCGCTCCTCGGCCTCGGCGAGGTCGTCCTCGGATTCGGCGTCCAGTTCGACGAGGGCCTGGGCCTCGACGATCATCCGCTCCTCCGCGCCGTCCCAGGCGAGCGCCATCGTGCCGACGCGGAACTCCTCCTCCACCGGGGAGTCGAGCGGCGCGCTGTCGGAGATCTCGGCGGGCGCGACGGCCGGCACGGCGGCACTGCCCCCGCTGCGGCGCACGACCTCGTCGAGGAGCTCCTCCATGCGCTCGGCGAGCGCGGCCACCTGGGTCTTCTCCAGGGCGACGCTGGTCACCCTGATGCCCGCGGAGGCCTGAAGGAAGAAGGTACGCCGTCCGGGCAGCCCGACCGTTCCCGCGACGAAACGCTCGGGCGGGTCGTAGAGGAACACCTGACGGGACACGTCCTGTCTCCATTGATTCGACTGCAAGTCGGCTTCACCCTACTGCGGGTGACGATCACGGTGCGCCCGCACCGCCCCCCACCGTGGCATCGCTGCCGGACGGCTGCTCGCGCGGCGCCAGCGAGGCGAAGTCCCCGGTGTCCCCGAGGCGTACGAGGAAGGGGCGCAGCCGTGTGTAGCGGATCACGGTGACGGAACAGGGTTCCACGGAGATGCGCTGGAACAGGTCGAGGTGGAGCCCGATGGCCTCGGCCACGAGCGACTTGATGATGTCGCCGTGCGAGCACATCAGGTACACGGCGTCCTCGCCGTGCTCGCGCTCGATGCGCTCGTTCCACTCGCGGACCGCCTCGGCCGCCCGGGTCTGCATGGCGCGCATGGACTCGCCGCCGGGGAAGGCCGCGGCGGAGGGGTGCCGCTGGACGACCTCCATCAGCGGTTCGTCGGCGAGCTCGGCGAGCTTGCGGCCCGACCAGTCGCCGTAGTCGCACTCCCCGATGCGGTCCTCGGTGTGCGCCTGGAGTCCGGGGCGGGCGGCGAGCAGCGGCGCCACGGTCTCCCTGCAGCGCTGCAGGGGACTCGTGACGACCTCGGAGATCGGCAGCGGGGCGAGCCGTTCGGGCAGCGCGGCGGCCTGGGCGGCGCCGCGCTCGTCGAGGGCCACTCCGGGGGTCCACCCGGCGAGCAGGCCCGCGGTGTTGGCGGTGGAGCGTCCGTGGCGGACGAGGATCAGCGTGGGCATGCGGTTCAGCCTAAGCGCCCGAGGAGGTGCGTCCGGTGTGGAGGTTGGGAAGAATGCGCGGTGTGATCGTCGACTGCGCCATCTACCGCGAGGGGCGACGGACCGAGGGCCCCGAGGACTTCTCCGATGCCCTGGACGAGGCACGGGCGGCCGGGGACGCGTTCGTGTGGATCGGTCTGCACGAGCCGACGGAGACCGAGTTCGACAAGGTCAGCCAGGAGTTCGGGCTGCATCCCCTGGCCGTGGAGGACGCCCTCAAGGCCCATCAGCGGCCCAAGCTGGAGGTCTACGACGACTCGCTGTTCATGGTCCTCAAGCCGGTCGTGTACGAGCCGGACAGCGACGCCGTCTCCTCCGGCGAGGTCATGGTCTTCGTGGGCGACTCGTTCGTGGTGACCGTCCGCCACGGCGAGGGCGCGCCGCTGGGCGTCGTACGCCACCGTCTGGAGGCCGACCCCGACGTCCTCAGACACGGCCCGACGGCGGTCCTGTACTCGATCGCCGACGCCTCGGTGGACCACTATCTGGAGGTCGCCGACGAGCTCCAGGCCGACCTGGAGGTCCTGGAGACGGAGGTCTTCTCGCCGGACGGCGGCGGTTCGCGCAACACGGCGTCCCGCATCTACACGTTCAAGCGGCAGATCCTCGAATTCCGGCGGGCCACCGGCCCGTTGGCACTGCCGGTGGCCCGCCTGTCCGGAGCGGGCCCCTTCGGTCCCGCCGTGCCGTTCGTGGACGAATCGGCACAGCCCTTCTTCCGGGACGTCTACGACCACCTGACGCGCGTGAACGAGTCGGTGGAGGGTCTGGACCGGCTCGTGTCGGACATCCTGTCCGCGCATCTGGCGCAGATGAGCGTGCGGCAGAACGACGACATGCGGAAGATCTCGGCGTGGGCGGCCATGGCCGCGGTCCCCACGATGATCGCGGGGGTCTACGGCATGAACTTCGACCACATGCCCGAGCTGCACTGGTGGTGGGCCTACCCCGCGGTGATCGTCCTCATGGTCCTCCTGGAGGTCGGCCTGTACCGGATGTTCAAGCGCCGCGGCTGGCTCTAGCGCGCGGGCCGGGCTCCCGGCTCAGGCGAACTCGGGGGCCGCCGCCGCGGGCCCGCCCAGGGCGTCGCGCCGCTCGGGCATCCGCAGGGACACCATGCGCCGCCAGCCGCCGAGCCGCTCGTACCCGTACACGGCGTGGATGCCGGCGGCGAGCAGCTTCCGTTTGGCCGGGGACCAGCGGAGGATGCGGCCCATGTGGTCCATCACGGCGAGGCTCACGTCGCGGTAGACGCGAATCTCGGCCAGCGCGCACTCGCGCAGGGTCCGCTGGATGGCGTGGCCGTGTCCGGCGCGGGCGAAGCGCAGCAGCTCCTCGTGGCAGTAGGCCAGGTGGTTGTCCTCGTCGTGGGAGATCATCCGCACCGCGCGCCCGATGTCCGGGTGGTCGGCGAAGTACTTGAGGAGCAGCCGCATCTGCTCGGAGGCCCGCTGTTCGGTCACCCTGCTGTGGGCGAGATACGTGACGATGTCCTGCACGGTGAGCGGCTGCTCGGCCTTCAGCTGCTCGTGCGCGAGGCCGATGCCGTGCCTCTCCAGGAGCATGGTGTAGTCGGTCTCGTGCGGGATGTCGACCGGTTGCAGGCCGCGCTTCTTCATCAGGGCGTGGAAGATCCTGCCGTGCTTGTCCTCGTCGGCGCCGTGCCGGGCGATCTTGGGCGCGAGCGCCCGCTCGCCCTCGGGGACGAGGGCGGCGATGCGGCCGTTCTCCCAGCCGCCCTGGGCCTCACCACTGGCCGCGATGGAGCAGAAGAGCCGGAACGACTCGTCGTTGTCGAGGATCTCTTCGAAGACAGTCCTGGCCGAAAGCATCACTGGCACCTCCATGCCCTGTGTGCGAACCTCCGCAAAGAAATAGTCAAGTGCGAGGTTCACGACAGGGCAACAGCTGTACAAGTCAGCTCCGCCGAACGAAGGACGCCGACCGCCCCGGAGGCCGTAACCGCGGGCCCCGTGACGCGTTGTTCCCCGTGACGGCCGTGGCGGGGAAGACCCCCCGAGCCCCCACCACGGCCGCAGAAATCCTTCTCTTCCTCCTGGGCGATCCCGTTTGCGCGATCGCGGCCCCCGGCTACGCCAGTCCGGCGCGCTCCAGGGCCTCCGTGCCGGCCCGCAGCGAGGCGAGCCGCTCGTCCAGCGTGAAGCCCGCGGGGGCCAGGGTGAGCGTGGTGACGCCGGCCGCGGCGTAGGCCCGCATCCGGTCGGCGATCCGGTCCACGGAACCGAGCAGGGTCGTCGAGTCGATCAGCTGCTGCGGCACCGCGGCGGCCGCGCCCTCCTTGTCGCCCGCCAGGTACTTGTCCTGGATCTCGGCGGCCTCCTTCTCGTACCCCATGCGCTGCGCGAGCTGGTTGTAGAAGTTCTGCTTGCGGCTGCCCATGCCGCCGACATACAGCGCGGTGTAGGGCCGGAACATGTCGGCGAGCGCGCCCACCTGGGAGTCCTCGCCGACGGCGAGCGGCAGCGTCGGGACGACGTCGAAGCCCTCCATCGTCTTGCCGGCCTTCTCGCGCCCGGCGCGCAGATGCCGGATCGCGGTCTCCTCCAGGTGCTCGGCGGCCGGGAAGATCAGCAGGGCGCCGTCGGCGATCTCGCCGGTCTGCTCCAGGTTCTTGGGGCCGATCGCGGCGACATAGAGCGGGATGTGCTCGCGCTGCGGGTGGACGGTCAGCTTGATGGGCTTGCCGGGGCCGCCGGGCAGCGGCAGCGTCCAGTGCTCGCCCTCGTAGGAGAGGCGCTCGCGGGTCATGGCCTTGCGCACGATCTCGACGTACTCGCGCGTGCGGGCCAGCGGCTTGTCGAACTTCACGCCGTACCAGCCCTCGGAGACCTGCGGGCCCGACACGCCGAGGCCCAGGCGGAAGCGGCCGCCGGAGAGCGAGTCGAGGGTGGCCGCCGTCATCGCGGTCATCGCGGGCTGCCGGGCCGGGATCTGGAAGATCGCGGAGCCGATGTCGATGCGTTCGGTCTGCGCGGCCACCCAGGAGAGCACCGTCGCGGCGTCCGAGCCGTACGCCTCGGCGGCCCAGCAGACCGCGTAGCCGAGCTTGTCGGCCTCCTTGGCGACGGCGAGATTGTCCGCGTCCATCCCGGCGCCCCAGTAGCCGAGGTTGATCCCGAGCTGCATGGCCGATCCCCTAACCGATGTACTCATGAGTAACGTCCCTGTGCCGGGGACTGTAGCGCGCGGCGGCGGATCCGTCAGTGACGGGCGGGACGAGAGGGGCCCTCGCCCTCCTTCGCGGCGGGAGGGCGCGGGGGCGCGCGGGGGCGCCTTCCCTCGAACCGGTGGCCGAGTTATCCATAATCGCTGGTTTGTCCACAGGCTCGCCCGTCACGGGAGCCCGGCCAGTAATCTCAGCGCCCATGGAGCAGAGGCATCTCGGCCGGACCGGCCTGCGCGTGTCCCGCATCGGACTCGGCACCCTCACCTGGGGTCACACCGAGGAGAACGACGCCGCCGACCTGTTGAAGGTGTTCTGGGAGGCGGGCGGCACCCTCGTCGACACCGCCGACGTGTACGGCGACGGGGAGGCCGAGTATCTGCTCGGGCGCCTGATCGAGCGGCTCGTGCCCCGGCGCGATCTGGTCATCGCGACCAAGGCGGGCAGCGTGCCGGACCCCGAGCGCCGCTTCGACGGCTCTCGGGGTCACCTGCTCTCCGCGCTGGACGCCTCGCTCGCCCGCCTCGGCACGGACCACGTGGACCTGTGGCAGGTGCACGCCTTCGATCCGGACACGCCTCTGGAGGAGACGCTCCAGGCGCTCGACATAGCCGTCACCAGCGGGCGTGCCCGCTATGCGGGGGTCTCCAACTTCTGCGGCTGGCAGCTCGCCAAGGCCGCCACCTGGCAGCTGGCCCACCCGGGCACCCGCACCGGCCTGGCCAGTACGCAGATGGAGTACTCCCTGCTGCAGCGCGGCGTGGAGCGCGAGGTGCTGCCCGCGGCCGTCGACCTGGGCGTGGGGCTGCTGCCCTCCTCGCCGCTCGGCCGGGGCGTGCTGACGGGGAAGTACCGTCACTCCACGCCCGCCGACTCGCGCGGCGGCTCCGACCAGATGTCCGCGTTCGTCGCGCCGTACCTGGACGACACGGCGGGCCGCATCGTCGACGCGGTCGCGACGGCCGCCGACGGCCTCGCCACCAGCCCGCTGCACGTCGCCCTCGCCTGGGTGCGCGACCGCCCCGGAGTGACGGCCCCGATCATCGGCGCGCGCAACGCGCAGCAGCTCACGGCCGCATTGTCAGTGGAGACCCTTAGTCTTCCTGACGAGATCTGCCAGGCGCTCGACGACGTGTCGGCGCCCGTGCACCGCTATCCCGATCACGACTGGAGCACGCTGTGAGTACGGAACCCGCTGCCGCGGAGGAAGCCGCGCCGGGGACGCCGGAGGCCGAGGCCGCGCCGGACACCGCATCCGGCGCCACCGCCGAGGCCGAGGCCGACGGCGTGTCGGACGGCGAGGGCGCGCCCGGCCCGGACGGAGACGCGGACGAAGACGCGGGCGAGGGCGAGGGCCAGGGCGACGGTGACGGCGCGGCGGAAGGTGCCGCTGCGGATGCCGCCGAAGGCACCGAGCTGTCCGAGACCGAGGCCGAGATCGCGGCCCAGCGCGAGCTGCGCGAGCGGATCGAGCAGCGCAAGGCGGCCAAGCAGGGGCCGATCGACGCCGGGACCAAGCTGAGCGGGACCGCGGCCGACCTGCTCGCCGCCGTGCGGGCCGTGGAGAGCGGCGAGAAGCCGGTCGCCGGAGCCTTCCGGGAGCCGGAGCCCGCGCCGCGCAAGGCCGCACCCTCCCCCGCCCCCGAGCCCGTGCGCCCGCCGCAGGCCGCGCCGGCCCCGGCCGCGCGGACCGTCGACGCGGTCCGTGCCGTGCTCACCGAAGGCGGAGCGCCGGCCGCGCTCGCCGACCGGACGGCCGCCGCGCTCGGCGAGGACGCCGAGGAGCAGCTGCGCACGGACCCCTGGCAGCTGCTGCGGGTCTCCGGAGTGCGGCCCGAGCAGGCCGACGGCTTCGCGCGGGCGCTGCTCGGCGCGGAGTGCGGGCCCGCCGACGAGCGCAGGGGCCGCGCGGTCACCGTCTGGCTCCTGGAACAGGCCGCCGTCGCGGGACACACGGCGCTCGACGCCCCGGCCCTGACCGCGGCCCTCGGGCGGTACGGGGTGCCGGAGCCCGACGAGGCCGTGCAGAGCGCGCTCGCGGAGGGCGACGCCCTGGTCTTCCAGGACGCCCTCGAAGGGGCCGAGGTGCCGGTCCAGCGCGCCGACGGCGAAGGCGCGGGCGCGGCGGGCGAGGACGGCGAGGAGGCCGAGCCGGAGCGCCCGGTCCGCGTCCTGATCGGCCTGGAGCGGTACGCCCTGGCCGAGGAGAGCCTCGCCGACGGCCTCGCCCGGGTGATCAATTCCCTCTCGAAGGACGAGGCCTCGGGCCCGCGGGACGCCGACTGGGAGGCCTCCGCCGCGCGGGCTTCGGGGTCCGCGGCCGAGCTGATCCGCGCCGTCGCCGGGCACGGCCTGGTGCTGCACTCCGGCGGCGAGGAGTCGCGCGCGGAGCCCGCGGCGCTGGTCAGCGCCGCGGCCGGGCTCGGCCTGCGGGTGTGCGCCGCGGCCCACGGCGCCGACGGACGCCGCCGCCTCGCCGCCGCGACGGGCTCGGCACAGACCGCGGTGACCGTGGCGGGGCTGCTCTCCGGGACCGAGGGCCCCGGGCGCGACGCGGACGGCGCGCTCGCGCTCGACCTCCTCGTGGTCCTGGACGCGCCGCAGCTGGACGTGGAGACGGCGGCGATGCTCGTGGAGTCCCTGCCGGACGGCGCCCGTCTGGTGCTCGCCGGCGACCCCGGCGTGCTGTGGTCGGCGGGTCCGGGCCGGGTCTTCGCCGACCTCGTCGCCGCCCGCTGCTGCCCGCAGGTCGTCTCGCGCACCCCGGACCCGGGCCCCATCGGCGAGCTGACGTCGGGCATCGGCATCGGCGAGCTGGCCGAGGTCGAGGCGCCCGGCAAGGAGGTCGTCCTGGTCCCGGTGCGTGACGCCGCCGAGGCGATCCACCGCACCGTGCAGCTCGTCGCGGACTCGGTGCCGCGGGCGATCGGGGTGCCCGCCGAGCAGACCCAGGTCATCACGCCCGGCCACGGCGGCGCCGCGGGCACGCGCGCGCTGAACGCCGCGCTGAAGGAGCGGCTGAACCCGGGCCCGGGGCGGTTCGGCGGCTTCGACCCCGGCGACCGCGTCGCCCACTCCCCCGCGCCGGGGCGCACGACGCTCGGCCGCGTGGTGCGGGCCGACGCGGAGGGGCTGCACCTGGAGTGCGACGGCGCCCCCGTCGTCGTGGGCAAGGAGCGGGTGGAGCAGGAGGTGCGGCACGCCTGGGCGCTCACCGCGCACCAGGCGACGGGGCTGCGCTGGCCCGCCGCGGTCGTGGTGCTGCCGGGCGACGCGGCGCAGGTCCTGACCCGACCGTGGGTCTACACCGCGTTCAGCCGCGCGGAGCGGCATCTGTCGGTCGTCCAGGGCGTGGGGCAGGAGCTGCCGCGCGCGGTGGCCGAGCGCCTCTGGAAGGACCGTACGACGCGCCTGGGGACGCTGCTGCGCCCCCAGGTGCCGACGGCGGCGGCCTGACCTCTTCCGGCGCGGCCAAGGGCCCCTCCCGAGGAGGAGGGGCCCCGGCGGTTGCAGGAGCGATTCGGCGCGAACGCGCTGCGTACGGCCGTCAGCGGCCGACGCCCGTGGCGCCCCTGCCGTCCCGTTCGTCCTCGTCGATCTCGTCGATCTCGTCGAGGGACACGGCCACCCCCGGGTCGATGTCGTCGACGTCCGTGTCGAGGCCGTCGACGCCGTCGTCGTCCAGTTCGTCGTCGAAGACCGCGCTGACGTCGAAGCGGCACACCACGCGGTGCGGGTCGGCCTGGTCGAAGGGGGCGTCGAGCCACTCCCCCGTCTCGGCGGAGGCGTCCGCGGCGGTGACCCAGAGCGTGGAGTCGCCCTCCTCCAGACCGAACTCCTTGTGCCGGGAGGCGATTTCGTCCGGTTCGAACTCCCCGAAGAGGACGCCGAGCGCGCCGTGCACGGTGTCGGCGGGGCCGGGACCCGCCTCGCCGCCCGCGTCGAGGTCGGCGACCCGCTGGGCCTGGGCGAGGAGTCGCTGCGGCTCCACCACGGCGTAGTCGCGGCGGATCAGCACGCTCAGCGCGTTCGCCTCCTCCGGGCCCTCGTACGGCGGCAGCTGGTCGCCGGTGCCGGGGATCTCGAAGGGGGTGACCTCGTCGTAGCGGTCGTAGAGGAGCTCGTCGTACTCCTCGGCCGCGGCGGCGAGTTCGTTGAACGCTTCGTAGACGGCCGGGTCGTCCTCGCCCGACCTGCGTTCGACCGCGGCCAAGTGGCGGTCGAGCGCGGTCTTGACCGCCTCGGCGGCGGCGCGTACCTCGGCAGCGGTGGGCTGCGCAGCATCAGACATAGTGCAGACGCTATCCGTACCGGGCCCATGCCCGCACAATAGATGCGATGCCGGAATACGAATTTGTCGACGTGTATGTACCGCGCGGGGTCACCCGCAAGGAAGCCACGCGCCTGCTGACGGACCATGCGGAGTACGGACACTGGGAGTTGGACCGTCTCAGCCTGCACCGCGACGGCAGCCGCAGGGTGCGGCTGAAGCGACGGATCATCCGCCAGGTGAGAGCCACCTGGTGACCGGGGACGGGGGAGCCTGAACGAAGAGCGGGGAAACGGAGCGGGCCCCGCGACGGCGGGGCCCGCTCCGTTCGGTGTGCTCGCGCTCGGGGCGACTCAGGCGTTCGCCCGCGCCTTGCGGTAGAGCACCGCGCCCGCGAGCAGCGCCCCGGCCCCCACCGGCAGCGCGAGGCCGAGCGGCACCTCGTTGCCCGTCTCCGCGAGGCGCGACGTGCCCGCGGGCTGGGCGACGTTCTGCGTGCCCGGGTGGTTCGGCAGGGCACGGTCGTCCGAGGAGATCGGCTTGTCGGGGTTGTTCGGACTGCCCGGCTTGCCGGGAGTGTTCGGATTCCCCGGCTTCCCCGGCTTCCCGGGGTGATCGGGGTTGCCGGGCTTGCCCGGCTGTTCGGGCTTGCCCGGGTGCTCCGGCTTGCCCGGGTGCTCGGGTCCCGTCGGGGGCTTTCCGCCGGGCGGGGTCACCGAGCCGTCGGAGCCGTTGGCGCAGTCGTTGCCCATGGCCGCGTTGCCGAGGCCGCCGATGGTGACGCTGTTGCCGCAGACGTTGACCGGCGCGTGGACCGGAACCTGCACGTTGTTGCCGGAGCCGACGCCGGGCGAGTCACTGGTGTGACCGTGCGCCTTGGAGCCGCCGCCGGAGGGCTTGTGCGAACCGCCGCCCCCGCCCTGGGAGGAATTGGCGCACTTGTTGCCCATCGCGGGGTTGAGGACCCCGACGACATTCACGGTGTTGCCGCACACGTTGACCGGAGCGTCAACGGGAACCTGGACGGAATTGCCCGACAGTACGCCGGGGGAATTCGAGCTGCTCCCGTTGGCACCCGAGTCCGCGTGTGCGTAGCCACCGGTCACGGCGAGTACGCCGCTCGCGGCCGCCACGGTGATCAGGCCTTTGCGCGTGACCTGTCGCATAGCTGTCCCTGCCTTCTACCTTCCGGAATACGTCCGGGCCCGGTGACCCCGACGTGGAATGCCCGTCGGCCCCGGAGCGCATGGCGCGCGCTCCGGGGCCGAACGGACTCAGACCCTCAAGGGGTGAGGCACAACAACGTCACTTGTTGATGCAGGTGTTGCCGAAGGTGGGGTTCAGCAGCCCGATCACGGAGACCGTGTTGCCGCAGGCGTTCACCGGCACGTGGACGGGCACCTGGATGACGTTGCCCGAGACAACGCCGGGGGACTTCACGGCGGCACCCTGGGCACCGGCGTCGGCAGCGGCGACACCCGCACCAGCGAGCACGAGACCACCAGTGGCAGCCACAGCAGCGACGACCTTCTTGATCATTATTCCTCCTTGTTGGCAATGCAGTCCCAGCCGCGGACTGCATCACCTGTAACGAGGAGAAAGTTATGGGGCTACGAGCCTATGGTTCCTTTCACTCTTTTCAGTCAAGTACGCACGCGCTGACGATTATTGGAGTGTCGTTTCAGCACGCAAAGCGGCTGATGACCGGGCGCTCCCTGGCCGAATCGCGTCAGGACGCGTCGATGAACCGGTCAAGGACCCGGACACCGAACTTCAGGCCGTCCACCGGCACCCGCTCGTCGACGCCGTGGAACATGCCCGCGAAGTCCAGCTCCGGCGGCAGCTTCAGCGGCGCGAAGCCGAAGCCGCGGATGCCGAGGTCGTCGAAGGACTTGGCGTCCGTGCCGGCGGAGAGCATGTACGGCACGGCGCGGGCGATCGGGTCCTCGGCGCGCAGCGCGCTCTGCATGGCGTCGACGAGCGCGCCGTCGAAGGTGGTCTCCAGGGCCTTGTCCGCGTGCACGTCCTCGCGCCGGACGTTCGGGCCGAGGATCCGGTCCAGGTCGGCGAGGAACTCCTGCTCGAAGCCCGGCAGGAAGCGGCCGTCGACGTGCGCGGTGGCCTGCCCGGGGATCACGTTCACCTTGTAACCGGCGCCGAGCTGCGTCGGGTTGGCGGTGTTCTTCAGGGAGGCGCCGATGAGCTTGGCGATGCCGCCGAGCTTGGCGAGCGTCTCGTCCATGTTCTCCGGGTCGAGCTCGGTGCCCAGGGCGTCCCCGAGCTCGTCGAGGAAGTGGCGCAGCGTCTTGGTGACGCGGATCGGCCAGTTGTGGCGCCCCAGGCGCCCGACGGCCTCGGACAGCTCGGTGATCGCGTTGTCCTTGTGGATCATCGAACCGTGACCGGCGGTGCCGTCCACGGTCAGCTTCATCCAGTGCATGCCCTTCTGGGCCGTCTCGACGAGGTAGAGGCGCAGGTTCTCGTTGACGGTGAAGGAGAAGCCGCCGACCTCGCTGATCGCCTCCGTGCACCCCTCGAAGAGGTCGGGGTGGTTGTCGACGAGGTGCCGCGCGCCGTACGTGCCGCCCGCCTCCTCGTCCGCGAGGAAGGCGAGGACGATGTCGCGCGGGGGCTTGCGGCCCGTGCGCAGCCGGTCGCGGACGACCGCGAGGGTCATCGCGTCCATGTCCTTCATGTCGACGGCGCCCCGGCCCCACACGCAGCCGTCCGCGATCTCGCCCGAGAAGGGGTGGTGCGTCCAGTCCGCGGCGTTGGCGGGCACGACGTCCGTGTGGCCGTGGATGAGGAGCGCGGGCCGCGAGGGGTCCTCGCCCTCGATCCTCGCGACGGTGGAGGCCCGGCCGGGGTGGGACTCGAAGATCTTCGGTTCGAGCCCGACCTCGGCGAGCTTCTCCGCGACGTACTCGGCGGCCTTGCGCTCCCCCGGGCCCGAGTGGTCGCCGTAGTTGCTCGTATCGATCTGGATCAGTTCGCGACAGAGGTCGACGACCTCGTCCTCACCGGTGACGGCCTTGCCCGTGCTGGACCCGCTCACGCTGGCTCCTCCCGCATTCGCTGCTGGTGGTCCCCTTCATCCTCTCTCTCCGACGCCACGGGCCCAAGGGCGGGCGGGTGTCGCAATGCGCCGTTCACAGGGGACGGGCGGGGTGATCGAGTACCCCCTGAAGCCTGGTAATGTTCTCTGTGTCGCCGCGGGAAACACCCCGCGAAGACAGACACCTTGTCCGGGTGGCGGAATGGCAGACGCGCTAGCTTGAGGTGCTAGTGCCCTTTATCGGGCGTGGGGGTTCAAGTCCCCCCTCGGACACCAGTAAAGACCCCAGTCATCGACTGGGGTCTTTCGCGTTGGTCCGGCGGGCGGTGGTCCGCGGACCACCGCCCGCCCGCTAGACCGCGGCCCGCAGGGTCAGCGCCATCGTGAGGCCGCCGCCCGGGGTGTCCTCGGCCGTGAGCGTGCCGTCCATCGCCTCCGTGAAGCCGCGGGCGACGGCGAGGCCGAGGCCGACGCCGGCACCCCTGGGCGCGTCGCCGTAGCGCTGGAAGGGTTCGAAGATGCGGTCCTTGGCGCTGTCGGGGACGCCGGGGCCGCGGTCCACGACGCGCAGTTCGACGTGGTCGCCGATGGCGCTGGCCGAGACCAGGACGCGGATGCCGTCGGGGCTGTACTTCACGGCGTTCTCGACGATGTTGGCCACGGCCCGCTCCAGGAGCCCCTTGTCGACGGTGACCATCGGCAGGTTCTCCGGGATGTCCAGGTCGACGCTGTTCTCCGGTACGCCGCCCAGGGCCATCGGGACCACCTCGTCGAGGTCGATCTCGCGGATCAGCGGGTTGACGGTCCCGGTCTGCAGCCGGGACATGTCCAGGAGATTGCCCACCAGGTGTTCCAGCCGGTCCGCGCCGTCCTCGATGCCCTCCAGCAGCTCCGCCTCGTCCTGCGGGGACCACTCCACGTCGTCCGAGCGCAGCGAGGACACCGCCGCCTTGATCCCCGCCAGCGGGGTGCGCAGGTCATGACTGACCGCGGCGAGCAGAGCGGTGCGGATGCGGTTGCCCTCGGCCAGCGTCCGGGCCTGATCCGCCGCGGACTGCAGCCGCTGACGGTCCAGGACCACCGCGGCCTGCGCGGCGAACGCGGCCAGCACCCGCCGGTCCTCGGCCGGCAGCACCCGCCCCGACAGCGCCAGCGCCATGTGATCGCCCACCGGCATGTCCACATCGGCGTCCTCGGGCCGCTTCAGCGCCTGCCCGTCCCCCACACGGCCCGCACAGGTCCACGGATCCGTGTCCCCCGCCCGCTCCAGCAACGCCACCGAATCCATCGCGAACGTCTCCCGCACCCGCTCAAGCAGCGCGTCCAGACTCGTCTCCCCCCGCAGCACAATGCCCGCCAGGAAGGACAGGGTCTCCGCCTCGGCGCGCAGCCGCGCCGCCTGGGCCGTGCGGCGGGCCGCCACATCCACGACGGAGGCCACCGACACCGCGACGCCGATGAAGACCGCGAGGGCCACGATGTTCTTCGGGTCGCTGATGGTGAGCCTGCCGAGGGGCGGCGTGAAGTACCAGTTCAGGAGCAGGGAGCCGAAGCCCGCCGAGACGAGTGCGGGCCAGGCGCCGCCGAGCAGCGCGGCCGCGACGGTCAGCGACAGATACAGCAGCATGTCGTTGGCGAGGCCCACACCGGGTGCCCAGGTGCTGAGCAGGAAGGTGAGCAGCACCGGTCCCCCGACGCCGATCAGCCAGCCGGCGAGGCTGCGGGCGCGGCCGAGCCGGGCGCTGCGGGACGCCGGGAGACCGCGGCCCGTGCCGACCGCGTCGTGCGTGACGAGGTGGGCGTCGAGGTCGGGGCCCGACTCGCGGGCCACGGTCGCGCCGACGCCGGGCCCGAAGACGTACTGCCAGCTCTTGCGGCGGGAGACGCCGAGGACGATCTGGGTGGCGTTGACGCCGCGCGCGAAGTCGAGCAGCGCGGACGGTATGTCGTCGCCGATGACGTGGTGGAAGGTGCCGCCGAGGTCCTCGACCAGGGTGCGCTGGACGGCGAGTTCCTTCGGCGAGGCCGAGGTGAGGCCGTCGCTGCGGGATATGTAGACGGCGAGGACCTCGCCGCCCGCGCCCTTCTCCGCGAGGCGGGCGGCGCGGCGCAGCAGGGTGCTGCCCTCGGGGCCGCCGGTCAGGCCGACGACGATGCGCTCGCGCGAGCCCCAGATCCTCTTCACGCGGTGCTCGGCGCGGTACTCGGTGAGGTACTCGTCGACGCGGTCGGCGGTCCACAGGAGCGCCAGCTCGCGCAGGGCGGTGAGGTTGCCCGGCCGGAAGTACTTCGAGAGGGCCGCGTCGACCTTGTCGGGCTTGTAGATGTTGCCGTGGGCCATGCGGCGGCGCAGCGCCTGGGGCGACATGTCGACCAGCTCGATCTGGTCGGCGCGGCGCACCACCTCGTCCGGGACGGTCTCCTTCTGCCGGACGCCGGTGATCGACTCGACGACGTCGCCGAGGGACTCCAGGTGCTGGATGTTGGTGGTGGAGATGACGTCGATGCCGGCGGCGAGGAGTTCCTCGACGTCCTGCCAGCGCTTGGCGTTGCGCGAGCCGGGGACGTTGGTGTGCGGGAGTTCGTCGACGAGGGCGACCGCGGGGCGGCGGGCGAGGACCGCGTCGAGGTCCATCTCCGTGAAGAGGGCGCCGCGGTACTCCAGTTCCCTGCGCGGGACGACTTCGAGGCCGTGCAGCATCACCTCGGTGCGCGGCCGGTCGTGGTGCTCCACGAACGCGACCACGCAGTCGGTGCCGCGCTCGACGCGACGGTGTGCCTCGGAGAGCATCGCGTACGTCTTGCCGACGCCCGGTGCCGAGCCGAGATAGATCCGGAGTGTGCCGCGTGCCATGGGTGCGTGTGTCCGTCCGCAGGGTGGTCAGCTCTCGAAGCGGTATCCCATACCCGGTTCCGTGATGAGGTACCGGGGGTGGGAGGGATCCGCTTCCAGCTTGCGTCTCAACTGGGCCATGTAGACCCGCAGATAGTTGGTCTTGGTGCCGTGGGACGGTCCCCAGACGTCGAGCAGCAGCCGGCGCTGGGTGATGAGCCGTCCGGGGTGGCATATGAGTATTTCGAGGAGCTGCCACTCGGTGGGGGTCAGGCGTACGTCGCGGCCGGCGCGGGTGACCCGCTTGGCGACCAGGTCGACGGTGAACTCGTCGGTGGTGACCACGACGCTCTCGTGGGCGGCCGGGGCGGCTTCGGTGCGGCGGACGGCGGCACGCAGCCGGGCGAGGAGTTCGTCCATGCTGAACGGCTTGGTGATGTAGTCGTCGGCGCCCGCGTCGAGCGCCGCGACCTTCTCGTCGGAGGCGCGCCGGGCGGTGAGGACGAGGACGGGCACGCGGGTCCAGCCGCGCAGGGCCTTCAGTACGTCGATGCCGTCCATGTCGGGCAGGCCCAGGTCGAGGAGGATGACGTCCGGCTGCCGGGCGGCGGCCAGGCGCAGCGCGGTGGCCCCGTCGGGGGCCGCGTCCACGCCGTACTTGCGCGCCTGCAAGTTGATCACGAGCGCCCGTACGAGCTGTGCGTCGTCCTCCACCACCAGCACCCGGGTCATCGGTGCGCGGCCTTCCTTGTCGTCGTGTCCGCGGGAGCCGGCGGGCCCGGTCGTGTCCCGGGGCCGCCGGCTCCCGCCGGTCGGGGTTAAGCCCATCAGCCCTTCTCGGTCAGTTCCTTGAGGGCGACGTTGAGCTGGAGGACGTTGACGCGGGGCTCGCCGATGAAGCCGAGGATCCGCCCGTCGGTGTGCTCGTCGACCAGCTTCTGGACCTGCCGGACGCCCAGGTGGTTCTTCTCCGCGACGCGGCGGACCTGGAGGTCGGCGTACTGGGGGGAGATGTGCGGGTCGAGGCCCGAGCCGGAGGAGGTGACGGCCTCGGCGGGCACCTCGGAGGGCTTGATCTCGTGGCCCGCGGTGGAGTTGTCCTCGATGACGGCCGCCTTGGCGTCCTTCACCTGCTTGATCAGGTCCTTGTTGTCGCCGGAGAGGTTGGTGGCGCCGGACAGGAGCAGCTTGTACTGGGTGTTGACGCTGTTCTCGCCCAGGCCGTTGGAGGGGCGCGGCTGGAACCACTTGAGGTCCGGCTCGGCCGTCTCCTGGCCCTTCTTCAGCGGCAGGTCGTAGCGCTGGCCGATGAGTTCGGAGCCGACGACCTTGCCGTCCGCCGTCACCTCGGAGCCGTTGGCCTTGTCGTTGAAGAGGGCCTGGGCGACGCCGGTCACCGCGAGCGGGTAGAGGACGCCGCAGATCACGGTGAGGACCAGCAGGGCGCGCAGGCCGGCGCCGATCAACCGGGCGGTGTTTCCTACGGAGTTGTTCATGACCACGTCACCCAATGCCGGGGATGAGAGAGAGGAGTACGTCGATAACCTTGATGCCGATGAACGGGGCGACGAGCCCGCCCAGGCCGTAGATGCCGAGGTTGCGCCGGAGCATCCGGTCCGCGCTCATCGGCCGGTAGCGCACGCCCTTCAGCGCGAGCGGCACGAGCGCGATGATGATCAGCGCGTTGAAGATGACCGCGGAGAGGATCGCGGACTCGGGCGACGACAGGCCCATGATGTTGAGCTTGTCCAGCGACGGATAGGCGACCGCGAACATCGCGGGGATGATCGCGAAGTACTTCGCCACGTCGTTGGCGATCGAGAAGGTGGTCAGGGCTCCTCGGGTGATGAGGAGTTGCTTGCCGATCTCGACGATCTCGATGAGCTTGGTGGGGTTGGAGTCCAGGTCCACCATGTTCCCGGCCTCCTTGGCGGCCGAGGTGCCGGTGTTCATGGCCACGCCGACGTCGGCCTGGGCGAGCGCGGGGGCGTCGTTCGTGCCGTCACCGGTCATCGCGACGAGCTTGCCGCCGGCCTGCTCGCGCTTGATCAGCGCCATCTTGTCCTCGGGCGTGGCCTCGGCGAGGAAGTCGTCCACGCCCGCCTCGTCCGCGATCGCCTTGGCGGTCAGCGGGTTGTCGCCCGTGATCATGACGGTCTTGATGCCCATGCGGCGCAGCTCGTCGAACCGCTCGCGCATGCCCTCCTTGACGACGTCCTTGAGGTGGATCACCCCGAGGACCCGGGCGCCGTCGGCGTCCTCCAGAGCCACGAGCAGCGGCGTGCCGCCGGCCTGGGAGATCCGGTCGTTGAGCTCCTGCGCGTCCTCGGCGACCTCGCCACCGCGTTCCTTGACCCAGGCGACGACCGAACCGGTCGCGCCCTTGCGCACCTTGCGGCCGTCCACGTCCACGCCCGACATGCGGGTCTGCGCGGTGAACGGCACCCACTCGGCGCCGGTCAGCTCGCCCTGGTGGCGCTCGCGCAGGCCGTACTTCTCCTTGGCGAGGACGACGATGGAGCGGCCCTCGGGCGTCTCGTCGGCCAGCGAGGAGAGCTGCGCGGCGTCCGCGACCTCGGCCTCGGTGGTGCCGCGCACCGGCACGAACTCGGCGGCCTGGCGGTTTCCGAGGGTGATGGTGCCGGTCTTGTCGAGCAGCAGCGTGGACACGTCGCCCGCGGCCTCGACGGCCCGTCCGGACATGGCGAGGACGTTGCGCTGGACCAGGCGGTCCATGCCGGCGATGCCGATGGCGGAGAGCAGGGCGCCGATGGTCGTCGGGATCAGGCAGACGAGCAGCGCGGTCAGCACGATCATCGAGGTCTGGTCGTCGGCCCCGGCGTAGATCGCGAAGGGCTTGAGGGTGACGACGGCCAGCAGGAAGACGATGGTGAGGGACGCCAGGAGGATGTTCAGGGCGATCTCGTTGGGCGTCTTCTGGCGGGCCGCGCCCTCGACCAGGTTGATCATGCGGTCGATGAACGTCTCGCCGGGCTTCGTCGTGATCTTGATGACGATGCGGTCGGAGAGGACCTTCGTGCCGCCGGTGACGGCCGAGCGGTCGCCGCCCGACTCCCGGATGACGGGGGCCGATTCGCCGGTGATCGCGGACTCGTCGACGGACGCGACGCCCTCGACGACGTCACCGTCGCCGGGGATGATGTCGCCCGCCTCGCAGACCACCAGGTCGCCGATGCGCAGCTCGGTGCCGGGCACCGACTCCTCGGTGGATCCGGTCAGGCGGCGGGCGACGGTGTCGGTCTTGGCCTTGCGCAGGGTGTCGGCCTGCGCCTTGCCGCGGCCCTCGGCCACGGCCTCGGCGAGGTTGGCGAAGACGTTGGTGAGCCAGAGCCAGGCGGCGATCGCCCAGCCGAACCAGTCGGTCGGGTCCTTGACCGCGAGCACGGTGGTGACCACCGAGCCGATCAGGACGACGAACATGACCGGCGACTTGACCATGACGCGCGGGTCCAGCTTGCGGACGGCGTCCGGCAGGGACTTCAGCAGCTGGGCGGGGTCGAAGAGGCCCGCGCCGACCTTGCCGTCGTCGGCCGGCTTGTGGCCGGTGGGGACGTCCTGGTGGGGGGCGCGGGTCGCGGTCGCGACCGCTCCCCCGTCCCGGTCGTCCGTGTCGTTCTTGTGGGTGTGTGTGCTCATGACGCCAGCCCCTCGGCAAGCGGTCCCAGCGCCAGGGCGGGGAAGTAGGTGAGACCGGTGATGATCATGATGGTGCCGACCAGCAGGCCGGTGAACAGCGGCTTCTCGGTACGCAGGGTGCCCGCGGTGGCCGGGATCGGCTTCTGCTCGGCGAGCGATCCGGCGAGCGCGAGGACGAACACCATCGGCAGGAAGCGGCCGAGCAGCATGGCGAGGCCGATCGTGGTGTTGAACCAGTTCGTGTCCGCGCTCAGACCGCCGAAGGCCGAGCCGTTGTTGTTGGCTCCGGAGGTGAAGGCGTACAGGATCTCGGAGAAGCCGTGGGCCCCGGAGTTGAGCATCGAGTCCTTGGGCGTGGGCAGCGCCATCGACACCGCGGTGAAGCCGAGGACGAGCGCCGGCGTGACCAGGATGTAGCAGGCCGCCAGCTTGATCTCGCGGGTGCCGATCTTCTTGCCCAGGTACTCCGGCGTACGGCCGACCATCAGGCCCGCGATGAACACCGCGATGATCGCCATGATCAGCATGCCGTAGAGACCGGAGCCGGTGCCGCCGGGGGCGATCTCGCCGAGCTGCATGCCCAGCATCTCGATGCCGCCGCCGAAGCCGGTGTAGGAGGAGTGGAAGGAGTTCACGGCGCCCGTGGAGGTGAGCGTGGTGGCCACCGCGAAGATCGACGAGCCGCCGATGCCGAAGCGGGTCTCCTTGCCCTCCATCGCGCCGCCGGCCAGGTCGAACGCCGGGCCGCCGTGGTGGAACTCGGTCCACATCATCAGCGCGGTGAAGCCGATCCAGATCGTCGCCATCGTGGCGAGGATCGCGTAGCCCTGCTTGACCGAGCCGACCATCCTGCCGAAGGTCCGGGTCAGCGCGAAGGGGATCACGAGGATCAGGAAGATCTCGAAGAGGTTCGAGATCCCGTTGGGGTTCTCGAAGGGGTGCGCGGAGTTGGCGTTGAAGTAGCCGCCGCCGTTCGTGCCCAGCTCCTTGATGACCTCCTGCGAGGCCACCGCGCCGCCGTTCCACTGCTGGCTGCCGCCCGTGAACTGGCCGACCTCGTGGATGCCGGCGAAGTTCTGGAGGGCGCCGCAGGCGACCAGGACGAGCGCGCCGACGACGGCGATGGGCAGCAGGATGCGGACGGTGCCGCGCACCAGGTCGGCCCAGAAGTTGCCGAGCTCACCGGTGCGGGAGCGGGCGAAGCCGCGGACCAGGGCCACCGCCACGGCGATCCCCACGGCCGCCGAGACGAAGTTCTGCACCGCGAGGCCGCCGGTCTGCACGACGTGGCCCATGGCCTGCTCGCCGGAGTACGACTGCCAGTTGGTGTTGGCCACGAACGAGGCCGCGGTGTTGAAGGCCTGGTCCGGGTCGATGGCCTTGAAGCCGAGCGAGCCGGGCAGCGAGCCCTGCAGGCGCTGCAACAGGTAGAGGAAGAGGACACCGACCGCGGAGAAGGCGAGGACACCGCGCAGGTAGGCGGGCCAGCGCATCTCGGTGTCGGGGTTGGCGCCGATGGCCTTGTAGATCCACTTCTCGGCGCGCAGGTGCTTGTGCGAGCCGTAGACGCGGGCCATGTAGTCGCCGAGCGGCCGGTAGGCCAGGGCGAGGGCCGCTATCAGGGCGAGCAGCTGGAGCACACCAGCAAGGACGGGGCTCATATCCGTACTCAGAACCTCTCCGGGAAGACGAGGGCGAGGACGAGATAGCCCAGGAGGGCGACGGCCACGACGAGGCCGACGATGTTCTCGGCGGTCACAGCTTGGTCACCCCCTTGGCGACAAGTGCCACCAGCGCGAAGACCGCGATCGTGGTGACGACGAAGGCCACGTCGGCCATCGTGAGCTCCTGAAGGACGTGGAGTGGATGGGGGAAGTGCTTGAACTGACGATTAGAGGAAAGCGCCCTTTCGGCCGGATCCGGCCGCCGTTGACGTCCTCCATACGGCGCCGTGGGGGCTCTTGACGCCTCCCTGACGAGCGGGCTTCCCGGCGCCGGTGCGGACCGCTCAGGTGAGCCGGATGCGCAGGCGGCAGATCACCGCGTCGGTGGTGCCGCGCACCGCGTGCGCCACCACGGCGCCGCGCTGGTTCTGCAGGATCCGCTGCCAGGCGTGGGCCGGCTCGACCTCGGGGATCAGGACGGTGACGCGCGTGCCGGGCCGGTCGGCCTCGATCCGGCGTACGTACGCGGCGATGGGGCGGCCCAGCGTGCGGCGGTCGCAGGGCAGGCGGACCAGGTCCACGCCCGGGTCCCACAGCGCCCAGTCCCGCTCCAGGGCCTCGACCTGGGCGCGGTCCTCGGCGTCGGTGTGGCAGACGGTCACCGCGCGCACCTCGTCGCCCAGGGAGACGGCGGCGGTCAGCGCCTCGCTGGTCAGCCGGGACAGGGAGGAGACGGGGACGACGACCAGGGAGGGGACGCGGTGCGGGCACGCGGGGACGCGGCCGAGGCCGAGGCGCTCGCCGATCCGCGTGTAGGCGCGGTGGACGGTCTCGAAGGCGGCGACCAGCAGGGGCAGGGCGACCACGATCAGCCAGGCGCCGTCGTGGAACTTGGTGGCGGTGACGACGACGGCGCTGGCGCCGGTCAGGACCGCTCCCAGGCCGTTGAGGAGGGCCTTGCCGAGCCACCTGGGTCCCCGCTCGCGGCGCCAGTGCAGGACCATGCCGGTCTGCGCGATCGTGAAGCCGACGAAGACGCCGATCGCGAAGAGCGGGACGAGGGTGTTGGTGTCGCCGCCGGAGAAGACGAGGAGGGCGGCGGAGATCCCGGCGAGGGTGAGGACGCCGTGCCGGTGGACCTGGCGGTCGGCCTTGAGGGCGAAGACGTGCGGCAGGAAGTTGTCGCGGGCGAGCAGCTTGAGGAGTACGGGCAGGCCGCCGAAGGAGGTGTTCGCGGAGAGGGCCAGCAGGATCATCGTGGCGAACTGGATGACGTAGAAGGCCGCGTTGTGCCCGAATGAGGCGTCGGCGAGCTGGGCGAGGACGGTGACGCCCTCGACGGGCTGGAGGTGGAAGCGGGAGATGAGCACCGCGAGGCCGATCAGCATGACGCCGAGCACGGCGCCGAGGGCGACCTCCGCGTGCTGGGCGCGCCGGGCGCGCGGGGCGCGGAAGGACGGTACGGCGTTGGCGATGGCCTCGACGCCGGTGAGCGCGGAGCAGCCGGAGGCGAAGGCCTTCAGCAGGAGCAGGGCGCCGACGGTGGTGGCGTTGTCCGCGACGACCGAGGCGTGGCCCTGGGCGGCCTCGGTGCCGACCGGCGCGGAGCGGAAGAGGCCGACGACGACGAGGGTGAGCATCGAGAGCACGAAGACGGCGGTGGGGGCGATGAAGGCCCGCGCCGAGTCGACGATGCCGCGCAGGTTGACCCCGGTGATCAGGACGAGGACGGCCAGGCAGATCCAGAGCCGGTCGCCGTACAGCCCGGGGAAGGCGGAGGTGAGGGCGGCGACGCCGGCGGTGACGGCGACCGCGACGTTCAGGACGTAGTCGAGGACCAGCGAGGCGGCGGCGACCAGGCTGGTGCGGCGGCCGAGGTGGGTCTTGGCCACGGCGTAGGAGCCGCCGCCGTCGGGGAAGGCCGCGATCACCTGGCGGTAGGAGGCGACGAGGACGGCGAGGAGGGCGGCGATGGCGAGGGTGACCGGCAGGGTGAAGCCGAGTCCGTGGCCGCCGGCGGCGGCCAGGACCAGGACGATCGCCTCGGGGCCGTACGCGACGGAGGCCATGGCGTCCAGGGACAGCGCGGCCAGGCCCGTGACGGCGGTGAGGCGGTGGCGTTCACCGGCGTCCGGAGGGTCCTCGTCGACGGCGGCGGCGCCCGGCTCGGTGGTCAGGACGGACATGGTCGTACTCCTTCGGGGCCCCGGATTTCCGGGGCGGACGGCCCCGGCGCGTCGGGCGGTGGGAGGCGACGGGCCGGGGCGGACGGACCGGGCGTCCGGGGCGGGCGGCCCGTCGGCGGGCCGCCGCACTCGGACCGGTCGTGGGCAGGTGCGCCCAGGTTCTGTCCGGTTCTGGTCGGCACAGCGCGTTCCTTGCGCGTTCTTCGCGCGCAACGGCCCGGTCTTCACGCACTTTTGACGGCCCGGGGCCACGATGGGCGCATGAGTGCGAAGTCCCCCCGCCGGCTGCGCGCCTGGCTCCTCGACGGGCTCACCGAGCGGACGTCACGGCACCAGGGGCCGCACGGCACCCCGCCCGCCGAGCACCGGGGCCACGCCTGGTGGCGCGTCATGTGCCTGACCGGCGTGGACTACTTCTCCACGCTCGGCTACCAGCCCGGCATCGCGGCGCTGGCGGCCGGACTGCTCTCCCCGCTCGCCACGCTCGTGCTGATCGCGCTCACCCTGCTCGGCGCGCTGCCGGTCTACCGCCGCGTCGCCCACGAGTCCCCGCACGGCGAGGGCTCCATCCACATGCTGGAGCGGCTGCTGCCCTGGTGGTCGGGGAAGATCTTCGTCCTGGTGCTGCTCGGCTTCGCCGCCACGGACTTCATCATCACCATCACCCTGTCGGCGGCCGACGCCTCCGCGCACGTGCTGGAGAACCCCTTCGCCCCGCACTGGCTGGAGGGCGAACGGGTCCTGATCACCCTCGTCCTGATCGCCGCGCTCGGCGCGGTCTTCCTCAAGGGCTTCCGGGAGGCGATCGGTGTCGCGGTGGCGCTCGTCGGCGTCTTCCTCACGCTCAACCTCGTGGTCGTCGCCACCGCGGTCTGGCTGGTGCTCAGCGAGCCGGTGCACGTCGAGGACTGGTGGAGCGCGATGACCGCCGAGCACTCCTCGCCGTTCGTGATGGTCGGCGTGGCGCTGCTGGTCTTCCCGAAGCTGGCGCTCGGCATGTCGGGCTTCGAGACCGGTGTCGCGGTGATGCCGCAGGTGCGGGGCGACGCGTCGGACACGTACGAGAAGCCCGCCGGGCGCATCCGTGACACCCGCAAGCTGCTGACCACGGCGGCCGTCGTCATGAGCTGCTTCCTGCTGCTCTCCAGCCTGGCCACGACGATCCTGATCCCGCAGGACGACTTCAAGAGCGGCGGCCCGGCCAACGGGCGGGCCCTCGCCTATCTCGCGCACGCGCACCTGGGCGAGGTCTTCGGGACCGTCTACGACGTATCGACGATCGCGATCCTGTGGTTCGCGGGCGCCTCGGCGCTCGCCGGGCTGCTCAACATCGTGCCGCGCTATCTGCCGCGGTACGGCATGGCGCCCGAGTGGACGCGGGCGGTGCGGCCGCTGGTCCTGGTGTTCATGGCGATCGCGGTCGCCATCACGCTGTGGTTCGACGCGGACGTCGACGCGCAGAGCGGCGCGTACGCCACCGGTGTCCTCGTCCTGATGCTCTCCGCGGCCTTCGCCTCGACCGTGGCCGTGCACCACCGGGGCCACCGCGGGGCCGCCCTCGGCTTCGGGCTGATCACCGCGGTGTTCGCGTACACCCTGGTGGCGAACGTCGTGGAGCGCCCCGACGGCATCAAGATCGCGGCGCTGTTCATCGTCGCCATCGTGCTCACCTCGTTCGCCTCTCGGGTGCGCCGCGCCTTCGAACTGCGCTCGGCGGGCGTGGTGTTCGACGAGGAGGCGCTGCGGCTGATCGACGAGGTCGCCGCGGCGGGCCCGGTGCGGATCATCGCCAACGAACCGCAGGAGCACAGCACCGCCGAGTACCGCGCCAAGGAGTACAGCCAGCGCGAGCAGACGCACATCCCCGGCGGCAAGCCCGTGCTCTTCCTGGAGGTCTTCGTCCGCGACTCCTCCGACTTCACCGCCGAGCTGACGGTCCACGGAGACCGCAAGCACGGCGCGCGGCGGCTGCGCGCCACCGGACCCGGCGTGCCCAACACCATCGCCGCCGTCCTCCTGGAGATCCGCGACCGCACGGGACGGCTGCCGCACGCCTACTTCAACTGGACCGAGGGCAACCCGCTCGGACACCTGCTGCGCTTCCTCGTCTTCGGCGACGGCGAGGTCGCGCCGGTCACCCGCGAGGTGCTGCGCCGCACGGAGCAGGACCCGGCGCGCCGGCCGCGGGTGCACGTCGGCTGACCCCGCGCCCCTCAGGGGCCGGACGGCGCGCAGGGCAGCGACAGGACCATCGTGAGGCCGCCGCCCGGGGTGTCCTCCGGGGTGAGCGTGCCGTCCATCGCCTCGGTCAGCCCTCGCGAGAGGGCGAGGCCGAGCCCGAGCCCGGCGCTGTTGTCGGTGTCGCCGAGGCGCTGGAACGGTTCGAAGAGCCGCTCCCGGCCGGCCGCGGGAAGCCCGGGTCCCCGGTCGACGACACGCACCTCGACGCGGCCCGCCAGCGCGCTCGCCGAGATCATGACCGGCTCGTGGGGCGGCGCGTGGCGGGCGGCGTTGCCCGTCAGGTTGGCGATGACGCGCTCCAGGAGCGGTGGGTCGGCGAGGACGTCGGGAATCCTCGCGAGGTCGTCCGGGCCGGGTACCCGGACGCCGGGGCCGCCCTGCGGCAGTGAGTCGAGGGCGGGCGCGAGGACCTCTTGGAGTCCGGTGGGCCGCAGCGTGAGGGTGAGCGCGCCGGCCTGCAGCCGGCTCAGGTCGAGGAGGTTCTCCACCAGGCGGTCCAGCTTGGCGAGGGACTCGTCGGCGGTGGCGAGCAGCGCGTCGCGGTCCTCCGCGCTGAAGTCCACGTCGCGGCTGCGCAGCGAGGTGACGGCGGCCCAGCCCGCGGCGAGCGGGGTGCGCAGGTCGTGGCCGACGGCCCGCAGGAGCGCGGTGCGCATCCGGTCGGCGGCCTTGACCGGCTCGACCTCGGCGGCGGCCTCGGCGAGCCGGGCGCGCGCCACGGCGGCGCCCACGTGCGCGGCGAAGGCGGCGAGGACGCGGCGCTCGGAGGAGGGCAGCGTCCGGCCGCGCAGCACGAGGAAGGAGCCGGTGCCGACGGGCACGGCGACCAGGGTGCCGTCGCTTGCGGGGAGTTCGTCGACGAGCTCGGCGCTGTCCATGCCGAAGGTCTCTCTCGTCCGTTCGAGGAGCGCGGGGATGGCGTGGTCGCCGCGGACGATGCTGCCCGCGAGCGACGACATCGTCTCGGCCTCCGCGGTGGCCCGTGCCGAGCGCCGCGACAGGCGCAGCGAGCGGTCGACGACGGCGGCCACGGTGGCCGCGACGACGGCGAACACACCGAGCGCCACCATGCTGTTGGGGTCGCCGAGGGTGAAGTGCCCGATCGGCGGCATGAACCAGTAGTTGAGCAGCAGGGAGGCGGTGACCGAGGCGATCACGGCGGAGGCGACGCCGCCGATGCAGGCCACGCCGACCACGGTGAGCAGGAACAGCAGCGCCTCGCTGGTGAGGTTCAGCGGCTCGCGCAGCCGGTCCAGGGCGAGGGTCAGGAGCACGGGCAGGACGAGCCCGGCGACGGGGCCCGCGACGAGGCGGGAGGCGGGCAGCGTGCGGCGGCGCGAGGGCAGCAGCCTGCCGCGGCCCGCGCGTTCGTGGGTGACCATGTGGACGTCGATGTCGCCGGAGAGCGCCACGACGGTCTCGCCGATGCCGCTGCCGGTCAGGAAGCGCTCCAGGCGGCCGCGTCTGCTGGTGCCGAGGACGAGCTGCGTGGCGTTCTCCGCTCGGGCGAACTCGACCAGGGCGGTGGGGACGTGGTCGCCGACGACCGAGTGGTAGCTGCCGCCGAGGCTCTCGACGAGGCGGCGCTGGCGGACGAGGGCGGCGTGCGAGGCGCCGGCGGCGAGGCCGTCGCTGCGGGCCACGTGCACGGCGAGCAGGTCGCCCCCGGAGTGCGGGGTGCCGAGGGTGCGGGAGAGGTCGCCGATGCGGGCGGCGCGGCGGATGAGCGTCTCGCCCTCGGGGCCGCCGGTCAGGGCGACGACGACCCGCTCCCTGGCCTCCCAGACGCCCTCGACGCCCTGTTCGCGGCGGTAGTGGCGCAGCCTCTCGTCGACGTGTCCGGCCAGCCAGCGCAGGGCCAGTTCGCGCAGCGCGGTGAGGTTGCCGGGCCGGAAGGAGTGGGCGAGGGCCGCGTCGACGTCCTCGGGGGCGTGGATGTCGCCGTGGGCCATGCGGCGGCGCAGCGCCTCGGGCGCGATGTCCACGAGCTCGATCTGGTCGGCGCGGCGCACCACGCGGTCGGGGACGGTCTCGGCCACGGGTACGCCGGTGATCTTCTCGACGACGTCGCTGAGGGAGTCCAGGTGGCGGATGTCGAGGGCGGTGAGGACGTCGATGCCGGCCGCGAGGAGTTCCTCGACGTCCTGCCAGCGCCGGGGGTTGCGGCCGGCGCCGGGGGTGTTGGTGTGGGCGAGCTCGTCGACGACGGCGAGGTCCGGGCGGCGGGCGAGGAGGGCGGCCAGGTCCAGCTCCCCCTCTCCGTCGCCCCGTCCGCCGGGGGCGGGCGGCAGGACCTCCAGGCCCGCGAGCATGCCGCGCGTGTGCGGGCGGTCGTGGCACACCGCGAGGCCGACGACCACGTCGGCGCCCCGGGCCGCCCTGCGATGTGCCTCGTCGAGCATGCGGTGGGTCTTGCCGACGCCGGGCGCCGACCCCAGACAGACCTTCAGCTTTCCGGGTCGTACGTCACTCATGGCTCCGGCGCTCAACTCCTGGGTCCGCGGGGCTCTTTCCCGGGGCGGACGCCCTTGGGGAGAGTGCCCCACCGGCCCCCGGGGCGGCCGCCCGGGACACCGGCCTTGACGGGGCCCTGGCGTCCCGGGCGGGGACTTTGACGGCGCCCTGACGTGGGCGGGGTGCCGCGCCCGGGCGTGGGGCGCCGCTAGGACCGCAGTTCGGCGAGGCGCGCGAGGGTGTCGCGGACCGACTCCCGCTCCCCATCGGTGAGTTGGAGGGCCTCGGCCTGACCGAGGAAGCGTCCGGCCAGGTCGTCGTCGCCGAGCCGCTGGGCGATGTCGCCGCGCAGGACGAGCAGACGCAGGTGCTGCTCGGGGGTGGGCCGCTCGTCCGTGAGGCCGAGGGCCCGGTCGATGATCTTCGCGGCGCCCGGCAGGTCCTCCTTGGAGTCGGCGAACAGGTCGGCCAGATGGAGCGCGCGGGCGAAGGTCCCCTTGGGGACGGGCCGGTGCGACGGATCCTCGCTGATCGGCTGCCCGACGCGGATGCTGTTGCCGCCGGGGTCGGTCATCAGGAACTGCCGCACGCCGTAGGACATGTCCTTGAGCGGGCCTATCCGGGGCAACCCGCGGCTGGGGATCCTGCCGTACGCCGCCTTGAGGCCCGCGCGGAAGGCGGTGTGCAGCGCCTCGACGTCGTCCGTGAGGACGTAGCACCCGGAGTAGGACTCCTTGGGGTCGTAGTTCTTCATGCCGAAGAACTGCAGCTCGACGGCGCCGCGTTCGACGACGGCGTACGGATAGGGGCTCTTCTGGAGGAAGGTCGTCTCGAAGCCCAGCGCGGTGTAGAAGTCGACCACCGGCTGGATCGTCTGGCACGGCAGGAGCGGAATGGTTGTCTCGGCCATGCGGGCCAGTCTAGTCAAATTTGAGTAGAAGCGCCTACGGGATAAGTCGGCCCGGCCGCGCACCTCCCGGCCGCGCCCCGCCCGCTCACGGCCAGTCCGCTCACGAGCCACCCGCTCACGGCCCGCCCGGCCGCGTCCCCCTCACGACCGCGGCCGGGCGGCCGTCGTCCCCCGTGCCGATCAGTCTGCGGGGCCACGAACACCGGTTCGGTACGCGTTGACGCCGCCCTGACGCCGTTCTCCGCACCCTTGACGAGGGCTTGACGCGGTGCGCACGGCCTCCGTAAGAGAGCCGCAAATACCCCTCGCCACCTGGGATTCGACGGCTCCCGGAGCCTTAGATTCCCCCGCATGCTGCCCCCCGCACCCACGGCACCCGCCGCCCCCGGCTCCCCGCCCGCCCCCGCCCCCGCCGCCCCGCGCCCGGCGCGACGCCGCCGCCCCGCCGGACTCTTCGAACCCCGCCAGCTGCTCGCCGCCTTCCCCGAGGCGGTGCGGAAGCTGCATCCGCGCGCGCTGGTGCGCAACCCCGTGCTGTTCGTCGTCGCCGTCGGCGCCGTGCTCACCACGCTCTCCGCGGTGCTGCACCCCGCCGTCTTCACCTGGGTCATCGGCGGCTGGCTCTGGCTGACCGTCGTCTTCGCCAACCTCGCCGAGGCCGTCGCCGAGGGCCGCGGCCGGGCGCAGGCGGCCTCCCTGCGCAAGGCCCGCACGGACACGGTGGCGCTGCGCCTGCGCGACAACTGGCGGGTCGGCACGGACCTCGACCGCGCCACGACGGAGGCCGTGGCCGCCGCCGAACTCCAGCCCTTCGACTTCGTGCTCGTCGGGGCGGGCGAGGCCATCCCCGCCGACGGCGAGGTCGTCGAGGGCGTCGCCGCGGTCGACGAGTCGGCCGTCACCGGTGAATCGGCGCCCGTCGTACGGGAGTCGGGCGGCGACCGCAGCGGCACGACGGTGCTGTCCGACCGGATCGTCGTACGGGTCACCTCACGGCCCGGCAACTCGTTCCTGGACCGGATGATCGCCCTCGTCGAGGGCGCGGCCCGGCAGAAGACGCCGAACGAGATAGCCCTCAACATCCTGCTCGCCGCGCTCACCGTGGTCTTCGTCCTGGTGGTCGTCTCGCTCCAGCCGATGGCCGCATACGCCGGGGCGGCCCAGTCGACGACCGTCCTGGTCGCCCTGCTCGTCACGCTCATCCCGACGACGATCGGCGCGCTCCTGTCGGCGATCGGCATCGCGGGCATGGACCGGCTCGTGCAGCGCAACGTCCTCGCGATGAGCGGGCGCGCGGTGGAGGCCGCGGGCGACGTCGACACGCTGCTGCTCGACAAGACCGGCACCATCACCCTCGGCAACCGCGAGGCCGCCGCGTTCGTGCCCCTGCCCGGCATCGACGAACTGGCGCTGGCCGACGCCGCCCAGCTCTCCTCGCTGGCCGACGAGACGCCCGAGGGCCGCTCCGTCGTCGTCCTCGCGAAGAACCGGTACGGCCTGCGGGAGCCGGTGGACGGCGAGCTGGGCCGGGCACGGTTCGTGGAGTTCAGCGCGCGGACGCGCATGAGCGGTGTCGACCTGCGCTGGGACAACGGCGCGAGCCGCTCGATCCGCAAGGGCGCGGCCGCCCAGGTGATCGGGTGGGTGCAGATGTACGGCGGGCACGTGCCGCCCGAGGCGCGGGCGTACTCCGACGCGATCGCGCAGTCGGGCGGGACGCCGCTGCTGGTCGCGGCGCACGACTGGGAGGGGCCGCGCGTGCTGGGCGCGATCCACCTCAAGGACGTCGTCAAGGACGGCATCCGCGAGCGCTTCGCCGAGCTGCGCCGCATGGGCATCCGTACCGTGATGATCACCGGCGACAATCCGCTCACCGCCCGCGCCATCGCCCAGGAGGCGGGCGTGGACGACTACTTGGCCGAGGCCACGCCCGAGGACAAGATGGCGCTGATCAAGCGCGAGCAGGCCGGCGGCAAGCTCGTCGCGATGACCGGTGACGGCACGAACGACGCCCCCGCGCTCGCCCAGGCCGACGTCGGCGTGGCCATGAACACCGGCACCTCGGCCGCCAAGGAGGCCGGGAACATGGTGGACCTGGACTCCAACCCCACCAAACTCATCGAGATCGTCGAGATCGGCAAGCAACTCCTCATCACCCGAGGAGCCCTGACCACCTTCTCGATCACCAACGACGTCGCGAAGTACTTCGCGATCATCCCCGCGATGTTCGCCGGGGCGTATCCGGGCCTGGAGGCGCTGAACGTCATGGGCCTGCACAGCCCGACCTCGGCGATCACCTCGGCGATCATCTTCAACGCGCTGATCATCGTCGCGCTGATCCCGCTGGCCCTGCGCGGCGTCCGTTACGTCCCGGCCTCCGCGCACGACCTGCTGCGCCGCAACCTCGCCGTGTTCGGCCTGGGCGGGCTGATCGCGCCGTTCGCCGGCATCAAGCTGATCGATCTGCTGATCTCGACGGTTCCCGGGCTCGCGTGACCGGCCGGTCCAGGGCCGGAGCCGGGCGCGTCAGAGCCGCAGCGCATGCCCCGTCGTCGCGTCCACATGGTCCGGCACCTCGTCGTGGCGGTCGCCGACCGTCGAGGTGCCGGTGGGCTCGAAGAGGAGGATCCGGGCGCCGTCCGGGGCGTACGGCCGGTGCTCGGTGCCGCGCGGAACCGTGAAGACCGAGCCCCGCGGGAGGGTGACCCTGCGCTCCCCCGCCGGTTCGCGCAGGTCGATGTGGAGTTCGCCGCCGAGCACCAGGAAGAACTCGTCGGTGTCGTCGTGGACGTGCCAGACGTGCTCGCCCTCGACCTTGGCGACGCGTACGTCGTAGTCGTTGACGGAGGCGACGACGCGGGGGCTCCACAGGGCGTCGAAGGAGGCGAGGGCGTCGGCGAGGGCAAGGGGTTCGCGGTGTGTGGCTGCGCTGGTCATGGAACGATCCTCGGCCGTGACCGGCACCCCGCGTGAGTGCTAGAAATCGCACATGGCGCAAGAATCCTCTCAGCCCGGGACCACCGCACCGGCCCGGCCGCACCGCGTCGTCGTGATCGTCGACGAGAACTCCAACCCCTTCGAACTGGGCTGTGCGACCGAGGTGTTCGGGCTGCGCAGGCCCGAACTGGGGCGGGAGCTGTACGACTTCGCGCTCTGCTCGCCCGAGCCGGACACACCGATGCGGGACGGCTTCTTCACGCTCAGCGGCGTCGCCGGGCTCGACGCGGCCGACACCGCGGACACCGTCATCGTGCCCAACCGGCCGGACACCGACGTGCCGCGCCGGCCCGCCGTCCTGGACGCCGTCCGGCGGGCGCACGCGCGCGGCGCGCGTCTGGTGGGCTTCTGCAGCGGGGCCTTCACCCTCGCCGAGGCCGGGGTCCTCGACGGGCGCCGGGCCACCGCGCACTGGCAGTGGGCGGACTCCTTCCGGGAGCGGTTTCCGGCCGTGCGGCTCGAACCGGACGTGCTCTTCGTCGACGACGGCGACATCCTCACCGCGGCGGGCAGTTCGGCCGCCCTCGACCTGGGTCTGCACCTCGTGCGCCGGGACCACGGCGCCGAGGTCGCCAACTCCGTGAGCAGGCGGCTCGTGTTCGCCGCCCACCGGGACGGCGGACAGCGGCAGTTCTTGGAGCGCCCCGTGCCCGACGTGCCGGACGTCTCCCTGGCCCCCCTCCTCGCCTGGGCGCAGGAGCGGCTCGGCGACACCGCCGTGCCGGGGCCCGGCGGGGCGGGCCCGCTCACCGTGGCGGCCCTCGCGGCCCGCGCCGGGGTCAGCCCCGCCACCCTGCACCGCCGCTTCCGCGCCCAGCTCGGCACCACCCCGCTGGCCTGGCTGACGGCCGAGCGCGTGGCCCTGGCCTGCCGACTCATCGAACGCGGCGAGGAGCGCCTCGACGTCGTCGCGCGCCGCAGCGGCCTGGGCACGGCGGCCAATCTGCGGGCCCGGCTGCGCCGCGAGACGGGGCTCAGCCCGTCCGGCTACCGGCGCAGGTTCGGGCCCGGCACGCCCGCGGCGGCTGGCCGGATCCCGGCTGCCGCCCCGGCCGCCACCCCGTGAAGACTGGCCTCCCCCACGCACCGGGCGCAGGCCACCGACGTGCGCCCTCGGCACCGAGCAGAGGCGGACCGCCATGCCGAACGGAGCGCAGATCCTGATCGACGGCCTCGTGGACGGGGGCGTCCGCGCGTGCTTCGCCAACCCCGGCACCTCCGAGATGCACTTCGTCGCCGCCCTCGACGACGTGCCTCGACTGCGGCCCGTGCTGTGCCTCTTCGAGGGCGTGGCCACGGGCGCCGCCGACGGGTACGGGCGGATGACGGGGAGCCCCGCGTGCACGCTGCTGCACCTCGGTCCCGGCCTGGCGGGCGGCCTGCCCAACCTGCACAACGCGCGGCGGGCCGCCACTCCCCTGGTCAACGTGGTCGGCGACCACGCCCTGGACCACAAGCGGCTCGACGCGCCCCTGGAGTCGGACATCGGGGCGCTGGCCCGCACGGTGTCGGCCTGGACACGGCGTACGTACTACGTCTCCGAACTCGCGGCCGACGTCGCCGACGCGCTCGCCGCGGCGAGCGGGCCGCCCGGCGCCATCGCGACGCTGGTCCTGCCCGCCGACGTGTCCTGGGCGCGGGGGGAATCGCCGCCCGTCGCCGCGTGCCCTCCGACGGCGCGGCGCGGGCTCGTGTCCGTGGACGCGGTGACGGGCGCGGCGGGCGCGCTGCGCTCGGGCGAGGGCGTCGCGCTGCTGCTCGGCGCGGAGGCCGCGCGCGGGGCCGGGCTCGCGGCGGCGGGGCGGGTGGCCGCGGCGACCGGCGCGCGGCTGCTGTGCGAGACCTTCCCGGCCCGCCTGGAGCGGGGCGCGGGCCGCCCCGCCGTCGATCGGCTCGCCTACCTCGCCTCCGGCGCGCGGCGTCAGCTGGCGGGCGTACGGCACCTGGTGCTCGCCGGGGCCGCCTCGCCGGTCGCCTTCTTCGCCTACCCCGGGCAGCGGGCCGATCTGGTGCCCGAGGGGTGTGCGGTGCACGTCCTCGCCGCCGGTCCGGAGGACGTGACGGCGGCGCTCGAAGGGCTCGCCGAGGTGGTCGGGCCGCCCCGGGCGCGCGCTCCTCGGGCCGAGTCCGTGCGGCCCGCGCTGCCCGTCGGCGACCTCACCGCCGAGTCGGCCGCCGCCGTGATCGGGGCGCTGCTGCCGGAGGGTGCCGTCGTCGTCGACGAGGCGAACACGTCCGGGATCTGGCTACCGGCCGCGACGGCGGGGGCGCCGCCGCACGACTGGCTGACCCTGACCGGCGGGGCGATGGGACAGGGGCTTCCGCTGTCCGTGGGGGCGGGGGTGGCCTGTCCGGACCGGCCCGTGCTCGCGCTGGTCGGGGACGGGGCCTCGATGTACACGCTGCAGGCGCTGTGGACGCAGGCGCGGGAGGGGCTCGACGTCACGACGGTCGTCTTCGACAACCGGTCCTACGCGATCCTCAATCTGGAGCTGGCGGCGGTGGGGGCGGTGGCCGGCGGGACGCGGTCCCGGCGGCTCCTCGACCTCTCCGGGCCGCCCCTCGACTTCGTCGCGCTGGCGCGGGGCATGGGGGTGCCGGGGGAACGGGCCACCACGGCGGAGGAGTTCGCGGCGCTGCTGAAACGGGGCCTGGCGGAGCCGGGCCCGTTCCTGATCGACTGCGTGGTGCCGCCACTGGGGTAGGAGCGGAGCGGGACGCCCTCGTGGCGACGGGACTCACCCGTCCCACACGCCCTCGTGGCGACGGTGCGTCTCCGTCAGGCCGTTGGTGAAGAACGTGTCGTAGTACTCCGTCTCCACGTGGTGGACCTGGAGCCACACCCCGGGGACGTGGATCGCGTCCGTGTGCGCCGGGAAGCGGCGGTGCGTCGTGAGGATGTACTCACAGACGTCCCGGGCGCAGGCGATCACGCGCTCCTCGTACTCGCTCGCCTCCGCCAGGTACCGCTGGCCGTACTCCTCCTTGTAGATGCGGGCGAACACGTCCTTGTCGCCGTAGACGCCACCGGGGCCGAACTTGGCGCGGATCACCGCGTCCACCGCCTCCGCCATCGTGCGGTGCGCCGGCGGGCACGCCGCCTCGATGAGCGGCTCGCCGTCGGGGGACCTCAGGCCCACCGGGTGGGAGCGCAGCGTCGCGTACCTGGGCAGGGGGACGTGCCAGCGCCAGAGGTCCGGCAGGCGCCAGCGCGGGGTGACGAAGGTGAAGCCGAGCATCCTGCCGTAGGTGCGGGAGAACTTCGGGTCGCCCAGGGCGATCTGCGGGTTGATGGAGGCGTGGATCCAGGCGCCCAGGCCCATCGCCTCGGCGGTCAGCATCAGGTTCTGCAGGAGCAGGTCCGCCTCGATCTGGGTGCGCAGCGGGCCGAGCGCGCCCAGCGGCAGCTTGATGTCGCCGTTGAGGAAGCCGTTGCGCACCCACTTCTTCACGCCCGCCGGGCGGTAGAAGTTGCGGTCGTCGACGAGGGTGGGGCGTACGTCGTCGGGCTGGGTCAGCAGGTACATCAGGGCGTTGATGTACTGGTGGGAGAGGTCGACCACCGGGAACAGGAGCGTCGATCCCGGCAGGTTGGACAGGAAGCGGTTGGAGTCCAGGTAGGACGGGAAGTCGCGCTGTCCCTCGGCGACGTCCAGGCGGTGGTCGAGGACGCGGACCTTGGCCTGCCGCGCCCGCTCGACCAGTCGCTCCGCGTCGAGGGGCGCGGAGGGCGCCGGGGGCAGTCTCCGCAGGAAGTACGTGCCCGAGTCGTTGATCAGGAAGAAGTGCGTGCCCTGCGCGTTGTCGGGGCTGCCCGCGGTGCGGCCCGCCATGGTCATGTTGGGCTTGGCCATGATGGGCTTGCCGTCGCGCGGGTCGTCGAAGGGGCGGTCCGGCATGGTCAGTCCGGTGCAGCCCGTCAGCGCGATCAGGACCGCCTCCTCCAGTTCGGAGAGCGGTCGCGGCTCGTGGGGCGAGCGGTAGCTCATCGAGCCCGCCGGGACGGCGGCGCCGCGGCTCACCCGGTGGGTGCGGCGGCGCCAGACCGTCTCCAGGAGGGGCCTGGTGAACAGGTCGGCGAGGCCCGGGTGACCGGGCCCGCGCTCAGCCGCCGGCACGTCCGGCCCCGTCGCCCGTCGGCTGCACCTGCCGCCACGGCGCGAACGCGCTGGCCCCGCGCGGCAGCAGGCCCGCGAGTTCGGGGCAGTGCCGTTGCAGGACGGACTTCATGCCGCCCTTCTGGACCCAGTCGATGCCGAGCGGCGTGTAGATCTCCGGGCGGAAGTCGACGGTCAGGAAGCGGTCGCTCTGGAGCCGCCGGGTGGCCATCAGGATGAAGATGCGGAAGGCCGTGTCGCTGAAGCCGAAGCCGTGCGGCGGGTTCTCGGCGAACAGGCCGACGACCGTGTCGATCTCGTCGACCGAGCGGTAGACGTCCTTGAGCCGGGCGACGGTCTCGGGGTCCTGGGAGAGGTCCTCGAAGCGGCGGATGCGCGGCTTGTGCAGGCCCTCGCGGAAGTCGTTGTAGCGGGGCACGCCGCGCCTGCGGGTGCGCACGAGGTCGACGACGGACAGGTCGATGATCTCGCCCTCGCGCTCGAAACGCTGGAGCGCGCGCGGGAAGTTGTGCAGGGTGATGGCGCCCGGGTGGGCGATGCCGAAGGAGTACAGCGTGTTCGCGAGCCCGGTCTTGCGGATGGCGGCCTCGGCGGCGCCGCCCTGGATGTCGTGGAAGGTGAGGCTCTCCAGGCGCTGCCCGAAGTGGTGCTCGCGCATCTCGAAGTCGTCGGGGATGAGCGGGTGCATGCGGTAGACGGTGACGAAGTCCTCCGTCAGGGAGTACGGCGCGCCGTGGTGGTCCGGCAGCGTCTGCGGGATGCCCCGCAGCGCGTGCGACTCGAAGAGCCACAGGCCGAGCTTGTTGAGCCAGCTGTCGGGCGGGCCCTCCCAGTTGGTGTGCAGGCCGATGTCGATGGCCTCGGTGGCGAGGATCGCCGGGGTCCACTCCACCGTGTGGATCTTGGCGATGAGGGCGGAGACGACCAGGCGTGCCGTGTGGTAGACGCTCTCCTCGCCCATCGAGGGGTACGCGTGCCGCAGCGCGTCGCAGACCGCGTTGTGCTCGCGGGCGAAGAGGGTGTGCATGGCGCTGAGGCCGAGCCACCAGTTGTCGGCGAAGCCGGTCAGCGGGATGCCGTTCTGGCCGAGCGGCAAGTGGCCGTCGTCCAGGCGGAGTTTGGCACCGCCGTCGGGCTCGCGCAGGAACCGTGCGGTGTGCTCGTTCTCGCCGTACACCTCGGAGCCGTCCCACCAGTGCGACGCGGTGTTGGCGAAGAGGAGCGGCGGCCGGTCGCCGGGGAGGTGGATGCCCTCGTTCTCGGCGAAGCGCATCACCTGCTCGGCGGGACCGCCGGGGGTGTTGTGCCAGGTGGTGCCGGGCGGCAGCGGCACCTCGACGGCCTGGCCGCCGGGCTTGTGGCGGCGGTGGTTGACCCAGTCGTGGACCTGGAACTGGATCCAGGCGGCGGCCAGGACGTTGAGCGAGGTGGCCGGCAGGAACGTGTCGCGGTACAGGAGTCGGCGGCTGACCGTGACGGGGTTCGGGACGTCGAAGAGGTCGGGCCGGTAGACCGGCTGGAGGTTGCGTCCGAAGGGGGCGCCCACGGCTCCCATGGTGGGCGCGGAGAGGTCGTTGTACGTCCCGTCGTAGGTCCGCGCGGTGCGCTGCTGTTCGTCGGCCGGGGCGGGCGCGGGCACGGCCCTGGGCGGTGCCTCGTGCACGTCGGTGTCGATGAGGTTGAGGCGGCGCAGGGTCTTGCGGAGGAAGACGAGGTTGAGCAGTCCGGCCTCCACCGGCAGCTTGTACCAGGGCACATAGCGGTTCAGGAGGCGGAAGGCGGCGCCGACGGGGGCGCCGAGCACGCGGTTGCGCAGCGGCTCCTCGGTGAGGAAGCGCAGGCCCTGGCGGTGCGCCGCGCTGGCCTCGTAGGCGGCCTTGCGGGCGCGGTTGAGGTTGCCGAGCGGGCGGAAGTCGTCGGTGGTGAACCACGGGTTGAAGCCGAGCGCCTCGACGCGCCCGCCGGCGGCCCGCGCCTCGGCCGTGTCGAGGTCCTGGCAGGGCACGGTCAGCGTGGCCACGGGCACGGCGGGCGCGACGGACTCCAGCCACTCCACGGCGCCGTCCTCGACGGGGGTGCGCCGTTCGTCGACGTACCGCTGCACGCACAGGTCGAAGGCGACGTCCTGGCGGGCGAGACGGGTCTCCAGCTCGCGGCGCAGGTACTGCGGGTCGCTGTGCTCGCCGTCGCGCGGGGTGCCGTTGCCCGCCGGGCGCAGCAGATAGCGGACCGGCCCCGCCTCGCCCCACAGGATGGCGCCGCGGCTCCAGAACGTCTCGCCGGCCAGGCTGTGCACGGTGTGCCGGGCGGCCGACTGGACGTTGCGGCGCATGCGGGCGGCCGTGGACAGGCCGACGGCGAGCGGGAGTTTGACGAACAGGCCGACGGCCTTCTGGAGGGTGGTCGTGGCGCCCGCCATGGCCTTGGCGAAGGCGACGAACTCGCGGGCGTCGCGGGCGTGCGAGACCGGGTGGCTGGTGGCGAGCAGGTCGTGGCTCTCCTCGGCGGAGACCGTCACGCGCACGGCGGCACCGCGCAGGTCGGGCGCGCCGTCGGCCTGCCGGATGCCGCTCGCGTTGGAGAGCCGCACGGTCGCCGCGTACTCGGCGCCGGGCTGCGCGAAGCCGCATTGCAGCGAGTCGGGCAGGTCGTCGCGGAAGCGCAGGCGGGCGTTCTCCACGCCGAGCGCGGCCTTGGCGTGCAGGGTGCGCTCCAGGCCCGCGGACCGGCTCGCCCGCCGGTTCCTCTCCTGCACCTTCATCAGCTCCACGGCCAGGCGCTCGAAGAGCCGACGCTCCGCCTCCGGGCTGCCGTCCATGTACCGCTCGTAACTCTGCTGGTGCTGTCCGGTGTCGGCCATCGGGCGCCACTTCCTTCGCACGGCGTACGGGACTGCGTACAGGACAGGGGGCAGGCAGACGCTACTGGCGGCGACCGTCGGCCGCAGCGGCGGTTCCCGCCTATGTGCGGGGCACTTCGGAGACCTCGAACAGGCGGGCGGGCCAGGGCGTTTGGGCCCGTGGGCGGCCGTCCGGGGGGTGCGGCGCCCGGCGCCGGAACCGCCGTTCGCACCCCGTGTGAATCCTCGCTCCCCACCAGTCCCACGCGCCCGGTGCCCGCGATGGCCGGGTCCCGACGGGTGCACGCCCCCGGAGCGGAGGCGAGTTGACGGTGCGCCGGGCCGGTGGTGTGCTCGGGGGTCCGGTGCGACCACCGCTCGACGTGGGGGACACCATGGGGGACGACTTCGCCAAGGGACCGAGCTTCGCCGAGCTGCGCCCCTTCAAGACACCCACCGAGGACGGCCCCGACCGGCCGGTCTTCCCCGTCCACCGGGATCTGGTGGACCTGCTGGCCGCCGACAAGGGGCAGCCCGAGACCGAGGGTCCGGTGCCGCACACCATGGCGACGTGCGCGGCGTACGCGTACGCGGGGTTCGGCGGGGGCGGCGACCCGGCGACGGTCGCCACGATCATGGCGCGACTCGGCCTGGAGGAGAACCGCTGCCGGGTCTTCGAGCAGCGCGTGGACGCCATGTACATAGCGTCCGCCGGGTACCTGGTGCAGGACAAGGACCGACGCGTGGTGATCCTCTGCTACCGCGGCACCCAGCCCGAGGACATCATCAGCATCCTCACGGACGCCGACGTGCGCCCCGAGACGCTCTCCGTGGACCTGGCGGGCGAGCGGCACGAGGTGCACGCGGGCTTCTACCGCAACATGCGGGCGACCCGGCATCTGATCATGCAGGCCCTCGAACGGGCCGTGCGCGGCGAGTCGGTCAACCCGGCCGAGAAGGGCGTCCGCGGCGACGGGATGGAGGCGCTGTACATCACCGGGCACAGCCTCGGCGGCGCGATGGCCGCCCTGATGGCCGTCGTCCTGGCCCACGAGGAGCGCTACGCGGCGGTCGCCGAACGCCTGCGGGCCGTCTACACCTTCGGGCAGCCGCTGCTGGGCGGGCCCGACTTCGCGGACGCCTGCGCGCGGGCGACGGACGGGCGCGGCGAGCACGTCCTGCGGGACCGGCTGCTGCGCTACATCTTCGACCGCGACGTGGTCCCCGCCCTGCCGCCGCGTCCCGTCGGGTCCTACGCCCCCTTCGGCCGGGAGTTCCACTACCGCAGGCCGCGCGGGGTGGCCGAGGGCGTGCTGACGCTCGCGGCGGAGACGGCGATCGACGCGGTCTCGCTGCCGGGCGACCTGCTGCGCGGGCGGCTGCGCGAGATGGCGGGGCGCAGGGCGCGCGAGGCGGGGCGCTCGCTGGCCTCCCTGGCGCGCGGGCCGCGGCCCGGCGGCTGGGCGGAGGTCCACGATCCGGGCCTGCACTATCCGCAGATGGACAGCCTCGCGGGGCTCGCGGTGGTGGCGCCCCTGGCCTTCTTCGCGGCGCGGCTCGCGCTGACGCGGACCATCCCGTTCACGTACTCCTTCGAGGACCACGGCCCGGGGCACTACGTCAACGCGCTCGCCCCGCCGGGGGTGCTGAGCGAGTTCGGGGACGTGCGGTGAGGGCTCTGGCCGGAGGCGTGGTGAGGGCTCCGGCTAGTCGATGAACACGCCGTCGACGTACACCCACGCCCCGTCGACGCGCTCGAAGCGGCTCTTCTCGTGGAGCGCGTCCGGGCGTCCGCCGTCGGTGTAGCGGGCCCGGAAGGTGACGGTGCCCGCGGAGTGGAACGCGGTGCCCTCGGTGGTCTCCTCGATGTCCAGGCCCGCCCAGCGCATCCCCGGGTCGAACTCCACGCGCGGGGGCCGCTTCGCCGGGTGCCAGGTGCGCAGCAGATAGCCCTCGTCGCGCACCGCGAAGGCGCTGTAGCGGGACCGCATCAGCTCCTCGGGGGTGGCCGCGGCGGCCTCGCCCCGGTGCAGCCTGCCGCAGCACTGCTCGTAGGGCCGGGGGTGCCCGCAGGGGCAGTGCGTGGGGCGTGCGGTGCGTCGGGACATGCCGCCCATTGTGTCCGACGGCGGACGGAGGGCCCGGCTCAGGGCGCGAGGATGTCCAGTTCCTCCAGCGCCCCCAGGGCGATCTCGCGCGTGAGCGCCTCCGCGCGGGCCGCGTCGCCCTCCCTGACCGCCTCCGCGACCTTGACGTGCAGGGTGACGGCCGGCGGGTCCGGGTCCTCGAACATCACCTCGTGCGTGGTACGACCGGTCAGGACCTCGGCGACGACGTCGCCGAGCCGGGCGAACATCTCGTTGCCGGAGGCGTTGAGGACGACCCGGTGGAAGGCGATGTCGTGCTTGAGGTAGCCCTCCAGCTGGTGGCCGCGCGAGTGGGCGACCATGCCGAGCGCGCACGCGGTGAGCTCAGCGCACTGCTCGGCCGTGGCGTGGCGGGCGGCGAGCCCCGCGGCGACCGGCTCGATCGCGGACCGCAGCACGGTCAGCGAGCGCAGCTGGCGCGGCCGGTCGGCGCCGGCCAGGCGCCACCGGATGACCTGGGGGTCGTAGACGTTCCACTCCTCGATGGGCAGGACCGTCACCCCCACCCGGCGGCGGGACGCGACCAGGTGCATGGACTCCAGGACCCGGACCGCCTCGCGCATCACGGAGCGCGACACCTCGAAGCGCTGGGCCAGCTCGTCCGTGCGCAACACGCTGCCCGGCGGATACTCGCCCGCGGTGATGGCGGGCCCGAGGCTTTCCAGTACGCGGGAGTGCAGCCCTCGGGCCTGTGCGGTCATGACGAAAGCCTACGAGGAGAGCGCCGGGAACAATAAGTCAGACTTTTATGTCACAGACTCTTGAATTCGTCAGACCTTATGGGTTTCAGTGGCGTGAACGCGCGGACCGGGGCCACCCCCTTCGGCCCCGGTTCCGCGCGACCGATGTCGATGAGGACATGAAGACAGCGAGGCACCAGCGATGAGCACCCCCCACGTCGTCGTAGTCATGGGCGTGGCAGGGACCGGCAAGACCACGATCGGCCCCCTGCTCGCGGACCGTCTCGGCGTTCCCTACGCCGAAGGCGACGACTTCCACCCGGCGGAGAACATCCAGAAGATGTCCTCCGGTACGCCGCTCACCGACGACGACCGGTGGCCCTGGCTCGACGCCATCGGCGTCTGGGCGCACGGCCGGGCCGGCCAGGGCGGGGTGGTGAGCAGCTCGGCGCTCAAGCGGAGCTATCGCGACCGGCTGCGGAGCGCCGCGCCGGGTGTCGTCTTCGTCCACCTCACCGGCGACCGGAAGCTCATCGAGGACCGGATGGCGCACCGGCAGGGGCATTTCATGCCGACCGCGCTCCTGGACTCGCAGTTCGCCACGCTTCAGCCCCTCGGGCCGGACGAGGCGGGCGTCGACGTCGATGTCTCGGGCGGCCCCGAGGAGATCGCCGACCGGGCCTTCGAGGCGCTCAGCGGCCTCGAACCCCGCTAGCAGTACCGCTCCCCCCTTACGGGGCACCCCCGTACCCACGCACAAGGAAACAACCGTGACCCATCTCAGCGTCGAGATGCTGGCAGCGGACCCCGTCGAGCCGATCACCTCGGCGGGCCATGCCCAGCTGGGGATCGCCGTCCTCGCGGGCATCGCCGTCATCGTCCTGCTCATCACCAAGTTCAAGCTGCACGCGTTCCTCGCGCTGACCGTCGGGTCGCTCGCGCTCGGGGCCTTCGCGGGCGCCCCGCTCGACAAGGCCATCGCCAGCTTCACCACGGGCCTCGGCTCGACCGTCGCGGGCGTCGGTGTCCTCATCGCGCTCGGCGCCATCCTCGGCAAACTGCTCGCCGACTCCGGCGGCGCCGACCAGATCGTCGACACGATCCTCGCCAGGGCGGGCGGGCGCGCGATGCCCTGGGCGATGGTGCTCATCGCCTCGGTGATCGGTCTGCCGCTCTTCTTCGAGGTCGGCATCGTCCTGCTGATCCCGGTCGTCCTGATGGTGGCCAAGCGCGGCAACTACTCGCTGATGCGGATCGGCATCCCGGCGCTGGCGGGCCTGTCCGTGATGCACGGGCTCATCCCGCCGCACCCGGGCCCGCTCGTCGCGATCGACGCGGTCAAGGCCAACCTCGGCGTCACGCTGGCCCTCGGCGTCCTCGTCGCCGTCCCCACGGTGATCATCGCGGGGCCGCTGTTCTCCAAGGTCGCCGCGCGCTGGGTGGACGTGCCCGCGCCCGAGAAGATGATCCCGCAGCGTCCCTCGGAGGACCTGGAGAAGCGCCCCGGCTTCGGCGCGACGGTCGCCACCGTGCTGCTGCCCGTCGTCCTGATGCTGGCCAAGGCGCTGGTGGACATCGTGGTCGACGACCCCGAGGCCACCGTGCAGCGCGTCTTCGACGTCATCGGGTCGCCGCTGATCGCGCTCCTCGCGGCCGTGATCGTCGGGATGTTCACGCTGGGCCGGGCGGCCGGCTTCACCAAGGACCGGCTCTCGACGACCGTCGAGAAGTCGCTCGCCCCGATCGCGGGCGTGCTGATGATCGTCGGCGCGGGCGGCGGCTTCAAGCAGACCCTCATCGACGTCGGCGTGGGCCAGATGATCCTGGACTTCTCCAAGGACTGGTCGATCCCGGCGCTGCTGCTGGCCTGGCTGATCGCGGTGGCCATCCGGCTCGCGACGGGCTCTGCGACGGTGGCGACGATCTCGGCGGCCGGTCTGGTGGCGCCGCTCGCGGCCGACATGTCGACCTCGCACACGGCACTGCTCGTGCTCGCCATCGGCGCCGGTTCGCTGTTCTTCTCGCACGTCAACGACGCGGGGTTCTGGCTGGTGAAGGAGTACTTCGGCCTGGACGTCGGTCAGACCATCAAGACGTGGTCGGTGATGGAGACGATCATCTCGGTGGTGGCGGGCGGCTTCGTCCTGCTGCTGTCCCTGATCATCTAGCGGGCGGGCGTCCGACGCACCGCGCACACCGGAAGAACGCTGTGGCCGCGCCGGATCTTCCGGCGCGGCCACGGCGTTTGAAGCCCGTCCGGCGTTCGAGGACGAACTCGGCGGAGCCGGTGACGAACCGAGCCCCGTGGCCCGTCACGCCTCCGGCGAGCTCGACGCCTTCTCCAGCTGGAACGCCTCGTTCCCGAGCCCGATGCGGGCGTGCGCCTCGGGGTTCCTGGAGCGCAGGACCGCGCCGTGGACGACGCCGATCACCGCCGCCGCGACGATGATGCCCGGCAGCACCCAGCTGAGCACCGAGCCCTCGCCCGCGCCGACGAGCACGTCGAAGTCCTTGACGGTGTAGCCCGCGATGACGAGCAGGCCGGCCGCGGCGAGCGCGGACGCGGTGATCCGCCAGGCCTGGGCGCGCGCGGCACCCCGGCGGGCGAAGAAGACGATGACGGCGATGGACGCGGTGGCCATCAGGAGGATCACGCCGAGCGCGCCGATGTTGCCGCCCCAGGTGAACAGGTGGAGCACGGGCGCGGTCGGGTCGCCCGCCTTGCCGTCGTCGGCGACGGCGAAGCCCACGACGACCACGACGGAGATGACGGTCTGGAGCAGCGAGCCGGTGCCGGGGGCGCCGGTGGCGGTGTTGGTGCGGCCGAACGCGGCCGGCAGCAGCCCCTCGCGGCCCATCGCGAAGGCGTACCGCGCGACGACGTTGTGGAAGCTGAGGATCGCCGCGAACATGCCCGTCACGAACAGGACGTGCAGGACGTCGGTGAAGGTGGAGCCGAGCCGCGACTCGGTGAGGGCGAAGAGCAGCCCGGCGCTCTGTTCCTGGGAGGCGGGGACGATCCCGGAGGGGCCCGCAGCGACCGTGAGCGCCCAGGAGCTGAGCGCGAAGAAGACCGCGACGAAGCAGACGGCGAAGAACATCACGCGGGCGACGACGACCTGCGGCCGGCTGGTCTCCTCGGCGTACACGGGGGCCTGCTCGAAGCCGGTGAAGGCGGCGATGCAGAAGCAGAGCGAGGTGGCCACGCCCGCGCCGGTGAGCGTCTCCGGGTTGAACGCGTGCAGCGACAGGCCCTCCTTGGCCGGGTCGGCGACGGCCGCGATGTCGAAGATGACGACGAGCGCCACCTCGATGAGGAGCAGCACGCCGAGCACGCGCGCGTTCAGGTCGATCTTCAGCCAGGCCAGGACCGCGACGACGGCGACGGTCAGGAGGGCCGGGATCCACCAGGCGATCTCGATCTCGAAGTACGTCTGGAGGAGCCCGGAGACCTCGAAGCCGAGCATGCCGTACAGGCCCGCCTGGAGGACGCTGTAGGCGACGAGCGCGACCAGCGCGGCCCCGGCGCCCGCGGTGCCGCCGAGGCCGCGGGATATGTACGCGTAGAAGGCCCCGGCGTTGTGGACGTGGCGGCTCATCTCCGCGTACCCGAAGCTGAAGAGCACCAGGACGACGCCGAGGATGAGGAAGAGCAGGGGCTGTCCGACGACACCCATCACGCCGTAGGTGGTGGGCATGACGCCGGCGACGACCATCAGCGGTCCGGTCGCGGCGAGGACGGACAGCAGCAGGCCCGCCGTGCCGAGCCGGCCTGCGCGCAGCGCCCGCTCCTGGCCCTTGTACGTGCTGATGCCGGTGTCACCCGTCGGTTCACCGACGGCTCTGGTGCCGCTCGTGCTCGAACTTCCCGTCGCCATGGCGCGGTCGTCCTTTCCAGGGGTGCTGATGAGGGGTACGGGGCTGATGAGGGGGACGGATGGTCAGGCCGATCCGAGCGCCGTGGCCCGCGCGGCGTGGAACGCCGCGAGCGGGTCCCGGTCCGGGTACGACCAGGGGGCCGGCGTCGCGTGCCGTCCGATGCGGTGGAAGAGCGCGGCGGCTTCGGCCGCCCTGCCCTCGCAGGACTTCGCGTGGGCAAGGAAGTTGAGGTCGACGTGGCAGCGCGGGTGGAGGGGGCCGTCGGGCGTCACCCACTCCAGCCACCAGTCGAAGGCGGTCTTCATGACCCCGCGGGCGCGCCGCCCGTCCCAGTGGCCGGAGGCGGCCGGGTCGGCGCTCTCCAGGCCCGCGGTGGCCAGGACGCGGTAGCGCTCGGCGTGCGCGACGACGGGCAGGACCGCCAACGGCGATTCCGCGGGCGCCTGTTCGGCGGCCCAGGACGCGAAGTCGTAGACCTCGTGCAGCGGGTCCTGGCCCGCGCCGGGGCGCCGCTCGGCGAGCCGGGCCACCATCAGGTGGTGGGCGTGGTGGTGCTCGGGGTGGCGGTGGCGGATCTCGTCGAAGAGGCGTACGACGTCCTCCTCGCGGCCCAGGGAGCGTTCGAGCAGGAGCAGCGCGAGCAACGGCGTCGGGTCGGCGGGCACGCGCGCGGCCGCCTCGCGGCACCGGGCGCGCACCTTGTCCGAACGCGCCTTGCCGCGCAGGGCCTTGTGCACGGCGGCGAAGACGAGCAGCAGCCCGGCGTCGTGGCTCTCGGGCTCGGCGAGCCGCCAGTCGCGCGCCCACGCCTCGGTGGTGGGCTCCTGGCCCAGCACGTCGAAGCGGTGGCCCCTGCGGTCCCAGTCGTCGCCGGTGGCGGCGAGCAGCGCGCGGACCTCGCTCCAGCGCCCCTGCGTCAACGCGGCGCGCGCGGCGACGAGTTCGGCGTCGTCGAGTGCGGCGTCGAAGCCGTGCCCCGCGGCCTTCTTGCGGGAACGGCCCAGTGGGGGCGGGGGTGGTGACACCGCGGGACGTCCTCCCCGGCGCGGCTTGCGTACGGATGATCACGCACAGCAAACCGGTACGCACCGCTCCACGTCAAGGCCGGGGGTCTTGTCCGCCCTTCACCAACTCATTTCAAAATCGGCAGACTTCGCACGCCGCCCGAGGACACGTCGCGGCCACCGCCCGGCGCGCGGCGGCTCAGCCCACCTCTCGGGCGGCCGCGCGGCCCGCCGTGCGGCCCGAGAAGAGGCAGCCGCCGAGGAAGGTGCCCTCCAGGGAGCGGTAGCCGTGCACTCCCCCGCCGCCGAACCCGGCGGCCTCCCCGGCCGCGTACACACCGGGAAGCGGCTCGCCGCCCTCGGTCAGCACGCGCGAGGACAGGTCGGTCTCCAGGCCGCCGAGGGTCTTGCGGGTGAGGATGTTCAGGCGCACGGCGACGAGCGGGCCCGCCTTGGGGTCGAGGATGCGGTGCGGGGCGGCGGCCCTGATGAGCCGGTCGCCGAGGAACTTGCGGGCGCCCCGGATCGCCGTCACCTGGAGGTCCTTGGTGAAGGGGTTGGCGATCTCGCGGTCGCGCGCGGCGAGGGTGCGGCGCAGCGCGTCCTCCTCGATGAGGGGTTCCTTGGTGAGCGCGTTCATGCCGCGCACCAGGGCCCCGAGGTCCTTCTCGACGACGAAGTCGACGCCGTGGTCCATGAACGCCTTGACGGGTCCCGGGACGTCGGCGCGCGCCCGGTCGAGGACACCGCGCACGGACTTGCCGGTCAGGTCGGGGTTCTGCTCGGAGCCGCTGAGGGTGAACTCCTTGCCGATGATGCGCTGATTGAGCACGAACCAGGTGTAGTCGTACCCCGTGCTCATGATGTGGTCGAGCGTGCCGAGGGTGTCGAAGCCGGGGAAGAGCGGCACGGGCAGGCGGTCGCCGCGCGCGTCCAGCCACAGCGAGGACGGGCCCGGCAGGATGCGGATGCCGTGCCGGTCCCAGATGGGGTTCCAGTTCTCGATGCCCTCGGTGTAGTGCCACATGCGGTCGCGGTTGATCAGGCGCGCACCGGCCGCCTCGGCGATGCCGAGCATCTTCCCGTCGACGTGCGCGGGCACGCCGGAGATCATCTTCTCGGGCGGGGTGCCGAGCCGCTCCGGCCAGTTGGCGCGCACGAGGTCGTGGTTGCCGCCGATGCCGCCGGAGGTGACGATCACCGCCTGGGCCCGGAACTCGAAGGTCCCGGTCACCTCGCGGCTGCTGGCCTTCCCGCGCTCGACGGACGAGGGCTCCAGGACCTCGCCGGTGACCGTGTCGACGGCGCCCGCGCTGCGCGAGAGGCCGGTGACGCGGTGGCGGCAGCGCAGCTGGACCAGGCCGCGGTCCACCCCGGCGCGCACCCGCCGCACGAACGGCGCGAGCAGCCCCGGGCCCGTCCCCCAGGTGATGTGGAAGCGCGGCACGGAGTTCCCGTGGCCCTGCGCGTCGTAGCCGCCGCGCTCGGCCCAGCCGACGACCGGGAAGAACCGCACGCCCTGCCCGTGCAGCCAGGACCGCTTCTCGCCGGCCGCGAAGTCGACGTACGCCTCGGCCCAGCGGCGCGGCCAGTGGTCCTCCGGACGGTCGAACGCGGCCGTGCCCATCCAGTCCTGGAGCGCCAGCGCGTGGGAGTCCTTGATCCGCAGCCGCCGCTGCTCGGGCGAGTCGACGAAGAAGAGGCCACCGAAGGACCAGTGCGCCTGGCCGCCGAGCGACTGCTCGGGCTCCTGGTCGACGAGGATGACGCGGCGGCCCGCGTCGACGAGCTCGGCGGTGGCCGCGAGCCCGGCGAGCCCCGCTCCGATCACGATCACATCTGCGTCGTACGCCATGGGGGTCGCCTCCTCGACAGGGTCCCGCAAGGTTACTGGTGGGTCAGATCCCGGGACAGGTCAGATCCTGAACAGCGGCGTGACGCACGTCAACCGACAGAGCGGGCGAAGTCGTCAAGCTTGGGTGCGCGCGACGGGCGAACGGCCGCTATCGTCGGCCAAGTCGCCGCCTTCTGCCCCGGCTTGGGCGCAGTTGCGCCACCACCCTGATCCCGCACCGCTCCCGCACCACCGCTCCCGACCCCTCCCCCGCCAGGTGTCCGCCGTGTCTGTTCTGGTCCTCGCGCTCGCCGTCGGCGCCGCCTGCTGTCTCGGCGTCGGCTTCGTCCTCCAGCAGAACGTGGCGCGGCACGCCCCGCTGGGCGACTTCCTCTCGCCGCGCCTGCTGCTCGACCTGGTGCGGGTGCCGCGGTGGCTGGCGGGCATCGGCCTGATGGCCTGCGGGATGGTCCTCGGCGCGGTCGCCCTCGGGCACGGGGAGCTCTCGCTCGTCGAGCCGCTGCTCGCCACGAACCTCCTGTTCGCCCTCGTGCTCTCCCGCCACCAGACCAGGCAGGCGCTGGGCCGCCAGGGGTGGGCGGGGCTCGCGCTGCTCGCGGGCGGGGTCACGGCGTTCATCGTGGCGGGCGAGCCGCGCGGCGGCGACGCGGTGACCGATCCGCTGCGGCACTGGCTGATCGTCGGCGTGATGCTGGGCTCCGCGCTGCTGCTGACCGCGTACGCGAAGCGGTCCCGGCTCGGCGCCGCGCCGGTCCTGCTCGCCCTCGCGGCGGGGCTGCTGTACGGCGTGCAGGACGCGCTGACGCGGGTGAGCGGGCAGCGGTTCACCGAGGGCGGCCTCGCCGAGCTGCTCACGGGCTGGCAGCCGTACGGGGTGCTCGTGCTCGGCGTCGTGGGGCTCGTCCTGGTGCAGAGCGCGTTCGAGACGGCGCCGCTGCGGATGTCGCTGCCCGCGCTGACGGCCGCGCAGCCGCTGGCCGGGATCGCGTGCGGGGTCGGCTTCCTCGGGGACCGGCTGCGCACGGACGCGGGGGCGCTGGCCTGGGAGGCGGGGGGCCTGGCGGCGATCGTCGCGGGGGTGGTGCTGCTCGGGCTGCACCCGGCGATGCCTTCCGGGTCCGAGGCACCGGAGGGAAGGCTCCAGCGGGCCTGAGCCCCACGGCGCGGCACCACGGCACGGCACCACGGCACGACGTCCCCGCACCGTCCGTGTGGCGCCTCACCCCCTGCGGTCGCATTTAATAATGGCCAGCATTACAGTGAGGTCATGGCCAGAACGTCAGGTCCCGAGACCCGGGAGAAGCTCATCCGCGCCGGCGAGGAGGTCTTCGCCGCGCAGGGCGTGGACGGTGCCCAGCTGCGGGACATCGTCCGGCTCGCCGGGCAGAGCAACCCCTCCGCGGTGCAGTACCACTTCGGCTCCCGCGGCGGCCTCCTCGACGCCGTGATGGCGTCGAGACAGCAGCGGACCGAACAGGTGCTCGCCGCCGAGCTGGCGCGCCTCGACGAAGGCGCGGACCCGGCGGCCGAGCTGCGCGGCCTGCTCACCGCCCTGGTCAACACCGAGGCCACCGAGCTGCGCACCGAGCGCGGGCGCCGCTGTCTGCGCGTCTCCGCCCAGCTCAGCCACGAGAGCGGCGTCCGCACCCGCACGCCGCACCCCACCATCGACGGCACCGTCTACTGGACGCTGATCGGCCGCGTCGAGGACTGTCTGGCCCCCGCGCTGCCCGAGCCGCTCCGCCTGGAGCGGCTCGACCTCGCGCTCACGATGGTCGGCGCCGCCCTGGGCGACCGCGCCCGGCAGTACCTGACGGGCACCACCCCCCTGACCGACGAGGACCTCTTCCTCGCCGACCTCGTCGAGACCACCGCGGCGCTGCTCCTGGCGCCGCGGCCCACCCCTGGAGGCACCGCATGACCCAGCACGACCTCACCGGCAAGACCGTCATCATCACCGGTGCCGCCCGCGGCCTCGGCGCGGAGGCCGCCCGGCAGGCGGTCGCGGCCGGCGCGAACGTCGTCCTCACCGACGTCCTCGACGACGAGGGCAAGGCCACCGCCGCCGAGCTCGGCGAGCGCGCCCGCTTCGCGCACCACGACGTGACGTCGGAGGAGGACTGGCAGCGCGTCGCCGACCTCGCGGTCGCCGAGTTCGGCGCCGTCCACGGCCTGGTGAACAACGCCGGGATATCCACCGGCCAGTTCCTGGAGTCGGAGTCCGTGGAGCACTTCCGCAAGGTCCTCGACATCAACCTCACGGGCGTGTTCATCGGCATGAGGACCGTCGTCCCCGCCATGAAGGAGGCGGGCGGCGGCTCGATCGTGAACATCTCCTCGGCCGCCGGTCTGATGGGCCTCGCGCTCACCGCCGGGTACGGCGCCTCGAAGTGGGGCGTGCGCGGCCTCACCAAGATCGGCGCGGTGGAGCTCGGCACGGCCCGCGTCCGCGTCAACTCCGTCCACCCGGGCATGACGTACACCCCGATGACCGCCCAGGTCGGCATCGAGAAGGGCGAGGGCAAGTACCCCAACACCCCGATGGGCCGGGTCGGCGAGGCCCACGAGATCGCGGCCGCCATGGTCTTCCTGCTCTCGGACGCCGCCTCCTACGTGACGGGCGCGGAGCTCGCCGTCGACGGCGGCTGGACGGCGGGACCCACGGTCAAGTACGTCATGGGGCAGTGAGGAACCCGCCCGCGAGGCGGTGAGGTTGGATGGTCGGCATGACGGACGACAGTCGGCCCGTGCCCGACCCCAGCGAAGAGATGATCACCATCGTCGACGAGAACGACGAGGTGGTCGGCGAGGCCCCGCGCGGTGAGGCGTACGCGCGCGGCCTGCGCCACCGGTGCACGTTCATCCTGGCGCGGGACGCCGAGGACCGGATCTTCGTGCACCGCCGCACCCCGGTCAAGCTGGTCTTCCCCTCGCTGTACGACATGTTCGTCGGCGGCGTGGTCGGGGCCGGGGAGTCCTACGACGACGCGGCGCTGCGGGAGGCGGAGGAGGAGCTCGGCGTGCGGGGACTCCCGCGCCCCACGCCGCTGTTCAAGTTCCTCTACGACGACGGCGCCGGGAAGACCTGGTGGTCGTACCTCTACGAGGTCCGCTGCGAGCTGCCCGTCACCCCGCAGGTCGAGGAGGTCGCCTGGCACGCCTTCCTGCCGGAGGACGAGCTGGAGCGGCGGCTCGGCACGTGGGAGTGGGTGCCGGACGGGCTCGACGCCTACCACCGGCTGCGGGCCTTCCGCGCGGCCTGACCTCACGCGGCGCCCCGCCGATGGCCCCGCCCCGCCCCGCGCGGCCCGGGGTGCGGCCGTCGGCGGGGCGGCCGTTTATGGTGCGCCCGTGAGCAACTTCGTACAGAGCCTGCGGCTGTGGTTCGCGCCCGAGCGCGTCCGCGAGGAGGGCGACACCCCCGACTACCGCTTCTCGCTCGCCAATGAACGCACCTTCCTGGCCTGGCTGCGCACCGCGCTCGCGCTGATCGGCGGCGGCTTCGCCGTGGACCAGTTCCTGCCGGACCTGCGCTGGGGCTGGCGGATCGGGCTCGCGCTCGCCCTGCTCGGCGCGGGCGTCCTGTGCTCGCTGCGCGCGGTCAACCACTGGGTGCGCTGCGAGCGGGCCATGCGGCGCGGCGAGGACCTGCCGGCCAGCCGCTTCCCGGCGGTCCTGGGCCTCGCGGTCGCGGTGGTCGCGCTCGCCATGGTGGTGGTCGTGCTCTTCGGGTGGGAGGGGTGACGCGGCCCGGTCCGGTCACCGAGCGGGTCCGCGACCCCGGTCTCCAGCCGGAGCGCACCCGGCTGGCCTGGCGGCGCACGACGCTGTCGGCCACGGTCGCCGCCGTCCTCGCGGCCCGCGCGGCGCTGTACGACGGGCCGACCGCGGCGGGCGTCCTGGCCTGCGCCCTGTGCCTGCTGCTCTGGCTCGGCTTCCTGGCGGTCGCCCACCGCAGGATGGTGTCCCTGACCGCGGCCAGGCCCCACTCGCTCACGGTCCGGTCCGTGCGGACGGCGGCGCTGTGCACGCTCGCGCTCGCGGTGTGCGCCGTCGCGCTGGTGGTCTGACGCGGCGCGTCAGCCCGTGGCGCGGATGTGGGAGGCGGCCCGCTCCGCCTCCCGCACCACGTGCGCGGTGTCGACGTCCACCAGCTTCCCGTGCGCCTTGCGCGCCCGCCCGTCGACGTACACGTGGCTCACGTTCCCCGGCTGGCCGTTGAGCACGATCTGGCTCGTCCAGTCGAAGCGGGGCGCGAAGTTGAGGGTTCCCGGGTCGAGGACGAGCACGTCGGCGCGCTTGCCGGGGGTCAGGGAGCCCACCTGGTCGGCCATGTGGATGCACTCCGCGCCGCCCAGCGTCGCCATCCGCAGCACGGCGGGGATCGTCGGGTGCACCTCGGCGTCCTGGTGGAGCGCGCGCTGGAGCCCCACGGCCGCCTTCATCACGTTGAACATGTCCGAGGTGTCGTTGGTGCCGCCGTCGTGGCCGAGCCCTGCCTTCACCCCGTGCCGCCGGAGCTCGGGGAGGCGGATGATGCCGGAGGCCAGCCGCATGTTGCTCAGCGGGCAGTGCGCCACCCGCACGTCGGCCTCGGCGATCTCGGCGATCTCCGCGTCGGTGAGGTGGATCGCGTGGTTCATCAGCAGGTCCGGGCCGAGCGCGTCGGCGGCGCGCAGCGACCGGATCGGCTCCCGCTCGCGGTCGCCGCGGTTCTCCAGGACGTGCGAGTTGAGCATCAGGCCGAGATCGCGGGCGATCTCGCGCGAACGGCGCAGCAGGTCGAGTTCGGGCATTCCGGCGTGCACGGAGACCTGGGCCGAGGCCAGCGGCAGCGGGTCGAGGAGTTCCTTCTTCACCCGCGGGATCAGGTCGAGGTCGCCGGCGTTCTGCGTCATCGCGTACACGAAGCGCAGTCCGGTGCGGTCGAGCGCGCGGACGTAGCTCTCGCTGGTGTCGAACGGGATGGGGTGGACCCAGTCGACGACGGTGGTCACCCCGGCCTGCAGGGCGTCGAGCGCGGCCAGGCGCACGAAGCGGTACATGTCCTCGGGGCCGATCTTCGGCAGCGTGGTGCGGTTGCAGTCCGCCAGCCAGCCGTACAGGTCCTGGGTGGCGCAGCCGCCGCGGATGCTGGACTGCCACAGGTGGTTGTGGAGGTCCACGAAGCCCGGCAGCACGAGCATGCCGGAGACGTCCACCACGCGGGCGCCGACCGGTGCGGTCAGCCGCCGCCCCACGGCGGCGATCCTCCCGTCCCGCATCAGGACGTCGGCGCGTTCGAGCGTGCCGAGGTCGCCCTCGCCGAGGGCGGGGTCCATGGTGAGGACGAGTTCGGCGCCCCGGAGCAGGGTGGTGGGCGTGTGTGCGTCGGCCGGTTCGGGGCGCGGCGCGGCGGCCGCCCCCACCGTCAGGGGGACGGCGCCGATTCCGGCCAGGACGGTGCGGCGGCGCGGTGGCCGGGCGGACCCGGCGGAGTTCGCGGTGGAAGTCATGTGCGGTGTTGTACCGCCGGTAACACCCGCACCACAGGACTGAATCCAGCCAACGGAAATAAACTTCCGGAACATGGAACCCTAAATCGGGCCATCGGCGTACGGGTCAGTCCGCCCAGTCGACCGTCACGACGATCTTGCCCCGCGTGCGGCCCTCCGCGCTCAGCCGGTGGGCGTCGGCCGCCCGCTCCAGCGGAAAGGTCTCGTCGACGTGGACCGTCACCACGTCCTGCTCCGCGAGCTCCGTCAGCCGCGCGAGGTCGGCCGCGTCGGGGCGTACGAAGCAGTAGTGGCCGCCCAGCCCGATCACCCCGCCGTCCGCGATGGACGCGAGGCGGCCACCGGGCGCGAGCAGTTCGGCGGAGGCCTTGAGCGTGTCGCCGCCGACCGTGTCGAAGGCCGCGTCGACGCCCTCGGGGGCCAGCGCGCGGACGCGGTCGACGAGTCCTTCGCCGTAGGTGACCGGCTCGGCGCCGAGCTCCCGCAGGAAGTCGTGGTTGCGCTCGCTCGCGGTGCCGATGACACGGGCGCCCGCGTGCCGGGCGAGCTGCACCGCGATCGAGCCGACCCCGCCCGCCGCCGCGTGCACGAGCACGACGTCGCCCTCGGCCACCGCGAGCGCTCCCGTCACGACCTGGAGGGCGGTGAGCCCGGCGAGCGGCAGGCCGGCGGCCTCCTCGAAGGTGAGGTTGCGCGGCTTGCGGGCCAGGGTGCGCACCGGGGCGGCGACGTACTCGGCGAAGGTGCCGCGCGAGAGGAAGTCCTCGCGCACATAGCCGATGACCTCGTCCCCGACGGCGAACTCCGGCACGGAGGCGCCGGGCTGGACCACCACGCCCGAGACGTCCCAGCCGGGGACCACCGGGAAGACCGGGTCGAGGATCCCGTCGAGGTACCCCTCGCGGCACTTCCAGTCGACGGGGTTCACGGCCGCGGCCCGCACCTTCACCAGGACGGAGTCGGGGCCGACCTTGGGGTCGCGCACCTCGCCGTACTCCAGGACTTCGGGCCCGCCGTAGCTGCGGTAGCTGATCGCCTTCATGGGGTCCCCTTCGGGGCGTTCACGGAAACAGCCACAAGGCTGTCATAACACCATCAATGGGGCATCGGGGGCTAGCCTGAGAGAGTCACCCCTCCCGGCGGCCACAGGGCCCTGGAGGGCCACCCTCCCGGCAGTCACAGAAGGTGCGCGTCATGACCACGCTCCACCACGAACACCCGGTGCACGACCACATCCACGGCCCCGCCTGCGGCCACCCCGAGGTGCCGCACGGCGACCACGTCGACTACGCGCACGACGGCCACCTGCACCGTCTGCACTCCGACCACTACGACGAGTGCGAGCCGACCGGCCACACCACGCACCGAGGCCACGACCACGAGCACGGCGACGGCTGCGGACACGACGCCGTCACCCACGGCGACCACGTCGACTACCTCCACGACGGCCACCGGCACGCGGCGCACGCCGACCACTGGGACGACCACTGAGCAGGCCGTGACCTTCCCCCGCACCGACGGCGACCGGCCGTCGGGGGCGGGGGTTCCGGCTGTCCGGGGCCGGGCGGGGCCGCGATCCCGATCACGTTCCACCAGCGCTCTGGACGGCATACCGACTGGTCGGCATCATTGGGGTGCACACGCAGCCACCTCCCGTCCGATCAGGAGCGAAGATGAGCTCAGACCACCCGCCGGGCCTCGACCTCGACCAGTTGCGCGGCCATCTGGACCGCGAGCGGCCCGGCCTGGTCGGCGGGCCGCTCACCGCCCGGCTCATCGAGGGCGGCCGCTCGAACCTCACGTACGCGGTGGGCGACGGCACCTCCCGCTGGGTGGTCCGGCGGCCCCCGCTCGGCCACGTCCTGGCCACCGCGCACGACATGAAGCGCGAGCACCGGGTGATCGAGGCGCTGCACCCCACCGACGTGCCCGTGCCCGCGCCGGTCCTGCTGTGCGAGGACGACGCCGTGCTGGGGGCGCCCTTCTACGTCATGGAGTTCGTGGACGGGACGCCGTACCGCACCGCCGAACAGCTCGCGCCGCTCGGCCCCGAGCGCACCAGGAGCGCGGTGCTCGGCCTCGTCGACACCCTCGTCGACCTGCACGCTGTGGACCCGGCGTCGGTCGGGCTCGGCGACTTCGGGCGCCCCGAGGGCTTCCTGGACCGGCAGCTGCGCCGCTGGGGCAAGCAGCTGGACGCGTCCCGCAACCGCGACCTCGCCGGCATCGACGAGCTGCACGGGGCGCTCGGCCGCGCGCTGCCCGGCTCCCCCGCGCCGACGGTGGTCCACGGCGACTACCGCCTGGACAACGTCCTGATCGGCGACGACGACCGGATCAAGGCCATCCTCGACTGGGAGATGTCCACGCTCGGCGATCCGCTCACCGACCTGGGCCTGCTCGTGATGTACAGCGCGAGGCTGGAGGTGCCCGACTCCCCCGTCAGCACCACGGCGGGCGCGCCGGGCCACCCCGACCCCGCCGAGCTGATCGAGCGGTACGCCGCGCGCTCGGGGCGCGACGTGTCGGGCGTCGCCTGGTACACGGCCTTCGCGTGGTTCAAGCTCGCCGTGATCCTGGAGGGCATCCACTACCGCTACACGCTGGGCCAGACGGTCGGCGCGGGCTTCGACCGGATCGGCGAGCTGGTGCCCGTGTTCATCGAGCACGGCCTCACCACGCTCCAGGGACGACAGGAAGGCTGAGACAGAGCCATGGACTTCGCATTCGACGCCCGCACCGAAGAGCTCCGCGAGAAGCTGCTCGCCTTCATGGACGCGTACGTGTACCCGGCCGAGGCCGTCGCCGACGAGCAGCGGGCCGCGCTCGCCTCGCCGTGGGACACCCCCGCCGTGGTCGAGGAACTGAAGGCCGAGGCCCGCAGGCAGGGCCTGTGGAATCTGTTCCTGCCGGACGCGGAGCACGGCGCCGGGCTCACCAACCTCCAGTACGCGCCGCTCGCCGAGATCACCGGCCGCAGCCCGCAGCTCGCGCCCACCGCGCTGAACTGCGCGGCGCCGGACACCGGGAACATGGAGGTGCTCGCCCAGTTCGGCAGCGAGGCACAGCGCAAGCAGTGGCTGGAGCCGCTGCTGGCCGGGGAGATCCGTTCGGCGTTCGCGATGACCGAGCCGGAGGTCGCCTCCTCCGACGCCACGAACATCACCACGCGCATCGAGCGCGACGGCGACGCGTACGTCATCACCGGCCGCAAGTGGTACATCTCCGGGGCGATGAACCCCGACTGCACGATTTTCATCGTCATGGGCAAGACCGACCCGGACGGCGCCGACATCCGCCGCCAGCAGTCGATGGTGCTCGTCCCGCGCGACACCCCGGGCCTCGAAGTCCGGCGCGCCATGCGGGTGTACGGGTACGAGGACCACTACCACGGCGGTCACGCCGAGGTCGTCTTCGACCGCGTGCGCGTGCCCGTCTCGAACCTCGTCGGCGAGGAGGGCGGCGGGTTCGCCATCGCGCAGGCGCGGCTGGGTCCGGGCCGCATCCACCACTGCATGCGGCTGATCGGCATGGCCGAGCGTGCCATCGAGCTGATGTGCCGGCGGGCGGTCTCGCGCACGGCGTTCGGCAAGCCGCTGGCCCGCCAGGGCGTGGTCCAGGAGTGGATCGCGGACGCGCGGGTCGCCGTGGAGCAGCTGCGGCTGCTCGTCCTCAAGACGGCCTGGCTGATGGACACCGTCGGCAACAAGGGCGCGCACACGGAGATCCAGTCCATCAAGATCGCCACCCCGCGCGCGGTGGTCGACATCCTCGACCGCGCGGTGCAGCTGCACGGCGCGGGCGGCGTCAGCCAGGACTTCCCGCTGGCGGAGCTGTGGGCGGCGGCGCGGACGCTGCGGCTGGCCGACGGCCCGGACGAGGTGCACCAGCGGTCGCTGGCCCGGCGGGAGTTGAAGAAGTACCTCTGAGGGCCCCTCAGGGCCGCAGCGCCCGCAGGAGCAGGTCCGCCAAGTGGTCGGCGACCTGACGCGGGGTGAGCGGGCCGTCGGGGCGGTACCAGGTGGACAGGTGGTGGACCGAGCCGAAGTGGTAGTCCACCACCAGGTCCGCCGGGGTCGCCGCGGAGAAGACGCCGGACTCCTGGCCCTCCTCGATCAGGGCCCGGAACCGCTCGTGGTAGCGGCGCCGCTCGGCGCGCACCTGCTTGTTCTTCTCGGGGCTCAGGTGGTGCATGGAGCGGAAGAAGATCGAGGCGTCGTCGAGGTTGTCGATGGTGGTGACCACGACGTCCGCGGCGGCGTCCCGCACCCGCTGCTCCACGGGCGCGTCGGCGTCCGCGATGGCGTCGAGACGCTCCTGCTGGACGCGGAGCATCCGGGCGTAGACCTCGTGCAGGAGGTCGTCCTTGGACCCGAAGTAGTGGTACAGCGCGCCTTTGGTGACGCCGGCCGCCTCCACGATCTCCTGCACCGACGTGCGGTCGTAGCCGCGGTCGGCGAAGAGCCGGGTGGCGGCGGCCAGCAGCCGCTGCGGGACGGGCGTGCCGCCACCGTCCGTCGTCCTGGCCACTGCCGCCACCTGCCTTTCGCCTCACTGACTGTTCTGTGTACGGGAACGCAGTTCCCGCCGGAGGATCTTCCCACTTGTCGTCTTCGGCAGCTCCGCCAGGATCTCGACCTCGCGCGGATACTTGTACGCGGCCAGCCGCTCCTTGCAGTACGCGGCCAGCTCGCCGGGGTCGGTCTCGCTCCCGGGGCGCAGGCTGACGTAGGCCTTGACGGTCTCGCCGCGGTAGCTGTCGGGCACGCCGACGACGGCCGCCTCGCGCACGGCGGCGTGCGTGTACAGGACGTCTTCGACCTCGCGCGGCCACACCTTGAAGCCGGACGCGTTGATCATGTCCTTCTTGCGGTCGACGACGTAGAGCCAGCCGTCGGTGTCCATGAAGCCGATGTCACCGGTGCGCAGTTCGCCGCCGGGGAAGGTGGCGGCGGTGGCGTCGGGCAGGTTCCAGTAGCCGGGGACCACCTGGGGGCCGCGCACGACGATCTCGCCCTGTTCCCCGAAGGGCACTTCGTGGCCCTTGTCGTCCAGGACGCGTACGACCGTCTCGGGGCCCGGGACGCCGACGGCGAGCGTCCCGGAGGCCGCGTCGACGGGCGCCTGCTGCCCCGGCGGCACGGAGGCGCAGGGCGCGGTGCACTCGGTCAGGCCGTAGCCGTTGTGGAGGTAGGGCCCGAAGGCCGCGCGGAACTTCTCCACGAGCGCCGGGGGCAGCGGCGCGCCGCCCGAGGAGATCAGCACGAAGGAGTCGAAGTGCGCCCGGGTCGCCGAGGGGTGCGCGGCCAGGGCCATGAAGGCCGTGGAGGGGCCGACGGTGTAGGCGGGGCGGTGCTCGGCGAAGGCGTCGAGGACGACGCCCGCCTCGAAGCGGTAGGTGAGCGCGAGGGTGCCCGCGTTGGCGAGGCACGCGGCGACCTGCGCGACCATGCCGGTGATGTGGAACAGCGGCGCGAGGGCGAAGTAGCAGGAGCCCTCCGGTATGCCCGATCCGGTGCGCTGGCGTTCGGCGTTGTAGGTGATGTTGCCGTGGGTGTTCATGGCGCCCTTGGGGGTGCCGCTGGTGCCCGACGTATAGCTGATCAGCGCCACGTCACCGGGCCCGGGCGTGCGCTCCGCGGGGGCCGGGAGTCCCTTGCGGGCGACGGCGAGCAGGTCCTCGGCGTCGGCGGCGGGCGGCAGCCGGTCGAAGTCGAGGACGCGGGCGTCGTCGCGGCTCTGCAGGTCGAGCTGGCAGGCGGTGAGGACCACGCGCACCGGCGATCCGGCGGCCGTGTCGCGCAGATACGTCTCCCAGGCGCGGTCCGAGCAGATCAGCGCGGTGACGTCGGCGTCGGCGAGGACGTGGCCGACCTCCGCCGACTTGTACATGGGGTTGACGGGGACGACCGTGGCGCCCGCCTTCCAGGCGCCGAGGAGCGCGAGCACGAAGTGCGGGGTGTTCTGGAGGAGGATCGCGACGCGGTCGCCGCGGGCGATGCCGCGCGCGGCGAGGTGTCCCGCGACGGAGTCGGTGAGGGTGTCGGTCTCGCGGTAGCTGAGGCGGCCGTCGAAGTAGGCGAGGGCGGTGCGCTCGGGGGCGCGGGCCGCGGCAGCGCGAAAGGCGTGCAGGACGGAGTCGGCGGGGGTCACGGGGGCGCGCTGGGCCTCGTTGAGCCGGCCGAGCCAGGGCTTGGCGGCGTATCCCGCGCCGCCGGTGTGCAGGTCGCTCACCGCTGCGTCGCCTCCCACTTCTGCTGGATGTGGTTCATGCCGGTCAGCCACTTGTCGGGGGTGGCGGCGCGGGCCTGGTAGTACGCGTCGACCTCGGGGTGCGGCAGGATCAGGAAGCGGTCCTCGGCCATCCCCGCGAACAGCGCGTCGGCGACGTCGTCCGGTTCGATGGCGGTCGGCGCGAGCACCAGGTCACCGGCGGTGCCGCTGGCGGTGAGCATGTCGGTGCGCACGCCTTGAGGGCAAATCGCGTGCACCTTGACGCCCCGGTGGCGGTAGGTGAGGGAGAGCCATTCGGCGAACGCGTACGCGCCGTGCTTGGTGACGCTGTAGGGGGCGGCGCCGATCATGGTGAGCAGTCCGGCGGCGGAGACGGTGGAGACGAAGCGGCCGTCGCCGCGCTCCAGCCAGCCGGGCAGCAGCGCGTGCGCGGCCCGCACGTGCGCCATGACGTTCACGTCCCAGGCCGCCGCCCAGACGTCCTCGGGCGCGGCCTCGGTGCCGCCGGAGGCGAGCCCGGCGTTGGCGCAGTACACGTCGACGGTCCCGCCGAGCGCTTCGGTGGCCTGCGGCACGATCGTGGAGGCGTCGCCCGGCACGGCGATACCGCCCACCTCGTCCGCGACGGCCTTCGCCTTGGCGCCGTCCAGGTCGTTGACGACGACGCGCGCTCCCTCGGCGGCGAAGCGGCGGGCGAGCGCGGCCCCGATCCCGCCTCCCGCGCCGGTGACGACGACTCCCTTGTCCTGCAAGGTCTCCACGATCGGTCTCCTTCGACCTGCGGCTCGGCTTTGATCGCAGACTAACCAGTCGGTATGTCGTGGCGAAAGGGGGGCGTGCGGGCCGCGTTCGTTCTCCCGTCCCCCTTCGGGCACTAGCGTGCGGGGCCATGAACCTCTCCCGGCGCGGGCTGCTCGCCGCCACCGCATCGACCGCACTGGTGCCGTCCGCCACGGCCTCCGGAACGCCGCTGCCCGACGCCCCTGACCCCGCCGGGCACCGGCTGCGCACCGGCTTCGAGCGCCTGGCCGCCGACGGCTACGCGCTCCTCGCCGGGCGGCGGGTGGGCGTGATCACCAACCCCACGGGCGTGACCCGCGACGTGCGCCACGTCGTGGACGTCCTGCACGCCGACGAGCGCGTCGACGTGGTCGCGGTGTTCGGCCCCGAGCACGGCTTCCGGGGGACCGCTCAGGCGGGCGGCTCCGAGGGGCGCCACGACGATCCGGCGACCGGGCTGCCCGTGTACGACACGTACCAAAAGAGCGGCAAGGAGCTCGCGGACGTCTTCACCGCGTCCGGCGCGGACACGCTCCTGTTCGACATCCAGGACGCGGGCGCCCGCTTCTACACGTACATCTGGACGCTGTACGACTGCATGGTGGCCGCGCGGCTCGCGGGCAAGCGGCTGGTGGTCCTCGACCGGCCGAACCCGGTCTCGGGACGGGACGCGTACGGCCCCGTCCTGCACCGGGAGTTCGCGAGCTTCGTGGGGCGCGAGCCGGTCGCGCAGGCGCACGGGATGACGGTCGCGGAGCTGGCGCTCCTGTTCAACGGGGAGTTCCTGAAGCGGCCCGTGGAGCTGGAGACCGTGCTGATGACGGGGTGGCGGCGCGCCGACTTCTTCGACGCGTCGGGGCTGCCGTGGGTGCCGCCGAGCCCGAACATGCCGACGCCCGACACCGCCCTGGTCTACGCGGGCACCTGTCTGTTCGAGGGCACGAACCTCTCGGAGGGGCGGGGCACGACCCGGCCCTTCGAACTGCTCGGCGCGGACGGCGTCGACCGGCGCTGGGCGGCGGCGCTCGCGGAACTCGGCCTGCCGGGCGTGCACTTCAGGGAGGCGTACTTCGCCCCCACCTTCTCCAAGTTCCAGGGCAGGACCATCGGGGGCGTGCAGCTCCACGTGCACGACCGGGAGGCGTACGACGCCGTGCGTACCGGCATCGCGCTCCTGGTCACCGCCAAGAAGGCCTGGCGCGGGTTCGCGTGGCGCTCCGACCACTGGATCGACAGGCTCACCGGGTCCGCGCGGGTGCGGACGGCGATCGACGCGGGGGCCGGCACCGACGAGGTGGTGGGCGCCTGGACCGAGGAGCTCGCGCGCTTCCGCGCGGTGCGCCGCCGGTACCTGCGCTACGCCTGAGCGGCGGGATCCGCCCGGGAGGGCGGGCGACCGGGGTCAGCCCCGTACGCTCCCGTGCAGGATCCTGGCCAGCTCGCGCGGCCTGGAGAACATCGGCCAGTGGCCGGTGTCCATCTCCACGAGCCGCCAGCGCTCGCTCTTGAGCAGCTCCGCGACGTCGTCCATCGGTTCGTCCCCGTCGAGCAGGCACTTGATGTACGTCGCCGGCAGCTCGTCGAGCGGGCGCGCGAGGACGGCGGGGTCGGTGAGGGTGGCGCCGGGGTGCGGCGTCGCCCCGCTCGCGAACCGCGCGACCTGCTCGCTGTCGAGGCCCTGCCCGTCGAAGTCGGCCGCGCCCAGGGGCGCCCAGTCGCCGTCGTTCTCCGCGAGCGCGGCGTCGAAGACCTCCTCGCCCTGCCACCACATCGACGCGAACGACTCGCCCTCGACGGGGACGCTGGCGTCGACGAGGACCAGGTGCGCGAGCCGGTCGCCGATCCGCGCGGCGGCCTGGCCGACGGGGATGCCCGCGTAGCTGTGTCCGACCAGGACGACGTCACGCAGGTCGAGCCGCTCGACCTCGTCGACGACGTCCCGCACGTGTGTCTGCGGTCCGGCCGGCACGTCCTGCTTGTCCGCGAGCCCGGAGAGGGTCAGGGGGTGCACGCCGTGTCCGGCCGCCCGCAGCTCCCCCGCCACCTCCTCCCACGCCCACGATCCCAGCCACGCGCCTGCCACCAGTACGAATTGCGCCATGGCGGAGAACGTACACGCCGAGGGCGCGGTGGGGCAGACCCCACCGCCCATGAGGGTGCCTGCTCCATCGTCGGGTGGGTGCCTGCTCCATGGCGCGGGCCCCGCCCCGCACGGGATCGTGATCTTCAGGACGACGCCGGAGATCCAAGGAGGACCGACATGACACGGGTGACGCGCCGCGGGGTTCCGCTGCTGCTGGTCACGGCGGCCGGTGCGGGGGCGCTGCTGGCCCCCCAGGCCGCGCGGGCGGCGCCGCGCCCCGCCGATCCGGTCGCGGCGATCGAGCGCGCGGCACACCCCCTGCGCTCCACCGACCCGGGCACCGCCACCAAGGACCTCGGGCCGCTCGGCCGGATGGTGGGCGACGCCTCGGTGGTGGGCCTGGGCGAGGCGACGCACGGCTCGCACGAGTTCTTCACGATGAAGGAGCGGGTGTTCCGGCACCTCGTGGAGAAGAAGGGGTTCACGACCTTCGCGCAGGAGATGAGCTGGACGACCGGGCTGCGCTTCGACGCCTATGTGCGGGGCGGGCGGGGCGACGCGCGCGAGCTGGTCCACCGCGAGCTGGCGAAGACGCCGTGGGACACCGAGGAGTACGTCCATCTGCTGCGCTGGATGCGGGCGTACAACGACCGGAACCCGGAGCGCCCGCTGCGCTTCATGGGCAACGACCTCAACTACCCCGAGCAGGGCGTGGAGTTGTTCGACGGGGTGCGCACGTACGTGCGCGCCCACGAGCCGGATCTGCTGGCGCGGATCGACGGTCTCTACGCGCCGCTGCGGCGCGTGACGGACGGCGACACGTACATGGGGCTGCCCCGCGCCGAGCGCACGGCCCTGGCGAAGAAGGCGTGGGCGGCGTACGACCTGCTCGAGGAGCGCCGTCCCGGGGGCCGGGACAAGGCGTTCGAACTCGCCCTGCACCACGCCCTGTCGGTCGCGCAGACCGGGGACATGTACGCCTTCCCGCTCGACACGGCCGAGGGCCAGAAGGACGCCATGCTCTACCGCGACCGCATCATGGCGGAGAACACCGCGTGGTGGCAGCGGTACACCGGCGACAAGGTGCTCCTGTCGGCCCACAACGCCCATGTCGCGTACGAGTCCTACGACCCTCGCTACCCGAAGATGCAGGGCGCCTTCCTGCGCGACCGGCTCGGCACCCGGTACGCGAGCATCGGATTCACCTTCAACCAGGGCTCGTTCATGGCGCAGGGCAGGGACGACGAGAAGTGGAGTCCGATCACGCTGGGCGCGGCCACGCGCGGCATGAACGAGCACACGCTCGACAAGGTGCGCTTCGACGACTACTACGTGGACCTGCGCAAGCTGCCGGCCGACACCAGGAAGTGGCTGGGCCGGGCGCGCGAGACCCGCACCATCGGTTCGGGGTGGCCCGACGGCCCGTACAAGGTCCGTCTCGCGCCGTCCCACGACGTCCTCATCCATCTCCACGACGTCACCGCGGCGCGCCGTCAGTCTCAGTGACCGAGACCGGCCGTATCAAGTATTGACTGGCCCCTACATCCACCACGAGAGTGCCGCTCGTGCAGAGCGACGCGACAGCAGCAGCGAAACAGCAGGCCCGGGGCGAGAGCGAGCCGTCGGACACGAGCCCGGAGAGCATGCGGCGGGTGGCCGTGGCCTCCTTCATCGGGACGGCCATCGAGTTCTACGACTTCTACATCTACGGCACGGCGGCGGCCCTCGTCCTGAACGAGGCGTTCTTCCCGACGCTCGACCCGGTCAACGCCACGCTCGCCTCGTTCTCCACCTACGCGGTGGCGTTCGCGGCACGGCCCATCGGCTCGGTGATCTTCGGCCACTTCGGCGACCGGGTGGGGCGCAAGTCGGTCCTGGTGGCCTCGCTGCTCCTGATGGGCCTCTCCACCGCCCTCGTCGGCCTGCTGCCCGGCTACGGCACGTGGGGCATCTGGGCGCCGCTGCTGCTGATCCTGCTCCGCTTCCTCCAGGGCATCGGGCTCGGCGGCGAGTGGGGCGGGGCGGCGCTGCTCGCGGTGGAGCACGCGCCGCGGAAGAAGCGCGGACTGTACGCCGCCTTCCCCCAACTCGGGCCGTCCGTGGGCTTCTTCGCGGCGACCGGCGTCTTCTGGCTGCTCTCGTCCGTGCTCTCCGACGACGCGTTCCGCTCGTGGGGCTGGCGCGTGCCGTTCCTGCTCTCGTTCCTGCTGGTCGGCGTCGGCCTGTTCGTGCGGCTCCGGATCAGCGAGACGCCGGTGTTCGCGAAGGTCATGGCGGCGCAGGAGGCCAGCAAGGTCCCCACGCTCGACGTGCTGCGCCGCCACCCGCGCGAACTGCTGCTCGGCGCGGGCGGGATGGTCGTCGCGTACGGGCTCTTCTACACCGCCACGACCTACTGCCTCTCCTACGCCACCGGCACCCTGCACATCTCCCGCAACACCATGCTGGGTCTGTCGCTGGTGGCCTGCCTCTTCCTCGCGGCCGGCACCTGGCTCGCCGCGACGCGCTCCGACGGCGCCGGGCGGCGCAGGCTGGTCCTCGTGGGCGCGGGCCTCGCGGTGGTGTGGGGACTTGTGCTCTTCCCGCTCCTGGACACCGAGCAGCCGGTGCTCGTCGCCCTCGCGATCGGCGGCGCGCTGTTCTGCATGGGCGTGGTCTACGGCCCGATGGGCGCGTACCTGCCGGAGCTGTTCTCCACGAACGTGCGCTACTCGGGCGCCTCCCTCGCCTACAACCTCGGCGGTGTGCTCGGCGGCGCGGTCTCGCCGCTGGTGGCGACCCGGCTCCAGTCGGCGTTCGGCTCGTCGTCGGTGGGCTGGTACGTGAGCGCGATGGCGGTCGTCTCGCTGGTGTGCGTCCTCGCCCTGCCGGAGACGCGGGACCGGGAACTGGCGTGAACCGCACGGGAACCCGCGACGCCTCGGGCGGGAATTCACGAATGCCTCACGCATGTGTACTGCCGCTGAATTCTCGCGGGCAATTCAGCGGCTGAGCCACCAGCGTTCGTTGTCCTTGGACAACGCGTCCCACAAGAGATTCAGAGGATGTCCTGGACCGCACGAGGCGCGGTCGCCGCGCCGGGTGAACACCCCGACGAGCACCTCGGTCCGCGGCCCGACGTCCCCGATGATGTCCAGGCGCCGCAGACCCCCCGCCTCCGGGAGGCTGCCGCTCTCGGCGGCCTCCCCGATGCCCTGCGTCACCAGCATCGCCCCGCTGACCACGCCCGAGCGCAGCAGCTCGAAGCCGTAGTGCGCGGCCTCTATCTCGGCGGCCACGGAGAGGTGCTGGCGGTAGTCGGGGCCGTACCAGGAGGTGAGGAAGCTGGCGATGAGGCCGCCTGCCGAGACCACCAGGGGCAGCGTGGTCAGCCGGCCCGCGGTCACGGAGGGGCCGGGCAGGCGTTCCTCGGGCAGATTGGTGAGCAGGGAGAGGCCGCTGCGGCGCCACTCGATGATCTCGTACGGGTCGAGCTCGGTCTCCCGGCCCTCGGTGACGACGATGCTGCCGCAGACCAGGTCCAGCTCCTTGGCCTGCAGTCGGGCGAAGAGGTCACCGGTGCGCACATGGGTCACCTTCAGGTCGACACCGCGCCGTTCGTACGCCTCGCTGACCCGCTCCACGGCGTCGAGGAGGAACCCGAGCGTGTAGCGGGTCGAGCCCACGGAGAGGGTCCTGCCGAGGCGGCGCCGGGCGTCGTGGACGCCCTCGGTCCACTGGTCGAGGGTGCGGCGCGCGAGTTCGACCAGGGCCTCGCCGGTGGGGGTGAACAGGACGTCCTTGCCGCGGCCGCGCTTGAGGACGAGCGCCTCCCCGCACAGCGCCCCGAACGTGCGGTTCATCGTGTCCAGTTGCTTCTGCACGCTGGACTGCTCGCGGCCGAGCCGGCGGGCGGCGGCCAGCGCGGTGCCGCTCTCGTGCACCGCGAGCAGCGTGCGCAACTGGTCCATCGTGGTGTCAAGGAGATCCGTGGGGTACTGCCGCGTTTGGGATGTGGGGTCCTGCTGCGGCTCAGATAATGCCATGCGCGAGTTCTCGCTCTCCGACTCCCTCGTCTTTTACGGCCATGCAGCATAACCACAGCGGGAAACTGATCCGGAGTTCAGCACAGATTATCTGGGGATTTCTTCCAGAAAATGCTGGATGCGTTCCCGGTACCCGTGGAATGGTCGAGCCAATCCCGGTCGATCATTCATCTCTGCAAGGAGAGTCACGCTCGTGAGTCACTTCCAGGCCGCCCCCGCGCCCACCGCACCGCCGGGTGCGGGCGCACCCCCCACGCGGCGCGCGGCCCGGCGTCCCGGCACCCTCGCCGCCCTGTTCTGGACCACCGTGGTCTCCGCGGCCTCCGCCGTCGTCGGCGCCGTCCTCGTCTTCGCGGGCGGCGAGGACATGGCCGAGGAGAACATCAATGACGTCATCGCGGAGCACCCGGACGTCGTGGGCCTGCCGTCGGGGACGACCGCGGCCGACCTCAAGGCCCTCACCGGGCCGATGTGGGACGAGCTGGTGAGCGACCGCGCCGGGACGCTCGCCGCGCGCGCCGGATTCGCCGTGTTCACCGCGGTGTGCCTGCTGATATTCGCCCTTGTCGCGCGCCGCGGCGCCGCCGTCTGGTCACGCGTCCTGATCACTGTTTCCGCCGTCGTCGCGCTGTTCCCGCATTTCCTCGTGCTCGGTGACTACGAACCCGATTCCGTCGTCGTGCTGAGCCTCGTCTCGCTGCTCACCGCCCTCGCGGCCATCGTGCTGTGCTGGCTGCCGCCCGTGAACCGCTGGGCGCGGCAGCACAAGGCCGGCGCCTAGCCGCCGTGCCGCACCGCGCGGCACACACCGGGACCGGTGCCTCCGGGGGTGGATACCGGCACCGGTGTGTGCCGCGCGACATCTGGCCAGGTGTCCCGGGCCGCAGGACCATACCGGCGTGGAGCCCTACTGGGAATTGACCTTCGACGCCGACGGCGACGTCGACACCGCGCAGCGCGCACAGCTGCTGTCGGGCGCGGAACGTGAACGCGTCACCGACCTGCTGGTCTTCGCGCACGGCTGGAACAACGAGAAGCGGGACGCCCGGCAGCTGTACCGTCGCTTCTTCGACCCCTGTCCGGGGCTTTCGGCGTCAAAGGTGCGCCTCGGCTACGTCGGGGTGCTCTGGCCGGCCATCCGCTTCGCCGACGAGCCCATCCCGAACTACGACCCCTCGGCCACCGTGACCGCCGCCGCGCCGCCGGGCGGCCCGGTCCTCGACGCGGCGACCCGGCAGGCGCTCGACCGGGTCTTCCCCGAGCACGGCGCGACGCTCGACCGGATCGCCGAACTGCTCGTCGAGCGCTCCGAAGTGCCCACCCGGATCTATGAGTTCGGGCGGCTGGTGCGCGAGCTGGTCTCGCTGCGGGAGACCAGCCCGGCCCGGCACTTCGGCGAGGACACCGGCGCGGGCGAGCCCGCGATGCTCACCGACGACGCGGTGCAGGTGTGCGAGGTGTTCGCCGCCGCCCTCGCGGAGCACCCCGAGCGGCCCGAGCTCTTCGGCTCGCTGCGCAAACGGCTGTGGAACGGCGCGCACGAACTCCTTCGCCAGGGCACCTACTACGCGATGAAGCGACGGTCGGGCGCGGTGGGCCAGTTGGGGCTCGGACCCGCGATCGGCCTGCTCGCCGCCGACGTACCCACGATCCGGGTGCATCTGATCGGGCACAGCTTCGGCGGCCGGCTCGTCTCGTACGCGCTGCGCGGCATGCCCGCGGACGTACGGGCCGTGAAGTCGGTGACGCTGCTCGAAGGGGCCTTCTCGCACTACGCGTTCGCCGAGCGGCTGCCGCACGACAGGACACGGGGCGGCGCGCTCGCGGGCATGCAGCACCGCATCGACGGTCCGCTCGTGTCCTGCTACTCCCACTTCGACGACGCGCTCGGGCGGCTGTATCCGCTGGCGTCGAAGCTGGCCGGGGACTCCACGAGCTTCCTGAACCTGTGGGAGCGCTGGGGCGCGATCGGCTACAACGGCATCCGCGCGGTGGACGACGGCAAGCGCATCAAGCTGGGCGAGAAGGTGCCCGCGAAGGGGTGCGTGAGCGTCGACGCGGCGTCGGTGGTGCGGCGGGGCGGTCCGCCCTCCGGCGCGCACAGCGACGTGTGCCACGAGGAACTGGCACGCGTCGTGTTCGCCGCAGGGCGGATCGCGCTCGCCTAGCGGGTTCCCGTGCTACTCACGGTGGCGCGGGAACTCGACGACCTGCTGGTACGTCGGACGGTTCTGCCACTGGACCGGCTTGTGCGTGATGCCGCCCAGGGCGCGGTGGATGACGGAGTCGGCGCACCACTGGTCGCCCGCCTTGCAGGAGTCGTCACCGGGGTAGACCTCGGTGGCCGGCTTGGCGAGGGCCTGCGTGAGGGTGGTGAGCAGGGCGTCCCGGCAGGCGTCGAGCTTGCCGTCACCGCAGAAGGTGTCGCCCAGCTCGCCCTTCACCGGCTGTCCGAGCACCTTGCGCAGGTCCTTGTCGGCGTAGCCCCACCAGCCGTACTGGAAGGCCGATCCGGCGTGCGCCCCGGTCGGTCCGTGGCCGGCCGAGGGGGCCTCGTCGGTGGCGAGCTGGGCCGTGAGGGCGTCGTAGAGGTCCTTGCCGAGGCCCGGCTTGAACTCGGCCTCGATCAGGAGCGGCCACCAGGCGTCCATGATGCGCACGGCGTCGGGGTGGGCGTACGCCTTGGAGCCCGCCGCCGTCTGGTTGCGCTGCGCGCCCGCCTTGCGCCAGGCCTCCAGCTGCTGGACCGCCTTGGCCTGCTGCGGGTCGGTGACCGGCTTGCTGCGGAGCACCTTGAGCAGCTCGGGCAGCACCTGTTCCCCGCGCAGATCGGTGACGGCGGCCTCGGACATGGCCTGGGTGAGCGAGGCGCGGGTGACGCCGCCCTCCTCGGTCAGCTTCTTGACGCGGCCGTCGAGCAGGTCGCCGCGGTGCACGGCGCTGACGCCGAAGCCCGCGGTGTTGAAGTCCTTGGCCTGCTTGTTGTTCCAGGAGATGTAGTAGTCCTGGTTGACGGACTGCGGGTGCTCGGCGGACGGGGTCTGCGCCGAGGTGTTGTCCGTGGGGTCGAAGTCCTGCCATTCGTAGGCCTGTTCACCCTTGATGGGCAGGGCGGGGTCGACGTCCTCGGCACGCTCGGGGTTGGCGCCGCTGTTGTAGTACGCGACGTCGCGCGAGTCGGCGTAGAACCAATTGAAGGCGTAACTGATGTTCTGGGCGGCCTTCTTGAAGCTCGCGGCGTCCTTCACGTAGTCCGGGTCGTTCAGCATCTGGAAGCCGATGATGGAGTCGGCCTCGTGGCGGTAGGTGGAGCGCAGCGAGACGTACGCGACGGGCTTGCCGTCGACGGTCGCGCGGTGGCTGACGATGCCGTACTTCGTGCGGAAGACCTGCATGCGGTAGGAGCCGGCGGCCGTGGAGTCGGCGACGGTCGGCTTCCAGGCGTTCTTGCGCTCCAGCTTCTCCATGGGCGTGCAGGTGCCGCGGTAGAGGTAGCCGGTGGACTGCTTGGTGGGCGTGCCGCCGCCGGGCTCGCACAGTTCGACGGCGTACGTGTCGGTGATGTCCTGTCCGGCGGAGGTGGCCGACCAGGCGTAGTCCTGGCCGCGGCCCAGCTGGATGTACATGCCGACGCCCGCGAAGGAGACGCCGCGCGCGCTGATGCCGGGGCCCTGGAGTTCCTGCTGCATCAGGAGCTGGGGCGCGAAGTAGCCGGTCTGCGGGCCGAAGACGGCGACGGGGTTGCCGCTCGCGGTGTGCTTGCCGGACACCAGCAGGGCGTTGGACATGCCCTTCTTGTGGCCGTCCGCGCGGAACAGGTCCGAGGGCAGGACGCCCTTGTCGTACATGCCCTGGAGCGGCTTGAGCTTCTTGGGCGCCTTCACCGGGTCCTTGGCACCGCTCTTCGCGCCGCCCTCGCGGTCGTAGACGAGCTGTTCGCGCTCGACGGAGCCGGGGTCGGGCAGCGCGGTGCCGCGTGCCTTCTCGGGCTTGCCCGCGTACGGGAAGCTCGTGCCGTCGTGGATGGTCTGGACGGCCTCGGGGTCGTTGCGGGCGCGGAAGGACTCCCAGACCTTCGTGCCCTTCTCGATGCCGTACTTCTCCTGGGACTTGAGCAGGGAGACGGCCGATTCGACCTCTCCGCCGCCGCCGTTGCCGAAGAGCCCGCCGACCACGGAGGCCAGGGCGATCATGTCGGTGACCTTGAAGGGCTCTATCTCACCGACGTTGGTGATGGCGTCGATCTTGCCGGTGAGGACGTACTCGCCGGGGAAGTACCGGCCGTTCTTGGCCTTGACCCGGTAGGCGTTGAGCCCGTCGATGTAGGCCTGCGCGTCCTCCATCGCCTGCTTGCCGCGCTCGCCCTGGCTGGACTTGATGTACTCGACCTGCTTTTCGAGGTCCGCCTCGGTGTACGGGGCCTGCGGCCAGAACTGCTGCTCCAGGCCCTGGTTGGCGAGCGCGCCGCCGGCGAACGAGGTCAGCTGGCCGCGTCCGATGTGCCGGAAGAGGTCGATGAGCCAGAGCCGGTCCTGCCCCGCGGCGAAGCCCGCGCCGAACTCGGTGCCGTAGCGCGTGGTGCCCTGGACGTGCGGGATCCCGTACTTCTTGTCCCGGGTGATCGTCACGTCGTCGCGCGGCTTGGTGACGGAGTCCACCTGGTCCTCGCGCACCCCGAAGGAGGAGTCGTTGAAGAACTCGGTGAGGCGGTCGTCGGTGAGCGAGGGATAGCCGGAGGAGAGCGCGTCGTAGGGGCCCAACTGGTCGTCGGCGTGCTTCGGTTGGGTGCCGAAGACCCGATGGGCGAGGATCTCGGCGAGCGTCGCGCCGCCGTTCGCGCCGGGCGGCAGGACGTCGGCGCACTGGCCCTCGCAGTAGTCGGCGGCCGCTTTAGGGACCGGTTTCGGCGGGGCGGCCGACGCCCCGCCGAGCGGGGCGAGAAGGGAGGCGCCGAGGGCGAGCGCCGCTCCCGCCGTGAGGGTTCTGAGTCGGACGATGCGTCGTCGCATGGGTGCTCCTCCGGGTCCTGGGGAAGACCGATGCGGCGGAGGCTACTGGTGAGTTGGCGCAGCCGAAAGATGAACATGCGTCGCCTTTTCCGAATCACCACAACGCGCCCCCCTCCGGCAGGCGTCAGCCCAGTTCAAACGGGCAAGCGAAAATCTGTCGCCCGATAGGGGAGCCGAATCGCGTGTCGATACGTCTACTCGGCGACGTCGTTTCGAAGCCGGCCCCGACCACGGCTCGGCCTCGACACCGGCAGAGAAGGAACACGGGGTACCAGTACGGGGAAAGTGTGACGGAGGTGCAGGGCGATGGCCGGATTCCGGAGTCTCGCGAGACAGGTGCGTGATCCGCAGAGCGATCTGGCACTGCGGCGCTACTCGCTGCGCAAGTGCCTGGAGAGGTTCGCCCCCTACGGCCACCGGGCGACCTGGGACCATCTCAGCTCCCGGGCGGGCTTCGGGCCCGAGGACCGGTCGCCGGACCCGGCGCGGCTGGTGTCCGCGCTCGACGAACTGGAGGCGGCGCGGGCCGTGTGGCTCGCCTACGAGGCGGACTTCGCGGAGCGCCGCCGCAAGGAGAAGCACGACGGGCTCAGGCGCCCCGGCAGCGAGGACGACTGGCACCGCTGCACCTGGGGCGGGTGCGGCGTCGCCTGGTGCGACGACCCGGACGTCCACCCGCACGAGCCCCTCGCCGAAGTCCTGCGCCGGCTGATCGCGGCGCTGGAGAGGGAGCCGGGCACGGCCTGCCCCGTCTGTGCGGACACCACCCTGGTCTGGCGGCACGGCCTGGCGCACGAGCCGTCCTCGGGGGCGGTCTGCACGGGCTGCGGCATCGTCGTACCCGGCCCGGTCCTCACGACGGACGCGGTGGCCCAGGCACAGGCACGGCGGCTGCGGCCCCTGGTCTCGGCATGAGGAACGGTGCGGTCAGGGCGTGACCACGTCCGTGTGAACGGCGAGCTTGAACTGGGCATGAGTGAGCGGCGTGGCGAGCCTCGCGTCTCCCACGCCGCGAGCCGTTGTCTTCAGCGCGACCGGCGTGCTCGGGTGCACGAACATCTGCCAGACGTACGAGCGGAACTGCCCGCCCCTGGTGGCCGCCGAGTCGGTCGTGGCCGTCGAGTCGTACCCGGTCGAAAGACCCAGCGGGTCGCGGACGAAGCGCGCGCGGTACTCGGTCGGCCTGGGGGCCGAGTCCCAGAAGACCAGCGCGGAGAGCACGCCCCAGCCCTCGTGGCTGGGCCAGATGAGCCCGGAGCGGGCGTCCGGGAAGCCCGAGGGGTTCGTGCCGCCCTTCGCCGGGTCGTGCATGTGCCACGGATCGTAGGACTCCTGGTCCGCTCCGTAGGGAAAGCGCACCAGGTGGTACCCGTCGCTGTCGTACGTGACGCGCTGCGGCCCGTGCCGTGCGGCGTCCCACAGCAGTGAACAGATGGCGACCGACATCGCCCCTCCCCCGTATCGGCGTCGACGTGCCTGCCTTCTTCTGCGTACGACTGCTCGTCGTACAACTACCTTGCGTAGAAGACACGTTGATACGAGGGAAGCGGTTGCGGCCAGACGTGGCACAGGGAATTTTCGGTGGGCACGTCAATTTTGCGGCGGGGAGGGCGACCCGCAATGCCGGACGCCCGGAGCCCCGGCGGAGAACAGGCCCGGCCCGGTGACCGGCGGGCCGCCCCCGCTTTACTCCGCCGGCGCGGCCGTCCGGCGCTCGCCGAGGAGCCGGGAGCCGGTGAGCCGCTCGCCGAAGACGTCGTCGGGGTTGGAGAGCACGCAGGTCTCCAGGGACAGACAGCCGCAGCCGATGCAGTCCGAGAGGTGGTCGCGCAGCCGGCTCAGCTGCTTGATGCGCGCGTCCAGTTCGCTGCGCCAGTGCTCCGAGAGGTGCGCCCAGTCCTCGCGGTTGGGCGTGCGCTCCTCGGGGAGCGAGTCGAGGGCCTCGCGGATCGTGGCGAGCGGGATGCCGACGCGCTGGGAGGCGCGGATGAAGGCGACCCGGCGCAGCGTGTCGCGGCAGTAGCGGCGCTGGTTGCCCGAGGTGCGGCGGCTGGAGATGAGGCCCTTGGACTCGTAGAAGTGCAGGGCGGAGACGGCGGCGCCGCTGCGCGCGGACAGCTGGCCGACCGTGAGTTCGTGGACCTTCTCTGGGATCTGGGGCACCCCGCGAAGCCTAATCGCCGGTCCGTTGACACGCGTCGGCGCACCCCGCATGCTGAGCAAGCGCTTAGTCCGCGTACGCGTCGGCATGCGCCTGTGCATGCGTGCGTTTCTGCTTACGTCTAGGAGGCCAGGGTCATGGCGGAGCCGAGGATCTTCACGTCGGCCGAGGAGCTGCGCGCCGGAGTCGGCGAGCAGCTCGGGTACAGCGACTGGCTGGAGGTCGACCAGAAGCGGATCGACCTCTTCGCCGATGCCACCGGCGACCACCAGTGGATCCACGTGGACGCGGAGAAGGCGGCGCGGGGCCCCTTCGGGACGACGATCGCGCACGGCTATCTGACGCTGTCGCTGCTGCCCAGCCTGGTGCCGCAGACCATGCGGGTCGAGGGCATGAAGATGGGCATCAACTACGGCACCGACAAGGTGCGTTTCCCCTCCCCCGTGCCGGTCGGCTCGCGGCTGCGCGCGACCGCCGTGCTGACCGACGTCACGCCGACGAAGGACGGCGGGGTGCAGGTGACGGCCAAGGTGACCGTCGAGCGCGAGGGCGGCGACAAGCCCGCCTGCGTCGCGGAGTCGGTGTCCCGCTACTACTTCTGAGCGCCCACCATCCGCAGCACGAGGTCGGCGTAGAGCGCGCCGACCTCGTCGGGCGTGCGGTGCCCCGCCGTGTTGAACCAGCGGGCGACGTCGATGCAGAGCGAGAGCACGGCGAGCGTGGTGCCCGGCACGTCGGGGACGTCGAACTCCCCCGTCCGCACACCGTCGTTGATGATGTCCCGCACCGCCGCGTCCGACTTGCGGCGCAGCGCGACGATCTCCGTGCGGTGCTCCTCGCCGAGCGCGTCCAGCTCGTACTGCACGACGCGCGCGGTGGTGTGGTGGGCGGCGTGCCAGCGGACGAAGGAGCGCACGGCGGCCGCGAGGCGCTCGGCGGCACCGCCCTCGCCGTCCGCCGCGGTCCGCAGGATGTCCAGGGCCTTGTCGTGGCCGATCCTGCTGATGCGGTGGAGCAGCTCTTCCTTCGTCTTGTAGTGGATGTAGAGCGCGGCGGGGCTCATGCCGGCGCGGCCCGCGATGTCACGCGTGGTCGTGGCGTGATACCCGCGCTCGGCGAAGGCCTCGACGGCGGCGATCAGCAGCCGCCTCGCGGCGTCGGGGCTGACCTCGCCCCACGGCTGCTCCTCGCTCTCGGTCTCCGCGGCCGATCCCATGTCCCACTCCTTCACCCCGTCGGGAGGGACACCATACCCCTGTCGGTGAGCAAGCGCTTAGGGCGCCGGGACCCGGCGCCCCGGACCCGGTCAGGACTTCGCGAAGGGGTCGTGCTCGGCGAGCAGCCGGTCGACGCGGGCCTGGTCGACCCTGCTGACGATCCGGTCGGCCTCCTGCCGGTCCCTGATCACCTTGGCGAGGGTGAAGGCGGAGGTCGTCAGGTAGAGCACCGAGATGGCGAGGAACCCCCGCACCCAGGCGGAGGCGTCGAGGTAGCCGATGCCGACGGCCACCGCGGCCAGGGCGACGGAGAAGGACGCGACGGCCTGGCCGTAAAAGGCGGTCGTGGTCTGCTGCTTCACGGATGGCTCGGTCATGGACGCAGCATCGGGGACGCGCGGCCCGTGCCGTATCCGCTCGCGTACTCAGATGCGTACTCACCCGGCGCGGCGGCCCACCCGCCCGCTCAGAACGCCGAAACCCCCGTCAGCGCACGGCCGATGACGAGCTTCTGGATCTGGCTGGTGCCCTCGTACAGCGTCATCACGCGGGCGTCGCGCAGCAGTTTGCCCGCCGGATACTCGTCGATGTAGCCGTAGCCGCCGAAGACCTGGAGGGCGTTGTTGGCGGCGCGCACCGCGGCCTCGGAGGCGAAGAGCTTGGCCTTGGAGGACTCCGTGGCGAACGGCTGCCCCCGGTCGATGAGGTCGGCGACGCGCCAGGTCAGCAGGCGCGCGGCGTCCACGTCGACCGCGATGTCGCTGATCAGCTCCTGCACCAGCTGGTGATGGGCGATGGTCCTGCCGAACTGCTCGCGTTCACCGGCGTAGCGCACGGCCGCGTCGAGGGCGGCGCGCGCGATGCCCACGCACCCCGCCGCCACCGACATGCGCCCCTTGGCGAGCGCGGACATGGCGACGGAGAAGCCCTTGCCCTCGGGGGCCATCATGGCGCTCGCGGGGACCCGGACGTCCTCCAGGACGAGCTCGGCGGTGGCCTGGCCGCGCAGGCCGAGCTTGCCGTGCAGCGTGCGGCGGCTCAGGCCCGGGGTGTCGGTGGGGACCAGGAAGGCGGAGACGCCTTTGTGGCCGGGGGTGTCGCCGGTGCGGGCGAAGAGGAGCACGACGTCGGCCCAGGTGCCGTTCGTGATGAACATCTTGGTGCCGTTGATGACGTAGTCGCCGCCGTCGCGCACGGCCCGGGTGGTGAGACTGCCCGCGTCGGACCCGGTGCCCGGCTCGGTGAGCCCGAAGCAGCCGACGTACGCGCCGGAGGTCAGGCCCGGCAGCCAGCGCCGCTTCTGCTCCTCGTCGCCCCAGTGCGCGATGGTCTTGGCGACCAGGCCGAGGGAGACCGAGACGATGCCGCGCACGGAGGAGTCGCCGCGGCCCAGCTCCTCGGTGACCAGGCAGTACGCGAGGTGGTCGCCGCCGCAGCCGCCGTACTCCTCGTCGATGGTCAGGCCGAGGAAGCCGACCTCGCCGAGCTTCTTCACGATGCCCCGGTCGACGCTCTCGGCGCGGTCCCACTCGACGACGTGCGGGGTGATCTCGCGCGCGACGAAGTCCTCGGCCAGCTGCCGGACGGCGGTCTGCTCCTCGCTGAGCTCCAGGTTCATCGCGGGCACCTCTTCGCGTCGAGATTTAAATTAGCAGTGCTAGTTTACTGGGGCAGCCCTACTATGTGCCGCATGGCCCGACCGCGCAAGCCCCTTCTCAGCAGAGATCGCATCGTCGACACGGCGCGCGCCCTCGTGGACGCCGAGGGCCTCGCGGCGCTCTCCACGCGCCGCCTCGCCGCCGAACTCGGGGTCAGCGGGCCGTCCCTGTACAACCACTTCCGCACCAAGGACCAGATCCTGGAGGCGGTCGCGGACTCGGTGAGCGCACAGGTCGACCTGTCGATGTTCGACGCGGCCGACGGACGCGACTGGCGCACGGCGCTGCACGACTGGGCCGTCTCCTACCGGGCGGCGCTCACCCGGCACCCGAACATCGTCCCGGTGCTCGCGCAGGGCCCCGGCCGCCGCCCGGCCGGACTGCGGCTCGCGGACGCGGTGTTCGGGGCGATGGTCGACGCGGGCTGGCCCGCCGCGCAGGCCACGTCGATCGGCGCGCTGATGCGGTACTTCATCATGGGCTCCGCGCTCGGCTCGTTCGCCGGGGGCTTCGTGGACGACGAGGACGCGTACGACCCGGCCGACTATCCGCACCTGGGCCAGGCCCATCTGCTCGCCGAGCGCCAGCAGGTCATCGACGAACGGGCCTTCGAGACGGGCCTGCGGGCCCTGCTCGACGGGCTCTCGCTCCAGTACGTGCAGGTGGCGGCGCGGGCCTGACGGCCGGCGGCGGGCGTGTGACGCTTCGGCCCGCGCCGAAGTGTTCCTGCCGCATCCTGGGTGCATGAAGCAGGACCCCGAGAAGAACCCCGCCGCGTCCGCCCTCGCCGCCTTCGCCTCGCTCGTCGCGGACGAGACGCGGGCGGCCTGTCTGCTCGCACTGCTCGACGGGCGGGCCTGGACGGCCGGCGAGCTGGCCCGGCACGCGGGCGTCGCGGCGTCGACGGCGAGCGAGCACCTGGGCAAGCTGGTCGCGGGCGGCCTGCTCGCCGAGGAGCGGCAGGGCAGACACCGCTATGTGCGGCTCACCGACGCGCGGGCGGCCCAGCTGGTGGAGGACCTCGCGGCGCACGTGACGCCCGGGACCCCCGCGAGGCCCCGCTCGCTGCGCGAGGCGGGCGCGGGCGCCGCGATGGCGCGGGGCCGCACCTGCTACGACCACTTGGCGGGCCGCCTCGGGATCACCATCACCGCGGCGATGACGGCCCGAGGCCTGCTCCGCCAGGACACCGGCTTCGCCCTGACCGACCAAGGCATCGCGTGGTTCGGGGAGTTGGGCATCGAGCTCGCGCACACCGGCCGACGCCCCCTGGCGCGGGCCTGCCTGGACTGGACCGAGCGCAGACCCCATCTGGCCGGGGCGGCGGGCGCCGCGCTCTGCCGCCACGCCCTGGAGACGGGCTGGTGCGAACGGATCGGCTCGGAGCGCGCGGTACGGCTCACCCCGGCCGGAAGCCGAGCGCTGGCCGAGCACCTCGGCGTCGAGGGCGTCTGAGGGTTCACTCCACCACGATGCGCTCCACCGCCGCCGCCACGATCGCGTCGCGTTCGGCCTCCGAGAGCACGTCCGGCAGCGTCAGCTGTTCGACGATCAGCCAGTTGAAGGCCAGGTACAGGAGCTTGACCGCCATCGCGTCGCCGGGCAGCCCGGAGGCCTCGTGGTACGAGAGGTTGGCGTCGAGGTCGGCGCGGACGCGGTCGGTGAGGACGGCGCGCAGCTCGGGGCGGCGGGTCGCCTCCAGGCGCAGTTCGAGCAGGGCGAGATAGCCCGTGCGGAAGCCGCTGACCCGGCCGACGACCTCGCGCATCAGCTCGGCATAGGTCTCCTTGTCGGGCTTGGCCGCGCGCTGGCGCTCGACCTCCCCCGCGTCGGGCGTGAGCCGTTCGTAGACCCGGGCGCCCGCCTGCGTCAGCAGGTCGTCGCGGTTGCCGAAGTAGTTGGAGGCCGTGCCGGTGGGCACGCCGGCCTCGGCGTCCACCGCCCGGAAGGTCAGCCCGCGGGCACCCTCCCTGGCGAGGACCTCGATGGCGGAGTCGACCAGGGCCGCCCGACGTCCGTCATTCCTGCGCACCATTGACACCACTCCGTATGTAGTACTACGTTTCCACCACTACAACAGAAGTACTACAGGGGGAGTTACCGGATGCGCAAGCTCGTGTACTACATCGGCACCTCCATCGACGGGTACATCGCGGGCCCCGCCGACGAGGTCGACTTCTACCCCGTCGGCGACGAGGAACAGGCCACCGCCTACGCCGCCCGGGTCAACGCCCGCTACCCCGAGACCGTCCCCACCGCCCTGCGTCCGCACGTCGGCCTCGCGGACGCCCCCAACCGGCGCTTCGACACGGTGGTGATGGGCCACGGCACCTACCGCCAGGTACTGGACCACGGCATCACGAGTCCGTACGCGCATCTGCGCCAGTACGTGGTCTCGAACGCGCTGACCACCTCGCCCGACCCCGCCGTGACCGTGACCGCGGGCGACCCGCTCGACCTGGTCCGCGACCTCAAGAAGCGACCGGGGCAGGACATCTGGCTGTGCGGCGGCGGGCGGCTCGCCGCCTCGCTGCTCCCGGAGCTGGACGAACTGGTCGTCAAGAGCTATCCCGTGGTCGCGGGCGGCGGAATCCCCGTCTTCGGCGGGAAGTTCGACCCCACGCGCTTTCGCGTGACGGCCCGCGAATCGTTCGACAATGACGTCCTGATGACGTGGTTCGAGGCGGCCCGCTGACGAACCGCGACACCCTCCCCTGCCCCGATTTCCGGGGCGGGACCCCGCCACCGCCCAGGTAGATGTAATCTGCATCCGTCCTGTCGGACGAAACAGGGACGTAACACGGGAGGGGCGCCGTGGGGCACGCGACACAGGCACTGGACGCGGGGGGCTCGACCGGGGGATCGGGGCGGGCGATCGGACCGCCGCGCGTCCGCGTCCTCACCGTCTTCGCCGCGCAGGTGCTGCGCGGACAGGCCCAGGTCACCTTCCTGCCGAGCGTCGCCACGGGCGCCCTCTTCTGCGTGGCGCTCTTCGCCGCGGGCTGGGAGTACGGGCTCTACGGCCTGCTCGGCACCGCCGTGAGCACCGCCACCGCGCGGCTCCTCGGCGCGGACCGCACCCGCGTCACGACCGGCCTCGAAGGCTTCAACGGCTGTCTGACGGGGCTCTGTTTCGCGGTCTTCCTGGGCGCCGGGCACCTCTCGACGGTGCTGCTCGCGCTCGGCGGCTGCGTGGTCGTCACGGTCATGACCGCGGCCGTGGCGAACGTGCTGGGCGGCTGGGGGCTGCCCACGCTGACCCTGCCGTACTGCCTGCTCGCGTCCACGATGACCATCGCCGCGCCCGGCTTCCAGCGGGTCTGGCACCAGGGCGCGGGCCTCGCCTCCCTCACCAGCCCCGCGTCGGGACCCACCGCCCTCGAACCCCTCGACCTGGCCAAGGCGTTCTGCGCGGCCTTCGCCGAGATCTTCTTCATGCCGCAGTGGTACGTGGGGCTCGTGCTGCTCGTCGGCCTGCTGATCGGCAGCCGGCGCGCGGCGGCCGTGGCCTGCCTCGGCAACGCCGTCGGGATCGCCACCGCGTGGGCACTGGGCGCCCCGGCCGCGCAGATCACCGACGGCACGATGAGCTACAACTCCGTCCTCGTCGCCCTCGCCCTGTGCGGCGTCTTCCTGCCCGCGCGGGCAGCGACCCTCACGTACGCGCTCGTGGGGGCCGCCGCGGCGACGGCGGTCGGCTCGGCGATGTCGGCGCTCTTCGCGCCCTCCGGCGGGCACACCTTCACCTGGCCGTTCGTGCTGACGACGCTGGTGTTCCTGGCCGGGGCCGCGTCCTTCCCGCGGCTGACCGGTCCGGCCGCGCGGGACTGACGCGCCCGCGCGGGCCGGCGGATCAGAAGACGACCAGCGCCCGGCCGCCCTTGCCCGCGATCATGTTGTCGAAGGCCGCCGGGATGCCGTCGAGGCCGATCCGGTCGGTCACCAGGAGGCTCAGGTCCAGGCGTCCCTCGCGGATGTGGTCCGCCAGGACCGGCAGGTCCACCGCGGGGTCGGAGTTGCCGTAGACGCACCCGGACAGGGTCCTGCCCCAGTGGAACAGCTCCAGCGCGTTGAACGTGACCTGCTGGTCCTTGCCGCCGATGCCGACCACCGTGGTGCGCCCGCCGCGCCGGGTCGAGTCCCAGGCCGCGCGGATCGTCGCCGCGCGGCCCACGCACTCCACGGCCACGTCGACGCCCTGCTTCCCGGTGAGGGCGCGGATGTCGCGGGCGGTCGTCTCCGACGCGACCACGTAGTCCGTCGCCCCGGCCCGGCGGGCGAGTTCCTCCTTCTCCGGCGAGACGTCCACCGCGACGATCCGGGAGGCCCCCGCGATGCGGGCCGCCTGGAGCGTGGCGAGGCCCACGCCGCCGACGCCGTACACGGCGACGCTCTCGCCCTCGCGGACCCGGGCCGAGTGGTGCACGGCGCCGTAGCCGGTCAGCACGGCGCAGCCCAGCAGCGCGGCGTCGGTGAGCGGGACGCCGTCCGGCACCGGCAGGACGCAGTTCCCGGCGACGACCGTCTCCTCGGCGAACGCGGCGACGTTCAGGCCGGGGTGCAGGTCGCTGCCGTCGGACGACCGGCAGGCGTACACGTTCGCGGAGCCCGCCAGGGCGTGCGCGCACAGCCACACCTCGCCGAGTGCGCAGGCGTGGCAGCTGCCGCAGGACGGCGCCCAGTTGAGGACGACGCCGTCACCGGGCGCGACGTGCGTGACGCCCTCGCCGACGGAGACGATGGTGCCCGCGCCCTCGTGGCCGAGGACGGCGGGCACCGGCACGCGCATGGTGCCGTTGGTCAGGGACAGGTCGGAGTGGCAGACCCCGGCCGCGGCGAGCCGGACCCGGACCTGGCCGGGACCCGGATCGGGCAGGTCGATGTCGGCGATCTCCATCGGCGCCCCGACGGCGGGGAATACAGCGGCGCGGACCATGATGCGGGGTGACTCCCTCGGAACTGGCTGGACTCGGTCGGGAACGGCGGTGGACCGACCTGATCACGGGGGGCCTCGGCCGGGAACCGCGGCCTCCCCGACGCAGGTCGGACGGTGTCCGCCCTAGAACTGAAGGGACTTGGTCTGGAGGTACTCGGAGAGGCCGTGCGCGCCGAGCTCGCGCCCCACGCCCGACTGCTTGTAACCGCCGAAGGGCGCCAGCGGGTTGAAGCTGCCGCCGTTGATGTCGACCTGGCCGGTGTCCATCCGGCGGGCGAAGGCCACCGCCTCGGCGTCGTCGGCCGCCCACACCGCGCCCGCCAGGCCGTACACGGTGCCGTTGGCGATGCGCAGGGCGTCGTCCTCGTCCTCGTACCGGATGATCGAGACCACCGGTCCGAAGATCTCCTCCTGGGCGATCGTCATCTCGGGGGTGACGTCGGCGAAGACGGTCGGCTGGACGAAGTAGCCCTTCTCCGTGGGCGCCTCGGGGCCGCCCGCCACCACCCGGGCGCCCTCCTCGACGCCCTTGGCGATGTAGCCGCGCACGCGCGCCTGCTGCTTGGCGTTGACGACGGGGCCGATGCGGGGGCCGTACTTGGCCGCGGCGGCGGCCGCCAGCTCCACCGCCTCGTCGTACTGGTCGGCGTGGACCAGCATGCGGGTCCAGGCGCTGCACGTCTGGCCGGAGTTGGACATGACGTTGGCGACGCCGACGTTCACGGCCTTGGCGAGGTCGGCGCTCGGCAGGATGACGTTGGCGGACTTGCCGCCGAGCTCCAGGGCGACGCGCTTGACGGCCGCGCCCGCCGTGGCGCCGATCTGCTTGCCGACCGCCGTCGAGCCCGTGAACGAGACGAGGTCGACGCCCTCGTGCCCGGCGAGCGCCTGGCCCGCGACCGGGCCGAGGCCGGTGACGAGGTTGAACACGCCGGCCGGTACGCCCGCGTCGTGCACCGCCTCGGCGAAGAGCTGCGCGGTGAGCGGGGTGTCCTCGGCGGGCTTGAGCACGACCGTGCAGCCCGCGGCGAGCGCGGGGGCCACCTTGTTGACGATCTGGTGGAGGGGGTAGTTCCACGGCGTGATCGCGCCGACCACGCCGACCGGCTCCAGGTAGACGGTGGAGTTGCCGACCGTCTCCTCGAAGGAGTGCGCCGCGGCGAGCTCGGCGTACGAACCGGCGACCACGATCGGCACCGCAGCGTGCACGGCCTCCGAGAAGGCGAGCGGGGCGCCGAGTTCGGCGGTCACGGTCTCGGCGATCTCGTCCTTGCGGGCGACGAGGCGGTCGCGCAGGGCGCCGATCAGGGCGGCGCGCCCGGCGGGCGGGGTGGCGGCCCAGCCGGGCAGCGCGGCACGGGCGGCGCGGACCGCGGCGTCGACGTCCTCGGCGGTGCCGGCCGGGACCTGTCCGACGGGCTGCTCGTCGGCCGGGTTCAACACGGTGATCGTGTCGGTGCCCGCGGCCGGGCGCCAGGCACCGTCGATGTACATCCCGTCGTGGGCCTTCATCGCATTCCTCCAGGTAGTCGTCCGCGCTACAAACTAGCGCTGATAGTTTTGCAGCACCAGGGGCACCGCCGCCCGCGCCCCACCGCTCACGAGAGGTCGAGTTCGCCGACGCGCTGCTCCCCGGACATCTCCCCCGTCGCCTTGAATCCGAGCCCCAGGTAGAAGCCCTCCGGGCCGTCCGCGCCGGGGTGCCAGGTGACGGTCATGCGCGTGCCCCCGCGTCGGCGGATCTCCTCGGCCACGGCGCCGACGGCGAAACGGCCGTAGCCGCGCCCCTGTTCCGCGGCGGCGATGTTCAGGCGCCACAGCCCCGAGCGCACATCGGCGCCCCCGTCGGCCCCCACGCCGTCACCGGCGAAGTCGATGCCGAAGAAGGCCATCAGGAAGCCGACGGTCCGGTCGCCGTCCAGGATGAGCCGCGGCCAGGCCGTGCCGGGGTGCACGTACGCCTCGGCGAGCGACTTCACGACCGGGGCCACCAGGTGCTCCTGATCGGGGCGCACCTTCAGCGCGATCGCGGCGTCGAAGGTGGCGGCGGTGATCTTCTCCAGGCGTGGCGCGCTCGTCATACGGAAACGGTAGGCCAGGCCGCGCGCGGGGACGGCGGAGCGGTAGGGCAGGCGCACCACGGGGACGGCGGAGCGCCCGGCCGAGCCCACCGCGGGAACGACGGAGTGCCCGGCCGAGCCCACCGCGGGAACGACGGAGCGGTCGGCCGGCGCCGGACGCCTCCGCATGCCGCCCCTCGACGCCTCGACCGCCTCCCCACCCCCTCTCCCCCCTCAGCCCTCCCCACCCCCAGCCGTTTTCGGGACAGACTCCACATATTCACCTTGGATTCGATTTCAAATACGTGACGTACGCATGACAAGGCGTCAACTCCCTTGATCTAGACCTGTGGAGAGGCCACGCTACTGAACGCGACGGGAGCGGCACTGACCGCTCCCATCTGTGTGTGCGATCCCGCGCACACCCCCCACAGTCGCGCTGCCCGACCCCGGGCGCGCCGCCTATGAGGAGGACTCCCTCGTAATGGCAATGCTGCGCAGCAAGAAGACTGTGATCGCCGCGGCGATCTCGACCGCCACCGCCGCCGTCCTCGGTGCGGTCACCGCCCTGCCCGCCCAGGCCGCCCCCGCCGAGGGCACGGTCATCGCGGCGAACTCCGCCGACGCGATCCAGGGCAGCTACATCGTCACGCTGAAGAAGACCTCGGGTCTCAAGGCCGCCACGGCCCAGGGCAAGGACCTGATATCCGAGTACGGCGGCTCGGTGCAGAAGACCTACAAGTCCGCGCTCAACGGCTACTCCGCGAAGCTGAGCGCGACCGAGGCACGCAGACTCGCCGCCGACCCCGCGGTCGCCTCCGTCGAGCAGAACCAGAGACTCCGGGCCACCGCCACGCAGTCCAACGCCCCCTGGGGCCTGGACCGCATCGACCAGGCGAAGCTGCCGCTGTCCGGCACCTACACCTACCCGGACACCGCGGGCTCCGGCGTCACCGCGTACGTGATCGACACCGGCGTGCGGATCACGCACTCCGAGATCAGCGGGCGCGCGGTCAACGGCTATGACGCGGTCGACGGCGACAACACCGCCCAGGACGGCAACGGCCACGGCACGCACGTCGCCACGACCATCGCCGGCAAGACCTACGGTGTGGCCAAGAAGGCCAAGATCGTGGCCGTCCGCGTGCTCGACAACAACGGCTCCGGCACCACCGCCGGCGTCATCGCGGGCATCGACTGGGTGACGAGCAACCACGCCGCCGGTGCCCCGGCCGTGGCCAACATGTCGCTCGGCGGCGGCGCCTCCACCACGCTGGACAACGCGGTGAAGAACTCCATCGCCGACGGTGTCACCTACGCGGTCGCGGCGGGCAACGACAACTCCAACGCCGCCAACACCTCGCCCGCCCGCGTCCCCGCGGCGATCACGGTCGGCGCGACCAGCAACACCGATGCCCGGGCCAGCTTCTCCAACTACGGCTCGGTCCTGGACATCTTCGCGCCCGGCGTGAACATCAAGGCGGGCTGGAACACCGGCGACACGGCCACCAACACCATCTCCGGTACGTCGATGGCCACCCCGCACGTCGCGGGTGCCGCGGCGGTCTACCTGGCGGGCCACACCTCGGCCACGCCGGCGCAGGTCTCCTCGGCTCTGGTGAACGGCGCCACCCCGAACGTCGTGACCAGCCCGGGTTCGGGTTCCCCGAACAAGCTGCTCAAGATCGTTCAGTAACTCCGCTGTTCTGACGGCGGGTTCCGCCGCTCGAACCGCCTGTTCCCCGGGGGCTGCCGGCGCCCCCGGGGGACGTGCGCGCGCCGAGCCCGGCCGCCACGAGCAGCAGCCCGCCCAGCATCACGAACGGCGCGGCCACCCCCGCCACCCCGGCGATCAGCCCCGCCGACGCGGGCGCGGCGACCTGCCCCAGGCGGTTGCCGGTCAGCCGCAGCGCGAGGGCCGTCGAGCGCGCGGCGGGCGGCGCGGCCTGGACCACCGTCGTCATCGACAGCGGCTGGCCGACGCCCAGACAGAAACCGAGCAGGACGAGCATCGCGCCGAGTGCCCACACGGGGACGGGCAGCGCGATCCCCGCGCAGAGCAGCGCGGCCAGCACACAGGTGCCCACGATCAGGACCCCGCGGCCGAGCAGGTCGATCAGCGGTGTCATCACGAGCCGGCAGGCGATGGTCGCCGCGGCCCGCAGCGAGAGCAGCAGCCCGACCGTGGCGGGCGCGATGCCCCGGTGCTCGCCGACCACCGGCAGATAGGCCGTGAGGATGTCCGTCGCGGAGAGCACGGCGAGGCTGATGAAGATGCCCGCGGGCACGCCACGGGTGCGCAGGATGCCCAGGACCGGCACCTTCGCGGCCCGTTCGGCGGGACGCGCCCCGGAGCCCCGGTGCTCGATGCGCCACAGCGAGGTCAGCGAGACCGCCGCCACCCCCGCCGACACGAGCAGGGCGAGCGCGCTGGTGCGGCCCATGTCGGCGCCGATCAGGGCGCCCGCGGCGATCGGCCCGACCAGCTGCCCGAGCGAGGCGCCGATGGTGAAGTGGCCGAAGTTGCGGTCCTGTTCGGCGGGCGCGGACTGCCGGGCGACGATCGACTGGGCGCCGATCACGAAGCAGAGGTGACCGAGCCCCATCACCCCGCTCCACGCGGCCATCGCGGCGAGGGAGTCCGCCGTGCCGCTGAGCGCGCAGCCGCCCGCGATCAGGACGACGCCGACCGGCAGCAGGGGCGCGCACCGCCCGTGGTCGGTCCGACGGCCGAGCGGTACGGCGGCGAAGAGCGGGAGCAGGGCGTAGACACCGGCGATGACGCCGATGGCGCGCTCGTCGGCGCCCAGCGCGAGGGCCCGGTAGGAGACGGCGGGCCGCGCCATCGACACCGCCCCCTGCGCGAAGGCGAAGGCGATGACGAGACGGAGCAGCCAGCCCCTCCCACCGGGCCCGGGTGTCGCGTGTGGCATCAGATGATGCCGAAGAGGATGCCGGAGCCGAGCACCACCAGGGAGGTGAGCACGGCCCATTTGACGGTGAACCGGGTGTGGTCGCCGAACTCGACCTTGGCCATGCCGACGAGGACGTACACGGCGGGCACGAGCGGGCTCGACATGTGCAGCGCCTGTCCGGCGATGGAGGCGCGGGCGATCTCCAGGGTGCCGACGCCGTGCGCCTGGCCGGCCTCGGCGAGCACCGGCAGGACGCCGAAGTAGAAGCCGTCGTTCGACATGAAGTACGTGAGCGGGATGGAGAGCAGTCCGGTCACCAGGCCCATGTGCGGGCCCATGCCGTCGGGGATGGCGTCGACGAGCCAGTCGGCCATGTGGTCGACCATGCCGGTGCCGGTGAGGACGCCGGTGAAGACGGCGGCGGCGAAGACCATGCCGGTGACGTTGAGGACGTTCTCCGCGTGGGCGGCGATGCGGGCCTTCTGGTCGGGCATGTGCGGGAAGTTGACGGTGAGCGCGAGCGCGGCGCCGAGCAGGAAGAGGACCGGGATCGGCAGCCACTCCATGATCATGGCGGTGAGCAGCAGGACGGTGAGGCCGGCGTTGAACCAGTAGAGCTTGGGGCGCAGCGTCGGGCGGTTGGGGTCGAGCCCCTGGAAGCCGTCGTCGTCGCTCTCGCCCTCGGTGGCGTCCGCGGTGGCATCGGCGTCCGTGCCCGAACCCGCTCCGCCGGTGGCCTTCTTCGTGAGCGACGTACGCCCGTCGCCCTTGCCCCCCTGGCCCCCGGCCCCCACGAGGACCGTCTCCTGCTCCCGCTCCAGGACCTCGTCCAGGGACAGGACGCCGAGCCGCTTGCGCTCGCGCAGACCCAGGGCGTACGAGAGGAGGAAGACGGCGACCAGACCCATGGCGAGCGCCGGGATCATCGGGACGAAGATGTCGGCGGCATCGACCTTCAGCGCGGTGGCGGCGCGGGCCGTGGGGCCGCCCCAGGGCAGCGTGTTCATGACGCCGTTGGCGGTGGCGGCGACACCCGTCATCACGACGAGGCTCATCTTGAGGCGCTTGTACAGCGGATACATCGCCGAGACCGTGATCATGAAGGTCGTCGAGCCGTCGCCGTCGAGGGAGACGATGGCGGCGAGCACGGCGGTGCCGACCACGATGCGCAGCGGGTCCGCCTTGCAGAAGCGCAGGATGCCCCGGACGATCGGGTCGAAGAGGCCGACGTCGATCATGACGCCGAAGTACACGATGGCGAACATGAGCATCGCCGCCGTGGGCGCCAGATTGCCGACGCCTTCGAGGACGTAGTCCCCGAGATGGGCGCCCTTTCCGACGAACACGCAGAAGAGCGCGGGGATCAGCACGAGTGCCGCGATCGGCGACATCTTCTTCATCATGATCAGCACCAGGAAGGTGGCGATCATGACGAATCCGAGGATGGTCAGCATGGGGGCAACCTCACGTTCACCTTCGAACTCCCGCCAGCTCTGGCGGTCCGGTTGACCGTAGGACCCGCCATCCAGCGTTAACAAGATGTTGACGCGCGAGCAATAAGCGCAAAACTCCTGGTCACGGGCGTGTGTCGATCGTGGGTGCGGTGGGCGGCGCGACGGCGGACGGCGCGCCCCGCGCGGGCACGCCCAGGAGGGTCGCCCTCAGTCCAGCGCGTGCGCGAAGTACGCGTGCAGCAGGGCGCGGGCCTCGTCGATGAGGGGCTGGTCGCCTGCCGGGTCCGCGCGGAAGGCGAGCTGGAGGACCGCGTCGACCGCCTCGACGCCGACCAGCATCGTGCGGCGCAGGCGGGCGTCGAGGGGGCGGTCGAGGTGGCCCGAGAGCAGGGTGGCCACGCGCTCGGCGACCTGGAGGTTGGCGTCGGGCATCGCCTCGGGCGCGGAGGGGACGCCGAAGTCGACCAGGCCGAAGCCGGGGACGGTGCGCATCATCGCCAGGTACTCGTCGAAGGCCGCGTCGACGGCGCCGCGCCAGTCGCCGCGCTCGACGCCGGCGACGCGGGCGGTCACGCGCTCCGCGTACGCGTCCAGGTTGCGGTGGGCCAGCGCGTCGGCCAGGGCGCGCTTGTTGCCGAAGAAGCGGTAGACCGAGCCGATGGGGACGCCCGCGCGCTGGGCCACGGTGCGGGTGGTGAGGCCTTCGTAGCCGACCTCGTCGAGGACGGCGGCGCAGGCGTCGAGGATCCGGGTCAGCCGCTCCGCGCTGCGCTCCTGTACGGGGACGCGGCGCAGGGAGGAGGGCGGGTTCGGTTCCCTGGGCGGGTTCGGGTGGGGCATCCCGGGAGAGTAGAGCACCGCTCACATTCCTGGCTCCCCCTTGCGGAAGGAAAACGCGAATCCTACGGTGTCCCATAGGAATCATTGACGAGGGAGCGGTGATGAGCGGGGACCACGCAAGCAGCCCGGGCCGTACGGGTGGGAGCGACGCACGCAAGACCGCCGAGGGGCTGTCCTATCTCTCCGGCTTCGGGAACGAGCACAGCTCCGAGGCGGTGCCCGGCGCGCTGCCGCACGGCCGCAATTCACCGCAGCGCGCGCCCCTCGGGCTCTACGCCGAGCAGCTGAGCGGCTCCGCCTTCACCGAGCCCCGCGCGCACAACCGCCGCTCGTGGCTGTACCGCATCCGCCCCTCGGCCGCGCACCCGCGCTTCACGCGCGTCGACAACGGCGCGATCCGCACGGCGCCGTTCACCGAGTCGGTGCCCGACCCGAACCGCCTGCGCTGGAACCCGCTGCCGGAGCCCGCGCCCGGCACGGACTTCCTGGCGGGCCTGTGGACGCTCGGCGGCAACGGCGACGCGGCCCAGCGCACCGGCATGGGCATTCACCTCTACCACGCCAACTCCTCCATGACGGACCGGGTGTTCAGCGACGCGGACGGCGAGCTGCTGATCGTGCCCGAGCGCGGCGGACTGCTGCTGCGCACCGAGTTGGGGCTGCTGCACGCCGAGCCCGGCGAGGTGGCGCTGATCCCGCGCGGCGTCCGCTTCCGCGTGGAGCTGCTCGACGACAGCGCGCGGGGGTACGTCTGCGAGAACTACGGCGCGCCCTTCCAGCTCCCCGACCTCGGCCCGATCGGCGCCAACGGCCTGGCGAACGCGCGGGACTTCCGGGCCCCGGTGGCCGCGTACGAGGACGTCGAGGGCCCGGTGGAGGTGGTCAACAAGTTCTGCGGCAACCTCTGGCACGCGACGTACGACCACTCGCCGCTCGACGTGGTGGCCTGGCACGGCAACCACGTGCCGTACGTCTACGACCTGCACCGCTTCAACGTGATCGGCACGATCAGCTACGACCACCCGGACCCCTCGATCTTCACGGTGCTCACCTCGCCGTCCGACACCCCGGGCCTCGCGGGCGTCGACTTCGTGGTGTTCGCGCCGCGCTGGCTGGTGGGCGAGGACACCTTCCGCCCGCCGTACTTCCACCGGAACGTGATGAGCGAGTACATGGGCCTCATCGAGGGCGCGTACGACGCCAAGGCGGAGGGCTTCGTGCCGGGCGGCGGCTCGCTGCACAACATGATGTCCGCGCACGGCCCCGACCGCGAGACCTTCGAGAAGGCCTCGGCCGCCGAGCTGAAGCCGCAGAAGATCGACGACGGGCTTGCCTTCATGTTCGAGACCCGCTGGCCGGTGACCGCGACGGAGCAGGCGGCAGGGGCGTCCCACCTGCAGCGCGGCTACGACGACGTGTGGCAGGGTCTGGAGCGCCACTTCCGTAACTGATTCTGTGCCACGCGCGTGCGAGCGTGCGCAGGCCGTGACTGATTCGGAGAGACCGTGACCGCTTTCGCCCCGGACTCGATCGTCCTGAATCGGAAACTGCCGCTCTGGTACCAGGTCTCGCAGTCCCTGCGCGCCTCGATACTCGGCCGCACCCCTGAGGCCCCGCTCCGGCTGCCCACCGAGGAGCAGCTGGCGGGGCACTACGGGGTGAGCGTGCTGACCATGCGGCAGGCGCTCAAGGAGCTGGAGGACGAGGGGCTCATCACCCGCCACCGGCGGCGCGGCACCTTCATCGAGCCGAGCGCGCAGCGCGGCTCCCCCGTCCGGCTGCTCGGCTCGGTCGACGCGATCGTGGCCCAGCAGTCGGGCATGACCACCGAGCTGCTCGACCACGGCACGAGCGCGCCCCCGCCCGAACTCGCCCCGTACTTCCCCGACTCGGCCCGGGTGGCGACGTACCACCGGCTGCGCAGCGACGAGAAGACGGGCGAACCGACCAACCACGCCCGCAACTTCGTCCGTCCCGAGCTGGCTGCCCGCATCGACCCGGACGACCTCGCGCGCTGGCCGATGACCAAGGTCCTGCGCGACGTGGTGGGCGTGCGCATCAGCCGGATCACCGACACCGTCGAGGCCACCCTCGCGGACCCGGAGACCGCCCGCCTCCTCCAAGTGCCGCTGCTCAGCCCGATCCTGTACTACACCGGCATCACGTACGACGAGCACGGCCGCACCCTGGACGTGGCCCGCATCCACTACCGCGGCGACCGCTTCTCCTTCTCGGTCACGCTCGACGCGACGTGACGGCCGACGGCGGGTACGTCGTACGATGCCGGGCGTGACGCACGACGAAGCGCCGCTGCTCGCGGACCTCATGCCGTGGTCCGTCGCACCGCTCCGGCCGGGCCGCGGGTGGCCGATGGGCCCGGATCCCGCATCCCTGAAGGCCCGTTGGGCCGCCCTCGTCCGCGCGTCGGGCCCGGAGCGCGAGGCCCTGTTCCGCCCCACGCGCTCGCGCACGCCGCACACGACGGTGGCCCAGCTCCCGGGCCACCACGGCGGAACGGGCCGGCTGGCCAAGGAGAGCGGCCCCTGCCCGGAGCCCGTGCGCGTCCTGCACGGCCCCTTCGACGAGCAGTGGCTGATCCCCGACCACCGCCTCATCGACGTCGCCCGCCCCGAGCTGTGGCGGGTGGCGGGCGAGGGCCAGCTCTACGCCGTCGAACAGGGTTACGTTCCCGGGGCCGGCGGCCCCGCCGTGCTCGCGTCGGCCGTGCTGCCCGACGGCCGCTCGCCGGCCGGGCGCCCCGGACGCGTCCGGCCGCTGTTCCGCCGTCCCGGGGGCCTGGAGGCCAATGTGGCGCCGGGGCTGCTCGCACACCTCTCGGCGGCGCTCGGGCAGGAGGTCACGGCCCGCGCCCTGCTCGCGTGGGTGCTCGCGGCCGGCACCGGTTCACCGGCGGGCTGCCGGGTGCCGCTCACACCGGACGCCGGGCTCTGGAGGCGGGGCGTGGAGCTCGGGGAGCGCCTCCTCTGGCTCCAGCTGCGCGGCGACGGCGAGCGCCCGAAGCTGCCCGGCGGCCGCAGGCCCTACGTCCGGGCCCCGCTGCCCGCACGGCCCGCCACCCTGTCGTACGACGCCGGGGAAGAGGTCCTGTGGGTCGGCGAGGAGGGCGTCATCTCGCCGGTGCCGAAGGAGGCCTGGGAGTACGAGGTGAGCGGCGTGCGGATCGTCGAGCGGTGGTTCGCGCTGCGCACGGGCGAGGCGGAGGCGGGCACGCTGGAGGCGATCCGTCCGACGGCGTGGCCGCAGACGTGGACGTCCGAACTCCTCGAACTGATCACCGTGCTCGCGCTGCTCGCGGAACTCGCGCCTCGGCAGAGGGAGTTGACGGAGGCGATCGACTCCGGGATCACCGAGGTGGAGCTGCGCCGGGCGGGGGTGCTGCCGGTGGCGGAGGGGGCGCGGCGGCCGGCGTCGGTGCTCGACCACCACGAAGAGGGGCCTGACGGGCAGTTCGCCCTGCTCTGACGGATCCTGTGGAACGGCCGGGGTGTTCACAGGAGTAACTGGGGTCACACCAGTCACACGAGCACCCGGCCTGGGGAAGGGCCGGGGATCGATGACGGGGTGAATCGGGTGGGTGGTGGGGCGAGACCCGCCGCGGAACGGCGGTTCGACACCCCCAGGCCACCCGTGGTCAGCGACCCCCGAAAAGCGACCGCCGCAACCTGCGCAGCGGCGCGAACAGCGAGACACGCCTCACTCGGGCACCCCTGCTGCTGCGGGCGTGCGCGGGTCCACGCGAGGTCAGCTCACGCATCAGCAACGTCGCCTCGTGCGACTCGCGCTGCGGGACGGCGGGGCCGCCCAGCACCGAGAGATGCCGGTCGAGACGCGAGCTGGTCGCGCTGCTGCCACAGGTGATCGCAGGGACACGCGCCCTGCTGCGCACCGTTATCTGTTCCATGTCACTCCCCACCCGTACGAGGGCACCCGGCCCAGGGCAGGTTAACCCTATCGCCCCATCGGGACACGCGTGTATCCCGGTCGCAGGATTCACCTCCCGGTCAAGGAGGTTGACGATGGCACTCCGAATACGACTGATTCCAGGGCGAGTTGGACATACGGCCTGACGGTGGATCGGGACGAAGCCGTCGGCGGGGACGGAGCGGGGCGGGCCCCGACGCCGGGACCGGGGGCGCCATGACGTGGGCTATCTCACGCACAGTCGCCACCGAGCCGCCCGGGCCTCCGCCGGACGGCCGCCCTCTCCTACAGGACCTAGGCGGCCCCCACAAGGCTCGGCGCACTGTCGCCCCGGTCCGGGCGGGCGGAAGCGCCGGAGCCGGGGCGGAGGTCGCACGCGCCAGGCGCGCGGCGTCGGCACCGCCCCCCGCGAGAAACGGAGCACCCACCGCCGGAAAATTCGGGCAATCCGTCCGCGCCGCGGCCCCGAATGGCCTGTATCAAGCCAGGCACACGGCCGGGCGCAGCAGGTGCGTAAGGACGGACGCGATGACAGCAATAGCCAGGAGGAGGCGGGGCCGTCGCGGCCTCGCCACGCTGGTCTGCGGCGCGCTCGCCGCCGGGGGGCTCGCAGCCGCCGGGGTGAGCGCGCTGGACCCGGGGGCCGCGCGGGCCTCCAGCCACCGCGAGGCTCCGCTGATCTCGGGGCAGCCGCAGTACGACAACACGGACGTGTACGCGTTCGTGAGCCCCGACAAGCCGGACACCACGACGATCGTGGCGAACTGGACGCCCTTCGAGGAGCCCGCGGGCGGCCCCAACTTCTATCCGTTCCCCGAGGACGCGCAGTACGACGTCCACATCGACAGCGACGGCGACGCGCAGGGGGATCTGCTCTACCGCTGGACCTTCGACACCAAGGTCAAGAACGGCAATACGTTCCTCTACAACACCGGCGCGGTGACCAGCCTCGACGACCCCGACCTCAACGTCACGCAGACGTACGACATCGACCTGCTGAAGCTGAAGGACCAGAAGGTCGTCTCCACGAAGAAGATCGCCGACAATCTGCCGGTCGCGCCCTCGCACGTCGGCAAGGCCTCCATGCCGGACTACAAGAAGCTGCGCGACCAGGCCGTGCGGAAGGTCCCGGGCGGCGGCACGTCGTACGTCGGGCAGGCCGACGACCCCTTCTTCCTGGACCTGCGCGTCTTCGACCTGCTGTACGGCGGTGACCTGTCGGAGGTCGGCCGGGACACCCTCAAGGGCTACAACGTGAACACGGTCGCCCTGCAGGTGCCGAACGCCGACATCCGCCAGTCGGAGAAGCAGCCGACGGTGGGCATCTGGTCCACGACCCAGCGCAAGAACGCCAAGGGCGACTGGACGCAGGTGTCGCGGCTCGGCAACCCGCTGGTGAACGAGGTCGTCGTGCCGCAGCGCGACAAGGACAAGTTCAACGCGTCCTCGCCGTGGAACGACGCGGACTTCCTGTCGTACGTGCAGAAGCCGGAACTGGCACGGCTCCTGGAGAAGTTCTACGGCATCAAGGCGGCGGACGAGCCCAGGAAGGACCTGGTGTCCGTGTTCCTGACGGGCGTCAAGGGCCTCAACCAGCCCCCGAACGTACGGCCCGCGGAGGCGCTGCGCCTCAACACCTCCATCAAGCCGGCCGCCGATCCGAAGCGGCTCGGTGTGCTGGACGGGGACAACGCGGGCTTCCCGAACGGGCGCCGGCTCGCCGACGACGTCGTCGACATCGAGCTCCAGGCCGTGGCGGGTGAACTCGTCGGCAACAAGAACGACCTGGGCGACGCGGTGAACGCCAACGACCAGGCGTTCGGCGGGACCTTCCCGTACGTGGCCCTGCCCACGCCCGGCTCCCGCGGCCCGCTGGCCAAGGCGGGCGGCGGCGACGGCAACGGCGACAAGGCGAACGGGACGCGCGACGCGCTGAACGGCGCGGCGATGAGCCCGACGTCCTCGTCGTCCGGCGGCTCGGACGACACGCTCCTCCTGGCCTCGGCCGCGGCGGGCGCGGCGGGCGTCCTGCTGGTGACCCTGGCCCTCACGTGGTGGCGGGCACGGAGGCGGGGGGCCGCGGGCGGCTCCTGAGGGCCGTCTCCGGCCCGGGGCCGGACCTCTCCGGGTCCGGCCCGTCCGCGGGCACGGCCCGCGCTGTGAGCGGCGCGGCCCGCATGCCATCCCCCTGCGGGCCGCGCCTCCTCCGTTCGGCTCGGCACTCTGCTCGGCTCAGGACTCTTCTTGAAGGGCTTCTCTCTCATGGCTCGCCATTCCTTGCGGACCTCCATCGCCGTCGTCGTGCTCGCGCTCGCCCTCACCGGAGGTGCCGTCGTCCTCGGTGACGACGGGGGCGGCGGGGGCGGGAGCCGGCCGGGGTCCGTCTCCGCCGCGGCTCCGTTCGACGGACTGCGCGGCGGGGATCTCGACCGGGGCGTCGAGGCGCTCCGGGCCCGGCTGCGCGAGCGACCCGAGGACTTCACGTCCTGGGCCGTCCTCGGCACGGCCTACGTCGAACAGGCCCGCACCCGCGGCGATCCCGCCCTCTACACCGCCGCCGACCGCGCCCTGGACCGCTCCCTGGAGCTGCGTCCCGGCAACGACGCGGCGCTCGCGGGGCGCGCCGCCGTCGCCGCCGCCCGGCACGACTTCCACGGCGCCCTGCGGTACGCCACCGAAGCGCTCGCCGAGAATCCCTACGACGAGCGGGCCCTGGCCTCCCGCATCGACGCCCTCGTCGAACTCGGGCGCTACGACGCCGCGTCCCGCGCCGCCGACGAGGCGGACGCCCGCCGGCCGGGCATTCCGGTCTTCACGCGGTACGCGTACGTACGGGAGCTGCGCGGCGACGTCACCACGGCGCGGCGCGTCCTGGAGCAGGCCCTCGGCGGGGCCACCGCGCCCGGTGACGTGGCCTACGTCGCCACGGCGCTCGGCCAGCTCGCCTGGCGCCAGGGCCGGTACGCGGACGCCCTGCGGCACTGCGAGGCCGCCCTCCGCGCGGACCGCACCTATCTGCCCGCGCTGGAGTGCCGCGCCCGCACGCGGGCGGCCCGCGGCGACACGGGTGCGGCGATCGCCGGGCTGCGCGAGGTCGTGGACCGGCAGCCGCTGCCGGGGCCGCTGGTCGCGCTCGGCGAGCTGTACGAGGCGCGGGGCGACCTGAAGCGGGCCCGTGAGCAGTACCGCCTCGTGGACGCGTGGGTCTCCCTGGCCCGCGCGAACGGCGTCCGGCCGGACCTGGACGTGGCCCTCGCCGCGGCCGACCACGGCGACGCGGTGACCGCGCTGCGGGCGGCGCGGGCGGAGTGGGGCCGACGGGAGACGGTGCACACCGCTGACGCGCTGGCGTGGGCGCTGCACGTGAACGGGCGGGACGCGGAGGCCCTGCGGTACGCGCGGCGGGCGACGGGGACGGGGTTCCGCGAGGCGGTGTTCCTCTACCACCGGGGCATGATCGAACAGGCCGCGGGCCACACGGGTTCGGCCCGCCGTTCCCTGCGCGCGGCCCTCCAACTGAACCGGGCGTTCTCCCCGGTGGGCGCCCACGAGGCCCGGACCACGCTGCGACGCCTGGACGGTGGGACGCCGTGAGCCGCTGGTCCGCCCTGTGGCGCCGCCTTGCGCTGGCGTCTGCGCCTCTTGTCCGTCCATGGGGCGGGGCCGCGGGGGTATGTGCGTACTCGCCATCCCTGCGCCCCGCCCAACGAACAAAGACGCCATCGCCGGCTCAGTGCTCCGTTCGCACATACCCCCACGTCCCCTCGGGCCGTGGGGCGCCTGCGGACCGGTGTCCGCTCCCGCTGTGGGCAGGCGTTCCGCAAGGCGGAACGGGTGGGCACAGCCCCCGGTGCCGGGCAGCGGTAAGTGTGGCTCCAGCCCCGGCGCAGGCGGGGCAGCCCACGGTGCCGGGCAGCGGTAAAGGTGGCATCCGCCCCGGCGCAGGCGGGCGGCCGACTGGGCGGAGGTTACTGAGGGTCGGCCTCGGCGCCCTCGGACTCGGCGTCGCCCTCGCCCTCGGCGGCCCCGCCGCCCCCGCCTCCGCCCACCCCCTCGGCAACTTCACCGTCAACCAGTACGACGGACTCGTCGCCGCCCCGGGCCGCCTGCGGATCGACCACGTCGAGGACCTCGCCGAGATCCCCGCCGCCCAGGCCACCCCCCGCATCCGCGAGGCGGGACTCACCGCCTGGGCCGGGCAACGCTGCCGTACCGCCGCAGAGGACACCCGCGTCACCGTGGACGGCCGCCCCGCGCAGCTCACCGCGAGCACCACGCGGGCCGCACGGAGGCCAGGGCAGGCGGGACTCGACACGCTCCGCGTGGAGTGCACGCTCACCGCTCCCCTGCCCCGCGGCGACACCGCCTCCGTCCGCGTCGACTCCCCCGCCCCCGACCGCCCCGGCTGGCGCGAGATCACCGCCCGCGGCGACCGCATGACCCTCACCCGCTCCGACGTACCGGAGACCTCCGCGTCGGCGCGTCTCACGCGCTACCCCAAGGGGACGCAGTCACCGGACACCACGTCCGCCACCCTGCGGATCAGGCCCGGCGGCCCCGCCCTCACCGAGGACGGCCGCCCCGAAGGCCCCGCCTCGGTGCTGCCGCGCGGCGCCGACCGCTGGGCCGAGGCCCTGACGGGGCTCGTCGGCCGGCACCCGCTGACCCCCGCCTTCGCCGCCCTCGCCCTCGGCACCGCCCTGCTGCTGGGCGCCCTGCACGCCCTCGCCCCGGGTCACGGCAAGACGCTGATGGCCGCCACCGCGGCCGCCCGAGGCCGGGCCACCGCGCGTGACGTGCTGCCGCTCGCGGCGTCGGTGACGGTCACCCACACCCTGGGCGTGCTCGCCCTCGGGCTGCTCGTCAGCGGGGGTTCCGCCGCGGGCCCGTCGGTGGTCGCCTGGCTGGGCGTGGTGAGCGGGCTGCTCGTCACGGGCGCGGGCCTCCTCCTCGTACGCAGGGCCTGGCTGCGACGGCGGCAGCACCGTCACCATCACGGTGACGGTCACCACCATCACCATCACCATCAACCGACGAGCCTGCGCGGCACCTTGTTCCTCGGTTTCGCCGGCGGCCTCGTGCCCAGTCCCTCGGCCGTCGTCGTCCTGGTCGGCGCCGCCGCCCTCGGCGAGGCCTGGTTCGGACTGCTCCTCGTGGTGGCATACGGCGCGGGGCTCGCCCTGACGCTGACGGCGGCCGGATTCCTCGTCGTCCGCATGGGCGACTTCGCGGGGCGCAGGCTCGGGCCGCGGTGGCTGCGGCGCGGCACGGGACGGTTCCTGCCGCTCGGATCGGCCTGCGTCGTGCTCGCCCTTGGGTGTGGATTGGTGCTCAAGGGGGCCGCAACAGCACTCGGTTGAGCTAGTTTTGTGGAGAATCGCACCGCTGCGGATGGGGGCGCCCGTGAGCCAGCCAGAGCGCGTGATCGCCGGGCGGTACCGCCTCCTCGACCCCTTGGGCGAGGGCGGCATGGGGACCGTGTGGCGGGCCCGTGACGACGTGCTCGGGCGCGAGGTGGCCGTCAAGGAGGTGCGCGCGCCCGCCGGGCTCCCCGCGGTCGAGGTCGACCGGCTCTACGCCCGCCTGGAGCGCGAGGCCTGGGCCGCCGCCCGCATCCCCCACCGGAACGTGGTCACGGTCTACGACGTGGCGAACGAGGGCGGGCGGCCGTGGATCGTGATGGAGATCGTGCGCGGCCTGTCCCTCTCCGACGTGCTGGAGGGCGAGGGCCCGATGCCGCCGCAGCGCGCCGCGCACATCGGCGCCGAGGTGCTGGCCGCCCTGCGCGCCGCCCACGACGCCGGCGTCCTGCACCGCGACGTCAAGCCGGGCAACGTCCTCATCGCCAACGACGGCCGGGTCGTCCTGACGGACTTCGGCATCGCCATGGTCGAGGGCAGTTCGGCGCTGACGATGACCGGCGAGGTCGTCGGATCGCCCGAATTCCTCGCGCCGGAGCGGGCGTTGGGGCAGCGGCCCGGCCCCGCCTCCGACCTGTGGTCCCTCGGCGTGCTGCTGTACGCGGCGGTGGAGGGCAGCTCGCCGTTCCGCCAGGACACCCCGCTGAGCACGCTGCGCGCGATCGTGGACGAGGAGTTGCCGCCCGCGCGCAACGCCGGACCGCTGACCTCCGTCATCGAGGGGCTGCTGCGCAAGGACCCCGACGTTCGGATGTCGGCCGCCGACGCCGAGCGCGATCTGCGGACGGTGGCCTCGGGCGGCACCCCGCGCACGGAGACCTCCCTGCCCTACACACCGACGGTCACCGCCGAGCGGGCGACGCCGCCCGCGCCGCTGCCCGTCACGCCGCAGGGTCCCGCCGCGGGCTCCCCGGCGGGCCCCGCGGGCACGGCCGTCACCCGGCCCGACCGCACCGACCGGCCGCGCCGCGCGGTGGCCGTCCTGGTGGCGGGGCTCGTCGCCCTGGCGCTCGCCATCGGCGGTGTCACGTACGCCCTGGTCAACCGCGACAACGGCGGGGGCGGGGGCGGCACCGGCGGCTCCGGCGACAGCGGCGGCGGGTCCACGGGCGGCGGCAAGGGCGGGAGCAGCGGTTCGGACGGCGGCTCCGACGGCGGGAGCGGCACGGGCGGGTCCACCGGCGGCGGCTCGTCGAACGGGGGCAGCGACGGCGGGGGCTCCACGGGCGGCGGCAGCGGCAGCGGGGGCGGTGGTGGGAACGGCGGGAACGGCGGGACGACCACTCCGGCCGCCCAGACCGTGAAGGTGCACGTGTCCGGTGCGCATACGCAGTACACGGGAGTCTGTCCGCCGACGGCCGGTCAGGCGCCGTCGTTCACCGCGACGTTCACGGTGGGACGCGTCCCCACGACCGTCGAGTACCGCTGGGTGACGACGTCGGGCGAGCCGAGCGAGCCCGGCTGGAAGACGCTGTCCTTCCCGTCGGGCGGGAGCAGGACGCGGCAGGTCAACCACGTCGAGACGGCCTACGACCAGGGCGGCGGGACGTACGAGAACGCGATCAGCGTGGAGGTGCGCAAGCCGGTGGCCGCGACCTCGAACGCGGTGGCGTACTCGGTGACGTGCGAGCAGGAGACCCCGACGAGCGGGGGCTCCTACACGCCCTACGGATAGGCGGGCTCAGGCCGCCGAGGTGAACACCGGGAGGTAGCCGCCGGACTGTCCGGAGGCGGTGGGGTGGTAGGACTCGGTGATGTTCAGCCAGTTCACGCTGTGCAGCCAGGCGCTGCCCGAGCAGATCTCGTGCCCGGTGAAGGTGCCCGTGACGTCGCCGAACGTGAAGCCGTGGTCGGCGGCGCGCTTGGCGGTGGCGGAGTTGAGGTGGTCGGCGGCCGAGTTGATGGCGGACCGCTCACGCTCGGACAGGCCGGTCGTGCAGCTGCCGTTGAGCTTGTAGAAGCGGGGGTAGCCGAGCACCACGACGCGGGCGGAGGGGGCCTTCGCGCGGATCGCGTCGTACACCTTGTCGAGGTTGCCGGGGAGCGTCGAGTCGACGTACTTGCGTGCTTCGTCGATGCGCGCCAGGCAGTTGCTCTCGGACTCCAGGACACAGGTCGTCATGACGTCGGAGAAGCCGGCGTCGTTGCCTCCGACGGACAGGGAGACGAGACCGGTGCCGGAGTTGAGCGGGCCCAGCTGCTTCGACAGAACATCACCCGTACGAGCACCCAGGCACGCCACGAAATTGAAGCTTGAGGGTGAGTGGGCGGCTGCCCACAGGGCCGGGTAGGCGCGAGGGCTGCGCTTGCAGTCCCCGCTGCCGCTGTCGTAGTTGCCCGCGCCGACGCCGGCCGAGTAGGAGTCGCCGAGGGCCACATAGCCCGTGGCGGCGGCCTGTCGGTCGGACGACTGGTCGGCCTGCGCCACTCCCGCCCCGGTCAGGGCGAAGGCGACGGCAAGCAGGAGCGAGAACATGTATGCCGTGATTCGGGACAATCTCATGCAACCTCCCTTAGCAGGATTTCTGCCTCGACTGTGGTAGCACGCACCACTGGCCACCGATAGTGTCCATGTCAATGAATTCGTCAACAATTCCCTTGCCCGCACGGGGAGTTCACTCACCCCGAAGGGGGCGTGCGGGGAACATCTGCACCCTTCCTGCGCATCTTGACGCGCCGCCCGGGACTGCGCGACATTGAAGCCCGGCATCCGGCGCGCTGGGGGGCAAAGTCGCCAATGCAGACCATCAGGAGCAAGGCGCTGCCATCAGACACGGGGCAGCAGACCGGACAGCACCGCGACAGGGACGTGTCGCCCCTGCTGGCCGGGGTGGCCGTCGCCGTGGGCGGCGTGGGCGCGGTGCTCGCGCTCGTCGATCTGAGCTCGCCGCTGCGCGGGCCCTTCACCCTCTTCTTCCTTCTCGCCGCACCCGCGGCGGCGATCGGCGCCGCGCTCCGGGCCCTTGAGCCATGGGGCCGGACCGTGGCCGCCGTCTCCGGCGCCGTCGCGGTCAATCTCCTCGTGGCCCAGGGCATGCTCGCCCTGCACGTGTGGTCGGTACGCGGCGGAGTCGTCGCCGTCACCGCGCTCAGCTCGCTCTTCCTCCTGCTGACAGTGGTACGGAGCCTGCGTCGCCGTACGGCGAGAAGGTGGACTTCCTGACGTGAACATCACCGTGCACCGCCCCGGCGAGCTCACCGCCGCCGACCGGGCGGCCTGGACCGCGCTCCAGTCCAAGGCGCACCTCGACGGTTCGCCCGACCTCGCCAACCCGTTCCTCTCGCCGGAGTTCACGCTCGCGACGGGGCAGTGGCGGCGCGGGGTGCGGATCGCCGTCGCGCACGAGGACGGCGAGCCGGCCGCGTTCTTCCCGTTCCAGAGATCCGCCACCGGCGTCGGCCGGGCCGTCGGCCTCGGCGTCTCCGACTGCCAGGGTCTGGTGCACAGACCCGGTTTCGAGTGGGACGCCCGGCAGCTGCTGCGGGCCTGCGGGCTCGTGGTGTGGGAATTCGATCATCTGGTCGGCGGGCAAGGGCCTTTCGAGACCGGCGCATCCGGCTCGTTCCCTTCACCCGTGATGGACATCGACCAGGGATATGACGCCTATCTCGGCCAACTGCGCGAGCGCTCGCCGAAGTTCACCAGGACGACGCTCGCCAAGGAGCGCAGACTGGCCCGCGACCACGGCGCGGTGCGCTACGTCCACGACGAGCGCGACCCCGAGGTCCTGGCCACGCTGATGGGCTGGAAGTCCGCGCAGTACCGCAGGACGGGACGCAGCGACCGCTTCGCGCACCCCTGGATATCCCAGCTGGTGCGCCGCCTCTTCCACACCCGCTCCGACTCGTTCGCCGGGATCCTCTCGGTCCTCTACGCCGCGGACGTGCCGATCGCCGCGCACTTCGGACTGCGTTCCGAGCGGGTCCTCGCCTGCTGGTTCCCGGCGTACGACCCGGCGTTCTCGAAGTACTCGCCCGGCCTGGTCCTGCATCTGCGCATGGCCGAGGCCGCCGCGGCCGAGGGGATCGCGTATCTCGATCTCGGCCGGGGCCAGAAGGCGTACAAGGATTCCCTCAAGACACGCGAACTGGCCGTGTCCGAGGGGTGGGTGGCGCTGCGCCACCCGGTCGCGTTCGGACACCGAGCGCACCGTGCCCCGGTCAGGGCGTTGCGGAACACCGTGCAGTCACGACCGGAATTCTTCGAGCCGGCCGACAGGCTGCTCAAAAGGATGGGCCAATTTCGATCACGCAGCCGGGAATAGGGCAGTCCGAATGTGACCGCATAGATTGCCCAAATCATGAAAAACGTGAGGCCATGTTTCAGGTCTTGCCATACAGTCTCAATCATCAATACCGTCTTACATCCACCCGCAACGGCCCATCACGCAATGCGATCAAGGGGAGGGCTCAAGATCGCGACGGTGCCGTCACGGGGCGCGGTAGGGGGGTGCCGTGCTCGGCGATCGCTCATTGACCGAGTCACGTCCCGCGCAATGCCAGCTCACTCGGCGTGCACGGAGATCTATTTCGTCATGCGCAAGTGAGAACCCCCCTTTCGAACCGGATCAATTACCGGACCGCCCGGGGGCGGGCGGTCCACCGGACGAGAGGGACCACCGGACTCATGAGTTCTTTTGTGCGCCCGGCAGATGCCGGACAGGACCCGTTAGACAACATCTCCAGGAACTACCGTCCGATCTCCACGCACTTGGCCATCACTCCGCCCGTGAGCGTCGTGATCCCGGCCATGAACGAAGCGGAGAATCTTCCGTACGTCTTCAAGACACTGCCCGAGTGGATCCATGAGGTCGTCCTCGTGGACGGCAACTCCACCGACGACACGGTGGCCGTCGCCCGCGAGCTGTGGCCGGACGTCAAGGTCGTCCGCCAGCTCGGCAAGGGCAAGGGCGACGCCCTGATCACCGGCTTCGCCGCGTGCACCGGCGACATCATCGTGATGGTCGACGCGGACGGCTCGGCCGACGGCAGCGAGATCGTCTCCTACGTCTCCGCCCTCGTCTCGGGCGCCGACTTCGCCAAGGGCTCCCGCTTCGCCAACGGCGGCGGCACGGACGACATGACGCCGATCCGCAAGCTCGGCAACCACGTCCTGTGCTCCGTGGTCAACGCCAAGTTCGGCGCCCGCTACACCGACCTGTGCTACGGCTACAACGCGTTCTGGCGGCACTGCCTGGACAAGATCGAGCTCGACTGCACCGGCTTCGAGGTCGAGACCCTGATGAACATCCGGGTCGTCAAGGCGGGGCTCAAGGTGCAGGAGATCCCCAGCCACGAGTACCTGCGGATCCACGGCACCAGCAACCTCAGCGCCGTCCGCGACGGCATCCGCGTACTGAAGGTGATCCTCACCGAGCGCTCGAACCGCGTCAGGCGGGCCGCACGGCGCAAGGGCGCGCGGGACCTCCCCTTCCGCACCGGCCAGGGAGAGGTGTCTTGAGCGCGGAGATATCCGTCGTCATCTGCGTGTACACCGAGGACCGCTGGGAGGACATCCTCGCGGCGGTCTCCTCGGTGCGGGCGCAGTCGCTGGCGGCCGAAGAGACCCTGCTCGTGGTGGACCACAACGCCACGCTCCTGGACCGCCTGACCAGGGAGTACAAGGAGACCGAGGCGGTGCGGGTGCTCGCGAACGCGGGCCCCCGCGGCCTGTCGGCCGGCCGCAACACCGGCATCGCCGCGTCCCGCGGGGAGATCATCGCCTTCCTCGACGACGACGCCGTCGCCGAGCGGGACTGGCTGCGCCACTTCGCCGAGGGGTTCGAGGACCCGCGGGTCCTGGCCGTCGGCGGCCGGACCATGCCCGCCTGGGAGTCGGGCCACCGGCCCGCCTGGTTCCCCGAGGAGTTCGACTGGGTGGTGGGCTGTACGTACCGGGGGCTGCCCGCGGGCCGGGTCCGCGTCCGCAACGTCCTCGGCGGCAACGCCTCGTTCCGGCGGTCCGCCTTCGACGTGGCGGGCGGCTTCGCCACGGGCATCGGACGGGACGGCGACAAGCGCCCGCTGGGCTGCGAGGAGACCGAGTTCTGCATCCGGCTCACCCGCGCGCGCCCCGACGCGGTCCTGCTCATCGACGACCGCTCGGTGATCCACCACCGGGTGCCCGCGGCGCGGGAGCGCTTCCCCTACTTCCGTACGCGCACGTACGCGGAAGGCCTCTCGAAGGCGCTGGTGGCCCGAAGTGTCGGCGCCGACAAGGGACTCGAGTCCGAGCGGCGCTACACCACCCGCGTACTGCCCGCCGGGGTCGCCCGCGGGCTGCGGGACGCGCTGCTCGGGCGGCCCGGCGGCGCGGGCCGGGCGGGCGCCATCGTGACGGGAGTGTTCGCGGCGGCCGGGGGGTACGTACTCGGCAGCATCCGTGCGCGCAGGGGAGGCGCCACGTTCTCCGTCGTGGAGATCGCCGGAGTGACCCCTGCCGACGACGGCCGGAGCACGGGAGGCGAGGGGGCTGCCGCATGAGTGAGGACCCGGTGCCCATACTCATGTACCACGCGGTCGCGCACGTGCCGAACGAGGCGACACACGAGCTCTCGGTGTCGCCCGAGGCCTTCGCGCGGCAGATGGAGGTGCTCGGCGAGCGGGGGTTCACCCCGCTCACGACCTCCCAACTGGCGGACGCCTGGCGCGAGTCGGGGAAATCGCTGCCCGAACGGCCGATACTCATCACCTTCGACGACGGTTACGAGGGCGTGCACCGATACGCCCTGCCCGTCCTCGCCAAGCACGGCTTCGCCTCGACCCTGTTCGTCTCCACCGGCTGGCTGCGCGGGGAGTACGACACCGGGGCCGGCCTCGACCGCATGCTCGACTGGGACCAGGTGCGCGAACTGGCCGCCGAGGGCATGGAGATCGGCGGGCACAGTCACACCCACCCCCAGCTCGACCAGCTCACCGACGACGCGCTCCGGTTCGAGCTGCGGCGCTGCCGCGACATCGTCGCCGACGAGCTGGGCACCCGGCCCGTCTCCTTCGCCTACCCGTACGGCTACTCCAGCCGCCGGGTGCGCGAGCGGGTGCGCGAGACGGGCTTCACCCAGGCCCTCGCCGTCGGCAACGGCCTCGCGCGCCGCACCCAGGGCCCGTACGCGCTGCGGCGGGTCACCGTGCGCCGCGCCACCGAGCCCGAGGAGTTCGAGCGGCTCGTGACGGGCCGTTCGATCGGCCGCAACTTCGCCAGGGACCGCGCCCTCACCAAGGGGTACGCCATGGTCCGCAGAGCCCGACAGGTCCGCCGGAAGGCCATTCGTTCCCGTGTCTGACACGACCACGGCCCAGCACGATGCCCCTGGGTCCGCGAGCACCGGACAGTCACCGCCGTCCGGCAAGTCCGGCAGGCCCCGCAGAATGCGCCTGCCGGGCCGGGGCGACGGCGGCAGCCCGCTGTTCCGCAACGCCTATGCCCTGATGCTCAACACGGGCATCTCCGGCGTGCTCGGCGTCGGCTTCTGGCTGGCCGCCGCCCGGTACTACTCGGAGTCGGCGGTCGGCCAGGGCTCGGCGGCGATCGCGGCGATGAAACTCCTCGCGGGGCTCACCGCGGTGACGCTGACGGGGGCCCTCGCGCGGTTCATACCGATCGCGGGGCGCGCCACCGGCAAGCTCATCTTCCGTACGTACGCGGGAAGTTCGGTGGCCGTGGCGCTCGCCGCGCTGGTCTTCCTGTTCACCCTGGACCTGTGGGGACCCTCGTACCGCTTCCTGCACGGCCCCGTGCACGGCATCGGCTTCGTCCTGGCCGTCGTCGCCTGGTCGGTGCTGACCCTTCAGGACGGCGTCCTGACCGGGCTGCGCAACGCGCTGTGGGTGCCCGTCGGCAACACCGTCTTCTCGGTGGCCAAGCTCGGGCTGCTCATCGCGATCGCCGCGGCGATCCCCACCGCCGGTGTCTTCGTCTCCTGGGTCGCCTCGATCGCGGTGTCGGTGATCCCGCTCGGCTGGCTGGTCTTCCGGCGGCTCGTGCCGCGCCATGTGCGCGCCACCGCCGGCAAGGCGCATCCGCCGTCGCTGCGCGAGATCGGCCGCTTCCTGGCCGGCGACTACACCGGCTCGCTCTTCTCGCTCGCCGTGGTCTATCTCGTCCCGGTGATCGTCGCCTCGCAGGTCAGCTCGGTCGACAACGCGTACTTCTACATCACGACGACCATAGGCGGCACGGTCAACCTCCTCGCCATCAACATGGGGGCCTCGCTCACCGTCGAGGGGGCGCACGACCCGGCGCTGCTCGCCGCCAACACCCGCTCGGCGCTGCGCCGAATGGCGATGATCATGCTGCCGGTGTGCGGGATCCTCTTCGTCGCCGCGCCGTTCGTCCTGCGCCTGTTCGGGCAGGGGTACGCGGACGCGGCCACTCCGCTGCTGCGCTGGTTCGCCGTCGGGGCGCTGCTGCGGGTCGTCATGGAGACCTACTTCGCGGTGCAGCGCGCCCAGAGCAAGACCTCGGGGATCGCCTGGCTGCAGGGCCTGCTCTGCGTCCTGGTCCTCGGTCTGACGCTGATCCTGCTGCCGCGCATGGGGCTGACGGGCGCGGGCGTCGCGGAGATCTCCAGCCTGGCGGTGATCGTGGCGATCGCGGCGCCGAAGCTGTACCGCGTGACGCGGACGGCGGCGCCGGTCCGGACGGCCGACGGGGCGGCGCCGGACGGGGACCTGGCCGACCTGGGGACGCCGGACGCGCCCGCGGAGCAGGTGCGGGCCAAGACCTCCGGCGCGTCGGCCGAGGGCGCCGAGGGGGACGCCGCCGAGGGCAGGCGCAAGGAGCGTCACGGGCCCGCGTGGGCACTGCGGGAGTCGCTCGACTCGGACACCCTCCACCTCGCGGTGCAGCTCGACTTCGAACACCAGGAGCGCAGGCCGGACGTGCGGCCGGGCCCTGGCACGCCCGCCGCCGGGACACCCGCGGCGCAGAGCGAGGGGGACGACATGGACCACCGGCCGACCTGGGCGCTCAGATCGCCTGCCCCCGGGCCCTCCTCGTCCGTGTCCGCCGCTCCGGTGGCCGAGCCGGGGCGGGACGTCTCCGAGCCCGCGTCGGCAGCCGCCGCGCCGCCCGTGGCGCCGGGCGCTCCCCCGATGCCCGAGGAGCCGCCCCGTACGGAGGAGGCGTCCGCGGCCGGGACGTGCCTGCCGGGGAGCGACCTGCCAGGACTGGACCTGTCCGGCACGGAGCTGTCCGGCACGGATCTGCGCGGCACGGACCTGCCGGAGATGGACCTGCCGGAGAGAGGCCTCCCCGGGAAGGGCCCGGACGAGGGCGAGGACCTGCCCGAAGGACCGCTGGACGAGGAGCCCGCCGCCGCCCCCCGCGCACCCTGGCGCCGCGTCCTCGTCATGGCGCTGCTGCTCGCCGCCGCGCTCGGCCTGTACTGGCTGCCCGCCCTCGGTCTCGGCGAGCGGGACCTGGACGACATGGGCGGCCTCGGGCTGATCTCCGTCCTGCCGCTGCCGACCCTGGCCGGCGCCGCCCTCCTCGCGGTCGTGTTCGCCACGCTGCTCTGGATGGACCGGCCGCTCAAGGGCCTTCTCCTGGTGACGCTGCTCGCCACCGTGGTGTCGCTGCACGCGCTGCCCGCCGTCATCGAGGCCGAACCGCGGTTCGCCACGGCCTGGCAGCACCTGGGCTTCATGGAGTACATCGACCGGACGGGCACCGCCGTGCCCGATCTGGACGCGCGCTGGAGCTGGCCCGGGTTCTTCGCCGCGGCCACCTTCGTCGCCAAGGCGTGCGGCGTCTCGGACATGACCGAGGTGATCCGCTGGTGGCCGACGGCCATGCAGGTGCTCTATCTGGCGCCGATGCTCCTGCTCGTGCGCTCGGTGCGGGCGTCCTGGCGCGCCAAGTGGGCGGGCCTGTGGATCTTCGTGCTCAGCGGCTGGGTCGGCCAGGACTACTTCTCCCCGCAGGGCTTCACCTTCCTGCTCTACATCGCCTTCGTCGCGATCCTCATGGTGTGGTTCCGGGCCCCGCGCATGCTGTGGGCCAAGCGGCGGCCCGGCGAGACCGAGGTCGAGCCGGCCGGGCGCCGCGAGCGCGCGGTGCTGCTCCTGGTCCTGATCGGCCTCTTCGCGGCGACGGTCCCCGCCCACCAGCTGACGCCGTTCGTGATGCTGGGCGTGCTCACGGTGCTCGTCCTGGTGGGCCGCTCCGAGCTGCGCGGGCTGCCGATCCTCTTCGGGGTGCTCGTCGTCGTGTGGCTGGGCTTCCTCGCCGAGCCGTACTGGTCGGGGCACTTCGACGAGCTGTTCGGCGGGGTCGGCGGCGTGGGCGGCAATGTGTCCTCGTCGGTCTCCGGGCGCATCGAGGGCGGCAGTTCGACGCACAAGCTGGTGCTGTACGTGCGGGTGGCGATGGCGGGCGCCGTCCTGGCGTTCGCCTGCTGGGGCTGGTGGCGGCGCCGCTTCTACAAGTACAGCGAGCGCTCGCTCCTGGTACTGACCTTCATCCCGTTCATGGGCTTCGCCATGCAGTCGTACGGCGGCGAGATGGCCCTGCGCGTCTTCATGTTCGCGCTGCCGGGCGCAGCGCTGCTCGCCGGTCTCGCGCTGTTCCCGCGCGCGGGCATCACCCCGGAGGAGCGGGACCGCGACCGGGTGAGCCTCGCGCCGCTGGCCGCGATGATGGCCGGGCTCGTCCTGATGGGCGGCTTCCTGGTGGCCCGCTGGGGCAACGAGTCCTTCGAGCAGATCCGTCCGGGCGAGGTCACGGCCATGGAGTACGTGTACGCGCACGACGACCCGACGGTGCGGCTGCTGTGGATGAGCAATGACACGGTGAACAACGTGACGCCCGCGATGCCGTGGGGCACCCGTGACATGGAGAAGGTGGAGTACGTCCCCACCCTCGCGCCCGCCGACCCGGTCCTGGTGTCGGGCCTGGTCAAGGCGCTCAAGGACGCGGGCCCCCAGTCGTATCTGATGATCAACCGCAGCCAGACCACGTATCTCCAGCTGGACGCGGGCTATTCGAGGACGTGGGAGCCGCGGCTCATCCACAACCTCGACAACCGCCAGGACCTCAAGAAGGTCTTCACCAACGACGACGCGACGATCTACACCCTGCGCGAGAAGCCGGACGGCAGGGCCCCCGCGGCCGATCCGGGGCCGGCCGGCCCGAAGGTGACGTGGACGCCGTGGTCGGTGGTGGGCGGGCTCGCCGCGATCGCGGTGATCCTGCTGCTCGCGGCGCGCGAGGTGGTGCGGGTCGCGGCGGCGCCGAGCGTACGGCAGCAGCGGTGGCTGCAGAGCAGCTTCTGGTTCTCGCTGCCGCTGCTCGCGGTGCTGCTCGCCTCGCTGATCCAGCGGTTCGCGACGATGGCGTGAGGGACGTGGTGTCAGGGACGGTGGCGTGCGGGACGGTGGCGTGCGGGACGGTGGCGTGCGAAGGGGGCGCGCCGGGTTCGGGACGGGGTGAAGCGGGCTACCGCTTGAGCCACTTCACCTCATAGCCCTTCATGTCGAACCGCCGCCCGTCGACCTTCGCGCTGATCGGCCGGTCGAGGGTGTTCACCACGAGGACCGCGTCGTCGTCGGCGAGGACGCGTACGTTCGGCCGGTCGTCGGCGGCGATCTGCACCTTCTCGTACGTCGTGCCGGGACCGAACTCCGTGCCGAACCGCTCGACGAGGTCCAGCATCGGCAGCGCGGCGCCGCCGTCGCCCTGCTGCGTGGAGGTCCACAGACAGCCCGCGCACTCGGCGCCCTTCTTCTTCTGCGGGTTCCAGTAGAAGCCACTGGTGGCGCCGCCGCGGACCATCGCCATCAGGCCGGAGGCCTGGACGGCGACGCGGTGCGCCTCGGACCAGTCGTCGCGGTTGTCCTGGCTGTCGCCCGGCTCCACGTAGTACTCGGCCCACCACAGCGGCAGATCGCCGGTCCGCTCGCGCACCCACTTGCCGACGGCCGTGAACTTGTCGGTGGCCTTGAACTCGTCGGGGAGCATCTCGTCGTCGACGGTGTAGCTGGAGCCGTCGACGACGACGAAGTCCGCGCCCGCCTTGTGCTTGTTCCAGTAGTCGAAGGCGTCGAGGACCCGCTGGTCCATGCGGCCCCAGGGCCCCTTCACGTCCTTCGACACGCCCTCGGTCCGGCGCGGGTCGACGCTGTCCATCACCAGGTAGGGGCCGCCGACCATGATGTCCTTGTCGACCTTCTTGAGCTCCTTGTAGACGAGGTTGTAGAGCTCCGTATACCCCTCGTAGTCCCAGCGGCCCTTGCCGGTGTTCCAGAAGCCCTTGAACTCGTTCCACACGATGAAGTGGCGTACGTCGGGATAGCGCCTGGCCACCGTCGCGGCGAGCTTCGCGTAGTCCTTGTAGTGCGCGCGGTCGGGCGCGGTCTCCAGGGACTGCTGGCTCCAGTCGGTGTGGTCCGAGCCGGGCTCGCCGCCCTTCATCCAGTCCGGGGCGCAGCACAGGGTGACGACCGGGGTGCCCTCGCTCGCCCGGATGAAGTCCATGCGGCGGTCCATGTTGGAGAAGTCGTAGCGGCCCGGGACCGGCTCCGGGTTGCCGGCGCCCCAGCCCATGACGTGCTGGATCTGCGGGACCGGCCGCCCCTGGTCGGCGAGCTGGGACTCGACGCGCTCCGTGGCAGGGGCCTCGCCCTCGTCCGCGCTGTACTGGGTGTGGGTGAAGCCCCAGCCCACCTGGGGCCTGGCGTCGCCGGGCGGGACGGCGGGGGTGCCGTGCACCTTGTCGCCGTCGGGGGTGGTGCCCGCGGTGCTTCCCCCGCCCCCGGGCAGCGTGCCGAGCAGGGTGACCGCGAGGGCCACCGCGGCCGCGCCGACGCCGAGCAGGGCGGTGAGACGCCACCGCCAAGCCCGTGTATTCCACCCATGACGTCCCATCAGGGGCAAGAGTATCGGCGGCGGTTGGCGGTAGGACAGGTTCCGTACGACAGGTCTGTAACGGGTCGTGCGGGGACACAAGGGACGCACCGCGGAAACCGGATGCACGAGGACGCGTGCGTGCCGGATCATGTCGGCATGTCTGCGAACCCTCACGACGCCCTGCCGATCCGGCTGAACGTCGACGACAGCGACTCCCCGTCGGATGTCGTGGACGCGCTGTTCCTCGGCCGCTTCGCGACGGGCGAGCAGCCCTTCTCGCACAGCGCGAACATCGACCGGGTCAAGTCCGGTTCCACCCTGCTGCCGCCCGGGGCGACGGTCCTGCGCGCGGCGCGCGACGACGACCGCAGCGCGACGCTCGCCGATGGCGAGGGCTGGACGCTGCTGATCTCCCGCTGGAACCGCGGCGCGGACGTCACGGTGACCGCGACCACCGCCGAGCTGGCCGAGAAGGTCCTGAAGCAGGCCACGGACGGCGCCCAGGACGAGCCCGAACCCCAGCCGGAGAACGTGACGATGGGGTTCTGGTACGTCTCCCCGCGCCGCGGCCCGCACCGCACCACCCGGCAGATCTCGGCCGGCACCTGGGAGGAGGTCCGGCCCAACTACACGGCGCCGGTGGCCGACGCCATGGACAAGCTGATGAAGACGACGCCGGAGGACATCTCGGGGCGGCTGCTCCTGCTGCACGGCCCGCCGGGCACGGGCAAGACGTCGGCGCTGCGCACGCTCGCGCGCTCGTGGCGGGACTGGTGCCAGGTGGACTGCGTCCTGGACCCGGAGCGGCTGTTCAGCGACGTCGGCTATCTGATGGACATCGCGATCGGCGAGGACGACGGCACGGCGAAGGGCCGCTGGCGGCTGCTGCTCCTGGAGGACTGCGACGAGCTGATCCGCGGCGAGGCGAAGCACACGGCGGGTCAGGCGCTCTCGCGTCTGCTCAACCTCACGGACGGCCTGCTCGGCCAGGGGCGCAACGTCCTGGTCGGCGTCACGACGAACGAGGACCTGGAGCGCCTGCACCCGGCGGTCGTGCGGCCCGGCCGCTGCCTGGCCCGCATCGAGGTCGGCGCGCTGACCCGCCCCGAGGCGGTGGAGTGGCTCGGCACGGACGAGGGGGTGGGCCGCGAGGGCGCGACCCTCGCGGAGCTGTTCGCGCTGCGCCGGGGCACGACCCCGACGTCCCTGCCGGACCAGCGGGAGGGCGCGGACGCGGGCCTGTACCTGTGAGCCCCGCCGTGGGCGGACGTCCCTCTCCCGCCCGTGGCCACGGTGCCGGGCGAGGTGATCGGAGGGCCTAGCCGGAGGTCCCGTAGGCCGCCCGCAGGGCGTCCCGCACGGCGGCCAGCGCGTCCTCCTCGGAGAGCCCGAGCCGCCGGGCCCGCTCGGCGAAGGCCTGTGCCGCCGCGGACGCCTCCCGGGCCGCGCCCTCCCCCGCCGCGGCGACGAACGTGCCGTTGCGCCCCCGGGTCTCGATGACCCCGTCGGCCTCCAGCGCCCGGTAGGCCTTGGCCACCGTGTTCGCCGCGAGCCCCAGCGACTCCGCGAGCCCCCGCACCGTCGGCAGCTTGTAGCCGACCGGCAGCGCCCCCGACCGCGCCTGCCCGGCGATCTGGGCCCGCACCTGCTCGTACGGCGCGTCGCCCGCGCCCCCATCGATGTCGATCTTCAAAGTCACGAGGCGATTGTCCCGCACCCGGGCCCGCCCGGAAGCGGAACACTCCCCTCGGAAAATGGGAGGCGCCCGCGCGCGCCCCGCGCGTAGCGTGCGGCCCCATGACATTGATCGTCCGTACCTTGGATCCCGCCGTCCCGGCGGATGCCGAGGGCTTCGCCGCCGTCCGCCGCGTCTGTGTACCCGCCATGCTCGCCACCGCGGCCTCGGTCGCCTTCGACCGGGCCCACGCCCATCCGGACGCGCGGTACGTGCAGTTGGTCGCCGAGACGGACGGCGTGATCGTCGGCACCGCCCAGGTCGGCGTCGCCCACGACAGCCCGCAGCCGGGCCAGGGCTTCGCCAACGTGTACGTGCATCCGGAGCGGCGCGACACCGGCGCCGGCTCGCTGATCCTGCGCACGGCCGAGGAGTACCTCGCGGGAGAGGGCGTCGACACCGTCTACTCGTGGGTGCTCGACGAGCCCGCGAACCTCGCCTTCGCCGCCCGGCGCGGCTACCGCCCGAGCCGTTCCGCGCACTTCCTCCGCCTCGACCTCGCCGCGGGCGCGCTGCCGCCGCTCCAGGAGCCGCCGTCCGGCGTGGAGCTGGTGAGCGGTTCGGTGTACGCCGAGGACGCCCGCCCGCTCTTCGCCCTGGACGCGGAGACGGTCGCGGACGAGCCGAGCGACGTGGGCGCCGAGTTCACGGACTACGAGCACTGGATCTCCGAGACCTGGCAGCACCCGCTGGTGAACCAGGAACTCACCACCGTGGCCCTGGTGGACGGCCGCCCCGCCGCCTTCAGCCTGGCCCGCACGGACGGCGAGGGCCGCTACGCCTCGGGCATGACCGGCACCGGCCGGGAGTTCCGCGGCCGGGGTCTCGCCAAGCTCGCCAAGAACGACTCCCTGCACCGGGCCCGCGCGGCCGGCTGCACGGAGGCGTTCACCGGCAACGACACGGGCAACGCGCCGATGCTGGCGATCAACAAGTGGTTCGGTTACGAGATCTGCGCGACGGAGGTGCGCCATGTCCGCGAACTCGGCTGACGCCACGGCCCCGACCCTGGAGATCGTCCTCACCAAGGCGGGCCGGACGAAGATCCGCTATCCGGCACGGCTGGTGGCCGACGACGGCACGAAGGTCACCGTCCGCGCCCCCTGGGCGGCCCCCGGCGTCCGCGACTTCGGCTTCGTCCGCTTCGAGCCGGGCGACGTCTTCACCGAGCACTACTGGCGCGACCGCTGGTACGCGGTCAAGGAGGTGTACGCCGCCGACGGCACCCTCAAGGGCTGGTACTGCGACGTGACCCGCCCGGCGGTCCGCGACGGCGAGTCCCTGACGGTGGTGGACCTGGACCTCGACCTGTGGTGCTCGGCGGACGGCACGACCGTCCTGCGCCTGGACGAGGACGAGTTCGCGGCCAGCGGCCTGCCATCGACGGACCCGCACGCGGCGGCCCGGGCCACCCGCGCCCTGGACGAACTGGAGGCGTTGGCGCGCGGCGGGGGGCTCGGGGGGATCTGACGCCCGCGCCGCCCTCCCTCCGGACCGACATTTCCCCCTCCGGCAGCGGGCCTTCATCAGAAAGGCGGTCCGCGGAGGTCTACGGCGTCGCTCCAGTGGACATCGGTAGGACAGGGAGGCAGACATGCGCCGAGTGACCATGCACAAGCCCGTCCGCCGCCGGGCGCGGGAACGCCAGGAGGCCGAGGCCACGCCACGCGAAAGGACCGAGGTCCGCAGGGACATCCGGCGGACCTGGTGGCCCGACGACTGAGCCCTGCCCCGGTGGACGCGGGGCCTCGCGCCGGTGGACGTGGTGGTCCGGCGGCCGGGTCCTCCGTCAGTGGTCCAGGAGCCGCTTGCGGTAGTGCAGCCGGTCGTAGGGGCCGTCCACCCGGCGTTCCACCAGCTCGTATCCGTAGCGGGGATAGATCTTCTGGTTCTCCCACATCAACGCGTTGGTGTAGAGCGTGACTTCGATGAAGCCGAGCGCACGCGCGTGTGCGTCCACGAAGGAGAGCAGCCGACGGCCCACCCCCTGCCCCGCGGCATCGGGGTGGACCGCGATCGACTCCAGGAGGAGTCGGCCCTCGTACGGACGCGGGACGAGGACCAGGAGTCCGACCACCGGGTCCCCGGTGACGTACACCCGCCCCGCCGCCACGTCGGCGGCGTGGTCCGCCTCCATGGGGGCGGGCACCACGCCGATGCGGTCGATGTAGTGCCGGTAGGCCGCGTCGGTCACCGCCCGTACGGCGGGGACGTCGGCGGCGGTGGCGGGGCGGATGTCCGTGGGGACTTCGGGAGATGCGGTCATGCCTCCACGTCTACGCCACGTCGGCGGGCCCGCACCACTGCCTTCTTCACCAACGGCCACGCCACGATCAGGACGATGAGGACATAGACCGTCACGGAGAACGGCGTGTCGACGAGTCCGCCGACGCTGCCGTCGCTGATCTGCAGGGCACGGCGCAGCTGCTGCTCGGCGTTGGGGCCGAGGATGACGCCGATGACGGCGGGCAGGATCGGCAGTCCGTAGCGCCGCATGCCGAAGCCGATCAGGCCGATGACGAGCAGGATGACGAGGTCGAGCGGTTCGCCGCCGACCGCGTACGCGCCGACCGCGGCGAAGAACAGGATGCCCGCGTAGAGGTAGGGCCGCGGGATGCGCAGGAGCTTCGCCCAGAGCGGGGCCAGGGGCAGGTTCAGGGCCAGGAGCAGGACCATGCCCACGAACAGGGACGCGATCAGGCCCCAGACGAGGTCCGGTTCGCGTTCGAAGAGCAGCGGTCCCGGCTGGATGCCGTACTGCTGGAAGGCGGCGAGCATCACGGCGGCGACGGCGGTCGTGGGCAGGCCGAGGGTGAGCATGGAGACGAGGGTGCCCGCCGCCGACGCGGACGACGCCGACTCGGGCCCCGCGACGCCCTCGATGGCGCCCTTGCCCCACTCGTCCTTGTGCTTGGACAGCCGCTTCTCGGTGACGTACGAGAGGAACGTCGGGATCTCCGCGCCGCCGGCCGGGATCGCGCCGAACGGGAAGCCGATGAACGGTCCGCGCAGCCAGGACTTCCAGGTGCGGCGCACGTCCTGCCTGCCGAGCCAGGGGCGGCCGACGGGGATGGCCCGGCCGCTGGTGCGGCGCAGGTGCGCGGCGACCCACAGGGCCTCGCCGATCGCGAAGAGGCCCACCGCGACGATCACCACGTCGATGCCGTCGGCGAGTTGGAGCGAGCCGAAGGTCAGGCGCTGCTGGCCGGTCATCTGGTCCAGGCCGACCAGGCCGAGGGTGAGGCCGATCAGGAGCGAGGCGAGGCCGCGGATGCGGGAGGAGCCGAGCACCGAGGTGACCGCGATGAACGCGAGGACCATGATGGCGAAGTAGTCGGGCGCGCCGATGTCGACGGCGAGGTCGGCGACGGTCGGCGCGAGCGCGACCAGGAGGAGCGTGCCGATCATGCCGCCCGCGAAGTGGCCGATGGCGGCGGCCGCGAGGGCCTGCGCGCCGCGACCCGCCTTGGCCATCGGGTGGCCTTCCATCGCGGCGACGACGGCGGCGCTCTCGCCCGGTGTGTTGAGCAGGATCGAGGTGGTCGAGCCGCCGAACATCGCGCCGTAGTAGATGCCCGCGAACATGATGAAGGCGCCGGTCGGTTCGAGTCCGTAGGTCACCGGGAGCAGCAGGGCGACCGCCATGGCGGGGCCGATGCCGGGCAGCACGCCGATCGCGGTGCCGAGCAGCACGCCGACCGCGGCCCACAGCAGGTTGATCGGGGTCAGGGCCGTGCCGAAGCCGTCCATGAGGGAGGAGAAGGCATCCATGTCACAGCACTCCCATCAGGGGGCCGCCCGGCAGGGGCACGCCGAGCAGGTTGTTGAAGACCTCGTACGTGACGACGGAGAGCACGGCGGCGATGAGCGGGTCGCGGTCGAGGTGGCGGCTGCCGAGCGCGTAGGCGGAGCCCCAGAAGAGCAGCGCCCCGGCGATCGGGAAGCCGAGCGGTTCGATGAGGACGGCGGTGGCGAGGAAGACGCCGGCGAGCAGCAGCACCGTGCGCCAGTCGGCGGGTTCGGACAGGTCGACGTCCTCGCCGCCCTCGGCCTCGCCCCGGCCGCCGCGCAGGACGTCGACGGCGAGCAGGAGGGAGACGACCAGCAGCCCGATGCCGACGGCCACGGGCACGGTCTTGGGGCCGATGGGGCCGCGCTGGGCGATCTCCACGTCCATGGTGAGGGCGTCGGTGAGGACGAGGACGCCGAGCGCGAGGAGCAGGACGCAGACGCCGAGTTCGGAGTGTTCGCGCAGCCAGGAGCGGCGCTCGGGAGCCTCCTGGTCCGGCAGGTCGGTGGTGGTCACAGCCCCAGCTCCTTGAGTACGGACACGACGCGCCGGTCCTGGGCGGCGAGGAAGTCGCCGAACTCGTCGCCGGTGAGGAAGGCGTCGTCCCAGCCGTTGGTCTTGAGGGACTTCCGCCACTCGGGCGAGGCGTGCAGCTTCTTGACCAGGCCGGTGAGCTTGTCGCGCTCGGCGTCGCTGAGTCCCGGCGGGGCGACGATGCCGCGCCAGTTGGTGAAGTTCACGTCGTAGCCGGACTCCTTGAGGGTGGGTCCGTCCAGGCCGGGCACCCGCTTCGGGCCGGTGACGGCGAGCAGCCTGAGCTCGCCCGACTTGATCTGGTCGAGGTACTCGCCGACTCCGGAGACGCCGAAGGCGACCTTGCTGCCGAGGATCGAGGCGAGGAGTTCGCCGCCGCCGTCGAAGGGCACGTAGTTGACGTCCTTCGGGGCGATCCCGGCGGCGCGTGCCATCAGCATCGGCGCGAGGTGGTCGGGCCCGCCGGGCGACGAGCCGCCGCCGACCGGCAGCTTGCCCGGGTTCTTCTTCCAGGCGTCGACGAGTTGCCCGATGGTCTTGTACGGGGAGTTCTTGGCGACCACGACGACGTCCTGCTCCTCGGTGAGCCGGGCGATGGGGGTCGTGTCCGCGAGGGTCTTCGGGGAGTGGTTGGAGCGGGCGGCGCCGACGACGCCGAGGCCCATGGACATGGCGAGCTTGCCGTTGCCGTGCTCGCCGACGAGCCGGGTGAGGCCGACGGTGCCGCCCGCGCCGGGCAGGTTGAACACCTCGATGTTGTGGGTGAGTCCGGCGTCCTCGGCGTTCTTGGCGGCGGTGCGGGCGGTGATGTCGTAGCCGCCGCCGGGCGTGTTGGGGACCATGAGGCGCAGGCCGGGGATCTGGGTGCCGGTCTCGGCGCCGCTGCCCGTGGTGAGCAGCGGCGGCGCCACGAGCACGAGCAGGGCGGCCCCGAGCAGGGCGAGGGGTGTGCGCAGGCGCACGTGTGCCACCACCTGTCGGTACGTAGTCGGGTGTGAGGTGGCCCACATGTTGCCCGCGCGTTAACAACCTGTCTCTCTTCCGGAACCAACGGACGTTGTGGTCGTTGTGGTCGCGCCCATAGCCTGCGGCGATGACAAGGGTGCTGGTCGTGGACGACGACTTCATGGTCGCCAAGCTGCACAGTCGGTACGTCGCCGCGGTGGACGGATTCACCGTGGTGGGCGTCGCGCACAGCGGCGCCGACGCGGTCGCCGCGGCGGAGCGCCTGCGCCCCGATCTGCTCCTCCTGGACGTGTATCTGCCCGACATGGACGGCATCGCGGTGCTGCGCGAGCTGCGGGCCGCGGAGGAGCGGGATCCGGCGCGGCAGCCGGTGGACGCCCTGTTCATCACGGCGGCGCGGGACGCGGAGATCGTCCGGGCGGCGCTGCGGGCGGGCGCCCTGCACTACCTGATCAAACCCTTCAACCAGGCGGCCCTGCGGGAGCAGTTGAGGCATGTGGCGGCCCTGCGGGCCCGTCTCGACGGCCTCGACGAGGCCCGCCAGGAGGACGTCGACCAGATCTTCGGCACCCGCCCGCCGGGCTCCCGAGGACTTCCGAAGGGCCTCGCGGCGCACACGGCGGAACTGGTCGAGCAGACCCTCCGCGACCACCCGGGCGGCCTGTCCGCCTCGGAGTGCGCGGAGGCGGGCTCCCTCTCCCGCGTGAGCGCCCGCCGCTATCTGGAGTTCTTCGTGGAGACCAGACGCGCCGAGGTGACGCTCCGGTACGGGGGGACGGGACGGCCGGAGAGGCGGTACCGGTGGGTGGGGTGAGGGGGGTGGGGTGAGGGGGGTGGGGCGACACGCTCGCTGCCCGATTAGGTGACGCCGATCCGGCTCACCTCCCGTTTACTCCTTCGTCCAACGTCATGTTCACGGTGCGGAATTGGCGCCGGGTGCAGTGGCGGAGCGGCGTGTTTGTCCGTACACAGCTGAGCGCCTCGTTCGGGGAAGCCTCCTCAGATTCATTGAGCACACCTGTGACCGAGTCGCTTTGCGGAGCTCGCGGCCACGCCGCCGTCGACTGGCGGTCGGTCGAAGCCTTCCGGTGACGGTGGTCAGGTCGCCGCGGCGCGAAGAGAACTCGTCGCAGCGACGGCCTTGCAGTTCGCCCATTTCCGCTGACCTCGTGGGTAACCAGCATGGCGGCTGGATCGAGCCAATCTGATCAGCCCGCCTCGTGGCGCACGTGGGTCACGACAGACTGATGTGCCATGGGATACAGGGGACGTTGGTTACGTGGGGCGTCGTGGTGCGCGTGCGCGGCAGCCGCGGCGTGGCTGATCGTCAGCGGCATCGTTGACGGGTGGGGGGAAGCGGATCCAAAGGCCAGTGTGGTCGGCGCGGTGAGTGGTCTGGCGGCACTTGCGCTGACGGCCTTGGCCCGGACGGGGCGGGATGCCGAGGTGGGACTGGGTGTCATCGCCGACCAGCTCGCGTGGGCGGTGAAACGGCAGTGGGCCGAGGAGATCGAGACCCGGCGCTTGAACGATCCGTATCCGCTGCCCGTCGCCTGGCGTACGGCCGACGCGGCCCTGACCGAGCCCTGGGACCGGCTGACCGGCCTGGCCGACAGCTGGCCCGGTGGCCCGCCGGGCGATCCCGCGCAGTGGCCCGCGGACGAAGCCGGGCTTGCTGGGCGGGACGCGCAGATCCACGAGGTCTTCGCCCACCGTGTGCCCACTCGTCGGCTGGTCGTGCTCGGTGCGCCCGGCTCCGGCAAGACGGTTCTACTCATCCGCCTGCTCCAGGACCTGATCGAGCGCCGACAGGACGGCGGACCGGTACCGGTCCTGTTCTCCCTCGCCTCCTGGGACCCCGCCGCCGATTCGATCGAATTCTGGCTGGCCGAGCAGTTGCGGCGCAGCTACCCCGACCTGCGTATCCCGGCGCCCGCCGGCACTGCCCCAGACGGCGCGCGACCGGCCGACCGTGCACAAGCCCTGCTCGCAAGCGGACTCGTCGTCCCGCTGCTCGACGGCTTCGACGAACTGCCCCCCGCCCTGCACGCCGTGGCACTGGACGCCCTCAACCGGAACATGCCCGCCCGGCAGCCCCTGGTCCTCTCCAGCCGCGCTGTTCCTTACCACACAGCCTTGACCAGGCCCGACGCTACGGTCCGGCTCAACGGCGCCGCCGGCATCCAGCTGCTCCCGCTCGCACCCGAGGACGCCGCCGAGTACCTACGCCGCGACGCGGGCGGCCCTCATGCCCCCGCTGCCGACCGCTGGAATCAGGTGATCACCCAGCTCGGCACCGACACCCCTGTCGGGCAAGCGCTCAGTACCCCCTTCGGGCTGTTCCTGGCACGCACCATCTACAACCCGCGCCCCCAGGCCACGGCCGGACCCCACCCGCACCCAGACGAACTCTGCGACACCACCGCCTATCCCGACCGCACCGCCCTGGACACACATCTGCTCCATGCCTACATTCCCGCTGTCTACAGCCCCCGCCACCCCAATCCGTCGCCCTGGGCGATACCTCAGGCCCTGCGCACGCTCACCTTCCTCGCCCGTCACCTGGAACACCACCGCGACGGCACCCCCGACCTGGCCTGGTGGGAACTCCGCCACGCTCTCTCCAGCCGCCCCAGACGCCTCGTTTACAGCGCACTCTGCGGAATCGGGATCGTGTTGTCTGCTTTCCTCGTCACCGACGGCCCACCGCTGCGAGAGAATTTCACGGATGCGCTCGCCCTTGTTCTCGTCTCCCTGCTGATGCCCGCGGCCCGACGCACCCCAGGTACACGTCCGGCCCTGGCACTGCGCGCGCTCGCCTTCGGCCTCACCTTCGGCATCCTGTTCGCCACTCTCGCTAATCTCCTGTACCTCGTGCTAGGCACCGAGGTGCAGGACTGGGGCGTATCCGCCCTGGTGGGGATGGCGGTCGGAGGGACTGTCCTCACACCGATGACCTTCGTGGCATGGATACGTACGGGCACAACGCCCAAGGCGCGGGTCCGCTGGCATCCCGGCTCCATACGGATCGGGTTGCTGTGGGTGCCCGTCCTGGCCCTCTTAGGCTTGGCCGTCGGTGGCTTGGCTGCCGGCGGATTCACCAATGACTCCGAAATTTTATTGGGTGCAACCGTTTTGTTTGGGTTCGTTCTGGGGATTCCGGCTGCGCTGGTGCACGCGCTCATACGAGGCTTCAGATCGGTACCTTCCGACCTGACCACCGGGGTCGGAGCAGCTGCGTTGCTGGCCCGGGACCGTCGCATCTGTCTTATGTCCGCACCTATAGGCGGTCTGATCTTCGGGGGAGCCGGCCTTCTCACCTTGTCCTTCTACGCCATGATCAGCCAAAGCGTCGAACTGGAGGCGAGTGAACCGAAAATCATGATCCCACTGGCAGTCACCGTCGCTATCGGGCTGCTGGCCGGAATTTCCAGATCGGCTTGGGTGGACTTCGTGGAATCGAGGGCCTACTTGGCCGTCGGGCACAAACTGCCCTGGCGCCTCATGTCGTTCCTCCAGGACGCACACGAACACCGCGGTGTGCTGCGGCAGATCGGAACCGTCTACCAGTTCCGGCACATCGAGTTGCAACGCCATCTGGCCCAGCAGCCCTGGCCCCCCAGCGCATAGGAAACGAGCTTCATTCTGCGGCCTCCCAAGAGGGGGTCCGGTCCGGGGAACGTCAACGCATGGCTTTGATATCGCTGATCATCTCCGCTGCCGCCCTCGCCGGTGTCCTGGTGTCCTGGTCTACCAGTCCCGTCAGACTCAGATCTCCCAGGACGGGAGCATCCGCGCCTCGTATCGCGAACTGTTGATGCTGAGCCTCAACGACCCTCTACTATGCGCCTGCTGGGCCAGGGTTCACCGAGGTTGGGGGCGCATAGCGACAGCTACGCATTCCAAGTGCAAGAAGCGATTTGTAGCGATTGTCGATGAGTACTACCGGTTGGCGGTCGGCGGGAACAGCTAGGCGAGTAGTGGCCTACGACAAGACAACTGCGGCTCGCCAGCCAGGGCGAGTACAGCGAGCCGAAGACCCCTGCGGAGTTGTGTGCGCTTGTCAGCTCTGTCTCTCTCGCGAACAGGCGAACGGGAGGCCGACCGACACCCTAGGGGAGCCGTACAGGGAGCCACACAAGGTGATCCGTCCTGGACCCCCACGGACTCCCCCGGACCGTCCCGTAGCTCACGTACTGGTCGAACCGGCGCTCACAGGGTCCCAGCCTCAGCCCCGGATTAGCCCTTCCTTAACCGCACCATAAAGATCGCCATCTGCCGCCCTCAGCAGGGGATTTCGCGGATTTCAGGGGCTAGCTTTCTGGTCGCCGGGGCGGTGACGAACCGTCGGTGCCGCTGCTGATCGGGGGGCCGCACCGCTCGTTCGCCATCGCCCCGTGTCCCCCTGAACCGCCGTTTGAGGAGAACCCCATGACTCGCCGCAGCAAGGTCGCCGCGATCGCCGCCGTCGGTGTGGCCCCGCTCGCCCTGACCGCCCTGTCGGTCACGCCCGCCGCCGCGCACGGCTCGATGACGGACCCGGTCAGCCGGGTCTCCGCCTGCTTCCAGGAGGGTCCGGAGTCCCCGAAGTCGGCCGCCTGCAAGGCCGCCGTCGCCGCCAGCGGCGCCCAGGCCTTCTACGACTGGAACGGCGTGAACATCGCCAACGCCGCCGGCAAGTCGAAGGAGATCATCCCCGACGGCAAGCTGTGCAGCGCGGGCAACGACAAGTACCGGGGACTCGACCTGCCGCGCGCCGACTGGCCGTCCACGAAGCTCGCCGCGGGCAAGCACACGTTCCGCTACAAGGGCACCGCCCCGCACAAGGGCTCCTTCGAGCTGTTCATCACGAAGGACTCGTACGACCCGACGAAGCCCCTGAAGTGGTCGGACCTGGAGGAGAAGCCCTTCGTCAAGGTCACCGACCCGAAGATGGAGAACGGCGACTACGTCTTCGACGGCACGCTGCCCGCCAAGTCGGGCCGCCACCTCGTCTACTCGATCTGGCAGCGCTCGGACTCCCCCGAGGCCTTCTACACCTGCTCCGACGTCGTCTTCGGCAAGGACAGCGGCGGTTCGGGCGCCGCGCCCGCCCCGACGGCCTCCGCCCCTTCCGACAAGGAGATCGCGGCGGGCGCCGACAAGTCCACCGTCGAGCACCACGGACACGGCGACTCCGACGCCGGGACGGGCGCCGAGGCCACCGGTGCCGCCCCCGCCGATGACGCGGCCGGCAACCGGCCCGAGGTGAACGGCGGCGCCGAGAAGCCGGTCACCGCCGCGGGCGGCGACGCGAACGACAACCTCGCCGAGACCGGTGGCGACAGCACCACTCCGTACATCGCGATCGGCGGCGCCGCCGCTCTCGCCGTGGGCGCCGCGGCGATGTTCGCCACGACCCGCCGCCGCGCGGCCGGCCGCCACGGCCGCTGAGGCAGACGTCGAGCGGGCCGCGTTTCCCTCCGGCCGGAGGGAAGATCGGAAGAGCGGCGGGGAGGGACAGAGGGTTGGGGAGGGAGTGTAGATCTCGGGGGTCGCGGGTGG
>NZ_JBFAWC010000016.1:0-197793 GCF_040680155.1 Streptomyces sp. NPDC052114 | reverse complement strand
GTGGAGCGGACCGTGTCCTGGCTGTCCGGCTGCCGACGACTCCACCGCCGCTACGAACGCAAGCCCGAACACTTCCTCGCGTTCACCGCCATCGCAGCAACCCTCATATGCCACCGCAGACTCACCAACTGAAATGACGTCTTAGGCAGGGTCGCAGTACCCGAGCTGGAGAGGAAGCCGCATGGAGCACGAGATCGTAATCGCGCAGACGACCAGTGACGACGAGGAGCAGGCGAAGCCCCTCGCCAGAGGTGCTGTTGAGAGCAAGCTGGCAGCGGGTGTTCACATCGATGCGCCCATTACGGCCTTGCCGTGACCAGAGGCCCACAGCGGGCAGTTGCTCCGACGGACCTGCCGCTGTGGGCCTCATTGCAGGTATTCCGCAAACAAGTGGCTGGCTGAGGGGCGGTCCGGTGCAGTTCGGAGATCCCGATCTCTGGGCGCCGGCTCCTCGAGGTGCTCCGTTCGCGGTCCAGGTCCCTGCGTCGAGCCCCAAGCTCTTCTGGAGCGGCTACTGTCGTTGTTGATCTTGACGGGAGGCCCGCTGCTGTCAATTCGACTGGGGTACGAATTGCGTACATGCGGGGCTCTCGGCGTCGAGACTCGCCCCGTCGGCCAAGCGGCGTTTTGTGGGGACTGGGCAAACGGCCGCGCGAGTCAGCATCGTTCCGCTCGGGATGCAGTGCTGTACTGGTCTGGCTCCCGCGCCCTGAGTATTGGCGTAGTGCTCAGGCCGGAGGAGCAGGAGCTCAGCATGCCCCGAGTGAGCGTTGTTCGGAAGTTGGTCGAGAGCTGACTGGGCGTCACGAAAGTCGGCATTGGGTCAGCATCAATCTGGCTAGAGCTGCCTACAGCTGGCGAAACTTGCGACTCGAAGACGTGGACTCAGACGCTGCGAGAGGCGTTTGCGATCGGGGTGAAGCGAAGTCGAGCGGGTCGGCCAAGTCACTCGCTCGACTTCGTTAGGGTCAGGCTATGAAAGGCCAGTTCAGCGGACTCGACCCCGGGCTTTAAGCGGCACAGGCGGCAGCTCAGGCGCATCCAACCGCCCTCCGTCGTACCCCTTCACATCCCCAAATCGCGACCCACTCATCCAGTCCTTCCGCGCCTGAGTGATATCGTCCTGCGACCTGCCGATGAAGTTCCACCACATGATCAGTTCCTCCTCGAACGGCTCGCCGCCGAGGAGCATGATCGAGGCGTCGGACGCGGCGCGCAGCGGCAGTTCGCGGCGGCCGCAGCCGAGGTACAGCATTGAGCCCGGCAGGACCGGCACGCCGTCGACGTGGACCTCGCCGGACATGGACAGCACGCCGTACTCGAAGTCGGGCACGAGCGGCAGGCGCGCCTCCGCGCCGGCGGAGAGGGTGAGGTCGGCGCCGACGATGGGCGTGTACGCCGTTCCGGGGGACGTCGCCCCGTCGAGGTCGCCGAGAATCACCGTCGCCTCAAGCCCCGGGGCGGTCGCCTTCGGCAGATCGGCGTGGTGCTCGAACAGGGGGGCGGTGTGCCGGTGGGCGTCCGGCAGGGCGACCCAGAGCTGTGCGCCGTGCAGGAAGCGGGCGTGCGACTTCGGGCTCTCCTCGGAGTGGGAGATGGCCCGCCCGGACGTCATCAGGCCCAGTTCCCGGGGGCGGATCGTCTGGAGGCTGCCGGTGCTGTCGCGGTGCAGCACCTCACCCTCGTGCAGCCAGCTCACGGTCTGCAGGCCCATGTGCGGATGCGGGGGCACCTGCATGCCGGGCTCGTCGGCGATGTCGTCGGGGCCGTAATGATCGACGAAGGCCCAGGCGCCGATCATGCGGCGGCCGAGGTTCGGCAGCAGTCGGCGTACCTCGGTGCCTTCGCCGAGTTGTACGCGGCGCGGGCTCAGCAGTTCGCGGACGGGCTCGGCGACGACGAAGCCACGTCCGCCGCACTGCGAGGGCACTGCCTGCCGGTCAAGGTTGCTCATGTCGGACAACTTAGCCGTGATCAAGATCTGATGGCGATATGCGGGCGTCCTGCCCCTGACCGCCGCCGGTCATTCGACCGTCCGTGGCCGGGGCGACACCGGCGGGCCGCGAGGACGGGGGCCGACTCATCGCCACGACGACGCGCGCAGGACGAGTTCGGTCGGGACGAACCGTGCGGCCGGTCGCCGGAACTCCCGCTCCTCGAAGGCGGCGATGAGGAGCCGGACCGCCGCGGCGCCGGCCTGACGCGGATTCCGGGAGAGCGTGGTGACGGGCGGCTCGGTGCGGGTGTACAAGGAGGACTCGCTGCAACAGGCCAGCAGCAGGTCCTCCGGGACGCGCAGCCCGTGGCGGCGGGCGGCGGCGAGCACATCGGAGCCGTTGGAGTCGAACAGCCCGTGCACGGCGTCGGGGCGGTCCGGACGCGCGAGCAGACGGTCGGCGGCGATTCTGCCCGCGAGGGGGTCGTCCGCCGGATAGGCCTCGTACACCGGCTCCTGGCCGACGTCCGCGCACCACCGCAGATACGAGGCGGTCGACAAGCGCGTGTACGGGTCGTTCGCCGTGCCGGTCAGCAGCCCGACGCGGCGGGCTCCTGCCTCCGCCAGCCGGTCGAGGACGCCGCGCACGGCGGCCTCGTGGTCGTTGTCGACCCAGCCGGTCACGGGCAGTTCACCGGCCGGGCGGCCCGCGGAGACCACCGGCAGGCCCTGGCGGATCAGGTCGGCGACGACCGGATCGCCGTCGGACGGGTCGACTACGACCGCGCCGTCGAGGGCCACGTTCGACCACGGGTCGTGGCGCGAGGCCGGGGGCAGGTGGACGAGCGCGAAGCCGTGGGCGAGGGCCGTCGACGTGGCGCCGTGGGCCAGCTCGGCGAAGTACCCCGACCTGGTGAAGGCGAAGGGCCCGTCCTCGTACGCCTCCATCGTGAAGCCGATCAGGCCCGACGTGCCGGTACGGAGCGTCCGGGCGGCGGACGTGGTGCGGTAGCCGAGCCGGTCGGCGACCTCACGGACATGGCGGCGGGTGGCTTCCGGGAGCCTGCCTCTGCCGTTGAGCGCGTCGGAGGCGGTGGTGATGGAGACTCCGGCCGCGGCGGCCACGTCCCGGATGCCCGCGCTGCCCGGCCTGCCTGCCCTGCGCGGTTGCCCGGAGCGCCTCACCTGAGGCAGCTGCGGAGCCGTGGCCACGGTGACCGGGGGAGCGATCCGTGCCGGTCCGTGCCGCCCGGTGGCAGCCGCCCGGCCCGGCGCCGCCGCACGTGCCGTGGCCTGTTCCGTCGCCGCCCCGCCCGAGGCGCTGTCGCGGTTCTTCGACTCCTGAGCCGTCTGCGCGAGGCGGAGTTCGGCCGAGGCCAGGCCGTCCGCGCCCGCCAGGCTGAGGGGATGGCCGGGGCCCAGGGTGGCGGCCGCCTTCTGTGCCGCGGCGCCGAGCACGTCCGTCGACCGCTCCATGCGCTCCCGGTCGTCCGCCGCCACCGCCGAGGCGAACTCGGCCTGGGCGAGCGCGATGAGCGCGGAGAGCGACGCCGGATGGTCACCGCCGAGGTCGCGCACCACGTGCCGGACGGTGTGGTCGAGCGCGTCCAGCACGCGGTCGGCTTCGGCGTGATCGCTCCGGCGACGGCTCACCTCGCAGAGCACGGTCTGGGCCAGCAGCCGGACTTGGCGTCGGTGTACGTCGAGTCGCTCGGTGCCGTCCGGACCGTCCAGCGCCCGCGAGGCCCGCGCGGCGAGTTCCCGTGCCGACGTCAGGTGACCCATGCGCAGCCGTAGCGCGGCGAGGTTCGCCAGCGAACGGGCGTCGGTGGGGCCCCTCGGTACGTCGTACGCGTCCGGAACCTCGTACGCGACGGGATCCGCGGACGCGACCTCATCCCCGTACACGGCCGGATCCCCGTACACCTCCGGATTCCCGTACGCGATCGACAGCACGGCGACAGCCGCAGGCAGACAGCCGCGCTCCGACAGGGCGGCGGCCACCTCGTTCCTGGTGTCCACCGACAGCGTGGACGCCTCCGGATCCCACAGGAGTCGGGACACCACATGCTCAAGGAGCGACCGGACCTGGCCGTGGCGGCCGAGGGCCTCCAGCAGCGCCGACAGGCGCGCGAGATCCCTGCCCATGTCGGGATGGCGCAGCACATCGGGGTCACGGCACAACGCGGCCACGGTCGCCGTGACGCGCCCGAGTTCCGCGACCCCGCCGCGCAGCGCGCCTTCGGCGTCCGCCAGCGCCCGGTGCCAGGTGTGTCGGCCCTGCCGGGCGTCGGTCATGCCGTGTCCTTCCCCAGCTGGTTCTCGATGGCCGTCTTGGCGGCCGAGAACTTCAGGTCGGCGACCTGCGCCGGACTGAAGGACCGCTGGCTCGCCCAGAGGTCGATCTGCCGGAACCACGCGTCGACCGACGCGGCGGCCGAGTCGATGCCGGAGGCGGCGCCGGAGCCGGAGTCTGAGTCGGTGTCGGACGGCGGCGGACCGCCGGGCCGCAGCACGTCGATGAGGTGCTCCACGTGGAAGTGGTCGAACCGCCGCATCGCCTCGCCGACCGTGGCGCCGAAGAGCACGTTCGCCGCTTCGTCCGTCGGTCCCCGCCTGGGAAGCTGCTCCAGGAGGATGCCGAGGACGGCGGAGTTCACGTCGCCGGGTCTGCCGGCGGCCACGGGTCCTCCGGAGTAGCCCGAGTAGTCGCCGAGTTGCTGCTCGACCGTCAGTTGCAGCGCCTCCACGACGGCTCCGCCCTCGCACTGGTACCGCGCCGTGCCGTGGTCGACGTTGCCGTTGAGATGTGCCTCCGTGGATGCGGGTCGGTAGGGACCGTGCCACGCGTCCCCGCTGAAGGCGACACCGGCCCTGGGGACGGGGACCTTTACCTCGAAGGCGGAAGAGATCATGATCAGCGCGAGATCGGCGCCCTTGTCCTGGTCACAGACGCGTCCCGAGAGTGTGCTGCCGTCCGGCAGGACGATGCGCAGCGGGTCGTCCGCCGCGGGCAGGCCGCGCAGGCAGTGGAGCGCGGTGAGGACGAAACGACGCGTCAGCAGGAAGCCCGCGCCCAGCCGCTGCCGGGCCGCGTGCAGCTCCACCCAGTAGGCCGCGTCGGTCACGGGTTCTCCGTGTCCCGTTCCGGGGCAGGATCGTCCGTGTCCCGTTCCGGGGCAGGATCCTCCGTGCCCTGTTCCGAGGCCGGAAACTCCATGTCCCGTTCCGGGGCCCGACCCTCCGGGACCCGTTCCACGGTCAGGGTGACGCCGAAGGACGCCTCGGCCGACGCCTTGCTGAGGATCACTCCCGCCTCCGCGGCCAGCGTCAGGCCGAACGTCACCTCCATGCCGGACACCTGCCAGCCGTCCCGCCGGGGTACCCGCGCCAAGGACTCCTGCGCGATGGAGGAGGCCTGTGCGATCGCCTCCTCCAGCTCGGCAGCCCGCTCATGGAGCGCCTCGCTGGTGCGCACGCGGGCGGAGATCCGGCGGTTGCCCGCCTCCAACGCAACCGTCTCGACCCGGACTTCAGCCGCCATGGATCCCCCGACGCTCAGTGCGGACGCGTCCGCGCCCGGCCGCTCGGGAAGCGTAGCCAGATCGCTCGCGCCGAGGCGGGAGGTTCGGCACATCGCTGCCGGCGAAGCGGGGGATCACCCGGCCGATGCCGCCCGCTTCGATGTCTCGGACTTGAAGGTCTCGAAGACCGCCAGATAGCTCTGGCCGCCGTGCCCGGCCGCGACGGTCCGCTCGGCGATCTGCTGCATCAGGCGGGGCTGGTCGGAGTGGACACCTTGTTCCTCACTGGTGCGGACCACGTGGTCCAGCGCGTTGAGGTTCATTTCCAGGGTGCCGAGGTCGCCGGGGTAGTCGCCCCTGTCCAGTTCGGGAGCCTGCGCGAGGAAGGACGCGGGGTCCAGCACCGTGGGCATGAACCAGCCGAGGGCGAGCTCGGCGAACTCGGCCGCCGGGACGCTCGCCGAGCCGACCAGGGCCGTCGCGTGCAGCCAGCCGTTCATCGTCGCGTACATCATTTCGAGCAGTGCCGTGTTGTAGAGGACCGCGAGGCCGGGCTCGGGGCCGAGGAAGCGGGGATCGCCCATGCTCGCGAGCGTCACCCGGTGCTGCTCGAAGACGTCCCGCGAACCGCTGTACAGGAAGACCGATTCGGGATGTCCGACGAGCGGCGGCGGCACCATGATCGCGCCGTCCAGGTACGCGAGGCCGCGCGCGTCCGCCCAGCCGACCGCCGCGCGGGCCTCGTTGGGTGTGCCGGAGTTGAGGTTGACGAGTGTGCGGCCCGCCAGGGCGTCACGGGCGGGCTCGAAGACCTCGTACACGGTGGCGTAGTCCTTGAGGCACATGATCGTGACGGGGCTCGCGGACACCGCTTCGGCGACGCTCGCCGCGCGGTGGGCGCCCTTGGAGACAAGGGCGTCGGCCTTCTCCGGGGTCCGGTTCCAGACCGTCAGAGGGTGCCCCCTGTCCAGGAGCACCTCGGCGAGGGCCAGGCCCATGGGGCCGAGGCCGACGACGGTAACAGGGTGGCTGAGCTGCTGAGTTGACTGATTCGCTGTCATGCACGGCAGGTTAGGGTTTCACATCGGTGTGAGAGTCAACCGGAAATCGTGTGGTGGGGGTCACGTGCGCATTGGAGCTCTTTCCCGGAGGACGGGCGTCAGCCAGCGACTGCTGCGCTACTACGAGGAGCAGGGGTTGCTGAACCCCCGACGGCGGTCCAGCGGATACCGCGAGTACGACGAGGAGGACGCGCGCACCGTGCAGAGCATCCGCACCCTGCTGGCCGCGGGCCTCAGCACGCGCACCATCGCCGAGCTGCTGCCCTGCACGGTGAACGACGGCCAGGGGCCGGTGCCCGCCTGCTCCGGGATGCTTCCGGACCTGTATCGCGAACGCGAGCGGATCGACCGTGCGATGGCCGATTTGGTGGCCGCCCGCGCCGCGCTGGACACGGTCATCGCGGCCACGCCGTCGGAGGACGCCGACGGCGACCCGGACGCCTGTCCCGCCACGGCCCGCGGCGAAGCCGTCACGCGCTGAACCCGCTGATCAGGCAGTCGCGGTGACGAACGTGGCGTGTGCCGCGACGACCTTCCACCCTTCCTCGCCGCGGACCCAGGTCCGGGTGTAGCGTACCCGGGCGTCGAACGGCCGCCCGCCGACGGAGCCCTCCAGCGCGCCGAGGAACCAGGTGATGCCGGTGCGCCCGGTCGCCAGCACCTGGAGCTCCTCCTCCACGAGACGGGTCAGTACCTGGTGTCCGGATTCGTGCGCGCGAAGGTCGTCCCGCTTCGAGTAGAGGTTTCCGTCCGGGCCGGTGAACCGTCCCGCGTCGTCGATCAGCTCGGTCAATGTCCCTACGTCGGAGGCGAGTTGGGCGGCCTGGAGGCGCCGTTCGGCTGCGCGAAGGCTTTCGGTGAGGTCTTCTCGTGTCGGCATTTCTTCACTCTGGTGGTCGGCCGCCGACCGCGCCCTGCCTTCTGCCCTTGGCAGATATGGCAGACGCGTGGCACACCCGCGGTGACCCGCGCCGGATGCGCGGCACGGTCCGCTAGCGCGCACGCCGGTGCCCCTCGGGGAGCAGTACGAAGCCCACCTCCGCGCCCCCGTCGGGCGCGGCGTCGGCGAAGACGGTGCCGCCGTGGGCGGTGACGATGTCGTGCACGATCGCGAGGCCCAGGCCGGAGCCCGGTGTGCTCTGGGTGCCGGGGCTGCGGTGGAAGCGGTCGAAGACGGCGTCGCGTTCGGTCGGCTCGATGCCGGGGCCCCGGTCGCGTACGGCGAGCCGGCGGCCCTCGACATGGATGGTGACCGGCGTACCTTCGGGGCTGAACTTCACCGCGTTGCTGAGGAGATTGTCGACGCAGCGCTCCAACGCGCGGGGGCGGGCCCGTACGTCGGCGGGTCCGTCCGTGGTGACCGTGATGGCGCGGCCGGTCCGGACGCTGTGCCGGTGGGCGGCGTCCTCGGCCAGGGCCGCCAGGTCGACGACGGACGGCTCTTCGTCCGTGTGGCGGTCGGTGGCCAGCTCGACCAGTTCCCGTACGAGCTCGTCGAGCGCCGCCGTCTCGGTGACCAGCGTGGTGAGGATCTGCTCCTCGTCCTTCGGCGCGAGTCTGCCGCGTGCCCGCTGCAGCAGCTCCGCGCTGCCCCGCACCGACGTCAGCGGGGTCCGCAGCTCGTGGCTCGCGTCCTGGACCAGTTGTTGCTGCTGCGCGCGCGAGCGGCGCAGCGCCATGAGCATCGCCTCGAAACTGCGGGTCAGCTGGCCGGTCTCGTCCGAACCTGCGGGCGGCAGCGCGGTGGAGAGGTCCTGTGTCGCGGTGATCTTCCCAGTGGTGCGGGCCAGTTGACGGACCGGCCGCAGGATCCGCCCCAGCACGAACCAGCTCAGCAGGGCGGACAGGCCGATGGCCGCCGCCGTGGTCCAGGAGATGCGCGACAGGAACGCGTTGTCGAGGCGCGCGGCGCCCTGATAGCTCTGGCCGACCATGACCGCCCCGCCGCCGGGCAGCGGCCGGGTCAGCGTGCCGTACTCGGTGCCGGAGACGACGACGTCACGGCGGCTCTCGCCCTGACCCGTCCGGGCCACCCGCAGGACCGCCGCCGACACCGGGAGTTCGGGACCCTCGGGGGACAGGCGGCGCACGGATCCCTGTGCGGAGACGACCTGTTCGACCATGTCCGCCCGGGGCGACGGCGGCAGGCCGGCGGCGAGCAGGGTGATCACCGTGGTGGACCGGTCGTCGAGCCCCCGGTCGAGCTCGTCGGCGACCAGTTCGCTCACGCCCCGGTACGACATGACGGCGGCCAGGGCCATCGCGAGCGCGGCGGCGCCCACGACGACGGCCGTGATTCTCGTACGGAGCATCACACGGCCCTGACGGTGTAGCCGACGCTGCGCACGGTGTGGATCAGCCGGGGCTCGCCGCCCTGCTCGGTCTTCTGGCGGAGATAGCCGATGTAGACGTCGAGGGAGCGGGAGGTGGTGTCGAAGTCGAAGCCCCAGATGCGCTCGTACATCTGGGACCGGGTCAGGACCGTGCCCGGGTGGCACAGCAGCAGCTCCAGCACGTCGAACTCGGTCTTGGTCAGGTCGAGTTCGCGCGTGCCCCGGAACGCGAGACGCGCCTCGGGATCGAGGGTGAGGTCCGCCACCGCGAGCGCCCGGCCGCCCTCCACGGGTTCGGTGCGCCGCAGCAGGGCGCGTATGCGGGCGAAGAGCTCCTCGGTGGCGAACGGCTTGGCCAGGTAGTCGTCGGCGCCCGCGTCCAGGCCCGCGACCCGGTCGCCGACCTCGTGACGGGCCGTCAGGACCAGGATGGGCAGGCGGTCGCCGCGCCTGCGCAGCATCCGGCACAGCCCGAGGCCGTCGAGCTTCGGCATGACCACGTCCACCACCGCCAGGTCGGGCCGCTCCTGTTCGAGGAGCCCGAGGGCCTCCAGGCCGTCGGCGGCCTGGAGCACCCGGTAGCCCTCGAAGCGCAGCAGCTGGTCCAGGGTGCTGCGTACGCCCGGATCGTCCTCGACGACCAGTACCGTCCTGCGGTGTCCCGTTTCCTCTGTCATGTGATCATCTTCGCCGGTGGCGGACGCGGTCACGGTACCGGCCCGTCAGCCGCGCACGGGTGTCACGGCGATGGGCGGCAGCGTTTTGAGGCAGGACGTGTCGCCCGGCTCACCGGTGCGGATGAAGCGCGTGGAGACCCCGGTGACGCAGCCGCTCTGATCGAGCTCGGGCACGTGCCCGATGTTGCGTACGGAGAAGAAGCGGCTGTCGGGGAACTGCCGTGCCGCCACCTTGCCGTTGGCGTCGGGGGTGTTGGCGTCCAGATCGCCGGAGAGCACCAGGACGGGGACGTCGGGCAGCTTCGGGTGCGTCGGCTGCGGGCGCGGGGTGTTCTTGCGCGGCCAGCCGATGCACACGTCCCCGCCGTCCGTGGGCCCTTCGTTGAACCCCCGGGCGCTGAACGCCCCGTGCGCGCCGCGTCCGGCGTCCGCGAGGGCCGTGCGGTACTGCTGCCACCGCACCGAAAGCGGCGCGTCCTTCGACCAGGACGTGCGGTAGTCGTTGCAGACGACGCCCACGTACGGAGCCTGGTCCTCCGTGCTGCCCGAGGCGCCGTCCTCCTGGACCAGCGTGCGCAGCGGCGCCGCGTCACCCTTCACGAAACGGTCGAGGGCGTGCGGAAGGCGCCCGAGCAGGGAGGGTTCGGCCGGCTCCATGCCGACCTCGCGGCTGGCCGCCTCGAACAGGAGGTTGGCGAGCTTGCCCTCGGTGAACCGCTCCTTGTACGTGCCGTGGTCGGTGGTGATCGGCACGGTCATCGGCCGGTTCCGCAGCCGCGTCGCCACGGCGGTGAGGTCGTCGACGGCCCGCTTCCCGTCGCACACCGCGGGGACACCGCGCTCGCACACGCGCCGCAGGGACAGGGAGACCGCCTGGGCGCTGGGCCGCACCAGCGGGTCGAAGCCGAGCGGGTAGGCGCCCGACAGCACGATGTTCCGCACGCGCTCGGGGTGGCGGGAGGCGTACACAGGCATCAGATACGTGCCGTAGGACAGCCCGTAGAGGCTCAGTTGGCGCACACCGATCCTGGCGCGCACGGCGTCGATGTCGTCCGCGGTGGCCGCGCTCGTGTACGCGGCGGCCTTCGGCCCGAGGGTGCGGGCGCACCGCTCGACGGCGGCCCGCTGCTGGGCGCGGGTGCCGAAGCGGTACTCGGCGTCGGTCACCCCGCACGGCAGTCGCTCGGACCGACCGGTGCCGCGCGGGTCGACGAGCAGGAGGTCGTGGTCCTTGAGCAGGCCGCCCAGGGCCGGGGCAAACACCTCGGCGCGGTCGATCGCCACCTCTCCGGGGCCGCCCGGGTTGACGGCGACGGTGCCCTTGGCGGCGCCGGACCCGCTGTGCCGCACGACCGCGTAACTCACCTCGATCTTCCCGAGCTCCGGCCTGCCCGCGACCAGCGGACGGTTCAGCGAGCCGCAGTCGACGTCGTGCCCGGGAACCTTCGGGCACCACGCGGGCGCCACGGCCGGTCTGCCTTCCGGCGCGGCCGCCGCGACCGTCGGCAGCGCCGACGCGAGCAGCGCCATCATGCCCACGACCAGCCCCGCGCGCCGCGTCCTCCTCTTGCCCGTCATCGCCCGCACCGTCATCGCCCGCTCCGCCATCGCTCGCTCCCTCATTGCCCGATCCTTCGTCTCTCGGCTGCGAGGACGACCTTTCCGGGCGCGTTTCAGGGGAGTGGCAGAGCAATGACAAAGGCACGTAAGAGTTGCCGGGGCGCCGCCCCGGGGGTCAGGCGGTCACCAGTTCTCCGGGGTGAGGTCGGGGCCGAGGACATGACCGTGGGAATGCGCGGCGTCGTGGGTGAAGTGGGCCGCGTACCAGAGCACCACGTCGGTGTTGATCAGGGATTCGGCCGGGGTGCGCAGGGCGTCGAGGCGGGCCCGGGTGAGCTGGGGATCGGTGGCGAAGTGCTGGCCGTCGTCGAGTTCGGTCGCGCGGTAGCGCAGGGCCCACAGGTCACCTACGCCGTACGCGTCCTGGACGCCGTCGTCGGCACCGGGCGTCAGGTGGTACGCCTGACCGCCGGACGTGTTCCGCACCCGCCAGCGCCGGCTGCGTGCCGGGTCGCGGGGGCGGCGGATCTCCCAGGACTTGGTGTGCCAGTTGCTCCCGCCGACCGCGAGCGGCGGGTCGTTGAACTCCTCCACGACGTTGGGCGCGGCGCCGCCCACGTCGAAGTCGAAGCGCCAGTAGACGTGGTGGCGGTGCTCGCGGCAGGTACAGGGGTTGTTGACCCCGGCGAAGCCGAAGCGGGGGCGGATGGTGCCGTCGGTGTGCAGCCGCCACTGGCTGACGTAGCGGTACCAGCCCGCCATCATCTCGCTGACCAGGACCACCTCCTGACCGAGCACGTAGATCGCCACACCACGGAAGTTGCCCGCGTCGGTCCCGGTGTCGAGGATCGTCCGCGCGGGCTGCGGGCAGACCCGGAAGCCCGGTGCCACGGTCTGGCCGTCCGCCTGGAAGCAGGCCTCGGAGTTCTGCCAGTCGCGGTAGGTGGGGCCGCAGCCGCCCGCGGTGGTCTGCTCGTACTCGACGTTGAGGATCGGCACGTGGGCCCGGTAGAGCACCGTGCGACCGCGGTAGCGGACGTGCCGCAGCTCCACTCCGGAGCCGTTGGTGCCCGATGACGCGGCGGGCCGCACCACCTGGAGCTGCCACAGGGTCCGGCCGCCCTGGGTGACCGTCACGTCGACCTGTCCGGCCGTCCCGGTGGCCGCGCAGCGGTCGTCGGGGGCCGTGGGCTCGCACCGCGCCGTTCCGTGGGGCAGCCGCTCGGCCAGCTCGTGCAGCACGCGGTGCTCGGCCATCAGCACCGCGACGACCTGGACGTGGTCGTCGTCGGCGCGCAGGAGCCCGACGCCCAGGGTGCGCCTGGCGCGGCCGTCCACGTCCTCGTACTCCACGAGGGCCGGCATGGGACGGAACGTCGTGAGCTGCCGGGAGCGGATCGCTTCGCCGTAGCGGGAGTCCTCGCCGACCGCGGCGACCGCCGCCGCGAACTCCTCTGCCGTGGGCAGCGGTTGGGCGACGAACGTCTCGACCGTCAGCTCGCGGGGGTCGCGCGGATCCGCGTCGCGCAGGTCGCCGGCGACCGCGAGGACCCGCTCCTCGTCGTAGTCGTAGATCTGCGCGGTGAAGCGGTACGAGGGCTCCGGCTCCTCGGTCTTGCGGCCCTCCGGCTCCGGCACCAGGGACAGCACGCGGGCCCGCGCCCCGCCGAGTTCCTTGGCGACGGAGGGGTGCTCCAGGAGCGCCTTGCGGATCCGGCTGATGTCACGCTCGAACGGCGCGACGGGCACCACCTGGACGTCGAGTTCTGCGGTCATGACGGCCTCCTGCCGCACGCAGCCACGGCCACGCGCCGGGACACCCGCGGCCGGGGAGCCGAACCCGCACGACCGTTAGGCCTGCTGTGGCCTGAACTGTTCACGTTAGCGGCGGAATATGTGCGTCGGATCCCCTGGGAGCGGCTTGGGGAAGGACGGTGGGGGCAGGAGCCCGCGCCGTGCGCCCCCTACCCCCGGCACTCCCGTGACCGGTTCCCGGCCCCGCTGATCAGATCGACGCGCTGCCCCGCGCCCTCCTTGAGCACGTAGAGGGTGCCGTCCTCGGGCGTCCAGTTCCGTGGCACGAGGAAGACGCGGTCCCCGGACACGTGGAACAGCCGCAGCCCCGCGTACTCGTACGCGTACCGGCTCCCCTTGGTCGTGACCCTGCGGTAGCAGCTGCCGCCGCCGCGGATCATCAGGTCCTTGTCGCTGAAGACGACCACGGCGGGAAATCCGCCGCGCACGGTCCGCTCGGTCAGCTCGGCCCGCCCCCGCCCCGCGATCTGCGCGTAGGCCGACACGGCCCAGAACAGCGACAGCACGCAGATGAAGAGGGTGAGTCCCCACAGCCGCAGGTCGCGCCGGTCGCGGGTGCGGGCGTACGCGTTCAGGGAGAGGCCGACGATGGCGGTGAGCGGCAGCAGCAGGTCGAAGAGCCAGGGCGCGAGCGGATACAGCGGTACGAGGAGGAGCGGCACGGCCCAGGCGAGGCGCAGCACGCGTACGGCACGGGAGAGCCGTCGCGGTTCGCCCGACGCCCAGCGGTGCAGTCCGAGTACGCCGAGGGCGGCGCCCGCCGCCAGCCAGGCGGGCAGATACAGGGCGTCGACGCTGCGGAGCAGATAGTCGCTGGTGGAGAAGTGGAAGACGGTGTCGCGCAGGCCGAGCGCCCTGGTCTCGGCGTCGGTGCTCGCCCAGCCGAAGTAGAACAGGACGGCGGTCAGGAGCGTGACGAGTGATCCGACGGCCCCGACGATCTCCACCCAGCCGAATCTGGGGTCGGGGGGTGGGGGGTGGGGTGAGGGTGGGGGACTTGGTGAGGGCGGGGATGGAGTTGGGGGTGCGGGGTCCGGGGGCGGGGCCGGGGTCGGGTCAGGGGGTGGGCTCGGGTTCGGGGTGGGGGCGGGGGCCGGACTTGGCCCCGGCCCTGGATCTGGAACCGGACGCGGACCTGGGCCCGGACCCGGTGCCGGGCCCGGGCCCGGGGTCGGCGGTGAAGGCTCGCTCATCGAGTCAGCGCGCCGGGCGAGCCGGCGGACGCCGACGGGCCGGACGCCCCGAGGCCGGACGCCCCGGCGCTGGACACCTCGGGGCTCGACGCCTCAGGGCTTGAGGACCCCGGTCGGGGCGACGGCGGTCGGGGCGACGGCGGTCGGGGCGACGGGGGCTCGGGTGACGGCGGCCCCGGCGAAGGTGGCTTCGGCGACGGGGGATCGATGCCGCTCCAGTCCAGCTCGAACGCGCCCCGCTTGACGACCCTGGCGCCCTTCTCCGTCACCAGCGTCACGTCGATGGCCGTCGGGCGCTCGCCGCCGTAGCCGTCCGGCCCCGGCAGATTGACGGATACGGCCGCGTCCTTGCAGCACCTGGCCTGGTCGGTGGTGTCGCCGAAGAGGTCGAGGACGATGGGGCGGGCCAGCTCCGGCGCGCGGAGTTCGAGGCTGCGCGGCGCGTCGGGCCAGGTCCCATTGAAGTAGGCCGGGGTACCAGGCGCGTAGCGGGCGTCCGATGCGGCGAGCGTGTTCGTGCAGGCGTTGGAACCCGACGTCGAGTGACGCAGCACCACGCGCTCGTCGGCATGGCGCCGGTAGTAGGCGACGAAGCGCTGCAGCACGCCGTAGGCATCGCCGTCCTTGCAGAGCTGCTCGGTGCCGGCCGGGTGGTAGTTGACGGCACGGAGCCCGGTCGCGGCCTTCTCCGCGATGGCGAGCCCGCCGCTCTCGCCCCGCGCGGCCTTGCAGATCCCGGCCAGCCCCTCGATGACCTTCCAGGACTCCGGGGTCCCCGAGTCCCCCCGCTGCTTGGCGGGGTCCACGGCGGTGTCGTACGCCTCCTGGCACTGGACCTCCTGGAGCAGGTCGTACGCGCTGTCGGGCTCCAGGGCCTCGTCGGTGTTGGGCGACCTCGGGCCCCAGGGAAGCCAGCCGGGCGGGGTGCCGCCTCCGCCCCCTTTGCCGTCCCCCTTGCTCTTGCCGCGCCCGCCGTCCGTGCCGCCGTTCTGCCACGTACCGTTCGAAGAACCGCCGGACGACCCGCTCGTGTCACCCCCGTCCGAACCCGCGTCGAAACCGCCGTCCGAGCCCCCGTTCGCCCCCGAGCCGCCCGCATCCCCCTGGCCCCCCGAGGCACTGTCGGAGCCCCCGTCGGCGGAGCCGCTGCTGCCGCCGCCTCCCCGCGCCCCGCCCCCGGGCGACGCGAGTCCGCGCATCCCGAAAAACACTCCCACCACCAGGACGAACCCGACGACGGCGAAGACCCAGCCCGGAACGCGGTCGGGACCTGGACCGAAGCGAACAGCCATGACGGCACCCCCGTATCGCCTCTGCCCATGATGGGCCCGCAGGGCGGCGTCCCGGAATCCCTTTTGCCATCCTTGGCATTCGGAATGCGAGCCACCGTCAAACGCCGATTCAATTCTCCTGGGGCACGGCCGTGCATTCGATCTTCACGGAGCCGTCGGCCGACCTGGTGAGAACGAACTGGCCGCCTTGGGAAGTGATCTGCTGTAGCGTTTCGAGGGTGCTCAACTGGGCGGTCTCCACGACCGAGTCGCGCACGGCGCCTGCCGCCTCCTCGTACACCCGCACGGCCGCGTCCGTGCGCCGCATCAGCATGTACGCGACGGCGGCGACGAGGGACGCGCTGACCGGCGCGCCGATGACCATGAGGACGAGCAGCCACGCGGGCGACCCGGTCCGGTGGACGAGCAGGGCCGCCGCGGGAGACGTCGCTCCGAAGCCCACGGCCACCAGGCCCGTCCCCACGGTGCGGCGGTGCGGTGCGGTGTCCATGGCGGTCGCGCGTCCCCGTGCCGGTGTCCGCCCCTGTCCCCGGTTGGTCACTGGAGACTCCGGAATACCGTCGGGCACTTCCGTGCCGATTCTCGCAATTCAAGGCCGCCGATTCCGCTCCCGCCGGCGAACGCGTATGCGTCCGCCTCGCAATGGCTCATTGCCGCTCCCCTGTGCATCGCGGGTAATGCTGTCATTATCCCGGCAGGGGCGCAGAGCGGGTCAATGGCACAAGTTCGTAAGAAGCCTATGTCCCGGCGGCATAGACGGGGGGCGCAATGACCATCGAGCTGCAACAGCTGGCTTACTTCACGGCCGTGGCCACATCGGGGTCGTACGTGCTGGCGGCGGAGCGGCTCCATGTGTCGCAGCCCGCGCTGTGGCGGAAGGTGAAGAGCCTGCAGGGGGAGTTGGGAGTCCCTCTCTTCGAGCGGTCGGGCAACCGCGTGGTGCTGACGTCGGCGGGCACCCTCCTGCTCGCGGAGGCGCAGCGCGTCCTCACCGCGAACGAGCGGCTCTGCGAAGTGGCCACCGACCTGAGTCAGGGGCGGACCGGGCTCGTGCGGTTCGGCTGCTTCCCGGTGCACATCCGCTATCTGCTGGCCCCCGTCATCGGCGCCTTTCTGGGTGAACACCCGGACATCCGGATGGAGTTCACCGGTCTTGCGGACAGCAGACGCGCGGAAGTGGCCAGACGACTCTACGAGGACCTGCGGCTGGGGGCCCTCGACCTGGCCATGGCTCCGGGGCCCCGGAACGACTTCGACGGATTCAAGGCGTATCGCGCGGACATCGTGGCCGTGTTGCCCGCCGACCACCCCCACCACGGCGCACCCGAGGTCGAGTTGGGCGCGATCCGGGACCACCCCTTGCTCACCGCGCCGCTCGGCTACTTCTCCCGGGTCGAGGTGGAGCGGGGCGCGGCGAAGTGCGGATTCAGTCCGCGCGTCCTCGTGGAAAGCTCAAGTCCCTTGTCCCTGCTTGCTCTTGGCAGGGGAGGGGTGGGGATTCCCATCGTCGCCCGGGACAACATCGACCCGTCCGAACCGGACCGCGGCAGCGTTCTCGTGGCCTCGGACGGCGCGATCTACACGGACGTGTGGCTGCACTGGAAGCCGGGGAGTCTTTCGTCGGCCGCCGTGATTCTCGCCGAGATGATCCGAGCGGCGTCCCTGCGCCGGGAAAAGGCGGAATAGCGCAGGGAATCCGGCTCGTGTCGGCCGATGACGTCCGTCGGTGGACGAGGTGAGTCAGCGGACAATGTGTCTCGGTCGGCGACGTGTGTCCATCGACGATGTGCGTGGGCCGAGGTCGTGTGTCAGTCGATGTCGCGCGTCATGCAACGTCGTGTGTCAGTCGATGTCGCGCGTCAGGTAGTGGCGTGTGTCAGGCAGCGTCATGTGTCAGCCGCTGGAGACGGCCGCGGCGGCTGCCTCGTCGAGCAGCCACGTCACCCGCCCGCCCGCCTCCTCCACCGCTCGCGCCGCCCGCGCCACCGGCAGCTTGACGTCGCCGCGAAGGGCGCGCGCGATCACCTTGGCCTTTCCGGCGCCCGCCGCGATGATCAGGCAGTCCTGCGCTCCCCGCAGGGCCTGGAGCGTGAGGGTGAGCCGCTCGGGAGGCGGCTTCGGCGAGTTGTCCACGCCCGCCACCAGACGGTCCGTCACCTCCACCGCCGCCAGGCCGGGGAAGAGCGACAGCGTGTGTCCGTCCTCGCCGACGCCCAGCCACACATGGTCCAGGCGGGGCAGCCCCGAGGTCTCCGTCGGCAACTGCGCGAGCGCGGTGGCGTAGCGGGCGGCGGCCTCGTCCGGCGGAAGCGTCCCCTCGGGCACCAGCAGCCTGCTCTGCTCGACGGGGACGTGGTCCAGCAGCGCGGCGGACGCCTGGCCCCAGTTGGAGTCGGGATGATCGACTGCGACGCAGCGCTCGTCGCCCACCAGTACGTTCACCCGCGACCAGTCCACGGCGTTCTTATCCTGCGCCAGCAGGCGGTAGGCGGCCGCCGGGGTGCTGCCCCCGGCCAGGACCCAGGTCGCCTGGCCCGCCCGGTCGATGGCCGTGCCGAGCGCCTGGACCGCGTGCTCGGCCACCGCGTGGGCCAGTTCGTCGGGCTTCGCGAAGATGCGCTGTTCAGCCACTGGATCCTCCTGTTATGAACGGTTATCGAGTTCCTTCCGCGACAGGCTACTGCGGTCGATTCAAGCCGTGAACGGACCAATTCGGCAGCGACTCTATGCCGTGCGGGCATAGGGGACTATGACGATCGGATTGCCGACACCAGTAGATTGCGAAGGGGCAACGATCGGTCATCCTGAGGGTGATCGAAGGATCTCGAATTGACGATTCATGGCGTGATCGGGCGAGGAACGGGCGTCGGCGGGCGCGAAATTCAACGAAGTCGTTCGAGAATCCCGGCGCCGAGTTCCAGGGCCTCGTCCGGCTCCCGCACACACTGCTGGAGATCGACGAAGCCGCCGCCCGCACCGGACTCGCGCACCTCGACGAAGACCGCGGCGATCTCCTGCGCCGTGGACCCCGGCTTCGGGTTGTGGCGGATGATCCGGCGCAGCGCGTCGGGGTCGCGGCCGGCCTCGTCGGCGGCGCGCCGCGCGGTGTCCCAGAGTCCGGCGTGGACCTCGGGCGGCATGACGACGCCGACCCAGCCCTCGGCGCGGCGGCCGACGCGGCGCATCGCGGCCGGGGTGAAGCCGCCCAAGTACACGGGCGGGCCGGGCTGTTGCGCGGGGCGCAGTCCGACGTACGAACGGGGGATCGTCCAGTGCGGTCCCTCGTGCGCGAACTCCTCCTGGGTCCAGTAGCCCTCCAGGATGTCGAGGATCTCGTCGAGGCGGGCGCCGCGCTTGTCGAACTCGGCGTTGACGGCGGTGTACTCGTCGCGCAGCCAGCCGATCCCGAGTCCGGCGTCGAGGCGGCCGCCGCTGATCCGGTCCAGCGAGGTGAGGGTGCGCGCGAGCAGGAGCGGCGGGTGCCAGGGGGCGTTGAGCGTGCTGGTGCCGAGCCGCGCCCGGCTCGTGGCGGTCGCGGCGACGGTCATGACGGTCAGCGGGTCGAGGAAGGTCCTGAACTCGGGAGGGTAAGGGCTCTCGGGCGTGCCGCCCGGGTAGAGGTCGCTGGGCTCGACGGGGGTCAGGGAGCGGTCTCCCGTCCACAGCGAGGCGAATCCGGCGGCCTCGGCGGAGCGGGCGAACCCGGCGATCTCCGTGGGCCGCGCGTGCGTGCCGTACTGGGGGAGGGCGATGCCCAGGTCCATGCCTATGTCCATGACCTCATCCTGGTTCTGCGGCGGGCGGACTCCTAGGCGGCGCTCCAGGCGGCAGAGCTACGAGTCGAGCCAGGGGCGGCGGCCCGGACCGGTCGGGTGGGTGCCGGTGACCCCCATGACCACCGAGTACAGGCTGGTCTCCGCCGCGATGAAGAGGCGGTTGCGCTTGGCGCCGCCCCAGGAGATGTTGGCGACCGCCTCCGGGACGTCGAGCCGCCCGATCAGCGTCCCGTCGGGGTCGTAACAGTGCACCCCGTCGCCCATCGCGGCGGCCCAGAGCCGACCGCCGTCGTCGAAGCGGAGGTTGTCGAACCGCGCCTTCGGCCGGGCCCCGGCCTCGGCGAAGACCGTGCCGTCCGACAGCGTGCCGTCCTCGCGCACGTCGAAGACCCGGATGCGGCCCGCCCGGGTGTCGGAGACGAACAGGCGGCTCTCGTCGGCGGAGAAGACCAGTCCGTTCGGCGCGCCGAAGCAGTCGGCGACGAGCCGCACGTCGCCGGTCTCCGGATCGATGCGGTAGACGTTGTTCGCGCCGATCTCGCTCTCCGCGCGATAGCCCTCGTAGTCGCTGGTGATGCCGAAGTCCGGGTCGGAGAACCAGATCGAGCCGTCGGACTTCACCGCCGCGTCGTTCGGGCTGTTCAGCCGCTTGCCCTGCCATCGGTCCGCCAGCACGGTCACGGTGCCGTCGTGCTCGGTGCGGGTCACCCGTCGGTTGCCCTGCTCGCAGGTGATCAGGCGGCCCTGACGGTCGAGGGTGTTGCCGTTCGTGTGCCCCGCGGAGCGACGGAAGACGCCGACGGCACCCGTCTCCTCGTCCCAGCGCAGCATCCGGTCGTTGGGGATGTCGCTCCAGACGACCTGCCGCCAGGCCGGGACGTAGATCGGCCCCTCGGCCCAGCGGCAGCCGGTGTACAGGACCTCGAGTCCGTCGTCGCCGTTCATGCACCGCCCGGTGCGGAACCGCTCGTCGAACATCTCGTACAGCGCGGGACGCTCGTCGGTCATGCTCTTCCCCTCCCAAGGACGCCAGGTCGCCGAATGGTGTTCGGCACATCCGGAACCTTGGAGGATGAGCTACGGTCTGGGCAAGGAACTTCCGAATGGAGAGTCGTGGATCACATAGACCGCGTGCTGCTGGCACAGCTCCAGCAGGACGCCACCCAGTCCTACGCCGCGCTCGGCGAGGCCGTCGGTCTGTCCGCGGGCGCCGCCCATGAGCGCGTGCGGAAGCTGCGCGAGCGCGGTGTCATCCGGCGCACCGCCGCCGAGGTGGACCCTGCGGCGGTGGGCAGCGGCGTCCTGGCGTACGTGATGGTCGACTCGACGTCCTGGATGGGCGACTCCGCGCGGGACTTCGCCGCGCTCCCCGAGATCCTGGAGGCGCACGTGATCGCGGGCAGCGCCTCGGTGCTGGTGAAGGTCAGGACCGCGACCACCGAACAGCTCCAGGACGTGCTGCGCCGGATCTACGCCATCGACGGCGTCAGCGGGACGCAGGCGACCGTGGTCCTGGAGACGTTCTTCGAGCGTCCGGTCTCTCCCTTGGGGGCGGAGGGCACGCGGCCCGCGTAGTCGGGGCGGTCACGCCGGTGCTGCTCGCCGTCCGTCCGTGCGTTCTCGTCCGGTCGGGGCGCTCTCGTCCGTGGAACGCCCGTCACGGACGCCAGTACAGCGCCGGATCCGGGTGGTCGACGAACCCGAGGGCGCGGTAGAGCGGCTCGCCCTCGGGGGAGGCGTACAGGTCCACGCGGGAGACGTCCTGGGCGCGGAACCAGTCGAGCAGCGTCCGCATGATCGCGCGGCTGTGGCCGCGTCGGCGGTACGCGGGATCGGTGACCACGCCGATCACATGGCCGACGCGGCCGGTGATGTTGTGCGGGCCGGGGAACCACTGCTCGACGGTGCCGATGCCGCAGGCGGCGAGGCCCTCCTCGCCGTCCACGACGAGGATGCGGGCTGCGTCGGCGCTCAGCTGGTCCTTGAGGACCGCCGCGAGACGGTGGCGCCAGTCGTCGCCCGCCGAACCGGGGTTGAAGTACGCACCGCCCAAGTCCTCGAAGAGCAGGGACCGTAGCCGTACCAGCTCGGGAAGGTCGTCCTCCACGGCTTGGCGTACGTCCTTGAAGGAACGGGTGAGTTGATCGGTGGGCAGGCCGGACGGGCGCGCGGTGGACTGTGTCATGGTGATCAGCCTGCTGTAATGAGCTTATGCACCTCAACCCTTACGGCGGCGATGCCGTGGACCTGGCCGCGGACCTCGCCAACCGGCGGCCGGCCGGCGCGCAGGAGCTCGCGGACCGGTGCGAGGCCGCCGGGCTGACGCTCGAACACCCCGTCACGCCGGAGGATGTGGAGCGCACACACGCCGCCCTGGACGCCTGGGAGAAGGTCGTCGACGCCGCCGACGAGGGCGAGCGAGCCGAACTGGTCAACGCCATGCTCGCGGCGGCCTCGGCCTACCCGCGGCTGACCGATCACGCGGGCGACGGCTGGCATCTGCACTACCGCGAAGACCATCAGCCGCTGGGCGCCCTGCTGTTCTCGCTCTTCGCGGTCGGCACCGCGCTGCATCTGGTGGGCCGGGGCATGCACCGGCTGCGGCGGTGCGCCGTGTCCGAGTGCGCCACGATCTTCGCCGACACCTCGCGGACGGGACGGCGGCGCTACTGCTCCCCTCGGTGCGCCAACCGCGACGCGGTACGCCGGCACCGGGCGCGCGCCACGTCCTGACCCGGAGGGCTCCGCAAGCCTGCGCAAAGGGTTGACCAAGGGAGTCGGGGCGCCTACCGTCCCGGTTCGCAAGTTCTTGCAGATTAAATCTGCAAGATTCTGCACCCTCCCTCGACGCCCCCTTGGAGGCCCCGTGCCTGGACCAACGGCCAGAACCCGCAGACCCGTTGCCGCGACGCTCGCCCTCGCGGTGGGCGTCCTGGGCAGCCTCTTCGCGACGGCACCCCCGGCCGAGGCCTCCCCGCCCGGACAGAAGGACGTCACCGCTGTCCTCTTCGAGTGGCGCTTCGACTCGGTCGCGAAGGCGTGCACCGGGCAACTGGGCCCCGCCGGCTATGGGTTCGTGCAGGTCTCACCGCCGCAGGAGCACATCCAGGGCGGCCAGTGGTGGACCTCGTACCAGCCCGTCAGCTACCGGATCGCGGGGCGGCTCGGTGACCGCGCCGCCTTCAAGAACATGGTCGACACCTGCCACGCGGCGGGCGTGAAGGTGGTCGCCGACGCGGTGATCAACCACATGTCGGCCGGTGCGGGCACCGGCACGGGCGGCTCGCCGTACACCAAGTACGACTACCCCGGCACCTACTCGGGCGCCGACATGGACGACTGCCGCTCGCAGATCACCGACTACGGCGACCGCGGCAACGTGCAGAACTGCGAGCTGGTCGGACTCGCCGACCTGGACACCGGCGAGGACTACGTGCGCGGCCGCATCGCCGCCTACCTCGACGACCTGCTCTCACTCGGCGTCGACGGGTTCCGCATCGACGCGGCCAAGCACATGCCGGCCGGTGACCTCGCGGCCATCAAGGCACGGCTCGGCGATCCCGGCGTGTACTGGAAGCAGGAGGCCATCCACGGCGCGGGCGAGGCGGTCTCGCCGAGCGAGTACCTCGGCAACGGCGACGTACAGGAGTTCCGCTACGCGCGCGACCTCAAGCGCGTCTTCACCAACGAGAAGCTCGCCTACCTCAAGAACTACGGCGAGGGCTGGGGCTACATGACCTCCGGCAAGGCCGCCGTCTTCGTCGACAACCACGACACCGAGCGCGGCGGCGACACCCTCAGCTACAAGGACGGCGCCAACTACACCCTCGCCAACGTCTTCATGCTCGCCTGGCCGTACGGGGCACCCGACGTCCACTCCGGCTACGAGTTCACCGACCGGGACGCGGGCCCGCCCCAGGGCGGCACCGTGAAGGCCTGTTACTCCGACGGCTGGAAGTGCCAGCACGCCTGGCCCGAGATCTCGCGCATGGTCGCCTTCCGCAACACCGCCCGCGGCAAGGCCGTCACCGACTGGTGGGACAACGGCGGCAACCAGATCGCCTTCGGCCGCGGCGACAAGGCGTACGTCGCCATCAACCACGAAGGGTCCACCCTGAGCCGCACCTTCCAGACCTCCCTGCCCGCGGGCGCCTACTGCGACGTCCAGTCCGGCCGGAGCGTCACGGTGAACTCCACCGGGCAGTTCACGGCCGCCCTCGGCCCCAACACCGCCGTGGCCCTGCACGCCGGGGCGAGGACGTGCGGGACCTGAGGAGGCACGGCACGTGTGGCGCGGGCGGGGGAGCGGGGTAGGAAGGCGCCATGACGACTCTTGGCGTGGTGTTCCGTCCCCAGCTTCCCCCCGAGCGCCTGCGCGCCATGGTGCGCACGGCCGACACGGCGGGCCTCGAGGAGCTCTGGCTCTGGGAGGACTGCTTCCTGGAGAGCGGCGTCGCCGCCGCGTCCGCCGCCCTCGCGTGGTCCGAGCGGCTGCGCGTGGGCGTCGGACTGCTGCCCGTGCCGCTGCGCAACGTCGCCCTCACCACGATGGAGGCGGCCACGCTGCACCGGCTCTTCCCGGACCGGGTGCTGCTCGGCGTCGGGCACGGCGTGCAGGACTGGATGGGGCAGGTGGGCGCGCGCGTGGGGTCGCCGGTGACCCTGCTGCGCGAACATCTGGACGCGATGCGGGCCCTGCTGGCGGGCGAGCGCGTCACGACGGAGGGGCGGTACGTCCGTCTCGACGGCGTCGCCCTCGACTGGCCGCCCGCCTCGGCCCCCGCCGTCTTCGCGGGCGCGCGGGGCCCCCGCTCGGTACGCCTCACCGGTGAGGCCGCGGACGGCACGATCCTGGACGCGAGCACGTCATCGGACGGGGTGCGCGAGGCCCGCCGCCTCATCGACGAGGGCCGGAAGACGGCCGGCCGCACGGGCGCGCACCCCGTGGTGGTGTATCTGCGCGCCGCGACCGGCCCCAGCGGCGTGGACCGGCTGCGCGCCGAGCTCCGCGGCGACGGGCTCGACAGTGCGCCCGGACTGGGGGCGGCCGGTGACGCCGGGGACGTGGCGAAGGCCGTGCGGCGGCTCGCCGAGGCGGGGGCCGACACGGTCGTCCTGCAGCCCACCGCCGACGAGCCGGACCCGGAGGGGTTCATCCGCTTCGTCACGGACGAGGTGCGTCCGCTGGTGTCCTGACGCCGTGCGTCTCCGCCGAAGAAGGCGCATCTCAGGCCTCGTTGAGCAGCCACGTCAGCACGAGCATCGTCTCCAGACGGTTCTCGGCGTTCGGCAGCGCCCCGTCCGTCAGCCGGGCGATCTGCCGTAATCGGTAGCGGACCGTCTGCTCGTGGACGAAGACGCGCCGGGCGGTCACCACGGCGTTGTCGCCGCTGTCCAGATAAGCGAACAGCGTCTTGAGCAGAGGGTCGCGGCGGCGCCGGGGCAGCCCGAGCAGCGGGCCGAGCGCCCCGGGCGACGCCGCCTCCAGCAGGTCGCCCGACCGGGAGGCGGCCAGCACGGACAGATGGTCGGCGCACCGCAGCGGCGCACGCGCGGGCAGCCGCCCCCGGCGCATCAGATCCACGCCGTGGCGCGCCCACCGCAGCGAGGCGGCACCCCGCCCGAGCGGCACGGACGGTCCGAGCGCGGCCCCCTCCGTCCGCAGCAGCGGGAACGACCGCCCCGCGCCGGGCGGTTCAGGGGAGGGCAGCACGAGATACGCGAGGCTCGTGTGATGGTGCGCGAGCACCTCGGCCGGCAGGATCGCGTTCCGCGTGTCCGTCCCGGGCGGCAGCGCGAGCACCGCGATCCGGTCGGGCAGCGCCCACTCCGCCTCCCCGGCCAGCTCGGCGAGCGGGCGGCGCCCCACCGGCGGATCCGCGACCAGCGCCTCACGCAGCAGGTCGCGGTGCTCGGCCAGCTCCACCGCCGGGCCGCCCCGCTCCAGCGCGTACCCGCGGCCGGCGGCCGCCGCCGCGGTCTCCAGCACGGCCACGCTCGACTCGATGAGCGTGCCGAGCGTGACCCCGGGCCAGGCGAACCGGTAGGCGTCCTTGATCAGCCGACGGCGGGCCACCTGCCCGGCCAGCCCCAGGGCGTCGCGCAGCCGGTCGAGCGGACAGCCGCGCAGGGCGTGCTGCGCGCCGATGTCCTCGTACAGCGCGGCCAGTTCATGGCGGGTCCGGGCGACGCCTTCACGCCGGTCGCCCAGGCCCGCCATGAACTGGCCGACCGTGTGGTCGACGACGCGATGCACCGAGTAGCCGCGCGTGCGGTTGAACGCGTCGGTGTAACGGGGCAGCCGCGCGGTGACCTCGGCCGTCATCTCCTCGACCGCGGCGGGCCGTTGGAGCCCGAGCAGTCTGCGCAGCTCGTGCGGGGGCGGGGCGGGATCGTGGGGGTGCGCGAGTGCGGTGGTCATGGGCGTACTCCAACGGCGGCGGGCGGTTCGTGGACCCGGGCGGGGCCCCGGCCGCCCGCAAGCGTGCTCGGCACCGAGCGGTCCGCGCCAGATGTGGGGTGCGCCACGGTCAGGAGAATGTCACGCGGTTTACACTCCGCGTCCCGGGACTGACCTGCAACTGCTAGGAAAGAAGGACGGCGTTGACCACAACCGACCTTCCTCTGTCGAGGTCGCCGTGGAGGGAGCTGCCCGCGGCCCTCGCCCCGGTGCTGCGCTCCCGGATCGAGGAGTCCACCACCGACATGGTGCAGGCCATCCGCCGGGAGATCCACGGCTACCGGCACCCGGCGGGATCCGCGGTCGGGCGTGATCTGACGGGCGCCGTACGCCTGGCCGCCACCCAGTTCGCCGAGCTCGTCGAGGACCCGGACGCGCCCCAGGGCCACTACGCGCCCGGCTTCCGGCGCCTCGGCAGGCTGGAGTACCTCAGCGGACGCGGCCTGGACGACCTGCACGCCGCCTATCTCGTGGGGGCGCGCGCGGCCTGCCGGGGCTATGTCGCCGCGGCGCGCGACGCGGGCCTGCCCGGCGAGATCGCGGTGCCCCTGAGCGAGGCCGTGCTCACCCATGTGCACGCCCTGTCGAAGGAGTCGGCCAGGGGCTTCGAGGAGGCGCGGGCCCGCTCAGGCGACGAGGTGCAGCGCAACCGCCGTACGCTCGCGGGCCGCCTCGTCGAGCGGCGGCCCGATCCGGCGGGCGAGCCCCTGGACCACCTGGCGTGCCGCGCCGCATGGCCGCTGCCGCCGACGCTCGCCTGCGTGGCCCTGCGCTCCCCGGCGGAGGCGTTCCCCGAGCTGCCGGGCCTCGACGACGACGTCCTCACCATGACCCGCGGCGGCGAGCTGCACCTCGTCGTCCCCGGACCCGCAGGCGACGACGACGGCGAGGGCCGCCTGAGCAGGCTGCGTGCCGTCCTCCGCGACCGGGGCGCGGTCATGGGGCCCGCCGTCCCGCCGGAGAAGGCCTGGGTCTCCCTGTACTGCGCGCGCCTCGCCCTGCACCGGCTGCCAGGCGCCACGGGCGCCGGGCCGCTCATGGCCGCGGACCATCTGAGCGAACTGCATCTGCTGGGCGGGGCACACATCGGCGAGCTTCTCGCCGAGCAGGTCCTGGCCCCGCTGCGCGCGCTGCCGGAGGGCAAGGCGGAGCGCCTGGCGGACACCCTCGACGCCCTGCTCATGTCCGCGGGGCGCACCGCCCCGGAGGTCGCGTCCGCGCTGGGCATCCATCCGCAGACGGCCCGCAACCGGCTGCGCCGCCTCTCCTCCCTGTTCGGCAAGGATCTCACCGACCCGCGCTTCCGCCTGGAGGCACTGATCGCGTTACGGACCCGCGCGTTACGGGGGACCTGAGGCGGTCGAATGCCGTCGCCCGAAGCCTCGTTCAGGCCTCGGGGGCGGGATCCCCGAGCCGGAGCCCGTTCGCCCAGATCGTGTTGAGCGTCGTGACCAGCCGCTCGTAGGGGATGCGCTGGCCGAGCACGAACACCATGTACGCCATGCGGCTCACCATCACGGACAGGGCGTGCGCGGTCACCAGCGGGTCCAGGTCCGTGTCGGCCTGGCCGTTCTCCTGGAGGGCGCGGATCAGTTTGGCGTTGCGCCGGGCGAACGCGTTGCCGCGCTCGATGCGCAGCGCCATGAACTGCTCGTCGATCTGGGCGACTTGCTCGAACAGCGCCATCAGGCGGGCGTTCTTCTTGTACGCGCGCAGGTACTCGCGGTTCGAGGCGTCGATCAGCTCGCGGGGATCGGTGATGCCGGTCCGCTCGCGCAGGTGCGGGTGGAGCATCTCCTCCTGCACCTGCGCGACGAGCGCCTGGAAGATCTCTTCCTTGCTGTTGAAGTACGTGTAGAACGACCCGGAGGCCACGTGCGCGGCCTTCGAGATGTCCGTGATGCGGGCGTCCAGATATCCGTCGCGCTCGAAGACCTCGCGGGCGGCGGCGATCAGGGCGTTGCGCGTCCGGACACCACGCGCGCTGCGGGGCGTGATCGGTTGCTTGTGGCCGCCGTCGGCGGCCGCGGCCTGGGCAGCCACTGCGATCCATTCGCTGGAGTTGAACCTGTACGTATCCGGTGGCAGCGGATGCTATCAGCCGACCGAGGAGAGGAAATCGAGGAGCACGGCGTTCACTTCGTCGGCGCGCTGCTGCTGGACCCAGTGGCCCGCGCCGTCGAGGACGACGTGCCCGCGCAGGTCGGTGAGCGTCCGGTCGAGGTCCTTGGCCGGCATGAACTGCCCGACGGGGTCCCTGGAACCGGTGAGGTACAGCGACGGCTGGGTGACGCGGCGGCCCGCCAGGTGCTCGGTGAGCGTCCAGTTGCGGTCCATGTTGCGGTAGTAGTTGAGGCCACCGGTGAATCCGGTCGCCTCGAACAGATCGACGTAGTAGGCGAGTTCCTCTTCGTCCAGCCACGGGAGGAGCGTCAACTGCTCGTCGGCGTGCTCGGGCCACGAGGCGGAGTACATCTCCCTGGTGACGAGCGTCCTGCGGACGTCGTGGCTCAGGGCGGCCTCGGCGACGCCCGGCTCCTGGAACCACACGATGTAGAAGTCGTCGCCGAGGCGCTTGCGCAGGATCGGCAGCGGCGGCGCGGGCGCCCGCGGTGTCACGGGCACGCTCATCCCGGCCACGGCCCGCACCCGCTCCGGATGGGCCAGGGCCAGCTGCCACACCACGGCGGCGCCCCAGTCGTGCCCGACGAAGACGGCGTCGTCCGCGCCCACCGCGTCCAGCACCCCGGCCAGGTCGCCGCAGAGCGTCAGGACGTCGTACGCGTCGACGTCGGCGGGCCGGGAACTGCCGCCATAGCCGCGCATGTCGGGGACCAGGACGCGGTGCCCCGCCTCGGCCAGCGCGAAGAGCTGATGGCGCCAGGAGAACGCCAGCTCGGGAAAGCCGTGGCAGAGCACCACCGGGGGCCTGCCCGGCCGCTCCTCGCCGTGGTCGAAGACCCGCAGCGTCACGCCGCCCGTCGTGATCTCGCGCGTCGCGACGCGTTCCCAGTCGGCGGTCCTGATGTGCCTCGTCATGTGCGACTCCTCTGGTCTGCGAGTACCGTCGCGACGAACTCGCGCTGGTCCAGGCGGTGTTCGAAGTATTGAACTTGACGTTGGGTTCAAATATACAGGGTCGGCCGGAGCCATCCAGGGCCGGACCGCAACCGAGGGAGGACCCGTGTTCGACCTGACCGACAGGGCCGAGGAGTACCGGACGAGGCTGCTCGCCTACATGGACGCGCACGTCTATCCCGCCGAGGCGGTGTACGAGGCGCAGATGGCGGAGTCCGGCGATCCGCACTTCCACCCGCCGGTCCTGGAGGAGCTGAAGACCGAGGCGAGGAAACAGGGCCTGTGGAACCTCTTCCACCCGCACCCGCAGTGGGGTCCGGGCCTGACCAACCTGGAGTACGCGCCCCTCGCCGAAGTCATGGGCCGCAGCGCCCACCTCGCCCCCGAGGCCACCAACTGCAACGCCCCGGACACCGGAAACATGGAGGTCCTCACGCTCTTCGGCACCGAGGAGCACAAGGAGAAGTGGCTGAAGCCGCTCCTCGCCGGGGAGATCGCGTCGGCGTTCGCGATGACCGAGCCCGCCGTCGCCAGTTCCGACGCCCGCAACATCGAGCTGCGGATGGTGCGCGACGGCGACGACTACGTCCTCAACGGCCGCAAATGGTGGACCTCCAACGCCCTGCACAAGAACTGCCGGGTGCTCGTCGTCATGGGCAAGACCGACCCCGAAGGACCGAGCCACCGGCAGCAGAGCATGATGGTCGTCCCGCTGGACACCCCCGGCGTCACCGTCCTGCGCGGCCTGCCCGTCTTCGGCTACCAGGACCGCGAGGGCCACGCGGAGGTCCTCTTCGAGGACGTACGCGTCCCGCGCACCGCCCTCCTCGCCGGCGAGGGCGACGGCTTCATGATCAGCCAGGCCCGGCTCGGCCCCGGCCGCATCCACCACTGCATGCGCACCATCGGCATGGCCGAACGCGCCCTGGACCTGCTGATCGACCGCGCCCGGTCCCGCAGCACCTTCGGCGCCCCGCTCGCCGACCGGTCCAACATCCAGGACTGGATCGCCGAGTCCCGCATCGAGATCGACATGGCCCGCCTGCTCACCCTCAAGGCCGCGCACCTGATGGACACCGTCGGCAACAAGGCGGCCCGCACGGAGATCGCCGCGATCAAGGTCGCCGCGCCCGAGGCCGCGCTCAAGGTCATCGACCGCGCGATCCAGGTGCACGGGGGTGCGGGTGTGAGCGACGACTTCCCGCTGGCTTCCATGTACGCCCATCTGCGCACCCTGCGCCTGGCCGACGGCCCCGACGAGGTGCACAAGCGGACCATCGCGCTGCGCGAGCTGCGCCGCCGCGAGACCGAGCGGAACGCCCGGTGAGCGGCCCGCTGGACGGCAGGGTCGCCGTCGTCACGGGCGCCTCGCGCGGCATCGGCCTCGCGGCGGCTGCGGCCCTGCGGGACCGCGGCGCACAGGTCGTCGTCACCTCGCGCAGCGAGGAGCGCGCCAAGGAGGCGGCCGCCGAACTGGGTCCCGGCGTCGCCGGTTTCGGCGCCCACGCCACCGACGAGAGCGCCGCACGCGCCTGCGTCGACCACGTCGTCACGACGTACGGCAGCCTCGACATCCTGGTCAACAACGCCGGTACGAACCCCGCGTACGGCCCGGTCGTCGACCAAGACCACGGGCGCTTCGCCAAGACGATGGACGTCAACCTGTGGGCGCCGATCCTGTGGACGTCGCTGGCGGTGAAGGCGTGGATGGGCGAACACGGCGGGGCCGTCGTCAACACCGCCTCGATCGGCGGCCTCTCGGTCGCCCACGACGTGGGCATCTACCACGTCTCCAAGGCCGCCCTCATCCACCTCACCAAACAGCTCGCCCTGGAACTGGGCCCGAAGGTCCGCGTGAACGCCATCGCGCCGGGCGTCGTCCGCACGAGACTGGCCGAGGCGCTCTGGCAGGAGAACGAGCAGCGGGTCGCCGCCGCCACCCCACTGGGCCGCATCGGCGAACCGGAGGACCTGGCGGAGGCGGTGGCGTTCCTGGCGGGGGACGGGGCGCGCTGGATCACGGGCGAGACGCTGGTCGTCGACGGGGGGCAGTTGCTGGGGGGTGGGCCGTTGTGAGGCGCAGGCAGGGCCGTGCGCGACGCGGCCGCCCGGTCACATGTTCCTCGCCCCCTCCCTGATCGCGTCCCGGATGCGGTTGTACGTCCCGCAGCGGCAGATGTTGCGGATCTGGTCGAGGTCGGCGTCGGTGATCTCGCGGCCTTCGGACGCGGCCTGGCGGACCTTGGCGACCGCGGTCATGATCTGGCCGGGCTGGCAGTAGCCGCACTGGGCGACGTCCAGGTCCAGCCAGGCCTCCTGCATGGGGTGGAGGTCCTTGCCGACCGTGGCGGGCAGGCCCTCGATCGTGGTGATCTCGTCGTCCGGCGCGATCCTGGAGACGGGCACCGAGCACGGGTTGAACGCCTTGCCGTTGATGTGCGACGTGCAGGCCTGGCAGACGCCGAGGCCGCAGCCGTACTTGGGGCCCGTGACGCCCAGGAGGTCCCGCAGGACCCACAGGAGGCGTACGTCGTCGTCGGCCTCGACGGTGATCTGCTCGCCGTTGAGCTGGAAGGTGTGGCGTGCCATGGCGGGGTCAGGGCTCCTCAGAAGGCGCGGTCGAGGCCGTCGGTGGGGGACTGGGGCGTGGAGGGCTCGCGGGGGAGCGGGTCGAAGCTCAGCGTCCCGTGGTTGATCGGGAAGCTCGTCGGCAGGGTGTCCGTGGCGCGCGCGTACGCGCAGGCGATCGCGGCGAACGACGGCGCGACCCCCAGCTCTCCCGCCCCGGCGGGCTTGTCGCTGTCGCTCGGCATGACGACGACCCGCAGTTCGAGGGGCGTGTTCCACTGCCGCGTATAGAAGTAGTTGTCCCAGCTGCCCTCCAGCGGGAGGCCGTCCTCGATGTGCAGGCTGGAGGTGAGGGCCATCGCCAGCGCGTCGTTGAAGCCGCCCATCATCTGGGCCTCCAGACCGCGGGGGTTGATGGCGAAGCCCGCGTCGACGACGATCAGCGCCCTGGTGACGCGCGGTCCCGTCACCGCGTCGCGGATCTTCCGGTTGACGGTCTCGGGGCGGCAGTCGATCTCGACGAGCGTGGCGACCGCGCCCCGGTACTCCGCGTGCAGCCCGATGCCCTGGGCCATTCCGGCGGGCAGCTTCCTGCCCCACTCGCCCTCCTCGACGGCCCGGTCCAGGACGGCCCGCAGCCGCTTGTCCTTGAGGAAGGCGCGGCGGAACTCCACCGGGTCCCGGTCCATCCTCGCGGCCAACTGGTCGACGACCAGTTCGCGCGCGCACGCCACGTTCGGGGAGTAGATGTTGCGCATGCTGCCCGTGTTGAACTTCAGCGGGACCTCGTTGAGGAGCTGGGTCGTGGCCCCGAAGTCGTACGGCGTGGACTGCGTCAGCTGGAAGATCGTCTCGGCGAACGTCAGGTTGCCCGCGACCGGCAGCTTGGCCGCCGTCGACGTGATCATCTCGCCGAGGCCGTGGCCGAAGTCCGTCTGCGAGCCGGTGTGCCGCTGCTCGTAGCTGAGGACGTTGCCGAGTCCGTACGTCGCGCGGATCCGGGAGACGCACATCGGATGCGTCCTGCCCTGGCGGAAGTTGTCCGTGCGCGACCACGACAGCTTGACCGGCTTGCCCATCGTCCGGGAGATCTCCGCGGCCTCGGCGGCCACGTCGTGGAAGAGGTGCCGGCCGAAGGAGCCCCCTCCCTCCACCACGTGCACGGTGACCGCCTGCTGAGGCAGGCCCAGACGCGCGGCGATGTCCTGCTGCGCGACGATCGGCACCTTCAGGCTCGACCAGATCTCGGCGCGGTCGGCCCGCACGTCGGCGATCGCGTTGTCCGGCTCCAGCGGGCTGTTGCTGGCGAACGCGAAGGTGAACTCGGCGTCGAGCTTCTTGGTGAGCAGGGGCGGCACGATCATGGGCAGCGCCGCCGCCTTGATCTTGCGCAGCACGGTGTCGTCGGACTCGCCGTCCACGGTGCCCCGCCCCCAGGTCACCTCCAGCGCCCGCAGCGCGTCGATGCACTGCCCGAACGTCTCGCCGCGCACGGCGACCCCGTGCGTGATCGTCGCGACATCGGTGATGCCGGGCATCTTCAGGACCGTCTCGCGGTTGTGGACGGCCCGCACCGTGCCGTTGATCGTCGGTGGCCTGCGCACCATCGTCGGCTTCGCGTCGGGCACGTCGTGGTCCATGCCGAACTTCTTGCGGCCGGTGACGATCTCCAGGGCGTCGACGCGGTTGCGGGGCGTGCCGAGGACCGTGAAGTCGGTACGTGACTTGAGGGTGGCCGTGGCCGCGCGGACCTTCGTGCTCGCGGCCCGCTCGGCCAGGGAGCCGTACGTCGCGCTGCGCGTGGACCCGTGCCGGATCACGCCGTCCGCGACGGTCAGTTCGGACGCCTCGACGCCCCACTGCCCGGCCGCCGTCGCGAGGAGCCGGTGCCGGGCGACGGCCGCCGCGGTGCGCACCGGCAGATACATGCTGCGCATCGAGTTGGAGCCGCCCGTGAACTGGTTCATCAGCAACTCGGGCCGCGCGTCGGCCAGATCGACCCGGACCTTGTCCAGGGGCAGGTCCATCTCCTCGGCGATCATCATGGCGACGGCCGTCGTCATGCCCTGGCCCACCTCGGCGCGGGGCACCGCGAAGGAGGCGGTGCCGTCGGTGTGCACGCGGACCGTGATCAGCCCCGCGGTCGGCGCCGCCGCCAGGTTCTGCAGATCACCGAGGTCGAAGAGGTTCTCGGGCTGCGGCGGCGACGGCACCGCCGCTTCGGCCTGCGACCCCGCGACCGCGTCGGAACCGGTGCGGACACCGACGGCGAGGGTCGGCGCGGCGAGCAGATACGCGAGCACTCGGCGCCGGCCGGGCCCTTCGTGCGCCGTCGCTGGCTCTTCGTACGCCGTCGCGGGCTCTTCCGGCGGACGGCTGGGTTCTGCCATGGGGGTCCTTTCCTCCCGAACTGGAGAGGCAAGTGTGTCGTGTTGAGCCTCCCGGGACACCCCCGAGGCCGAGAAACGTCCTTGTCAGACCGGCAGCCGCCGCCCCATGCGCGCCAGTGGGGACAGCGCCATGCAGAGCGGGGACAGCGCCAGACCGGCCGCCGCCACCAGCAGCCCGGCGCGCAGCCCCAGCGCTTCGGCCAGGACACCGCCGAGCAGGGAGCCGAGCGGGGTGAGCCCCATGCCGACGAAGTTGATCGTGGCCACGACCCGGCCCTGGACGTGGACGGGGGTGAGGGCCTGCCGCACGCTCATGACGGTCACGTTGACCAGCTGGCTGAAGACGCCGAACACGAAGTTGATGCCCATGAGCAGACAGACCGTCACGGCACCGGACCCGCGCAGCGCGGGCACGCACAGCAGCACGCCGTCGGCGAGGGCCGCCGCGGCCACGAGCACCCTGCCGTACCCGAGCCTGCCCGGCAGCCGGGCGGCGAGCAGCGACCCCACGACCGCGCCCGGTCCCGTCGCCGCGAGCGCGAGCCCCACCGCCGCCCCCGACAGGTGCAGCCCGCGCGGCAGGAAGAGCAGATACACGGTCATGACGGCCGCGAAGGAGAACTGGAAGGTGGCGGAGGCGATCCCCACGGCCCGCAGCGCGGGATCGCGGACGACCAGGCGCAGGCCCTCCTGGATCCGCCGCCCCGTGCCCGCGGCCCGCTCCGGCGCGGCGGGCAGCCGCTCCGGCCGGCGGATGCGCGCGATCGACAGGGCCGACAGCGCGAAGAAGACCGCGCTGGCCAGGGCGGCGACCGGGGCCGAGAGCAGCGACACCAGCGCGCCGCCGAGCGCGGGCCCGCCGGTCTGCGCGGCGGACCTGCTGCCCTCCAGCGCGCTGTTGGCTTGCGCCAGCCGCTCCCGCTCCACCAGGCGTACGAGGCATGCCTGGTAGGCCACGTCGAAGTACACGCCGAGCACGCCGACGAGGAAGGCGACGACCAGGAGCACCGGGAGGCCGAGCACACCCAGCAGGGACGCGAGGGCGACGGCCGCCAGGGCGAGGACCCGGCCGAGGTCGGCGAGGACCAGCACGTCGCGGGTGCGCCTGCGGTCCACCCACGCGCCGGCGAACAGGGAGAACAGCAGGATCGGGGCCTGTTCCAGCGCGCGCAGCGCGCCGAGCAGCCCGGTGGACGCGTCGAGGGAGAGGACGGCGATGAGCGGCAGGACGACCTGACCGGCCTGCGCCCCGAACTGGGAGGCGGTCTGGCCCGCCCAGAGCAGACGGACGTCACGGTCGCCGAGCACGGTGCCGGAGTAACGGGAGGAGGAAGCGGAGGCGATGCCCGGGGCATCCGGAGAGCTGGTGCGTGAAACACGCGCGCGGAACGGCACGACAACCCCTTGAAGGAGTCGGGAAAGCGGAGAAGGGCTCGCTGTGCCGCGTCCATGGGCAGCACGCGATGACGGGTCGATCGACCTACGACGTCAGCGCGTGCTCGTGCGACCGGGCATTCCGACTCCCTGAGGGGTGTGAGGTCCCGGCAGGCTACCCGGGCGGGGCCGTCAGCGTCTCGGATTTTCCGGACCGGCGCAGTGCCCGGGCGACGAAGCCCGTCGCCTTGAGCTCCTCGACGAGCCCGCGCAGGAAGGCCACGGTCTCCGGCGCGCGGTCCTTGGTCGTGCCCACCGCCTGCCGGATCTGCATGAACCGGTCCTCGATCAGCCGGAGTTCGGGGTGGGACGCGACGTACTGCGTCAGCGGCTGCCGGATGCCCGCCGCGACGTCGAGGCCCTCGGCGCGGAACACCTCGACCCCCTCGTCGCCCCGCACGACGCTCGCGTGCCGCAGCGTGCGGGTGAGGAAGAGGTCGTACGCGGAGCCACGCTTCACGCCGATGCGCACGCCCGCGCGGTCGACGTCGGCGGGCGTCGTGAAGGGCGCGTCCCGCGGCACGGCGTACACGCCCTCGATCACGACGTACGGCGCGGTGAAGGCGACCTCGGCCTCGCGGGCGGGTTCGACGGCGAGGAAGCACAGATCGGCGCGGCCGGACGCCATCGCCTCGTACGACGAGCGGGCCGCGTCGAAGCAGAGGAACTCCACGGGGACGCCGAGCCGCGCGCCGACCTCGCGCGCCAGGTCGACCGTGATCCCGGCGGGCGCCGCCGGTGTGCCCTGGGCCAGGACCGGGTTGCCGAGGTTGATGGAGGCCCGCAGCACGCCTGTTGGCGCCAGGTCCTGGACGACGGCCGTGCTCGCGATCTTCATGGGGCGGAGTCTAGGACACCCTTGCGAACGGCCCGCCGTCCCTCACGCTGTGCTGGGCGACGCCTACCCCTCCGCCGCCGTACGTCAGTACGTTCCCGAGTGTTCGCCTGGTGGTCACCTGCCGTCGTCGTGGATCGGCGATCATCTGAGGCCTGTCGACGAGAACCTCCGCGATCCGTTCGCGGTACCCCGAGGGGACGAACGTGCAACGCCCACGTCCAGGACGTACGTACCGACGCGGGCGCGTGCTCGCCGCTTCCGTGACGGCCCTGCTGTCCCTGTCCCTCGCGGGGTGCGGGCTGGTGGGCCCCGGAGAGGACGACGACCGGGCGGCGGCGGAGCCCGCCGCCGTCACGGGGATCGACTGTGCCGCCTCGGGCAAGGTCCAGGGGACCGGGTCGAGCGCCCAGCAGAACGCGATGAAGCACTGGATCAAGCAGTACCAGAGCGCCTGCCCCGGAGTGCGGATCGCCTACAACCCCATCGGATCGGGGGCGGGCGCCGCGCAGTTCCTGCGGGGCGCGACCGCGTTCGGCGGCTCCGACGGCGCGCTGAGGTCCGCGGAGGTCGAGCGGTCGAAGGACGTCTGCCGCGGCGGACGGGCGATAGACCTGCCGATGGTCGGTGGACCCATCGCGATCGGCTACGACCTGCCCGGCGTGGACGACCTGGTCCTCGACGCCCCGACGCTGGCCGAGATCTTCGACCGTCGGATCACCGTATGGGACGCCCCGGAGATCCAGCGGCTCAACCCCGGCGCGGAGCTGCCGTCCCTGCCGATCCGGCCCGTGCACCGGTCGGACGACTCCGGCACCACGCAGAACTTCCAGGCCTACCTCGCGGGCGCCGCCCCGGAGGCCTGGCCCCACCCGGTCGGCAAGGCCTGGCAGGGCAGGGCAGGGGCCTCCGCGAGCGGATCGAGCGGCGTCGCCACGGAGGTGACCTCGGGCTTCGGCGCGATCGGCTACTTCGAGCTGTCCTTCGCGCGGGCCCGCGACATCAAGACCGTCGCCGTCGACACGGGCGCGCCCGCCCCCGTCGAACCGACGCCCACGACGGCGTCGGCCGGAATCGCCGAGGCCCACGTCGCGGGCAGGGGCCAGGACCTGACGCTGAAGTTCCGCTACGGGGCCTCCACCCCGGGCGCGTACCCGATCGTCCAGGTCACCTACGAGATCGTCTGCGACCGGGGCAACCAGAAGGAGATCCTGCCGGCGCTCAAGTCGTTCCTCGCCTACACCGCGAGTGAGCAGGGGCAGAAGAACCTGTCCCGACTGCACTACGCGCCGCTGCCGGAGTCCGTCGCCGGTCGGGTGCGGGACGTGGTGCGCACGCTCGCCTGACGTGCTGCCGCCCCGGGGTACGGCTCCGGGCGTCCCCTTGACGTACGACGCCACGGGCAGGCGAGTGATCGCGCACCGAATCGCTCACAGATAGTTGCATACGACGATCAAATTGTGACCCTCTGTAGTGATCCATTCGCAGAGTGCCCGGAGTGATGTCGTTGCGCAGCTTCTTCGTTCCCCCTCGCTGGAGACGGCCGCTGCGCCGCCTCACGGCGCATCTCGTGGCACTCGCCCTCGTGGTGCCGGGCGTGGTCCTCGCGGGCGCCGTCCCGGCGGCCGCGCAGACCTGGACGGTCGAGGGGGAGGACGATCCCTCGACCTTCGGCTGCGACGGGCTGTATTACAGCAACTACCGCTCCGGCATGGAGTTCCAGAACGACGCCTCCGGCAACGCGCGGATCACCAACACGGTGATCACCAAGCGGAAGCCGACGAGCAACGGCCTGCCCGACTACTGGTCGTCGAGCATGGCGGCGGGCACGGACCCGGACACCGGGCGACCCACCGCCTTCTACGCGGACTACCGTTCCGGCAATACCAAGCTCTACAAGCACGTCTCCGGCACGAACACCGTGACCGACGAGATCTACGCCGGGCAGACCAGGAACCTGGTCGGCGGGACCAACTGGGGAGGGCTCGGCTACGACTCGGCGCGCTCGAAGCTGTACGGCGCGCAGAACCTGTCGTACCTGAAGCTGATGCAGCTCGACCTGAAGACCGGCGCCTCCCGGGTCTGGGACCGCGCCGATCTGACCACGTCCATTCCCAACGACCCGGTGATCCAGTACGGCACCACGATCCCCGACCTGTTCGTCGACTCGTCGGGCGGCGCCTACTTCGGGATGAGCTACAGCGGCACGTACATCTACCGCCTCGACCCCGACACGTCCACCGTCACCCGGGTCGTGCAGGTCAGCGGCCCCGGCGCGATCGGCGGCAACGCGTACGGCATGGCCTTCCACGACGGTGCCATCTACTTCGGGCAGTACGACGGCACCCTCTTCCGCGTCGATCCGCGCACCGGCGCCTCCACGCAGGTCGGCGGCGGCACGGCGCACACCAACCAGGTGGGCACGGTGAAGTCGGAGTCCGGCGGCAGCTGGCCGATCACCGACCTCGCCAGCTGCGCGATCGCGCCGAACCTGGCGAGCAACGTCGAGATCGAGAAGAAGGCCGACAAGCAGAGCGCCGGGCCCGGCGAGAAGGTCACCTACACCGTCACCGTGCGCAACACCGGCGCGGGCACGGCGAGCGGCGTGCGCGTCGGCGACGACCTGAGCGGCGTCGTGGACGACGCGACGTACAACCGGGACGCCCGCGCGCGGACGGACGGCAGCGACACCAGTACGCAGCCCAGCTACGACAGCGCCGCGAAGAAGCTCTCGTGGACCGGTGACATCGCGGCGGGCAAGACGGTCACGCTCACCTACTCGGTGACGGTCAAGAGCCCGCCGACGGGCGACAAGAAGCTGAAGAACGCCGTCACCTCGCCGGACAGCAACTGCGAGAGCGGCTCCGACGACGACAAGTGCGGCACCGAGACGCCGGTCGCCACCCTGAAGATCAAGAAGGTGGGCGCGCCGAAGGACCCCAAGCCCGGCGACAAGGTCACCTACACGCTGACCCTCACCAACGACGGCACGGCCGCCTGGAAGGGCGCGCAGGTCACCGACGACCTCACGGACGTCGTCGACGACGCGACGTACAACCTGGACGCGGTGGCGAAGAAGGCGGACGGCTCGCGCGCGGTGGGCTCGCTGAACTACAGCGGCGCCGACAAGAAGCTGCGCTGGGTCGGCGACGTCCCGGCGGGGCAGACGATCACCATCACGTACTCGGTGAAGGTCGACGAACCGCCGCGCGGCAACAAGCGGCTGAAGAACGCGGTCACCGGACCCGACGGCTCCACCTGCGCGCCCGGTACGGACGACCCGGACTGCTCCACCGACGAGCCCGTCAGCGGCCTGGTCATCAAGAAGACGTCCACGCCGAAGAAGGCCGGGCCCGGAGACGTCGTGACGTACACCGTCACCGCGGAGAACGTCGGCGGCGGCCGCGCCCCCGGCGTCACGGTGACGGACGACCTGAGCGGCGTCGTGGACGACGCGACGTACAACGACGACGCGACGGCGCGCACGGACGGAGCCGATACCGGTACCCAGCCGTCCTACGACCGCGGCACCAAGAAGCTGACGTGGACCGGGGGCATCGCCGCCGGCAAGAAGGTGACCATCACCTACACGGTGAAGGTCGGCGCCCCGCCCGCCGGGGACAAGAAGCTCACCAACACCGTCACCGGGCCGGACAACTCGACCTGCCCGCCCGGCGCCACCGACCCCGACTGCGGCACCGACGCCGGCGTCGGCACCCTGGAGATCAAGAAGAAGGCCGACAAGAAGGAGGTCAAGCCGGGTGGCACCGTGACCTACACGGTGACGGTGCGGAACACCGGACAGGGCGACTACCCCGGCGCCACGTTCACCGACGACCTCACCGGCGTCCTCGACGACGCCACCTGGGACGACGTGGTCACCCGCACCTCCGGCACGACCTCCTTCGACGCCGGTACCAAGAAGCTGACGTGGACCGGCGACGTCGCCAAGGGCGCCACGGTGACCGTCACCTACCGCGTCACGGTGGGCGATCCGCCGCGCGGCGACAAGTCGCTCAAGAACGCGGTGACGGGCCCCGACGGCTCGACCTGTGAGCCGGGCGGCACCGACCCCGACTGCGGCACCGAGACCGGCGTCAAGTCCCTGAAGCTGAGGAAGACGGCCACCCCGGCGAACCCGAAGGCGGGCGACAAGGTCACCTACACCGTCACCGTGCGCAACACGGGCGGCATCGCCTACCAGGACGCCTCCTTCGAGGACGACCTGAGCGACGTCCTGGACGACGCGCGGTGGAACGACGAGGTCACCAAGACCTCGGGCACCACCTCGTACGACGCGGGCGCGAAGACGTTCTCGTGGACCGGCGACCTCGCCGTCGGCGCCACCGCGACCGTCACCTACACGGTCACCGTCACCAACAACGGCGACAAGTACCTGCGCAACGCGGTCACCGGCACGGACTCCAACTGCGAGGACGACTCGCGGGACCCGGACTGCCGGACCGTGCTCCCGAAGCCGTCCCTGCAGATCAGGAAGACCGCCACGCCGGCCGTGCCCAAGCCCGGTGACGTCGTCACCTACAAGGTCACGGTGACCAACACGAGCGCGGACGCCGACTACAGCGGGGCGCGTTTCACGGACGACCTCTCCGGCGTCCTGGACGACGCGACGTGGAACGACGAGATCACCACGGCCTCGGGCACCACCTCGTACGACGCGGATACGAAGAAGCTGACGTGGCGCGGCGACGTGACCCGGGGCACCAGCGTGACGGTCACCTACACGGTCACCGTCGACAGCCCGCCCCAGGGCGACAAGAAGCTGTCGAACGCGGTCGTCGGCCCCGAGGACTCCACCTGCCCGCCCGGCGGCGACATCCCCGGCTGCGCCACCGAACCCCCCGTAGCCGTCCTGGAGATCAAGAAGACCGCGACGCCGAAGACCGCCAGGCCCGGCGACAAGGTCACCTACACCGTCACCCTGCGCAACACCGGTGAGGCCGACTACACCGGCGCCTCCTTCGAGGACGACCTGAGCGGTGCCCTGGACGACGCGACGTACGGCGACGACCACCGGGCCACCTCGGGCACCGTCACCTACGCCCGGCCCACCGTCTCCTGGAGCGGCACGGTCGCCGAGGGCGCCACGGTGACCGTCACCTACTCCGTCACCGTGGGCACCCCGCCGGCGGGCGACAAGAAGCTCAAGAACGCCGTGACCGGGCCGGACGGTTCGGGGTGCGAGGCGGGCAGCACCGACCCCGACTGCTCGACCGAGACCCCCGTCGCCGCCCTGGAGATCAAGAAGACCGCGAGCCCGAAGACCGCCAGGCCCGGCCAGAAGGTCACCTACACCGTCACCGTCCGCAACACCGGCACCGGGACGTACGCCGACGCCCGGTTCGAGGACGACCTCACGCAGGCACTCACGGCCGCGAAGTACAACGGCGATCACGCCGTGCGCGGCGGCGGCACCGTCACCTACTCCGCGCCGAAGGTGACCTGGAAGCACGACCTGCCCGCCGGGCGGACCGCGACCATCACCTACTCCGTGACCGTCGACAAGAAGGTCACCGGCGCGGCGAAGCTCACCAACCTCGTCGTCGGCCCGGACGGGTCGACCTGTGAGAAGGGCAGCAGCGACCCCGACTGCGCCACGGAGGTCGACGTCGCGCACCTCACGGTGAAGAAGCGGTCGACACCGGCCGCGCCGAAGCCGGGCGAGACCGTCACGTACACCGTCGAGCTCACCAACTCCGGCGCCGCCGACTACACCGGGGCCACCGTCACCGACGACCTCACCGGCCTCCTCGACGACGCCGTCTACAACGACGACGCCACCGCGGCCGGCGGCGGCACCCTCTCCTACCGCAAGCCCCGGCTGACCTGGACCGGAGACGTGGCGGCCGGTTCGAAGGTCACCATCCGCTACACCGCCACGGTGGACAGCCCGCCGAAGGGCGACAGGAAGCTCAAGAACGCCGTCACCGGACCCGACGACACCAACTGCCCGAGCGGCGGCACGGATCCCGACTGCGCGACCGAGACGCCGCTGCCCGCCCTGAAGATCGTCAAGCGGGGCACGCCCAAGGACGCCAAGACCGGTGACAAGGTCACGTACACCGTCTCCGTGCGCAACGTGGGCGAGGCCGCCTACCGGGGCGCCACCTTCAGGGACAACCTCGTCGACGTCCTGGACGACGCCACCTGGAACGACGACGCCACCGCGAGCACCGGGACGGTCGCCTTCACCGCGCCGACCCTGACCTGGACCGGGGACCTCGCCAAGGGCGCCGAGGCGACCGTCCGCTACTCCGTCACCGTCACGAACGACGGCGACAAGAAGCTCCGCAACGTCGTCACGGCCACCGGGTCCAACTGCGAGGCGGACTCCACCGACCCCGACTGCCGCACCGAACTTCCCACCCCCCGACTGGAGATCGAGAAGAAGCCGGCACCCGCCGTCGCCCTGCCGGGCGGCAAGGTCGCGTACACCGTCACGATCCGCAACACCGGTCAGGGCGACGCGAAGAACGCCGCCTTCACCGACGACCTCGGCGGCGTCCTCGACGACGCCGTCTACAACGGCGACGGCACGGCGGACTCCGGCACCGTCACCTACCGGCGGCCCCGCCTCCAGTGGCGGGGCGACGTCCCCGCCGGGGCGACCGTCACCGTCACCTACTCCGTGACCGTCGGCACGCCCCCGGCCGGCGACCGGCTGCTGCGCAACCTCGTCACCAGCCCCGACAACACCAACTGCCCGCTGCCGATGCCCGACAGGGCGCGGCGCGCGGTCATCGACCCCCGCTGCACGACCACGACCCCCGTCCAGTCCCTGGTCCTGCGCAAGACCGCCGCACCGCGCGGCAAGGTCAAGCCGGGCGGCAAGGTCACCTACAAGGTGACCGCCACCAACACCGGCACCGCCGTCCTGGACCCGGCCACCTTCACCGACGACCTCTACGGCGTGCTCGACGACGCCACGTACAACGGCGACGCCACCGCCGACCGGGGCACCGTCACCCGCACCGGGGCGACGCTGAACTGGACCGGCCGCCTCGGCGCCGGACAGCGCGCGACCGTCACCTACTCCGTGACGGTCAAGAAGCGCGGTGACAAGAAGGGCGGTGACAAGAAGCGCGGCGACAAGCTGCTCCGCAACGCCGTCACCACCTCGACCCGCGGCGGCAACTGCGTCACCGGCACCGAGCCCGGCTGCACGACGACCACGGAGATCACGTGGCCCGTCCTGCCGCCCACCGGCAACGACACCGCCTGGTGGGCCTCGGGTCTCGCGGCCCTGCTCGTCCTGACCGGCGGCCTTCTGTTCGGCCTGGCACGCCGCCACAGGCACTGACCTGACGGACGCCCCGAGCCCCGCCGGATCGACGACGATCCGGTGGGGCTCTCGCACGTCTTCCTTACTTCTCGCCCCAGGTGACGGGGAGTTCGTGCACCCCGTAGATGTTCATGCCGGTGCGCAGCGGTACGTCCTCGGAATCGACGGCGAGCCGCAGGGTCGGGAAGCGGGTGAGCAGCGCGGGGAAGGCGACCCGCATCTCGACGCGCGCCAACTGCTGGCCCAGGCACTGGTGGACGCCGTGGCCGAAGCCCAGATGGCCGGAGGCCCTGCGGCGCAGGTCGAGCACGTCGGGGTCGGGGAACTTGGCGGGGTCGCGGTTGGCGGTCTCCATCGAGAGGGCGACGCTCTCGCCCGCCCTGATGAGCACGCCCTCGACCTCGACGTCCTCCAGCGCGGCGCGGATCCCGGTCTGGGCGATGGTCGCGTACCGCATCAGCTCCTCGACGGCGCCGTCGGCGAGGTCCGGCTCGGCGCGCAGGGCGGCGAACTGGTCGGGGTTCCGCAGCAGCGCGAAGGTGCCGAGCGCGATCATGTTGGCGGTGGTGTCGAGCCCGGCGCCGAGCAGGAAGCCGCCGATCCCGGTGAGTTCGTCGTCGGTGAGGTCGCTCCCCGTCAGGTCGCTCAGGAGGTCGTCGGTGGGGGCGGCACGCTTGTCGCGGACCAGCTTCTCCATGAACTCCTGGATCGCGCCCATGGCGGCGGTCCGTTCCGCCTCGGTGGCGCTCAGCGTCATCATCGTCGCGGTGTGCCGCTGGAACATGTCCTCCTCGCTGGCGGGTACGCCGAGGAGCTCGCAGATCATCAGCGCGGGTATGGGGCGCGCGTACGCCTCCACCAGGTCGAGGACGGGACCGCGCCGCTCCATGGCGTCGAGGCGGTCGGCGGTGATCTGCTCGACGCGCTCGGTCAGCAGCCTCATGCGGCGCACGGTGAACTTGCCGGTGAGCAGCCGCCGGTAGCGCGTGTGCTCGGGGGCGTCGATGCCGGTCATGTCGCCGAGGGGAGCGGGCGGCAGGGGGCCGGTGAAGCCCGTCTCCATCGGCATGTGCTGGAGCTCGTAGCGCGAGGTGAAGCGGGAGTCGGCGAGGACCGAGCGGACCGCGGCGTGTCCGGTCGCCAGCCACCCCAAGTGCCCGTCGGGGAAGCGCAGTCGGGTGAGCGGCTCCCGCTCGCGGATCTGCCCCAGCTCGGTCGGCGGAGAGAAGGGGCAGCCCGAGGGCCGCTCGATGGGCAGGCGGTCCAGGGGTTCGGTCGACGGATCGTGCTGCATGGGTGAAGTCCCTCCGGTGCGGGAAGTGCCGTGACGCCAGCATGGCACACAAGTGACGCCACGCCGAGCCAAGTTGGCCCGGTATGGCGTCAAAGTGCTGCCGTGCTGGCGCTATTGATGCTGTTGGCGTCACGGGAATCACGGAGTCACGGCGTCACGGCGCCCCGTCATCACGGCGACACGGAGGGGCTGCCGGTCCGCCCTGACCGGCCGGGGGCCTCAGCCGGCGGCGCGGCCGACCAGGAGGTCGGCGAGCCTGCCGAGGCGCTTGACCGTGCGGTCCTCGGTCGCGACGGGCGCCGGGGCGACGCGCTCGGCGCGGTCGTAGTAGGCGCCGTTGACGATCTCGACGGCCGGGTCGCACAGCCGCACCACGTGCGCCGCGCCCTCCGTCGCCGTCAGACCCTCGTTGGCGTACAGCGGAAGCAGCGCCGTGTCGCACGCGCCCGGGTGCACGGAGACCGCGGTGACCCGTGGGTCGGCGGCGAAGACCGTCAGGGCGAGCTGCGACTGGGCGTACGCGGCGAGCCGGGAGTAGCGGCGGGCGCGCTGGGGGTCGCTCCACCGGATCGACGCCGTGCGGTGCAGCGAGGAGGAGACGTTGACGACGCGGCCGCCCGGCTCGCTGGTGAGGGCCGGTTCCAGGAGGCAGGTCAGCAGGTAGTGGGCGAGGAAGTTGACCTGGAAGGCGATCTCGTTGCCGTCGGCCGTGACGGTGTGCCGCTCGGGGGCGGCCGTCGCGGCGTTGTTGACGAGGACGTCCAGGTGCGGGTGTTCGCGTGCGACGCGGTGGGCCAGCGACTCGACCTCTTCGAGGTGCGCGAAGTCGGCCGCGCAGAAGCACAGTCGGGCCGTGTCGACGCCGGTGGTCGCGACGATCCGGTCGGCTGCCGCGCGGGCCTCCTCGGGGGTGCGCCCGTGCAGCAGTACGGTGGCGCCGCGCTCGGCGAGCTGTCGCGCGGTCTCGAAGCCGATCCCGGAGGTGGCGCCGGTGACCAGGACGGTGCGGCCGGACAGGTCGGCGGGGATCGGGGCGGGGGAGGGCAGGGCGGATGCGGGCATGGGGCTTCCAGGGGTAGGGGTGCGCGGCATCGCGAAGGGCCTGACGGCCGATCACGTCGCGTACGGGGGTGAGGTGGTGACCGGTGTGACACAGGGGCGCCGGTTCAGGTCACGGCGCCCCTGAGCTCGGCGGGAAGACGCGTCGGCGCGCGGCGGACGCTCCCGTCAGAGGGCAGCGGGGCAGGCGACGGACGCCCGATGAGGGGGCCGGTCGAGAAGGAGCCACTCGCTGTTCACGCCCTCCATGGAATCGGCCCCGAGGAACGTGTTCAAGGCCGGTGGCGGTTTCCATATGGGGCCCTGACACGTGCGGCCCTGACACGTGCGCCCCTGACACGTGCGCCCCTGACGCGCATGGCCCTCGGACGTGCGGCCCTGACACGTATGCCTCTGAGGCTCCCGTACCGTGCGACTCGGGTAGGTCGGCCATGCCCGTCTGAGTACCCGTACTCATGAACGCGCCGCGCGTCCGCCGCAGGCTGGGTGTGTCGGACGGGACGAGGGAGATGAGGGAGTCAATGGTGAGCAAGGCCGGTCGAGTCGGTGCGGTGGCCGTCGGCGGTGGGCGTCGGACGAGGGGGCTGCTGGGGCTCGCGCTCGCGGGAGCGGTCGTCGCGGGGCTGACCACGGGCTGCTCGATGGCGGACGCCACCTGCGGTGGGGAGGAGTATCCGGTCCTCGCGGTGGGCAGCAGCGGCAGCGCGTGCGTACCCAAGGGGGAAGAGCCGCCGAAGGGGTACGCGCGCTATCCGGAGGGGAAGGTCCCTGAGCACGTCGGGGACAAGTGGGACGAGTACTGGAGCACCCGGACCGTCGACAAGGGCGGCAGGATCGTCAAGCTGAAGGACGTCGAGTGAGGGCGTAGAGCCCCGAGGCCACGACGACGCCGACGGGCAGGGCGAGATCCACGCCGCCCAGGGCGTGCGCGACCGGGCCGGTGTACAGGGTGTTCACGCACAGCGCCGCCGCGGCCGTGCCGCCGGTCAGGGCGAGGGCGCCCGGCCAGTTCACGCCCGCCGTGTACCAGTACCGGCCACCGGGGGACTCGTCGGTGAGGGCCGGGCCGTCGTACCGGTTCCGGCGCAGCACGATGTCCGTCGCGTACACGGCCATGCTCGGGCCGAGCAGGACGACGGTCAGTTCGAGGACGTCGCTGACGGCGTCGAGGAAGTCGGAGACGAGCAGCGCGTACAGGGTCAGCGCCACCGCGAACGCGCCGTCGACGAGCACGCTCAGCGAGCGGCGGATGCGGACGCCCACGGCTTGCAGGGCCAGGCCCGCGCTGTACGCGGTCATGGCGTTGATGGAGATCGTGCCGAGCACGAGCGCGAGCAGGAAGAAGGGCGTGAACCAGCCCGGCAGGATCCCTTCGAGGGCGGTCTGCGGGTCGCTCATGTCGAGGGCGGTCGCCGCGAACGCGCCCAGGGAACAGACGGCGATGCTGGGCAGGAACCCGCCGAGCGCGGTCCAGCCCACGATCGCCTTCGGCGAGGTCGCCGCGGGCAGATAGCGCGAGAAGTCGGCGCTGTTGGTGTACGAGAGCGGGCCGGACGCGATGAGCGTGACGCCACCCGCGAGGGCCGCCCACAGGGCGCCGCCGGTGAGCGGCTCGGCGGGCGCGTAGCCGAAGTCGGCGCGGCCGATGACGTAGCACGCCACGACGGCGAAGGCCAGGGTGAGGGCGACCGTGATCGGGCGGTAGAGCCGCAGGATGGTGGCGTGCCCGTAGACGCTGATGGCGAGGGTCAGCGCGGCGATGACGGCCACGACGGCGATCTTGACGCCGGTGGTGAGCGGGATCCCGGCCCGGCCGACCAGGGAGAAGGCGGCGAGCGCGGCCGCGGCGAGGTTGAGCGCGATGTAGCAGACGCAGATCGCCCAGCCGGTGATCGCGATGTTCACGCGGTTGCCGCGGACGCCGTACATCGCCCGCATGACCACCTCGCTCGGTGTCCCGGAGGCGGGCCCCGAGACGGCGAGCAGCCCCACCGGCACCCAGAACAGATTGCCCACGACGATCACGGCGAGGGCCTGCCACAGGGTGAGGCCCATGAGGATCAGGGCGCCGCCGACGACCAGGCTCAGATAGTTGACGTTCGCCGCGGCCCACACGGCGAACAGGTCCCGGGGTCTGCCGTGGCGTTCCCGCTCGGGAATGTGGTCGATCCCGTGCACCTCGATGCGGCCCGCGGCGTCCGAGGGGCGGGTCGCCGCGTCCGGCGCCGGAGCGGCCGCGGGCACGCCGTCCCTGCCTGGACACGGGTCGGGGATCGTGGACGCCATGGGGCCCTCCGGGGTGGGTGCCGTGCTCGCCTGCTTGCTTATTGGTCGCACACTCAATAACGTTGCGGGCATGTCGTCAAGCGTTGAGCGCAAGCGAATTCGGAAATCTCCGGCCGCCCGACGTGCGGAAATCGTCGCCGCGGCCGCCGCCGTCGCCCTGTCCGAGGGGCTGGAGTGCGTCACCCTGCGGCGGATCGCCGAGGAGCTGGACGTACGGCCGGGATTGATCAGTCACTACTTCCCCTCCGCCGAGGACCTCGTCGCGGAGGCGTTCGGCAGCGCTGCGAGCGCCGAGCTCGACGGCCTCCTGCCGGCCGAGCGGGCCGACGGAACCCCGGTTCGGCACCTCGCGCGGTTCTTCGCGCGTGCGACGGGCGAGGCGTACGACGACATCAGCCGCCTCTGGATCAACGCCCGGCACCTGAGCCGCTATCGACCCGTCCTGCGCGACCGCGTGGCCGAGCAGGAGGCCGCCTGGCGCGGGCGCCTCGCCGACCTCATCCGGGAGGGCGTCGAGCGCGACGAATTCCGCACCGAGGAACCGTATGTGACGACCATTCAGATCCTGGTGGTACTCGACGGCCTCGGCGCCCACGCCAACACCGACACCGGCGACCGCCCCGCGGCGGTGACGCGGATGGCGCTCACCACGGCCGAGCGCGAACTCGGCCTCGAACACGGCACGTTGAGTGCCGACCCCGACCCTTCCGCCTCCCGCTGACTCCACCCCCCTGTACCGAGGAGCCCTCTGGTGTCCACCCCGCTCGTCCTGCTCTCCGCCCGCCTGCTCGACCCGGTCACCGGCGCGCTGCTGCCCCACACCGCGCTGGCCGTGTCCGACGGGCGGATCTCCGCACTGGGCGACGACCGTGACGTACGCGCCCTCGCGGACCCCTCGACGACGGTCATCGACCTCAAGGGCGCCGTCGTCACCCCGGGCCTGGTCGACGCACACCTCCACCCCGTCTCGGGCGCCGAGCTGACCCAGGGCCTCGACCTGTCGGGCTGCGCCGACCTGACCGCGGTGCGCGCGGCGCTGGCCCGCGAGGTCGAGACCCTCGCCCCGGGCGCGTGGCTGCACGGCTGGGGCCTCGACCCGAACGTCTTCGGGGACCGGCCCGTGGCGACCGACGCGCTCGGCCCCGTGCTCGACGGAGTGCCCGCCCTCCTCCAGCTCTTCGACGCCCACTCCATGCTGGCCAGCCCCCGCGCGCTCGCCCTCGCCGGAGTCGACGGGCCACGGACCTTCGCGCAGGCCGCCGAGGTCGTGTGCGACGACGCGGGCCGGCCCACCGGGCTGCTCCTGGAGGACGCCGCCTGCGAACTCGTCGAGCGCGCCGCCCCGCGGCCCACCCGCGCCGAGCGGCGCGCCCGGCTCGCCGGTGCCCTGCGCGCGATGGCCGCCGCCGGACTCACCGGCGGCCACGCCATGGACGCCAACGGCGAAAGCCTTGAGCTGTACGCCGAGTTGGACGCGGCCGGCGAGCTGCCGGTGCGGCTGCGCGTCGCGCCGTGGTGCCAGCCGGGCACCGACGGCGACGCGCTGCGCGCGCTCATCGACCAGCAGGGCACCGGCGGCGCGCTGTGGCACACCAGGGGCGTCAAGCTCTTCATGGACGGCACCATCGACAACGGCACCGCCTGGCTCGAACACCCCGACTGCCACGGCGAGTCCACGCACGCCTTCTGGCCCGACCCGGCCGCGTACACCGACGTCATCGGCGCGCTCCACCGGGCGGGCGTGCCCACCGCCACCCACGCCATCGGGGACGCCGCCGTGCGGCACGCCCTCGACGCCGTCGAGAAGGCGCGGGCCGCGGGCGACAGTGGCGTACGACACCGGATCGAGCACATCGAGACCGTGCCCGACGACACTCTCGGCCGCTTCGCCGAACTCGGCGTCATCGCCTCCATGCAGCCCACCCACTGCTGCGACTTCACCCGGGCCGACCACACCGACAACTGGTCGCGCCGCCTCGGCGAGGAGCGCGCCGCGCGCGCCTGGCGCTGCCGCGACCTGTGGGACTCGGGCGCCACCGTCGTCCTCGGCTCCGACTGGCCCATCGCCCCCTACCCGCCGCTCGGCGTCATGGCGGGCGCCCGCCACCGCCGTCCGAGCCGCGACCTGACCCAGGACCCGCACGGGCCCGAGCAGGCGCTCACCGCCCTTGAGGCCCTCCAGGGCATGACCGTCAACGCCGCCCGCGCGGCGGGCGAGGAGCACGAGGCGGGCCGCATCGAGGTCGGTCACCGCGCCGACCTCACGGTCCTCGCGGACAACCCGCTGACCACCGCGGCCGTCGAGCTGCCGGAGCTGCCCGTGCTCCTGACGGTCCTCGACGGGCGCCCCACCCACCGGGACGCGAGCGTGTGACGCCGTACTCGGGGTGAGGCGGGGCCGGCGGCGCGGGGGCCGGGGAAGTGCCGGCGGCACCTGCGGTACGACTACTCACCGGTGCGGGTGATGCTGTGTCTACCTGCGAGAACACCTGGGAAAGAAGCGCATGCATCGCACGCCTGCCACCCCGGGAGTCCCCTTGCGCCACCCTGTCGCCGCCCTCGCCGCCGCCTTCGCCGCGGTCGCCCTGACCGCCCTCGGCGGCGCCTCCGCGACCGCCTCGCCCGCCGCTCCGTCCGCCCCGGCGGCGGCCGGTCCGGGCGAGGTCTGCTTCTGGCCCGAGCCCGGCCAGATGGGCGGCGGAGGCTGGTGCTACAGGCCCGGCGGGTACGCCGAGGCCGAGGACCGCGTCCACCGGCACGCCGGTTCCTTCCGCTCCGACTACAACGGCAGCGTCTTCGCCATCCACTTCCCCAGCTGGGGCGGCTGCGTCTACCGCGAGATCCGCGCCTATGACACCTCCGACAACTGGGACTGGGGCGGCAAGCTCGACGGCGTCGACAGCGCGAAGCGCGACTGCCAGCCCGGGTGAGGCCGACCGCCGTGCCACGTCGATACGGATATGGATACGGTCGATACGGATATGGGCACGGGGGCCGGGACCGGCACGCGGACCGGCACGTCGACCAGTCCGTCGACCGGCACCGGCACCGGAACCGACGTCGGCCCGCCCGTCCGGGCATCGCCGCCCTGCTCGCCGCCGCCTGCCTCCTGAGCGGCCTCACCGCGCTCACCGGCTGCGGCGCGCCCAGACAGCCGACCGTCTCGCTGAACCCCAGCGACACCGTCAAGGCTGCCCAACTCCTGCTCACCGACCGCTGCCTGACCCATCGGGGCCTCACACCGCCCCGCCGGGGCGAGCGGCCCGCGAGCGAGGCCGAGGGGCGGCGCGTCGACCACGCGCTGTTCGGCACGGGCCGGGCCGAGCTCGAGCTCACCCTGCCCAGCGGTCACGTCGTCAGCCAGCACACCGACGGCTGCCTCGCCGAGGCGCAGCGGCGGCTCTACGGCGACCAGCGGCGCTGGTTCCAGGCGTCGACGACCGTCAACAACCTCCACTCCAAGGCGCCGTCACGCGACCGCGCCGCCTACCGGGAGCTGCGGGACCGCGCCCTCCAGCGCGCGCGGACCCTGCTCACCGCCGAGACCCGCACCACCGCACAGCGGTAGCGGAAGCACCACCGCACCCACGCGTCACACGAAAGGCAGTCATCCATGAAGCAACCCCTCGCTCTGCTCGCCGCCGTCCTCCTGGCGGCGGGCGGCGCCCTCGCCACCACCACGCCCGCCGCGGCGGCGGAGTGCCCGAGCGGCCACTTCTGCGCCTGGACGGAGGCCAACTTCGCGGGTCAGCGCGCCAACTGGTCGGGCGACGACGAGTGGTGGGAGAGCTGGATCGCCGACGAGGACTCCTCCTGGGCGAACCACGGCATCTCGGGTCCCGGCGTGAAGGACCACGTCATCGTCCACGAGGACGCCGTCCAGTGGCCGTCGACCGGCGGCGCCGCGACGATCTGCCTCTCGCCCGGCCAGGAGGTCGGCTACAACGGCGTCGCCAACGACCGCGGCGACTCCCACACCTGGGCCATGGGCTGCTAGACGCCTGCCCGCCGCCGGTCCCCGCGACCGGCGGCCATCGGCCGTCGGCCGGAATCGGGCACTGGGCCGGTACGTGCGGCCCGGTGCCTTTTCGCGTTCCGCCGTGGATGCGCAGGATGCGCAGGTGAGGGGCGCGTGCGTGTGGGCGTCCGCGGGGCGCGAGTGCCTTCGTACGCACACAATGAGGGGCGCCGTCCGCGGACAGAGTCCGCGTACAGGAAGGGGCATCACGCGTGAGCGACCGTCACGATCTCGGCCATGAGCACGGCCATGAGCATCCTCACTCCGACCGCCATCCCGATACGCCCCATGAACCCGACACATCTCACGCCCCCGACGCGCCCCACGGCCATCACCACCCCCACGGCTCCGGCCTGTGGCACCGACTCCGGCATCGGGTCACGCCGCACTCCCACGACAGCGTCGACAAGGTCGATGCCGCGCTGGAGAGTTCGGCGCGCGGGATGCGGGCGCTGTGGGTGTCGCTCGCCGTGCTCGGGGCGACGGCCCTCGCCCAGGCCGCGGTCGTCGTGGTGTCCGGCTCGGTCGCCCTGCTCGGCGACACCGTGCACAACGCCGCCGACGCCCTGACCGCGGTGCCGCTCGGCATCGCGTTCGTCCTGGGCCGGCGAGCGGCGACGCGCCGCTTCACGTACGGGTACGGCCGTGCCGAGGACCTCGCCGGGATCGTCATCGTGCTCACCATCGCCGCCTCGGCGGCCTTCGCCGCCTGGACGGCCGTCGAACGGCTGCTTGAGCCACGGGACATGCGTCACGTCCCGGTGGTGGCGGTCGCCGCCGTCATCGGATTCGCCGGCAACGAAGCCGTGGCCCGGTACCGCATCCGCGTCGGCCGCGAGATCGGCTCGGCCGCGCTGGTCGCCGACGGACTGCACGCCCGTACGGACGGGTTCACCTCGCTGGCGGTCCTCCTGGGTGCGGGCGGCGCGGCCCTGGGCATCCGGCTCGCCGATCCCGTGGTCGGCCTGCTCATCACGGCGGCGATCCTGCTGGTCCTGCGCGACGCGGCCCGCGAGGTGTTCCGGCGTGTCATGGACGCCGTCGACCCCGCGCTCGTCGACGCGGCCGAACGGGCGCTCGTGGGCGTGCCCGGCGTACGGGGCGTCGGCGAGCTGCGGATGCGCTGGATCGGCCACCGGCTGCGCGCCGAGGTCGCGGTGGTCGTGGACGGCTCGCTGAGCGTGGGCGCGGCGCACCGGGTCGCGGTCGAGGCGGAGCACGCGCTGCTGCACGCGGTGCCCCGGCTGACCGCGGCCCTGGTGCACGCGGATCCCGCGCCCGAGGCCGGTGAGCGGGACCCGCATCTGGCCCTCGCCCATCACGCGCGGACGCGGCCCGCGCCGCCCGTCACTGCTCCCGCAGCTGCTGGAGCAGGCCGAGGCGGTCGATGACGGCGTGGCGCTCGCTGATGCGGTCGCCGACGAAGCGGAACAGGGCGAACGCCTCGGTGCTCACCTCGCGGCCGGTGGCGGGCACGCCCATCAGCTCGCCGGTGTGGCGGGCCCGCATGCGCCAGCGCACCACGACCGCGTCGCCCTCGCCGACGAGGTCGAGGATCTCGAAGGAGGGGTCGGTGTACGCGTCGTGCACCGCGCTGATGGCCTCCTTGAAGCCCCGAGGGCCCCGGACGTTCTGGTGCTTGCCCTCCGAGGTGACGAAGTCGTCGGTGAACAGGCCGTCGGCGACGCCGGTGTCGCCGGCCTCCAGTGCCGCGTACAGCTTGCGGATGGCGTCCTTGCGCGCTTCCCGTGCGGGAGCAGTCATGGGATCTTCCCTCCGGATCATTTACTGAGTGATGTGTCAGTAAGTTAACCTTCTTCTGAGCGATTACTCAATAAAGAAGTGACCGCTCGACAGGGATCGGCGACGAAAGGGGACATGAGGTGACGCAGGCGCGGCGCGGAAGGCCGTCGACCGGGGTGCGGGAGGCGGTCCTGAAGAGCACCGTCGAGGTGCTCGGCGAGGCGGGCATCGCCCTGTCCACCAAGGAGATCGCGCGCCGGGCGGGCGTGGCGGAGTCGAGCATCTTCTACCACTTCGGCGACCGGCTCGGCCTGCTGCAGGCGGTCATCGGGCAGCATCTGCCGGTGTTCTCCGACGCCACGGTCGTGCTCGGGCGGCGCGAGCCCGACGGGGACGCGGCTCCCGAGGGCGATGCGGCCTCTGCGGGGGCCGGGGAGGACCTGCGGTCCGACCTGGTGGCCGTGGTGAGCGGCCTGGAGCGCTTCTACCTGGGGATCATGCCGATCCTCGGCACCCTGCAGTCCGACCGCCAGCTGCGCGAACTCCTCGTGGGGCGCGAGGGTGCGGTGGGCCCGCACCTGGCGCACGGCGTGGTCGCCGACCTGCTGCGCACCGAGCAGGGGGCCGGGCGGGTGCGCGCGGGCCTGGACCCGGCGGCGGGCGCGCTGCTGCTCATCGGGGCCGCCCACCAGCGGGCCATGCACCGCTATCTGCTCGGGTCCGGCGCCGAGGCGTTCCTGCCGCCGGTCGACACGGTGGTGGACGCGCTGCTGCCGTCGTTCGCCTGACGGGACGCGGCACGACGGCGCACGTTCCGGGCACCGCTGGTGCCCTTGCCGGAGCGGCGACCCCCTCAAGTGGCCGCCCCGGCAAGGGGATCGGGGTCAGGCGGTGCGCTCGGGCAGCTCCGCCCGCACCTCACGGGCCGCGGCGACCAGGCTCGCCAGCGATGCCTTGGTCTCCGGCCAGCCGCGCGTCTTGAGACCGCAGTCCGGGTTCACCCACAGCCGGTCGGCGGGAATGGCTTCAAGTCCCTTGCGCAGCAGGGCCGCCGACTCCGCCGTGCTGGGCACGCGCGGCGAGTGGATGTCGTAGACGCCGGGCCCGACCTCGCGGGGATAGCCGCCCGTGGCCAGCTCGTCCGCGACCTGCATGTGCGAGCGGGCCGCCTCCAGACTGATGACGTCGGCGTCGAGTTCGTCGATGGCGCGCAGGATGTCGCCGAACTCGGCGTAGCACATGTGGGTGTGGATCTGGGTGTCCGGACGTACGCCGCTCGTGGAGAGGCGGAACGACTCCGTAGCCCAGGCGAGGTACGCGGCCTGGTCGGCGGCGCGCAGCGGCAGCGTCTCGCGCAGCGCGGGCTCGTCGACCTGGATCACCGAAGTGCCCGCCGCCTCCAGGTCGTTCACCTCGTCGCGCAGCGCGAGGGCGACCTGGCGCGCGGTGTCGCCGAGCGGCTGGTCGTCGCGGACGAAGGACCAGGCGAGCATCGTGACGGGACCCGTGAGCATGCCCTTGACCGGACGGGCGGTGAGGGACTGGGCGTAGGACGTCCAGCGCACCGTCATCGGCTCGGGCCGCGAGATGTCGCCCGCGAGCACCGGCGGGCGCACATAGCGCGTGCCGTACGACTGGACCCAGCCGTGCTGCGTGGCCAGATATCCGGTGAGCTGCTCGGCGAAGTACTGGACCATGTCGTTGCGTTCGGCCTCGCCGTGCACCAGGACGTCCAGGCCCGCCTTCTCCTGGAAGGCGATCACCTCCTGGATCTCGGCCCTGATGCGCTCCTCATAGCCGTCGGTGTCCACCCGTCCGGCGCGCAGGTCGGCGCGCGCGGTACGCAGTTCGGTCGTCTGCGGGAAGGAGCCGATGGTGGTCGTCGGCAGCTGCGGCAGGCCGAGGCGGCCCCGCTGGGCGGGCGCGCGCTCCGGGTAGGCGTGCGCGCGGCGGGCGTCGGCCTCGGTGACGCCCGCGACGCGGGCGCGTACCGCCGGATCGTGGGTGAGCGCCGAGCCGGCCCGGGAGGCCAGGTCGGCCCGGTTGGCGGCCAGTTCGGCGGTGATGGCGCCGGGTCCCTGGGCCAGGCCGCGCGCCAGGACGGCGATCTCGGTGGTCTTCTGCCGGGCGAAGGCCAGCCAGCGGGCGATCTGCGGGTCGATGTCGCGCTCGGCGGTCGCGTCCAGCGGGACGTGCAGCAGCGAGCAGGACGCGGAGACGTCGACCCGGTCGGCGAGCCCGAGGAGGGTGCCCAGCGTGGCGAGCGACTTCTCCAGGTCGTTGAGCCAGATGTTGCGGCCGTTGACCACGCCCGCGACCAGCCGCTTGCCGGGCAGTCCGCCGACGGCCGCGAGGTCGTCGAGCTGGCCCGCGGCCGACTCGGTGAAGTCGAGGGCGAGCCCCTCGACCGGCGCCTTGGCGAGCACGGGCAGCGCCTTGCCGAGCCTGCCGAAGTAGGAGGCGACGAGCAGCCTGGGCCGGTCGGTGAGGGCGCCGAGGTCGCGGTAGGCGCGCGTGGCCGCGTTCAGCTCGGCCGGGGTGCGGTCCTGGACCAGCGCGGGTTCGTCGAGCTGGACCCAGTCGGCGCCCGCGGCCCGCAGGTCGGCGAGCACCTCCGCGTACACGGGGAGCAGCCGGTCCAGGAGCGTCAGCGGCTCGAAGTCCGGGGCCACGCCGGGCGCGGGCTTGGCGAGCAGCAGATACGTGACCGGGCCGACCAGGACCGGGCGCGCGGTGTGCCCCTGCGCGAGCGCTTCCCTGAGCTCGTCGACCTGCTTGCCGGAGTCTGCGGTGAAGACGGTGTCGGGACCCAGCTCGGGCACCAGATAGTGGTAGTTCGTGTCGAACCACTTGGTCATCTCCAGCGGCGCCACGTCCTGGGTGCCGCGGGCCATCGCGAAGTACCCGTCCAGGGCGTCGGCGGTGACGGCGTCGCGGTGCCGGGCGGGGACGGCGCCGACCATCACGCTGGTGTCCAGGACGTGGTCGTAGTACGAGAAGTCGCCGGTCGGCACCTCGTGGAGGCCGGCGTCGGCGAGGTGGCGCCAGGCGGTCCGGCGCAGCGTCGCGGCGGTCTCCCGCAGCTCCTGGGCGGTGACCCGGCCCTTCCAGTAGCCCTCGACGGCCTTCTTCAGTTCGCGGTTCTGGCCCTGGCGGGGGTAGCCGTACACGGTGGCGTGCACTGCCGCGGCTGCGGACTTGGATGTCACGGAACTCTCCTTCGCGAGCGTGTCGGTGCCGATCCCGGCGGCGACGGGGGCGCGAAGGGTGTGACGCATCGGGAGGAGCGGACCGGCGCCGTGCGCGCGGTCGTCCGCCTGATGTGTACGCCGACCCGCCCTCGAGGTCACCGAGATCTCCGTGCGCGATCGGTCGCGCACGGGCAACGGGCAGGTCTTCGGACTCGCGGGCCCGTCCACCGCCTTCGTGAGAAGGCGCGGACACCTACTGGCCGTCGCTTCCCAGGACCGGCTCTCCGGTCCCAGTGCGTGTGACGGCGGTCGTTCCCGCTCACCGCTGCGGGGCAGTCCCGGATTCCCACCGGGTTCCCTCTTGCGACGCGCCTGCCTGGCGGGCAGGGCGAACCAGCTGCAGTGGTCAGCGTATACCCGCCGAAGGTCACGCAGGTGGCCCGCGGATGTCGACCCGGTGCCGGGGAGGGTGGGGTGGACTTACTAGGACGTCCAACTATATGTTCGTGAGCAGAGCCCGCGGTGCAGGGAAGCCGGTGTGAATCCGGCGCGGTCCCGCCACTGTGACCGGGGAGTGCGTTCTCGCCGAGCGATACGCCACTGACGGACAAGTCCCGTCGGGAAGGCGGGAGAACGCGCGTTGATCCGGGAGTCAGGATACCGGCCGCGGGGTGTTCCGTGTTGTCCACGAGGATGGAGCAGACACGCATGGCACCGGTCCGTACCCACGACCCAGGTGATCCGGCGGAGCGCGCGGCGGTCCCCGCCCGCGCTCAACTCCCCGACGGCCCCTAGGCCTTCGCGTCCCACGGCTGCCCCGGCCACGCCCCCCGACGGGCGCTGTCGGCGGTCTGCCGTGCCATCCCCGGATCCCACCTGACGAGAGCAGGCTCCCATGGTCCGTGAACTGACCCATCTCATCTCCGGCAAGCACGTGCGCGGGGCCTCGGGGCTCTACGCCGACGTGTACGACCCCAACTCCGGCTCCGTGCAGGCCCAGGTGCCGCTGGCCGGCCGCGCGGAGACGGCCGAGGCGATCGCCGACGCCGAGGAGGCGCAGCGCGCGTGGGGCGAGTGGAACCCGCAGCGGCGCGCCCGCGTCCTGCTGCGCTTCCTCCAACTCGTCGAGGGCGAGCGGGACTCGCTGGCCCGGCTCCTGTCCGGCGAGCACGGCAAGACCGTCGCCGACGCCCACGGCGACCTGCAACGCGGCCTGGAGGTCGTCGAGTTCGCCGCGGGCATCCCGCATCTGCTGAAGGGCGAGTTCACCGACAACGCGGGCACCGGCATCGACGTGTACTCCTTGCGCGTACCCCTCGGCGTCATGGCCGGGATCACCCCGTTCAACTTCCCCGCGATGATCCCGCTGTGGCAGCTGGCGCCCGCGCTCGCCTGCGGCAACTCCTTCGTCCTCAAGCCGTCCGAGCGCGCGCCGTCCGTACCGCTCAGGCTCGCCGAACTGTTCCTGGAGGCGGGCCTGCCGCCCGGCGTCCTGAACGTCGTCAACGGCGGCAAGGAAGCCGTGGACACCCTCCTGGAGGACCCGCGCGTCCAGGCGCTCGGCTTCGTCGGCTCCACCCCGATCGCCGCGCACATCTACGCCACCGCCGCCGCGCAGGGCAAGCGCGCCCAGTGCTTCGGCGGCGCCAAGAACCACATGATCGTTATGCCGGACGCCGACCTCGACCAGGCCGTGGACGCCCTGATCGGCGCCGGGTACGGCTCCGCGGGCGAGCGCTGCATGGCCATCTCGGTCGCCGTCCCGGTGGGGGAGGAGACCGGTGACGCACTCGTCGCCCGCCTCAAGGAACGCGTGGCCGACCTGCGCATCGGCCGCTCCGACGACCCCGAGGCCGACTTCGGCCCGCTGGTGAGCCGCGAGGCGCTCGACCGCGTCCGCCGCTACGTCGACATCGGGGTCAACGAAGGCGCCGAACTCGTCGTCGACGGACGTGACTTCACCCTGGAAGGACACGAGAACGGCTTCTTCGCCGGGGCCACCCTCTTCGACCGGGTCTCGCCGCGCATGCGGATCTACCGGGAGGAGATCTTCGGGCCGGTGCTGTGCGTGGCCCGCGCGGCGGACTACGAGAGCGCGCTGCGCCTGCCCACCGAGCACCCCTACGGCAACGGCGTCGCGATCTTCACCAGGGACGGCGACACCGCACGCGACTTCTCGCGGCGCGTCGGCGCCGGCATGGTCGGGGTCAACGTCCCCATCCCGGTCCCGGTCGCGTACCACACCTTCGGCGGCTGGAAGCGGTCCGGCTTCGGCGACCTCAACCAGCACGGCCCCGACGCCGTCCGCTTCTGCACCCGCACCAAGACCGTCACCTCGCGCTGGCCCGCCGGAGCCAGGGAAGGCGCGAACTTCACCATCCCGACGATGGGATGACCGCGATGACATCGCTCACCGGCACCCTCACCAAGGACCAACTCGCCCTCGCCGAGGTCACCCTGGACTTCGCCGAGGAACACCTCGCCCCGCACGCCGTCGCCTGGGACCGCGACAAGCACTTCCCCGTGGACGTGCTGCGCAAGGCCGCGGCGCTCGGCCTCGGCGGCGTCTACGTCCGTGAGGAGCACGGCGGCTCCGGCCTCGGCCGCACCGACGGCACCCTCGTCTTCGAGGCCCTGGCCACCGGCTGCCCCTCCATCGCCGGATACCTCTCCATCCACAACATGGTCGCCTGGATGATCGACCGCTACGGCGACGAGGGCCAGCGCGCCCGCTGGCTGCCCGGCCTGTGCGCGGCCGAGACGCTGGGCAGTTACTGCCTCACCGAGCCCGGCGCCGGATCCGACGCGGCGGCCCTGCGCACCCGCGCGGAACGCGACGGCGACCACTACGTCCTCACCGGCGTCAAACAGTTCATCTCCGGGGCGGGCGCCTCGCACGTCTACGTGGTCATGGCCCGCACCGGCGAGGACGGGCCCGGCGGCGTCACCGCGTTCGTCGTCGAACGGGACGACCCCGGCCTCTCCTTCGGTGCCGACGAACGCAAGATGGGCTGGAACGCCCAGCCCACCCGCCAAGTGCTCCTCGACGGCGTGCGCGTCCCCGCCGACCGCCGTCTCGGCGCGGAGGGCGAGGGCTTCCGCATCGCCATGAACGGCCTCAACGGCGGCCGCCTCGGCATCGCCGCCTGCTCGCTCGGCGGCGCGCAGAGCGCCCTGCACCGCAGCGTCTCCTACCTCGCCGACCGCGAGGCATTCGGCGCGCCGCTCCTGGACGCGCAGGCGCTGCGGTTCCGGCTCGCCGACATGGCCACCGAACTGTCCGCCGCCCGCGCGCTGGTGCGTCAGGCCGCCGATGCCCTCGACCGGGACGACCCCCGGGCCCCGCAGCTGTGCGCCATGGCCAAGAGGTTCGCCACCGACACCGGCTACTCCGTCGCCGACCGCGCCCTGCAACTCCACGGCGGCTACGGCTACTTGAGCGAGTACGGCATCGAGAAGATCGTCCGGGACCTGCGGGTCCACCAGATCCTGGAAGGAACGAACGAGATCATGCGCCTGATCGTGGCCCGCGGCCTGACCGAGGCCGTCCGATGACCATGGCCGACGACCCCGTCCTCCTCCATGTCGAGGGCCGCGCGGCCCGCATCACCCTCAATCGTCCCCAGGCCCTCAACGCCCTCACCCACACCATGGTGCGCCGCATCGACGAGGCGCTGACCGCCTGGGAGGACGACCCCGCCGTCGAGACCGTCGTCCTCACCGGCGCGGGGGAGCGCGGCCTGTGCGCGGGCGGTGACATCAGGTCCATCCACGGCGACATCACCGCGGGCGGCGGTGAGGCGACGCGCGCCTTCTGGCGCGACGAGTATCGTCTCGACGCCCGCATCGCCCGCTATCCCAAGCCGTACGTCGCCGTCATGGACGGAGTCGTCATGGGCGGCGGCGTCGGCATCTCGGCGCACGGCAGCGTCCGCGTGGTCACCGAACGCTCGCGCGTGGCCATGCCCGAGACCGGCATCGGCTTCGTCCCCGACGTCGGCGGCACCTACCTCCTGGGCCTCGCGCCCGGCGAGATCGGCACCCATCTGGCCCTGACGGGTGCGCAGGTGACGGCCGGTGACGCGCTCAGATGCGGGCTCGCCGACCACTTCGTGCCGTCGTCCTCGCTGCCCGGCCTGCTCGCCGACCTCGCCGGGGCGCCCGTGCACGACGTGCTCGCGCGGCACGTCCAGGACGCGCCGCCAGGACCGCTCGCCGACGAACGGTCCTGGATCGACCACTGCTATGCCGCCGGATCGATCGAGGAGATCATCGCCCGGCTCCTCGCGGACGGCTCGCGCGCGGCGAAGGAGGCCGCCGAGGCGCTGTTCTCCCGGTCTCCTCTCGCGCTCAAGGTGACGCTGGCCGCGATCCGCCGGGCAAGACAACTGGCGTCGCTGGAAGCGGTGTTGGACCAGGAGTACCGCGTGTCCTGCGCGGCCCTGGCCGCCCCCGACCTGGTCGAGGGCATCCGCGCCCAGGTCATCGACAAGGACCGCGCGCCGCGCTGGAACCCCGGCACGTTCGCCGAGGTCGCCGACCGTGACGTCGACCGCTGGTTCGCGCCGCTCGGCGACCGGGAACTCGGGCTGGCCGCGGGCCGCGCGGGAGAAGAGGAGGCATGGTGAGCACGACCGACGACACCACGGCGGAGGCCACGGGCGCCGCGCACCGCACCATCGCGTTCATCGGCCTCGGCCACATGGGCGGGCCGATGGCCGCGAACCTCGCCGCGGCCGGCCACCGCGTCCTCGGGCACGACCTGTCCGCGGAAGCGCTGACCGCCGCGGAGAAGGGCGGAGTCGTCCCCGCCGCCTCGGCCGCCGAGGCCGCCGCCGGGGCCGACGTGGTGATCACGATGCTCCCCGCGGGTCGGCACGTCCTCGCGCTCTACCGAGACGAGGGGCTGCTCGCCGCGGCCGCCCCCGGCACGCTGTTCGTCGACTGCTCCACCATCGACGTCGCCGACGCCAGGCTCGCCCACGAGGCCGCGGGCGCCGCCGGTCACCGCGCCCTGGACGCCCCGGTCTCCGGCGGGGTGGTGGGCGCCGAGGCGGGCACGCTCACCTTCATGGCGGGCGGCGGCACGGCCGAGTTCGCCGAGGCGGAGCCCCTGCTCGCCGTCATGGGGAAGAAGGCCGTGCACTGCGGGACCGCCGGGGCCGGTCAGGCGGCGAAGATCTGCAACAACATGATCCTCGGCATCTCCATGGTCGCCGTCAGCGAGGCCTTCGTCCTCGGCGAGAGCCTCGGCCTGTCCGCGCAGGCACTGTTCGACGTGGCCTCCACCGCGTCCGGGCAGTGTTGGGCGCTCACCTCCAACTGTCCCGTGCCGGGCCCCGTCCCCACGAGCCCCGCCAACCGCGACTACCGCCCCGGCTTCGCCGCCGCCCTCATGGCCAAGGACCTCGGCCTCGCCGCCGGTGCCGCGCGCGCCGCCGGAGTCGACGCGGAACTCGGCCTGCGGGCAGCCCAGTTGTACGAGGAGTTCGCGGCGGGCGAGGGCGCGGCGCGGGACTTCTCGGCGATCGTCGAGACGATCAGACGGCGGTCGGGGGTGGCGGCCACGGACTGAGGGGGCACCCATCCCGCCATTTCCTGTGGCGTACGTCACAGGAAATGGCGGGAACTCGGTGGGTGCGGTGGCCGACTCCTGGACCGGTCCGGCTGAAACCGGACCGTGGCCCGTCGATCCAGCAGAGCCAGGAGACCGCCCCATGCCCGCCGAACCCACCGTCCTCGCCGAAGGCGACGGGCAGCACCCAGCAGAGCCGACCGGTCCTCCGGAGCACGACGACCGGGCCCCGGAGGACCGGCCCGCGCCACGGCGCTCCGGCTGGGCGTCGCTGCGCCCGCTGGTCCTGCGCCTGCACTTCTACGCCGGTGTGCTGATAGCGCCGTTCCTGCTCGTCGCCGCCGTGACCGGCCTCCTGTACGCGGGCTCGTTCCAGGCCGAGAAGATCGTGTACGCCGATGAACTCCGCGTGCCCGTCGCCTCGGACGGGCACGAACTGCCCTTGTCCCGGCAGATCGCCGCGGCCCGCGCGGCGCACCCCGAGGGCACGATCAGCGCGGTCCGTCCCGCGCCGGAGGACGGCGACACCACGCGCGTCCTGCTGTCCGGGGTGCCCGGCGTGGACCCCGACCGCACCCTCGCCGTCTTCGTGAACCCGTACACGGGCGAGGTGCGCGGGGCGCTGGAGCAGTACGGCTCGGGCGGCGCCCTGCCGCTGCGGACCTGGATCGACGAACTCCACCGCGATCTGCACCTCGGCGAGCCGGGCCGGCTCTACAGCGAACTCGCCGCCAGCTGGCTGTGGGTGATCGCGGGCGGCGGCCTCGTCCTGTGGTTCGCGCGGCGCGGGGCGCAGCGGAAGGTGCGGGGCACGACGGGCCGCCGTCGCACGCTCTCGCTGCACGGCTCGGTCGGCGTATGGGCGGCCCTCGGTCTCTTCGTCCTGTCGGCGACCGGCCTGACCTGGTCGACGTACGCGGGCGCGAGCATCGGCGACCTGCGTGAGGCCGTCGGCCAGACGACGCCCGCCGTCTCGGCGAGCGTCACGCCCGGCGCCGAGGCCGGTGCGGGCTCCGGCGGGGAGCACGCAGGCCACGGCGGGGCGGGAGGCCCGGGGGCCGGGCCCGCGGGGGCCGGGGACGCGGCCGACGTCGGATTCGACGCGGTCCTGAAGTCCGCTCGCGAACAGGGCCTTTCGAACCCGGTGGAGATCGTGCCGCCCGCCGACGCGTCGTCCGCGTACGTCGTCCGGCAGATCGGGCGCAGCTGGCCGGAGAAGCAGGACTCCGTCGCCGTGAACCCGGCGAACGGCGAGGTCACCGACGTCCTGCGGTTCGACGACTTCCCCCTGCTCGCCAAGGTGACCCGCTGGGGCATCGACGCGCACACCGGCACGCTCTTCGGTCTGGCCAACCAGATCGTGCTCGCCGCGCTGGCCCTGTGTCTCGTCCTGCTGATCGTGTGGGGCTACCGGATGTGGTGGCAGCGCGGACGCGGCTCGTCCTTCGGGCGCCCGCTGCCGCGCGGAGCGTGGCGCGACGTGCCGCCGTACGTCCTCGTGCCGGCGATGGCGGCGATCGCCGTGCTCGGCTACTTCGTGCCGCTGCTCGGCATCCCGCTCGCGGTGTTCCTCGCGGTGGACATCGCGCTCGGCGAGATCGCGTACCGCCGGGGGAAGCGGAGTTACGCCTGAGGGGCCCGCGCTGTCAGGCGGGCGGCTTGTCCGCGGCGACGCAGAACTCGTTGCCCTCCGGGTCGGCCATCACGACGTGGTGGCCGTCGAACACGGCGAGGACGCTGCCGCCCGCCGCGACGAGCCGCGCGGACTCCGCCCTGATCCGGGCCCAGCGCTCGTCGGCGCCGCCGTGGCCGGGCACGCGGACGTCGATGTGCAGACGGTTCTTGGCCGTCTTCGGCTCGGGGACTCGGAGGATGGACAGGCGCGGCCCGATGCCCTCCGGGTCGCAGAGCCAGGCCCCGCCGTCCGCGGTGTCGTCCTCGGGCAGGTCGAAGCTAGCGAGCCACTCCTCGCGGGTGGTGAAGGGGGCGGGCGGGGGCTCGTCGACGTAGCCGAGCGCGGTCTTCCAGAACGCGCCCAGCAGCCGCGCGTCCGCGCAGTCGAGGGTGAGATCGATACGGGGTGCCATGACCGGACCGTACTGCGCGGCACTGACAGGACCGCGTGGGACCTGCGGACGGCGACGGGATGTAATGGCGCGATGAACACAGGGGGCGCCATGGTGGCGCGCACATGGGACGCGCTGCCGCAGACCGTGCGGGAGCGTGTGGACGAACTGGTGCTCGCGGACCGCATGGCGGGGGCCATGAAGGAGATCTGGGACGCGTTCGGAGAGGGCGGGGCGGCCGAGGGAGGCCCTGTGGGCGGCCCAGGCGGACCAGGCGGCTCGGGTGGTGAGCTTGGTGCGCGCGGCGCGGGTGCCACGGCCGGGTCCGTCTCCGGCGTCCCGCGTCCCGGACTGCGGGACTGCCAGGACGTGGTGGCCGCGCGCTACGAGGCCCTCGCCGACCGCATCGTTCCGCCGACCCGCCCCACGGTGGCCGAACTGGCGGATCTGATCAGGACGGAGCCGGAGCCTCCGCTGGCGGTCGAGGCGCTCTGGGACGGCGACACGCGGGGCTGGATGGTGGACGTCGTCGCGGTGTTCCCCGTCGCGCCCGCCTCGCCGGGCGCCCCCGCTTCCGCAGCGACACCCCGCGATCTGCCTCTCGTCACCCTTCGCGAGGGCGGTGACCTGCGGATCTTCAACGGTCAGGTGCCGCCCTGGCCGGAGGCTGCGGAGGCGCGTCTGATCGGCGGGGAGCTGGCCGAACTGTTCGGCGTTCCCTTCCACTTCGCGAGCCCCGACGAACCCGACGACCGGGCCCCTCGATGGTGGGACAGGCGCTGAACGCGGGCCCATTCGCAAAGAGGTGCGACACGTGAGTGTGACCCGCGCCAGAGCGGGCACCTGATGGGTGAGTCCCGCCGTGTCTCCCCCGTCGCGGCGGGGCTCCCTCGTGGGGCGGGCGCGCCCACCGGCTCTCGGGGCAGGTATCAGGGTCTGCTCCGCCTCACGGGTGATGTCCTTCCCGGACGCGGAATCCGGGACGGGCCACCCCCGCGCACGACGCGGGCCGCAGGGCCGGTCATGTCTCCTGTGGGCCATGGGCATCGGCAGGGGCATGGACCGGCGTACGAGCATGAAGGCGGGCCTGGGCGTCGCGGCGGCGACCGTGGTGGTGGGTACCGGGGCGGGACGCGCCAGGGCGCGCGGGCGGGGGAGTGGGGCCGCGATCACCGTGCAGGCCGAGGCGGCGGTCCGTACGAACATCCCCGTCGCCGCCGACCGCAGGGCGGGGAACGGCAGGTACCTGGCGCTGCTGTCCACCGAACGGCCCCCGGAAGAGGGCTGGTTCGCCACGTACGCGATCGACGCGCCCGCGGCAGGCACCTACGAACTGACCGCGGTCGCCACCGCGCCCGTCGAGCTCCCGCACACCGAGGCGGTCGCCTCCTACCTCGACATCGACGTCAACGGCGGGCCGTCGAGGGAAGCGGGCAGGTCCCAGCCCTACTGGTACGAGTCGAAGGCGGCGTGGGGCGATCTGAGCGTCCTCGCTCTCGGTGACGTGGAACTGCGGCGTGGCGCCAATGAGGTGACGCTCAAGGTGAGCGAACGGACGGTCGTCGACGACGTCGTGGCCTACGCCCTCGCCCTCGACCGTCTGACGCTCACACCGCTCAAGGACACCGTGGTGCGCGACGCGTACGCAGGTGATCCACGGACCGGTCTCGGCACCTACCGCCAGGGCGAACGAGCCCGCCTGCACGTCCGGACCGCCGGACCGGACCGCCGCGCGACACACCGTGTGCGCTACACGGTCACCGACTACTTCGGAGAGCGCGTCGCCGACGGCGTCGCGACCGTCCCCGCAGGGCGGCGTTCCGCATCGGTGGCGCTGCCCCCACTGCCGCCCGGCAACTACCGGGTGGCGGCCGAGATCGCCGACGGCGGCGGCCCCGCCCTGATCCGGCACTTCGCCTGCCTGCCCGAGCGGCGCGCGGTGACCGGCCGCGCCAACCGCTTCGGCGTGAACGCCTTCGTCTTCTCCCTCGTCCCGCCCTCCCGCCTCGACGCCTTCGCCGCGGGGATGCGGGACATGGGCGTGGGGTGCGTACGCGACGGGAACACCTGGCCGGCGGCCGAGCGGCGGCGCGGCGCGTACGCCACCGCGCACTACGACCGCATCACCCGCACGCTGCGCCGCCACGGCCTGACCTCCCTGGAAGTCGTCTCGCCCGCCCCCGAGTGGGCGATGACCGACGCCTCGCTGCCGCTGCCCGCCGACCTGCGCGACGCCTACCGCTACACCCGCCGTCTCGCCTCGGGCCGCGCCGCGTCGGCCACTCCGGAGGCGGTGCAGCTGTCCAACGAACCGGACGTCGACGTCACCCGCAGCACCGGCGACGCGCATGCCGCGTACGTGAAGGCGGCGGCGCTCGGCATCGCGGACGCGCCTCGGGTGCCGCACGCGGAACGGCCGCTCACGGTGCTGCCGGGCATCGCTCAGGCGGGGCACTTCCAGCGGCTGATGCTGGAGAACGACGTCGTGCGGTACGCGGACGTCTGGGCGTTCCACGGCTATCCGCACCCCGCCGAGCAGGACGAGCCGGCGTTCCCGGGCGCCGCCGACGAGCAGCACGCGCTCGCGCGACAGTACGGGAACCGGTGCGGGAGGGGCATGCCGCTGTGGATGACGGAGTGCGGGGCCTTCTTCGCCGCGCAGCCAGGCAGCGACCTGGACACCGCCCAACAGGCCGTACAGGCACGCTACTTGGTGCGCTCCATGGTGGAGGGGCTGGCGGCGGGGAACCAGCGGCAGTTCTGGTTCGCGGGACCGCCCATCCACGACGAGGGCGTGTACTTCGGGCTGCTCAGCCGGGAGTTCCAGCCCTGGCCCGCCTACAGCGCGTGTGCCGCGCTGACCTCACTGCTGGGCGAGGCGCACCACGTCGCCGCCGTGCAGGGGCTGCCCGCAGGGGCGGTCGGGCACGTCTTCGACACGGGGGAGCGGGACGGTGCGGGGCGGCCCGTGACGGTGACGGTGGCGTGGGCCCCGGAGTCCGTGCGGGTGGAACTGCCGCAGCCGGGGCGGGTGGTGGCCGTGCACGACATCATGGGCAGGCGGATGGAGGAGAGCGACCGGACGGCGGCGGGAGAGGTCGTGCTCTCGCGGGACCCTCTGTACGTGGTCTCCGCGGGCGGTGACGAAACCGCGCGGAGGACGGCCGAGCGCGGGCGCGCGCACCCTGGTGGGCCGGGACGGCGGGTGCTCTCCGCCGCCGAGCACATCGTCCTCGGCCAGCGGTACGCCGCGCGCAACGCGGCTCCCGGCAAGGAGGACGGGGACGCCGCGCCGCCGCTCGGCTACCGGCTCGGCACCCGTACCCGGATGGCGCTGGACGTCTACAACTTCACCACCGCGGTCCGCACGGTCACCGTCACCGCCCGTCCGGCCGCCGGGTGGACGGCGCGTGCGGCGGGGAAGGAGGGGGCACGGCGGGTCCGGGTGCGGGTGCCTGCGATGGGGCGTACGAGCGTGGGGTTCACGCTCACCGCCGACCGGACGGTGCGACGGCGGGTCGACCACCGCCTGGCCTTCACCGCGACTCTGGAGGGTGCCGAGGAAGGGGCGGGCGCCGTGCCGCCGTCGGTGGCGCTGATCCACCTCAAGTCGACGGCGGGGCGGCGCGCCCGGGGCCGCAGCGCCTGACGGACGCGCGGACGCGTGGCTCGGCAGATCGGTCACGTGCGCAAACCGGTCACGTGCGCAAACCGGTTACGTGCGTAATCCGCTCGCGCGCGTCAGCGGGTCACGCGCGTTCGCGGTACACGAGCGCCGTCGCCGCGACGATCAGCGTGGTCAGCAGCAGGGGCCAGGCGATGCCGTGGTGGAGGACGAGCCAGGCGCCGGGGATCGCGCCCGCGACCATCGCGCCCACGGCGACGATCCGGCGCGCGGCCCGCCGGTCGGTGCCGCCCGCGAGCCGCGACTCGGCGGCGAGCGCCGCCAGGGTGCGGGTGAGCACCGTCGTGGTCATGTCCGGTACGGCCAGTCTGCCGACGGTGCCGTTGCGCAGCCCCATCGCCAGGGCGACCGGGACGATCACGGCATACGGCGGCGCACCGCCGGTCGCGAACGCGACCGCCGTGGCCACCGCGAGGAGCAGCGCCTCGCCCCAGACCGCGGTGCGGACCCAAGGGACGCGGTGCCGCCCGCGGAAGGCGAGGGCGAGCCGTCCCGCCGCCACGGCGCCGACGAGGAAAGCCAGGAGGGACACCAGGGAGCCGGTGACGGAGAAGCCGGGCGCCCCGGCCAGGGCGAAGCCGATGACGACGACGTTGCCCGTCATGTTGGCGGTGAAGACGTGGCCCAGGCCGAGATAGCAGATGGCGTCGACGAGGCCGCTCACGGCCGTGAGGGTGATGAGGGCGAGGGACAGCGGGTGGCGGTCGCCGATCTCCGCCGTGGGCACGGAGCGGCTCCCTCGCCCATGGTGCCCGTGAGGCCCGCAGGGCTCATGGTGTCCGTGATGGGTCGTCATGTCGCCGTTCTACCGTTCGGGGGCGGACTGAACGGGGTGCGACGCCAACGGGGCGTGACGCGGGGGAGGGGAGCGGCGACAGGACCGCTCCCCTCCCTGCCTCGGTACTTTCCGGCCGCGCGCTTCGGCGTGTTTGGGCCGATCGACGGGGGGCTACCCGTGCGGGAGCGAAGGGAGGGGCCCGTGACACCCAGGCCACCCACGACCCCCGGTACACCCATGACCGTCGAGCCACCCCCGACCTCACCCCTGGCGGGCACCGCGCCCGGGTTACCCGTGGCGGCGACGATGCCCGTGCCGGCGATGCCCCCCGCGCCCGGGGAAGAACTGGGCCACCAGGACCTCGTCCGCTACCTGGAGGACCGCTTCGCGTGTGCGCAGGCCTGCGACGACTGCGTACGCGAGTGCGCCAAGCGGCAGGGCCCCGCAGAGTCCGGCGCCGGGCCCCGCCTCAACAGCGCCTGCGCGGACGTGTGCGACGCGACGGCCCGCGTCCTGGCCGACCAGGGCGACCAGGACGAAGAACGCGTGCGCATGCAGGTCGAATGGTGCCGCGCCATCTGCCTGCGCTGCGCCTGCCTGTGCGACCTGCGCGCGGCCTCGGCCGGCTGCGCCGAGGCCTGCCGCCGCTGCGCGAAGGCGTGCGACGACTTCCTGGCGACGATGGGCCGAGAGCCGGACGCACCGGACCGGGCGGGACGGAGGTGACGCGGGGCGGTGCTCAGGCGGGGAGCGCGTCGACGGTGGCGACGACGGGGCCGAACCGGTCCGTGATGGTCGTCAGGGCGGCGGCCTGCAACGTCTCGGCGGAGACGACGGCGCCGTCCGGGGCGGTGAGGGCGCGCGTCGCGGTGGCCTCGGCGACGACGGTCGGCCGGTAGCCGTGGTTGACGGCACCCTGGGCGGTGAACGTGACGCACATGTGCGTCATGAAGCCGGCCAGCACGAGATCCTTCTCGCCGCCGGGGGCGAAGCCCAGCCCGGTCAGGACCTTCTCCAGGTCGGTGCCCTGGAAGGAGTCGGGCAGCGTCTTGACGACCACCGCCTCGCCCTCGACGGGCGCGACCTCGTCGCAGATCGCGCCGATGTGGGCCCGGATGTCGTACGGGGTGTTCTCGCCGCTGTCGTTGACGACGTGGACGACCGGGGTGCCCGCGGCACGGGCCCGCTCCAGCAGCCGGGCGGCGGCCGCGGCGGCCTCGTCGGCGCCGGGCAGCGCCATCACGCCGGTGCGGTAGGTGTTCTGGATGTCGATCAGGACCAGGGCGGACTCGGCGAGCCGCGGCGGCTCGTTGTCCAGACCGAAGACGTCGCGCAGGGCCTGGGACGGGGTGGGCGTGCTCATCAGGTGCCTCTTTCAAGGGAATCGGGCATGGCGAAGCCGTCTGCCTCGCATGCGGAAAGGGATGGTCCGGCGGTGGGGCCGGTGAGGATCAGGCGGTCCGCTCGGCTCGCCTGTCGTACGGGGGCGACGGTCTGTCGTACGGAGCCGACTCCCGTCGTTGGCAAGCGAATCGGCTGTCGTACGGATCCGACCGCCTGACATAGGGAAGCGATCGGCTGTCGTACCGAGCCGACCGCCCGTCGTGAGGCGCCGGTCGCCCGACGCGGGCCGTCAGTCGCCCGTCAACCGGCCGCCGTACGGAACCGCCGTCGATACGCGACCGGCGTCGTCGCGACCTGCCGCCGGAACGCCCGGTGCAGCGTCTCGACCGAGCCGAGTCCGGCCGCCGCCGCGATCCGGTCGAGCGGATGGTCGGTCGTCTCCAGCAGCCGCCGGGCGACCTCGATCCGCGCGGCCTCGACGTACGCGGCGGGACTCGTCCCCGTCTCCTGGGTGAAGACGCGGGCGAAGTGCCGCTCGCTCAGGCACATCCGGGCGGCCAGCGCCCCGGCGGTGAGGTCGCCGTCGAGGTGGTCCGCGATCCACAGACGCAGCTCGTCGATGTCGCGCCGGGTGGTGGCGGACCGGCTGAGCGGTACGGAGAACTGGCTCTGTCCGCCCTGCCGTTTGAGGTAGAGGACCAGCTGCCGGGCGACCGTGAGTGCCGTCTGCTCGCCCTGGTCCTCGGCGACCAGCGCGAGCGCCAGGTCCAGACAGGCACTGATGCCCGCCCCGGTCCACAGCCGCCCGCGGTCGGTGCGTACGAAGATGGGGTCCGGGTCGACCGTGACGTCCGGGTGGTCGGCGGCGAGCTGGGCGGCGGTCGACCAGTGCGTGGTCGCCGTCTTCCCGTCCAGCAGCCCCGCCGCGGCGAGCAGGTGCGCCCCCACGCACACCGAGGCCACGCGCCGCGCGTACCGGGCGGTGTCCTTCACCCAGGCGACGACGTCCGGGTCGACCCGGGCCACGGGCCCGTCGTCGGTCATGTCGACCGCGCCCGGCACGAGCAGGGTGTCCACGTCCTCGCCGACCTCGTCGAAGGAGAGGTCCGCGAGGATCCGCACGCCGGCGGACGTACGGACCTCGCCGGCCGTCGGCCCGGCGAGGCGTACCTGGTATCCGGCCCGACCGGCGGTCTCGCGGTTGGCCAGCGCGAAGACCTCGGCGGGGCCGGTGACGTCGAGGAGATCGACATCGGGGAAGACCGCGATGACGACCCGGTGCGGAAGGGGCATGACCCCATCCTCGTCCCGGGCCTCCATGGCCGCAATGACGATTCCCTGTCACATCCGGACACGCCCCCGTCCGGATCCGCCCCGCCGCCTCCCCGCCGCTTCTGTCCCCGACGGTCCTGCCGTCACCATTCCCTATTTCTGAAACGAGTTCTACTGTGTCCGCCGTCGAACCCCGGACCGAGCCTGGAGGGGCCGTGCACCTCGAATACACGCCCGAGCAACAGCGGCTGCGCACCGAGCTGCGTGCGTACTTCGCCGAGCTGGTGCCGGACAACGTCTACGCGCGGTACGCCGACCCCGCCGCGCAGAAGCGGTTCTACCGCGAGACCGTGCGCCGTCTGGGCACGGACGGCTGGCTCGGGGTCGGCTGGCCCAAGGAGTACGGCGGGCGCGGGCTCAGCCCCATGGAACAGTTCATCTTCTTCGACGAGGCCGCGCAGGCCGGCGTGCCGCTGCCGCTCATGGCCCTCAACACGGTCGGCCCGACGATCATGCAGTTCGGCACGGACGAGCAGAAGGCGTACTTCCTGCCGCGGATCCTCTCCGGCGAACTGGACTTCGCCATTGGCTACAGCGAGCCGGACGCCGGCACCGACCTCGCCGCCCTCAAGACCAAGGCGGTCAGGGAAGGCGACGAGTACGTGGTCAACGGACAGAAGATCTGGACCACCAACGGCGACACCGCCGACTGGGTCTGGCTCGCCGTCCGCACCTCCGTGCCCGACGAGGGCGTACCGCTCCACAAGGGCATCACCATGCTCCTCGTCCCGACGAGCGACCCCGGCTACTCCTGCACCGTCATCAACACGCTCGCCTCCCACGACACCACCGCCAGCTACTACGAGAACATCCGTGTCCCCGTCTCCCGCCGGGTCGGCGAGGAGAACAAGGGCTGGCGCCTGATCACCAACCAGCTCAACCACGAGCGCGTCACGCTCGCCGCCCACGGCACGATGGCGATCCGGGCCCTGCACGACGTGCAGCGCTGGGCCATGGACACCAAGCTCGCCGACGGCCGCCGCGTCATCGACCTGAGCTGGGTCCGGCGTCGCCTGGCCCAGACCCACACCCGGCTCGACGCGATGAAGCTCCTCAACTGGCAGATGGTGAACGCCGTCCAGGAAGGCACCCTCACCCCGCAGGACGCCTCCGCCGTGAAGGTCTACGGCTCCGAGGCCCGCCGCGACGCGTACGCCTGGCTGATGGAGGTCGTCGGCGCGGCCGGCGCCCTGAAGGAGGGTTCGGCGGGCGCGGTCCTCCACGGCGACCTCGAGCGCGGCTACCGCTCGGCGGTGATCTTCACGTTCGGCGGCGGCAACAACGAGATCCAGCGCGAGATCATCTCCTGGATCGGCCTGGGAATGCCGCGCGTGCGGCGCTAGCCGGGTGTGACGCGGATGTGGAGGGTGCCTCACCTGGCAAGTTCCGCGAGCTTCTTGTGGCCGGGCGGGGCGGGGCGGGGTGGGGCGGCCGCCGGGGCCGCGGCCCCGGCCGTGAAGCGGCGTGGGGCAGCCTCTAGGTCTTGATCGGTGCGGCCGACCCGGCGGCCTGCTCGATCTTCGCGCGGTACGCCGCACGGGCTTCCTCGTCGATCCGCTGCTCGTGTTCGGGGCGCACCCCGGTCCGGCCGTCGAGGCCCTCGCGCAGGATGTCGGCGTGCCCGGCGTGCCGGTTCACCTCGCCGAGGACATGGACCATGATCGCGAACAGGTTCGTGTTCGGACAAGGCTCCGGCCACCACGGCACGTGACCGGGGGCGTCGAGGGGAAGCTCGTCGATCGTCGCGTCCGCGTGTTCCCACGTGCGCCGGTAGAACCCGATGATCTGATCGCGGGTCTCGTCCTCGGCCGCCCACAGATCACTGCCGTCGTGGTCCTGCCACCGCGGCAGCGGTTCCGGGGAAGGGCGGTCGAAGACCTCGCCGAAGTACCTGGCCTCGACGGTGGCCACGTGTTTGACCAGGCCGAGGAGGTTGGTCCCGGTCGCCGTCAGAGGCCGGCGGGCGTCGTATGCGGACAAGCCGTCGAGTTTCCAGAGCAGCGCCGTGCGGTCCCGCCGCAGTCTGCCGTGCAGGTTGTCCTTCGCGAACTCATCGATCATGCGGCGTGAGCCTGCCATGGGCCGCCCGTGGCCTCAAGATCCCGTACGTGGTCCGCGACGACCGGCAGACCCGATCCTGGCGATGGCCGCCAGGATCAGGCCCACCGTCAAGGCCGATGAGGGAGTCGGCCGTGATCGGCCGCCCCCCGGGCCACGCCGGAACCGTCAGGCCCCGACGTACTCCGCGAGGTGCTCACCGGTCAGCGTCGCGCGCGCGGCGACCAGTTCGGCGGGCGTGCCCTCGAAGACGATCTTTCCGCCGTCGTGGCCCGCCCCGGGCCCCAGGTCGATGATCCAGTCCGCGTGCGCCATGACCGCCTGGTGGTGCTCGACGACGATGACGGACTTGCCGGAGTCGACCAGCCGGTCGAGCAGACCGAGCAGCTGCTCGACGTCGGCGAGGTGGAGACCGGTCGTCGGCTCGTCGAGGATGTAGACGCCGCCCTTCTCCGCCATGTGGGTGGCCAGCTTGAGGCGCTGGCGCTCGCCGCCGGACAGGGTGGTCAGCGGCTGCCCGATGGTGAGGTAGCCGAGCCCCACGTCGACGAGCCGCTCCAGGACCTTGTGCGCGGCCGGGGTGCGGGCCTCGCCCTCGGCGAAGAACTCCTCCGCCTCGCTCACCGACATCGCCAGCACCTCGCTGATGTCCCGGCCACCGAGGCGGTACTCCAGGACCGACGCGTCGAACCGCTTGCCCTCGCAGTCCTCGCAGGTGGTGGCCTCACCGGCCATGATCACCAGATCGCTGTAGATCACCCCGGCGCCGTTGCAGGTGGGGCAGGCACCCTCGGAGTTGGCGCTGAAGAGCGCGGGCTTGACGTCGTTGGCCTTCGCGAAGGCCTTGCGGATCGGGTCGAGCAGCCCGGTGTACGTCGCCGGGTTGCTGCGCCGCGAGCCGCGGATGGGGCTCTGGTCGATGGAGACCACACCCGCCTCGGACGGCATCGAGCCGTGCACCAGCGAGCTCTTGCCGGAGCCCGCGACACCGGTGACGACGGCGAGTACGCCGAGCGGGATGTCGACGTCGACGCCGCGCAGGTTGTTCGCCGTCGCACCCCGGATCTCCAGCGCGCCGTTCGGCTCGCGCACCTCGTCCTTGACGGCGGCCCGGTCGCCGAGGTGGCGGCCGGTGACCGTGTCGCTCTGGCGCAGCCCCTCGACCGTGCCCTCGAAGCAGACGGTGCCGCCCGCCGTACCGGCGCCGGGTCCGAGGTCCACGACGTGGTCGGCGATCGCGATGACCTCCGGCTTGTGCTCCACGACGAGCACCGTGTTGCCCTTGTCCCGCAGCTTGCGCAGCAGGTCGTTCATCCGCTCGATGTCGTGCGGGTGCAGGCCCGCGGTGGGCTCGTCGAAGACGTACGTGACGTCGGTGAGCGAGGAGCCGAGGTGGCGGATCATCTTGACGCGCTGCGCCTCGCCGCCGGACAGCGTGCCCGACGCCCGGTTGAGCGAGAGGTAGCCGAGGCCGATCTCCACGAACGAGTCGAGGGTCTGCTGCAGCGCGGCGAGCAGCGGCGCCACCGACGGCTCCTTGAGCCCGCGCACCCACTCGGCCAGGTCCCTGATCTCCATGGAACAGGCGTCGGCGATGCTCTTGCGCTTGATCTTCGACGACCGGGCGCCCTCGCTCAGCCGCGTGCCGTCGCACTCGGGGCAGGTGGTGAAGGTGACCGCACGCTCCACGAACGCCCGGATGTGGGGCTGCATCGCCTCCTTGTCCTTGGACAGGAAGGACTTCTGGATCTTGGGGATCAGGCCCTCGTAGGTGAGGTTGACGCCGTTGACCTTCACCTTGGTCGGCTCGCGGTAGAGGAAGTCCTGCATCTCCTTCTTCGTGAACCGGCGGATCGGCTTGTTCGGGTCGAGGAAGCCCGACTCGGCGTACAGGCCCACCGTCCACACGTTGTCCGACTTCCAGCCGGGGATGGTGAAGGCGCCCTCGGAGATCGACTTGGAGTCGTCGTAGAGCTGGGTGAGGTCGATGTCGGAGACGTTGCCCCGCCCCTCGCAGCGCGTGCACATGCCGCCGACGCGGTTGAACGTCGCCTTCACGGTCTTCGTCCTCGCGGCGCCGCGGTCGACGGTGATGCCGCCGCTCGCCCGCACCGTGGCGGTGTTGAAGGAGTACGCGCTGGGCGGGCCGATCGTCGGCCTGCCCAGGCGGCTGAAGAGGATGCGCAGCATCGCGTTGGCGTCGGTCGCGGTGCCCACCGTGGAACGGGGGTCGCCGCCCATCCGCTGCTGGTCGACGGTGATCGCGGTGGTCAGGCCGTCGAGGACGTCGACCTCGGGCCGCGCCATGTTCGGCATGAAGCCCTGCACGAAGGTGCTGTACGTCTCGTTGATCAGCCGCTTCGACTCGGCGGCGATCGTGTCGAACACCAGGGAGCTCTTGCCGGAGCCGGAGACTCCGGTGAACACCGTCAGACGCCGCTTGGGGATCTCGATGCTGACGTCCTTGAGATTGTTCTCGCGGGCGCCGTGCACACGGATCAGGTCGTGGCTGTCGGCGGCGTGCGGTGCTGGCGACTGCGGGTTCGTGCTCTTGGCCATGGCTCTCGGTCTCCCTCTGTCGGGCGGGACCGGTCACACGGTCGCCGTCGTTGTCGCCTGGCTGGATCCGGCCGGCCCGGAGCAGTATCTCCGTCCCGCGGGAAAATGTCCGGCGGTGGCGCTCACGCACGTCACGCTAGGCGGGGGCAGGGCCCCGGCGCTTCTCGAATCCTGATCGATGGCGGGGCCGGTTCCGGACGGCGGGCGGTGCCTGGTGTCCGGCGCGCATCCTGGTCACACTTCGACGGTCAGGAAAACGCGCCAGGAGGGGGCCGCACCATGACCGAGCACATACCCGCGCCCGACCCCGGTCTCTTCGGCCCGGACTCGGTGACCTGGCAGGCCCACTCCGACCCCATGATGTGGATCGCCGGGATCCGCGCCCTCTACCTCCAGGCCCTGCATCCCCGGGCCGTCCGCGGCGTCATGCAGAACTCCGACTTCCGCAACGACGCCTGGGGCCGCCTCATGCGGACGGCAGGCTTCGTGGGCACCACCACCTACGGCACCACCGAAGCCGCCGAGAAGGCCGGCGCGCGCGTACGCAGGATTCACACGATGCTCAAGGCCACCGACCCGGAGACGGGGGAGCGCTACGGCGTCGACGAGTCCGCGTTGCTCCTCTGGGTGCACTGCGCGGAGATCGACTCCTACCTCCAGGTCGTACGCCGCTCCGGGTTCCCCCTCACCGACGCGCAGGCCGACCGCTACGTCGCCGAGCACCGGCAGAGCGCCCGTCTGGTCGGGCTCGACCCCGCGGGCGTCCCCGCGTCGACGGCCGGGCTCGCCGCGTACTTCGAGAAGGTGCGGCCCGAACTCGCCGCCGGGCCCGAGGCCCGCGCCGTCGACGACTTCCTGCGGCGCCCGCCGGTCCACCCTCTGCTCGTCCCGGCGCGCGCCCTGCTGTGGCGGCGTGTGGCCGATCTGGCGTACGCCTCCCTGCCGCCGTACGCCCACGAGCTGTACGGCAGGGCCGCCCCGCCGCCCGCCGAGGCCACCCGCCGGCTCGCCCGCGCCGGCACCCTCCTGCGCCGCGTCCCCGCGCGTGCGCGCTGGCAACTTCCGCCCAAGCACATCCTGCGCGCGGTGGCCCGGCTCGGTCCCGGCAGCCGCCCGGCACCGTACAAACTCGACAGACGGGACGCCATACTGGACGGGCCGGGGAGGGCGCAGCGAAACAACGGGGGCGACAGCACGCGATGGCGGACACCAGGCTGATCCAGAGCCGCTACCGACTCCTGGATCTGATCGGGCGCGGCGGCATGGGAGAGGTGTGGCGGGCGCGCGACGAGTCGCTCGGCCGCCAGGTCGCCGTCAAGTGCCTCAAGCCGATGGGGCCCCAGCACGACCAGTCCTTCACCCGTGTCCTGCGCGAGCGCTTCCGGCGAGAGGCGCGGGTCGCCGCCGCGCTCCAGCACCGCGGCGTCACCGTCGTCCACGACTTCGGCGAGTACGAGGGCGTCCTCTACCTGGTGATGGAGCTCCTCGAAGGCAGCAACCTCAGCCAGCTCCTGGAGGACAACAAACAGCACCCCCTGCCCGTCGCCGACGTCGTGGAGATCGCCGACCAGGTCGCCGCCGCCCTCGCGTACACCCATGAACAGGGCATCGTGCACCGCGACCTGAAGCCCGCGAACATCATGCGGCTCGCCGACGGCACGGTGAAGATCTGCGACTTCGGCATCGCCCGTCTCGGCGCCGACATCGGCTTCACCTCCCGCCTGACCGGCACGGGCATCGCGATGGGCACCCCGCACTACATGTCGCCCGAGCAGATCAGCGGCGACCCCGTCGACCAGCGCAGCGATCTGTACTCCTTCGGCTGCGTGCTCTACGAGATCGCCACCGGCGCCCCGCCGTTCGACCTGGAGGACGCCTGGGCCGTGCTCGTCGGGCACCGCGACACCGCGCCCGAGCCGCCCCGCAGGCACCGTGCCGAGCTGCCCGCCTACCTCGACCGGATCGTCCTCGACCTGCTCGCCAAGGACCCCGCCGACCGGCCGGACGACGCCCGCGAGCTGGGCCGCCGCATCGCCACGGGACGCAGCTCGTCCTCGTACGTGCCGACGGTCGCCACGCCCCCGGTGCGGCGCCCCGAACCGCTGCCGTCCCACGAGCCGCGCCTGCCCTCCTGGACCCGTGGCATGACCACAGGGCACAAGGCGGCCGGCGCGTCCGACCTGCGCGCCACCCCGCCCGACACGGCGGCGGGCCTGACCGGCGAGTGGATCCCGCGCAGGGACGCGCGCCGGTCCGCGGCCCCCCGGGGCTCCGAACGTCCCACGCCGCCACCGGAGCTGATCGCCACCCTCACCAGCAGGCACAACGCGGGCCTGAGCCTGGGCAGGCTCGGCCGGTGGGACGAGGCGGGCGAAGTGCACCGCGCGGTGGCCGCCGAGCGCGAACACGCCCTCGGCCCCGACCACCCCGACACGCTCGCCAGCCGCTACGAGGTCGGCTTCACGCTCAGCCGCACCGGCCGCGCCGCCGACGCGCTGCGCGAGTACGGCCGCGTCGCCCAGGGCCGCGAGCGCACGCTCGGCCCCGAGCACGCGGAGACGCTCGCCGCCCGCCAGGAGATGGCGTACGTCCTCGGCCAGCTCGGGCGGCACTTCGAGGCCCACCAGACGTACACCTCGGTGCTCGCCGTCCGCGAGCGCACCGTGGGCCCCGACCACCCGGACACGCTGCGCTGCCGCCACAACCTCGCGTACAACCTGAGCCGCCTCGGCCGCCTGGAGGACTCCTACCGCCTCGCGGAGCAGGTGGCCGCGGCCCGCGCACGCGTGCTCGGCGCGACGCACCCCGACACCCTCGTCACGCGCTATGAAGTCGCCTACGCCCTCGGCCAGTTGGGGCGCTGGCCCGAGGCCCTGCAGACCTATCGCGAGGTGGCCGACGCGCGGGTGCGGGCGCTCGGTCCCGACCACCCCGACACGCTCGCCGCCCGCTACGAGGTCGGCATCAGCCTCGGCAGGCTCGGCCGCAGCGGCGAGGCCCTGGAGCTGTACCGCGACCTGATCGACGACCGCACGCGCGTGAACGGCCCCGCCCACCCCGAGACGCTGCGGGCCCGGCACGGCCTCGGCGTGAACCTCGGGCGGCAGGGGCGCTGGGAGGAGGCCCTCGCGGAGGCGCGGGACGTGTGCGCCATCCGCGAGCGGGTGCTCGGCGTCGACCACCCGGACACCCTGGTGAGCCGCCGCGAGGTCGCCGTCGGCCTCGGCTGGCTGGGCCGCTGGGCCGACGCGCTCACCGAGTACCGCAGGGTCGCCGCGGCCCGCGAACAGGTCCTCGGCGCCGACCACCCCGACGCGCTGGCCAGCCGCAACGACGAGGCGCACTGCCTGGAGCAGTTGGGGCGCGGCACGGAGGCGGTGGAGCTGTACCGCCGGGTCGCGGCGCTGCGGCAGCGGCGGGCGACCGGGGGGCACTGAGCGAGCACGTGGAGGCTCGCTGGGCCGCGCGACGCGGTCGAGGGGGCCGCGCAGGGGGCGAGGTGACCGCGCCCGGCGCCACGCCCTGTCCGCGCCGGGCGTACCCTGTATGCTCTCCCGGCTCGCGGCCTTGGGTGTCCTTGTTGACCGGCGACTTTTCGTCGGTCTCAAGTCGAGGACACTGGCGGCCTGTCTCACGACTGCGGCACTTCCTCGATCGCTTCGTGGTGTTTGGTCGAGGTCTAGCGGGCCTGTACTGAGTCACTGCGCGAGGCAGGTAATCCGTTGCTGATCATGGTTGCGCCGGAGAGCTTCGCAGGGTGACCGTCTCAGGCCCCGGCAGGCCGGTGACGGTACGGGTGTCTACCGGGGATAACTGGCGGTCAGGCGAGGTCACTCCCGTTGACGTTGAGCGCGGTCTTCAGCGACGCCGATCCGACGACCATCTGTCACGGGAGGACTGCGTCTCGACTCAGCCTTGCTCCTTCGACGCGTTGCCCTCGATGGCCTGGATGACCTTCTTCGCTGTGGCCTTGGCCGAGCCCGGGTTCTGGCCGGTGACGAGGTTGCCGTCGGTCACGACGTAGGGGACGAACGGGAGTGTCGCCTTCTCGTAGAGCGCGCCGCGCTGCTTGGCCTGCTCCTCAGCGTTGTAGGGGACCAGCTTGTCGACGCGGGCGAGGACCTCCTCGGTCCAGGCGAAGCCCGTCATCCTGCGGCCGGCGATGAGGTAGGAGCTGTCGGAGAGCCGGGTGTTGAGCAGGCCGCAGTAGCCATGGCAGACCGAGGAGACGATGCCGCCGCGCTCGTGGATCTCGCGGGTGATGCGCTGCAGGCCCTCGCTGTCGGGGAAGTCGTACATCACCGCGTGACCGCCGGTGAAGTAGATCGCGTCGTACTCGGCCGCGTCGATCTGGTCCGGGCTCGCGGTTCTCTCGAGCAGCGCCATCTTGTCGGCGTCGGCACGCCACGCCTTGGCGGTCTTGTCGTAGTTCGGGAACTTCAGCGCACGCGGTTCGAGCGGCACCGCGCCGCCGGCAGGGCTGACGAGCGTCTGCTCGTAGCCGTGCTCCTCGAAGACGTGCCAGGCGTGCGTGAGTTCGGAGAGCCACAGGCCGGTGGCGTGGGACGGGTCGGCGTAGTGGCCGACGTTGGTGACGACGTTGAGGACGCGCTTGGGCATGGCTGATCTTCTTTCATGCGGACCGGGACGGCGAGGTGGCGGGCCGCCGTGGCTTCTGGTCGGTCAGCGGACGCCCAGGGCGCGCAGTGTCTTGAACGCCCGGGTCAGGATCCGCGCCCACTGCTCGTGCCCGATCCCGCGGGGCGGGGTGAAGCCCTGGAGGCGCTGGTGGGCGACGGTCTGGGCTTCGGTGTACTTGAGCAGCCCGTCGGCGCCGTGCCGTCGGCCGATGCCGGAGTCGCCCATGCCGCCCATGGGGGCGTCGATGCTGCCCCAGGCGGCGGCGAACGCTTCGTTGACGTTGACGGTGCCGGCGTGCAGCCGTGCCGCGACCGTGCGGGCCTGGGCGCCGTTGCGGCCCCAGACGCTTGCGTTGAGGCCGTACGGTGTGGCGTTGGCCATCGCCACCGCCTCGTCGACCGACCGGTAGCGGTAGATAGACACCACCGGGCCGAACGTCTCCTGGTCGAACAGCGTCATCTCCGGCGTCACATCGGCCAGGATCGTCGGCTCGTAGAACAGCGGCCCGAGGTCGGGCCGGGCCTTGCCTCCGACCAGTACCGTCGCGCCCTTCGACACCGCGTCATCGACGTGCGAACTGACGGTGCCGAGCTGGGAGGGCGTGGTCAGCGATCCCATGTCCATCGAGAAGTCGTAGGCCGCGCCCAGGCGCAGGGCCCGGGTGCGTTCGACGAACGCGGTGACGAAAGCGTCGTAGATCTCATCGGCGAGGTAGAGCCGCTCGATGGACACGCACAGCTGCCCGGCCGAGGGGAAGCAGGCGGCGACCGCGCCGGCGGCGGCTTTCTCGATGTCGGCGTCGGCGAGGACGACCATCGCGTTCTTGCCGCCGAGCTCCAGGGACGCGCCGATCAGCCGCTCACCCGCCTCACGCGCGATCCGGCGCCCGCTGGCGGTCGAGCCGGTGAACATCATGTAGTTCCCGCCGGCCATGAGCGCGTCTCCGATGGAGCTGCCACGGCCGACCACCATCTGCCAGACATCGGTGGGCAGTCCGGCCTCGCGCATCAGGGCCAGCGCCCACAGCGCGGTCAGCGCGGTCTGGGTGTCGGGCTTCTGCACGACGGCGTTGCCTGCCATCAGGGCCGGGATGGCGTCGCCGGCGGCCATGCTGAGCGGGTAGTTCCAGGGAGAGATGACGGTGACGACGCCCTTGGGGTGGCGCAGCTCGGTGGTGTGGGTCAGCACCGGGATCGCGCCCTTGCGGCGTTTGGGTGAGAGCAGAGCCCGCGCGCTGCGCGCGTAGTAGCGGGCGGTGATCGCGATGTCGCTCACCTCGAGGAACGCGTCCCGGCGGGTCTTGCCGCTCTCGGCCTGCATCAGGTCGAGGGCTTCCGCCTGCCGCTGGAGGACGAGGTCGTGGAAGCGCAGCATGATGCGTTTGCGGTCGGCCACCGGGGTGGCCGCCCAGCCGGCCTGGGCGGTACGTGCCCGGGTGAAGGCGTCCTCGACGTCGTCGGGGGTGGAGACCGGCAGGTGTGCGAGCGGGGTGCCGGTGTACGGCGAGGTCGTGGTGATGTGCTGAGCGCGGGCACCGGCGGCCACCAGGTTGGAGAGGCGGGCGAGGCGGTCCGGCGTCAGCGAGGTCGGCAGGGCGGCCTGGAGACGGCCGGTGTCCGTGGTGGTGGTCATCGCGGTCTCAGCTCCGGTCCTGGATGGAGGTGGGCACGGGCATGTGCAGGGCCAGCTGGCCCTCGGTGGTGACGTCGAGCTGGATCGTGCGGATCGGCTTCAGGGAGCGCAGGTCGTCGCTCACCTGGCCCTGGCCGAGCTGGAGGTCGAGGCCGCGGGGGAAGCGGATGGTTCCCGAGGAGAGCATGTTGATCTGGCTGGTGGTGGAGTGCCAGGCGCCGTCGATCGTGGTGTAGGAGGTCAGGGTCGAGACGTGTTCGCCGCTGGGCCGGGTGGTCTGCTTCGGGGTGGGCGCCGACAGTGCGAGGTCGAGGCCGCCCTGGTCGTTGGCGATCCTGGCAAAGGTGCGGTTGTTGTCGATGTCGACGTCGAGGTGGGTGACCCACTTGGGGAACCCGTAGCCGTCGTGGCCGCGTACCTGCGCGATCTCGGTGTTGACCGGGAGCGAGAGGACGTAGGAGTGCAGGGAGTCGTTCTTGAGCCCGGTGACCAGGTCGAGCAGGCCAAGGCCGCCGTGCCTGGCCGGCTTTACGGCGATGCCGACCGCGGCCTCGGTGTAGAAGTCGATGTCGCACACGTCGTACCGGAAGGTCATCACGGAGACGATCCCGAGCCCCGGGGCGATCTCGAGCGGGTCCAGTTCCCGGGGCAGGCGGGCCCGGATCGCTTTGGTCGGCGCGAGCATCGTGAGCCGGGCCGTGGAGATGCGGTAGTAGAAGTTGGGCGTCAGCGTGGGCCCGATGCGGGAGTCCACGCGGCTCTTCGGTATCCGGCGGAAGAAGTCGACGTTGCTGACCCGCGGGTCCCGCTCGACCTCGTCGAGGTCGGTGTCCATGCGGAACCGGTCGTAAAGGCCGCCTTCTGGGACGGTGACGAGATGCCCTCCGAGATCGACCTCTACGGTCCGGTCGGTCGGCTTGCCGGGGGATGCCATGGGCCCTCTCCTCCAATGTGAGCGGTGTAAACACCGACGATTGCACGGGATGTGAGCACCGTCAACAATGGAGGCGTGAGGGGCGCGACGGGCGGACGGTCTGCGTCAGGAGCCGACCGACGTGATGGCGAGGAAGGCGCCGCGTACCCGGCAGGCGACCTCCTCGCCCGACGCGGCCTGCAGCTTGCCGTCGAGATACAGGCAGGCCAGCCCGTGGGCGAGCCCCCACCCGGCCGACGCCAGGGCCGAGGCGTCCGCGTCGGGGAAGACGTGATCGAGCGCTTCGGTCAGCAGTTCGTGCAGGGCCTCGGCGGCCTTGATCCGCTCGTCATCGGCGTCATCGCACGGCTTGCCGAACATCACGCGGAACAGGGCCGGGCGACGCAGGGCGAAGGCGACATAGGCGACGGCGAACTCGGCCAGGTCCGGAAGTGACGCGGGCAGATCGCTTCCGCCGCCCAGGTCGGCCAGCAAATCCCGGAAACCTTCGACGGCCAGCGCGGACTCCAGGGCGTCGCGGTCCTTGAAGTGGCGATAGGGGGCGGTCGGCGACACGCCGGCCCGGCGTGCGACGGCACGCAGAGAGAAGGGCTCGCCGCCCTCCAGCATCTCCATCGCGGTCGACACCAGCGCCGCCCGCAGGTCGCCGTGGTGGTAGCCGCTCTTCTCTGAAGTTGACACTGCTTACTTCACCCTCCTACGCTTTGTGAGCACTGTAAACATAGTGCATCTCCGGAGGATCCGAGACTTGATGTCCCCACGCCCGCATCCGCGCCCCTTCGACGTCGTACTGCTCGGCGCCACCGGCTTCACCGGCGGTCTGGCCGCCGACTACCTCGTTTCCCACCTCCCTCCCGGAGCCGGGCTCGCACTGGCCGGACGCAACCAGGTCAAGTTGGAGGCCGTCCGCGACCGTCTCCTCCGGATCAACCAGCAGCTGGGGGACATTGCGCTGCTCCACGCCGACTCCTCGGACCCGCATTCGCTGGCCCGCGTCGCCGAGTCTGCCCGGGTCGTGATCACCACGGTCGGCCCTTACCTGGAGCACGGCGAACCACTGGTCGCTGCCTGTGCCGCGGCCGGCACGGACTACGTCGACCTCACCGGCGAGCCCGAGTTCGTCGACCGCATGTACATCGAGCACCACGCGACCGCCGAGCGGACCGGTGCTCGCCTCGTTCACGCCTGCGGCTTCGACTCGATCCCGCACGACCTCGGTGCGCTCTTCACCGTCCAGCAGCTGCCGGACGATGTGCCAGTGACCCTTCGGGGAGTGGTCCGCACCAACGCCACCGTCTCCGGCGGCACCCTGCACTCCGGTCTCGGCCAGCTGTCGCGACCGCGCGCGATGCTGCAGGCTGCGGCCGGACGCCGCCGTCTCGAGCCGCGACCGCCCGGCCGGCAGGTCCGCACCCGCACCGGCCTCCCCCGCCGCGACCGCACGCTCGACACCTGGCTGATCCCGCTGCCCACCATCGACCCCGACGTCGTACGCCGCTCCGCGCTCGCCCGCACGGACTACGGGCCGGACTTCACCTACTCCCACTACGCCGGGGCCCGGCGCGCCGTGACCGTCGCCGGCGCACTGGCCGGCTTCACCGCAGTTCTGGCTGCCGTGCAGATCCCGCCCCTGCGCCGCGCCATCGGCCGACGCATCCCCCAAGGAGAGGGACCCTCTGCGGAGCGACGCGATCGCACCTGGTTCACCGTCGACATCACCGGCGAGGGCGGCGGTCAGAGGGTGCACACCCAGGTCAGCGGCGCAGACCCCGGCTACACCGAGACAGCCAAAATGCTGGCCGAGTCGGCGTTGTGCCTCGCCTTCGACGACAACCCGCCCACCGCCGGCCAGGTCACCACCGCCACCGCGATGGGAGAGAACCTGCTGCGCCGCCTCGGCCACGCCGGCATCTCCTTCACCGTGCTCACCTCGCAGACGGCGACCCATGCCGGACGCTGACAAGGGCGGCGCCGGCACGCCGATCGTTCTCATCTCACCGGCGATGGCCATCGGCTCCGGCTACTACCGGCCCCTGGCCGCCGAGTTCGAGCGACACGGGTGGCAGGCCCGAGCGCTGCGCCGGCGAGGGTTCGAGCGCGGCGAACCACGGGCGAGCCGACGTGAGGACTGGGCCTACCGCGACGAGATCGACGACATTGCGCACGCCGTCGCCGCCGCGCGGGCGCAGCAACCCGCACGGCCCGTGCTCCTCCTCGGTCACAGCCTCGGGGGACAGCTCGTCGCCGGACACGAGCTCACCCGCCCGCCGGCCGACGGAGTGATCACCGTCGCCGGCGCGATCCCGCACTACCGGCACTACCCCTACAGGGGCCTCCACGTCGCTGCGATGGCGGCGCTGGTGGTCCCGGCGATGACGGCGGTGTTCGGCTACCTCCCCAAGCCGGCGTTCGGCGGCCCCGGGGCACGCACCCTGATGCGGGAATGGGCCCGCATGGTGCTCACCGGCCGACCGCCGTACGCGGTCGACCAGCCGATCACCACCCCTGCCCTCGTCATCAGCCTGGCCGACGACGCGTTGTCGCCGCTCAAGACGGTCGACGACCTCGCGCATCGCCTCTTCGCGCCTGCCTCGGTGACACGCTGGCACCACACCAGCGAACAGCGGCCCGAAGGCTCGACCCACGACCACATCGGCTGGGTCCGCACTCCGGCCACGGTCGTCGACCGCATCGTCACGTGGTGGCACGACGCCGCTCGCAGTTGAGTTGTCGTCACCACCCGCACCATCCATCTCAAGGAGACCAGAGCCATGCAGACCGTGCTCGGCGCCGGCGGACCCATCGCCGACGAGCTCGTGAACGAGCTCCACCGCAACCACACCAAGGACATCCGCCTCGTCAGTCGCAAGCCGTCGAGAGTGAACGAAACCGACGAGCTCGTGCCCGCAGACCTCACGGACGCCGACGCCACCAGCCGTGCCGTCGCGGGCAGCGACATCGCCTACCTCACCGTCGGCCTGCCCCTGGACTCACAGCTGTGGGAGCGACAGTTCCCCGTCATCATGCGCAACGTCATCGACGCCTGCGCCGAACACGGCACTAAGCTCGTCTTCTTCGACAACACCTACATGTATCCCGGAACGGCGACGCCCCAGACCGAGGCGGCCGCATTCGCACCTGGCGGACGCAAGGGACGGGTCCGCGCCGAGATCGCCACCATGCTGCTGGAAGCCATGCGGGCCGGCCGGGTCGACGCCCTGATCGGCCGGGCGCCCGAGTTCTACGGCCCCGGCCGGACGAAGAGCTACACGAACTCGCTGGTGTTCGACCGGATCAAGGCGGGCAAGCGGCCGTTCGTCCCCGTCAACGCCCACGCCAAGCGCTCCCTGATCTGGACCCCGGACGCGAGCCGCGCTCTCGCCCTGCTCGGCAACACGCCGGATGCCTACGGCCAGACATGGCATCTGCCGGTCGATCCGGACCGGAAGTCCTACGCCCAGCTCATCCAGATCGCGGGTGAGGTCACCGGCCACAAGATCGGCTACACGGTGCTGCCGATGCTCGCCTTCCGCGTCGGGCGCCGCTTCGTCAAGCCGCTCGACGAGATGTACGAGCTGCTCGTCCGATACCGCGACGACAACATCTTCGACAGCTCGAAGTTCGCGGCCCGCTTTCCCGGATTCCAGGTCACCAGCTATCGCGAGGGCGTGGACCGGATCCTTGCTGGCTGACCCGCCGACGGGTCCTCCTTTCAGCTGACTCGTGCCGCGACGCCGAACCGGCGCCGGTACTCCGACGGCGTGACGCCCGTAGCGCGCCGGAACAGTCGCCGGAAGTTCGACACGTCCAGGTAGCCGACGCTGTGGGAGATCTGGGCGACCGGCTCGTTGGTCAGCTCCAGCAGCTCACGTGCCTTCGCGGTGCGCGCCGCCTGGATGTATTCCGTCGCAGGCAGCCGGTTGCTTGCCCCACCGACGCCACGGACGGTCCGCATCCAGGCCGAGTGCCGCGAACGACTCTCTTCGAGGTGATCGCGACACTCGTTCTGAGGTACGGCCTGACGAGCGGAAATGGGGCGAGCAGGGAACGGGAGACCCCGGAGTGCGGCCCGGCGGGGGCTCTCACCTCAGCAAGCACCAGTTGCAGCGCAAGCGACTCCGCCCACGAGTGCTGCTCGTGAATGGACATAGCGCATCTCCAGCGGAAAGCTTCTCTTCCCTCGAGGTTCCGCCTCGTCGAAATTGATCGCATTCGGTGATGCGGGTGGGAGCGGTGTGCGCATGCGCACGGAGCGGACCCCGCAGAGTCGCCGCTGGGTCGTCTGGGACCCATCCTCTGTTCACAACCGGCGTCGGAAGCTTCCTGGTGGGCGGATCGGGACATCGTTCTTGAGGAAGGCAAGACGCACGGTAGCCAGGCTCGTCCCTTCGCGGTCGGCGATGTCGTGAAGGGAGAGTTAGTTGTGTTCGTACCAGGTGCGCCATTGCCCGATGCGGGTGGCGGTGTGCTGGGTGCGCCGGAACCGGGAGGACTCCAGTCGACCGGGTGTCGGGACAGCAAGTAGATGACGTGCGCTGTGGTGGTGTTGAGCCTGTGGGCGACTTGGGCGATGGAGAAGTCGCCGACAGGCACGGCCTGATGGAGTTGGGCCACGGTGATGCTGTCCGGGGCGGGGCCCGGCAAGGTCAGTGGGCGAAGGGCTGTAGGGGCGAGGCGCGGGGCCCACTGGAGGGGTTCGTCGATGTCGTGCTCGTCGAGGATCGCGCGTGCGGTGTGGGTGAGGAGTTCGGCCTCGGCGGGCAGGATGCGCCAGCGAAATCGCAGGTACTGCTGGCGCTGTGAGGGTGTCGTCGGCGCGATGGAAGGGTGTGCCAGACGCGGGGGTGTGCCGGTCAGGGTGTGGAAGATCCAGCGGTTGGCGTGGGTGATGTCAGGGAGGTGGTTCGCGCGCATGCGGCGTTGTAGGTCGTACCAACGCTCCGGAGTGATGAAGCGGGCGCGTGGGATGAACAGGGCGCGGCGGCGTGCGTAGTCGATGGGGCTGCCGTGCTGGTCGAGGTGGTCGGCGAGCAGGACCAGGGCGTGCAGGACTCCGGCGCAGTCGCGGCGGCGGGTCAGCTCCGCGAGCAGGCTCGCAACATTGTGGCTGCTGACCGTGGTGCCCGTCAGACCGGCGGCGGCGCGGATCGCGGTGCTGTTGCCGACCAACAAGCAAGCGACGGCGAGGAGTTCGTCCACTCGTCGCGCCACCGGCTTGCCGCTGGGGTGCCACGGCGCCAGGCGCAGGCTCCACTCGGGCCACAGGGCGTTCGGCAGCATCCGGGCCCTGGCGTCCTGGTTGCCAGGGGAGCGGGTGGAAGCGACGGCGGTGCGGTGGCGCAGCCGGGCCACCGGCATCACCTTCGCCTCCCGGCTGCAGCGCAGCGCCGCTTGGAGACTGGGCGAGACGGTGCCGCCCAACGAGGCGACATTGCCGGGGTGAAGGGCGCGGCCGGTGGCAGCCACCCGCTCGGTAAGCCACTGTGCCGCCTGGCCGGCAGCGGAAACGGACTTGGCTCTCAGCGGGTGATGGCAGCGCCGACCGCGCGGCCCGTTGGGCGCCGGGCTCGCGCACAGACCCGGGCGGGGAATCTCCCGGCGCGGGTGGGCGTGCAAGCGCGGAATCCGCTGGCACGCCGGGCAGCGGTCGGCCAGCACGACTTGGTGCCGCGTGCAGGCAAAGGACCAGCTCAGCTGCCAGGTCACCTGCCAGCGTCCCTTGCTGTCGGACAGGCAGGAGGGACAGAAACGCGATCCGGCCCGCCCCCACAACGACCGGCGCTCCACTCGCCGCTGACCTACCTGAATCGCCACCGCACGTCCGTCGAACCGGCGCAGCGTCATCGCGGTGAGCACTTTCTCGGCGATCCCGGCCACGGCAGCGATCCCGGGGGTCTCCTCACCGGTGGCCAGCACGGCCCACCGCGGGAGCATCGGCTTGGCCAGAGTCACATCCCGCATCGGCAGCCCCAGCGAACGCAGGACGTCCGCGTACCGACAGTGCAGACGAGCGGCAAGAAACTCCAGCCAGGAGTCCAGGGCTTCGCCCGCCGCGGGCGCATACGGGATCGGCAAGGTCGGCTGCCCGCTCCTCATGGGCCGACCCGCATGGCGCGCGGCCGGCTGCTGGCCTTGCCGCTGTGCAGCGCATGCTCAAGTTCGGCACGGGCGTGCTCGGCGGCTTCGTCGTTTCGGACCTGGTCCAGCAGACCTTGAGTGAGGCGCTCGGCGCCGGTACGGACGGCCCGCTGGCAGGCGCGGTTGACCAGCGTCATGAGCGAGCCGATGTGCCCGGTGCTGCGGGCGAAGAGGTAGTCGGACAACGCGTCGGCGAGCATGCCGGGATACGCGTCGGCCAGGACGATCCGCTGTTCCAGGGCCAGGAGCAGCTGGCGCCAGTGGCGGCGGCCGGGTTCGGCGTCGATGGTGAAGGGCGGCATGTCTAGGCGCGTGGTGCGCCGGCCGGTCTGCGCGAGCGCCGAGTCCCCACCCCGCTCACCTTCGCTGAACAGGCCCTTGTCCGCGAGGCCCACGCCGACCTTGAGGAGGGTGACCGGGAATTCGTTGGCGATCCACTTCAGGTGGTTGCTGACCTCGATGCCACTGGTCTTGCGCCACTTGAGGAAGTGCAGGTCGTCCAGGATGAGTAGCCGGACCTCGCACAACAGCATGCAGTCCAGGGCCTGCATACCGAGCTGGGCGGCGGTGGAGGTGTGGCGGCCGGGGTGGCCGAAGAACTCCAGCATGGACCGGTTGAGGTCCTTCATACCTGTGTTGCCGGTCAAGCCCACCCGGCACACCGGCCACCGCTCATGGCCCTGTGCGGTGAACGCGCCGCGCTCGGTGATCTCCCGGCGGTGAAACTCCCGTGCGAAGGCGAGTACGGCGGTGGTCTTGCCCAGCCCTGGGAAAGCGTCGAGGGCCACAGCCCCCTTGGCCTTGTCGCCGTCCTGCTGATTGCTGTCGACGATGTCCCACAAGTCCTCGTGAAGGTTGGCCAGTTGCGGCGTCCGGATGGGACCCAGGTTGGCGTGCCATGTCCGCCGGTCGCGTTCGTAGGCGGCCCGAGAAGACTCATCCAGGGTCCGGAGTGCCTGCCGGCCCAGCCTCTCGGGCTGCCTGCGGCGCGTCGACGAACGTCTTGAAGTCCTCCTTCCGGGAGAGCGCCAGGTTGCCGAGGCCCGCCGGGCCGGCGGCCATCACACGTCCTCCAGGGCATCCGCGTAAAAGCCCTCTTCTGCGGCGAGCTCTTCCAGATCGGCTTCGTCGTCATCGCCAGCCTCGGTGACGGGTGCTCGCGCCTCCGCTGTCGCTGGTGTCTCCGTTTGCCCCAGCGCTCGGCGTACGGACGCGAGAGAAGCGCCAGCCGAGGTGCCGGGCTCGGGAAGGTCGATGCCGGTCTGCTCGCGCGAGGCCCTCAGGGCCATTCGACGCTCGGCGGGCGTGGTCCCGAGCCCGAGATTCCATCGTTCCAGCAGGTCGGCGACCGCGAGGCGGTCATCGGGGTAGCGGTACTTGGCCGCGGCCGGCTTCCGGGCGAACACGAGCGCGTCCTCGCTCGGCGGCGCACGGTCGGAGAACAGCAGCTCCTTCGACGTGAGCCGCATGACCCTTCCCTGGCCGTCCTTGAGCACCACCTCGTTGCCCGCCGTCGTCGCGGCCATCTCGACCACCTCGACCGTCTCCCCGTCGTAGCGGAAACGTGTGCCCACTCCCACACGGGCCCCGGCACCGCTCATGCTGTCCTCCTCAACACAGTGGACGGACGCAGGGGTTCAGTCAGATCCACGTGCAGGTCGTGCGACCACAAAAGGTGATGGACCGCGGCGCGCACAGTCGGATCAGGCCGCTGCGACAGACTCGATGACGCCTGCGCTAACGTCATGCCGCTCAGATCGGCGCTGCGCAGTTCCTCCAGGACCTCCGGCTGGAACAGCCACGGGCGGCGATAGCCGGCGAGGAAGCGGATGTTCTCCAGCGCCGCCGCAGGGGGTGCGTCCCACACCTCGTAACGCCAACCGCGTGCCTCCACCGCCTGCCGGGTCCACGCGAACGTGCAGGACACCACCGGCTCGGACCACCGCTGCCGCGGCTTCACATCCACCACGACCGGCCCGCTTTTGGTGATCAACAAGTAATCCGGGATGTGCTTGCGGACCCGCCCCTCGACGATGGCCTTCAACAGGAACGGCTGCGCCACGATGCCGTGCACGAGAGGGTCGAAGTCGGCACACAGCAGCCGTACGAGTTCCAGCCGCGACTCGTAGATCACATGGCCGCCCGTCGTGGCTGACCAGTACGTTCCGGATTCGAGAGCCTGGCCGTTCGTCTGGCGGACGCTGGCCGTCGGCGCGAGGCTGTCCATGGCGCTACCCCCAACCCGAAGAACGGCCTACCTCACCACGGTGCCGTCTCGGTCCTGAGGCTGTGCAGCGAATCTTGAGACCCTACGTACCCCGGCGCGGGGCCCCCGTGCTAGGAAGAGTCATGCCTGATCGTGATGCGTACGACGCCGTCATCGTCGGCGGTGGTCACAACGGTCTCGTCGCCGCCGCCTACCTCGCCCGCGCCGGGCGGTCCGTGCTGCTTCTGGAGCGGCTCCCCGGCACCGGCGGCGCCGCTGTCTCCAGCCGGCCCTTCGCCGGGGTCGACGCGCGGCTCTCCCGCTACTCGTACCTGGTCAGCCTCCTCCCCAAGAAGATCGTCCGGGACCTCGACCTCGACTTCCGGGTCCGCACCCGCACCATCTCCTCGTACACCCCGGCCGAGCGCGCCGGACGCCCCACCGGGCTGCTCGTCGGCGGCGGCGAGGCCCGCACCCGGCAGGCCTTCGCACGGCTCACCGGCGACCATCGCGAGTACGACGCGTGGCGCGACTTCTACGCCATGACCGGCCAGGTCGCCCGCCGCGTCTTCCCCACCCTCACCGAACCCCTGCCCACCCGCACCGAACTGCGCGCCGTCGTCGACGACGCCACCGCCTGGCGCACGCTCTTCGAGGAGCCGATCGGCACCGCGATCGAGGCCCGCTTCGCCGACGACCTGGTGCGCGGGGTCGTCCTGACCGACGCCCTGATCGGCACGTTCGCCGACGCGCACGATCCCTCGCTGCGCCAGAACCGCTGCTTCCTCTACCACGTCATCGGCGGCGGCACCGGCGACTGGAACGTCCCCGTCGGCGGCATGGGCGCCCTCACCACCGCCATCGCCGACGCCGCGCGGGCGGCAGGTGCCACGCTGCGCACCGGGTGCGAGGTGACGGGGATCGCCACCGACGGGCAGCGCGGGGAGGTGACGTACCGGGCGGGCGAGGACGGCGAGCGGACCGTCGCCGCGCGCCACGTCCTGGTCAACGCGTCGCCGCAGGCCCTCGCCGCGCTGCTCGGCGACGCGCCGCCCCCGCCCGCCGAAGGCGCCCAGCTCAAGGTCAACATGCTGCTCAAGCGGCTGCCGCGGCTGCGCGACACCTCCGTCGACCCGCGCGAGGCCTTCGCCGGGACCTTCCACATCGCCGAGGGCTACGAGGAGCTGGCGGCCGCGTACGCCCAGGCCGCCGCCGGCGCCCCGCCCGCCGCGCCGCCCTCCGAGATCTACTGCCACTCGCTCACCGACCCGACGATCCTCGCCCCCGAACTCGTCGAGCGCGGCTACCAGACCCTCACGCTCTTCGGGCTGCACACGCCCGCCCGGCTCTTCGCGAAGGACAACGACGCCGTCCGCGCGGACCTCCTGAAGTCCACCCTCGCGCAACTGGAGGCGCACCTCGCCGAGCCGCTCGCCGACTGCCTGGCCCCGGACGCCGAGGGGCGCCCCTGCATCGAGGCGAAGACCCCGCTGGACCTGGAGCGGGACCTCGGGCTGCCCGGCGGCAACATCTTCCACCGCGACCTCGCCTTTCCGTACGCCCAGGAGGACACCGGGCGTTGGGGCGTGGAGACCCGGCACGCGAACGTCCTCCTCTGCGGGGCGGGCGCGGTGCGCGGCGGCGGCGTGAGCGGCATCCCCGGGCACAACGCCGCCATGGCCGCTCTGGGCGCATAGCCGCTGGTGTACGGTCGGATGCCGATCACCGGCCGGACCGCTTGCCGGGTGGCCGCCGGACATCGGCGCGAGCGAGGAGAGGAGGGCGTCATGGCTGCCGACGCGGCGCGCACACCCCGCTCGTCTCGCGCGCCCCGCCCGTCCCGCCGCGCGGGCGGCGCCCCGACCTTCACCGAACAGGCCCGCCGCGGCCAGCTCATCGAGTGCACGATCGACATGATCTCCACCAGGGGCTATCCGGCGACGTCGCTCGCGGCGATCGCCGAACAGGCGGGTCTGTCGAAGGCCGCGGTCCTCTACCACTTCTCGTCCAAGGACAACCTGACCCGGGCCACCCTGTCATACGTCCTGGAGCGGTTCATGACGTACGTGGACGAGAGGGTGGCCGCCGAGGCCGACCCGCGCGCCGCGATCGTCGCCTACGTCCGCGCGATGGTCGGCTACCAGCGGGACAACCGCCGTCACGTCCGCGTGATCACCGAGATGCTCCTCGACGACGCGGACGGCACGCGCCTGAAGAACCCCGGCGGACACGACACCGCGGGCCGCTGGAACGCCCTGGCGGACCTGCTCGCCGCGGGCCAACGGACGGGCCAGTTCCGCGCGTTCGCCCCGCCGACGCTCGCCCTCGCGATCGGCGGCGCGATCGACGGGGTGATCGGGCAGTGGCTCGCCCACCCGGACCTGGACCTCGACGCGGCGGCGGACGAACTGGTGACGTTCACGCTGTACGCGATCGAGCAGCGCGAGACGTCGGGTGGGGCGCGCGAGACGCTTGGTGCGACGCGCGGGAACGGCGGCTGAGGAGCGGGGACGGCCCGGCCGGGGAGCACGGGACGGCCCGGCCTGGGAACACCGGCCGAGGGCGCGAAAACCGATTGAGGGGTCTCCTCCCGACAGGGATGATCTTCAGCATGTTTTCACGCAAGAACCGTCCGCCGAAGACCCCCGACCTCCTGAAGGCCTGGGAGTCCCTGGACGCGGGGGACATACCCGGCGCCGTGCGGCAGCTCAGGGCGGGCGGGGAGGACCGGCCGACGGCCGAGGTGGCCCGCGTGGTCGCCCGTGCGGCCGAGGCGATCGGCTTCGACGACCTGCGGCAGGCCTCCGCCGCGCTGGCCGCGCACCCCGAACAGGCGCAGGCGCTCTACGACTTCGGCTACGCGTGCGTCGAGCGCGGCCTCTCCTTCCTGGCGGTACCCGCCCTGCGCGAGGTGCTGGAGCACGATCCCGGTGCCCTCGGCGTGGTCCGTGAGCTCGTGTCGGCGTACGAGGACGAGGAACGCCACCACGACGCCGTGGCGCTCCTCGCGCGGCACGAGGACGAGTTCGAGGACTGGCCCGACCGTTACCTCCTGGTCTTCAACGCCCTCATGGCGGGCGACCTGGCCCTGGCGAGCCGCCAGCACGCGCTGCTGCCCGACCCGGACGACGCGCGGTGGCGGCCGGCGCGGGACCGGCAGTGCCGCATGCTGGAGCGGGCCGAGGCCGCCGCGGGAGTGGGGCCGCTGGACGGGACGGATCTGCGCGGCTGGCAGTTCGCGCTGGGCGGCACCGTGCTCGGGACGCTGTCCCCCTACGGCTTCGACGCGGGCATGAACGGGCGGTACGCGTGGCTGCAGGACTCCTACGACCAGTGCCTTCAGGGTCTGCTGCGCCTGAAAGCGGTGCTGGACGCCGCCGAGGTGCGGCCCCGTTCGGTGTCCCTGCTGCCCGACCGCGACAGCCGGATCCTCGGTCTGGCGGCGGCCGACGTGCTGGGCCTGCCCGCCGAGCCCTTCGCGGCCGGACGGGAGGACACCGTCGTGATCGCGTACGACCTGAACGGGACCGCGGGGACGGACGAGGGCCGTGAGGCGCTCGGGCAGTTGGTCGAGCGCGTCCCGGGACAGGTGCTGCACGAGCACGCCGGCCAGTGGACCGACACTCCCGCGGTCACCGCGGACAGCGTGGCCCTGCTGCACCAGTCGGTGGTCGCCCCGTGGGCGGCACGGCTGCGGGCCGACGCCGACGGCGAGGTGCGGGAGGAGCCGGCCGACGACAGGCCCGAGGCGCAGCTCGCCGCCGAGATCCTGGCGGGCGACCCGACGCCGGACCAGGGCGACGGCGGGACGCCCGCCGACCCGGTGGAACGCACGGCCGCCTTCGCCGCGGCCGTGCGCGGCACGTGGCTCCGGGGCGACCGGGACCGCGTGAGGTCGTCGGGTCCGGTGCGCAGCTCGCGCTTCTCCTGAGGTGGGCGGGGGAGGGGTTGAGTCTCCAGTAGGGGGAGACGTGAGAGTGGGGTCATGAGCGAAGGCGACATCCTCCAGGGCAACACTCATCAAGGCGATAATCGGCACGGCGACCGCCTGTACTCGATCGGCGAACTGGCCCGGCGGACCGGGCTTCCCGTCAAGACGATCCGTTTCTACTCGGACTCCGGGATCGTCGCGCCCACGGACCGCAGCGGGGCCGGCTACCGGCGCTACGGCCCCGAGGCCGCCGCCCGCCTCGACCTGGTGCGGACCCTGCGGGAGCTGGGCCTCGACCTGCCCACGGTGCGCAAGGTCGTGGACCGGGAGGTCGCGCTGACCGACGTGGCGGCGGCGCACGCCGAGGCGCTGGACGTACAGATCCACGCCCTGCGCGTGCGCCGCGCGGTCCTGACCGCGGTGGCCGAGCGAGGCTGCGCGCCGGAGGAGCTGGATCTCCTGCACCGGCTCGCCACGCTCTCGGAGGCCGAGCGCAGCCGTCTGATCGGCGACTTCCTCGACACCGTCTTCGCGGGCCTGGACACCCACCCGGCCTTCGCCGCGGTGATCCGCTCGATGACCCCCGAACTGCCCGACGCCCCCGATGTGCAGCAGATCGAGGCGTGGGTGGAACTGGCAGGACTGATGGCGGACCCCGGATTCCGCGCCAGCGTGCAGGGGATGGCCCGGGCCATTGCGGCCGACCGGGCCCCGGACGACGCGACGGGCCTGCCCCGCGTCCTCGCCGAAGCCCTCCGCTCCCTGGCAGAACCGGCCCTGAGCGAGGGCATCGAGCCGACCTCGTCCCTGGCCGCCCCGATCGTCACGGCACTCGCCACCCACTACAGCAGCATCGTCGGTGTGCCCGACGGCGAAGAACTCCGCCGACGCCTGGCAGGCCACGTCGACGGCATGAACGACGCGCGCAGGGACCGCTATCTGGAGCTCCTCGCTGTGATCAACGACTGGCCCGCGCCGGACGCTCTCGCCCCCGCTCTCGACTGGACCGTACGGGCCCTGCGGGCGTGGCCCCGGAGCCCCGCCACGGCGGTCTGACCCAGGGACCGCGTACGGCACCGAGGTCAGGCGCCGAGGGCTCCGTCGCGGCGCCGCGCGAACCCCGGCGCGTGTTCCGGGCGTACGCCCACGCCGCCCAAGTAGCCCGTCACCGTCCGCAGCGCCGGGATCGTGCGGAGCGCGCGCAGGGGGAGTGGGAGGCGGTCGCCTCGGAGGGTGCCGTCCAGGGCCGGGCGCAGCAGCATCTCGTGTTCGCCCCGCTGCTGGCGCTGCGTCAGAGCCGTCGGCAGGTGGCGGCGTTTCTGGACGCGGGACAGGTCGCGGACGCCGACCGTGCCGCGGCGCAGCGGCCCGGCCAGGAGGCGGGCCGTGGCGACGGCGTCCTGTACCGCGAGGTTGACGCCGACGCCCCCGACCGGCGACATGGTGTGCGCGGCGTCGCCGATGCACAGGACGCCCTCGTCGTACCAGCGGGGCAGCCGGTCCATCGTGACCTCCAGGAGCTTCACGTCGTCCCAGGAGCGGATCGCCGCCGTCGTGGCGCGGTCCCAGCCGAGCAGTGTGCCCAGCCGTTCGCGGAACCGGTCGATGCCGTGGGCGCGCAGTTCGGCGTCCGTGCCCTTCCTGATGAGGTAGGAGGTCTGGTAGTAGTCGCCGCGGTCCATGGTGGCGGCGATCTGTCCGTCGCGGATGCTCAGGAAGACGCGGCCGTTCTTGAGTTCGTCGCGCGGGGCGGGCACGCGGACCTGCCAGACGTCGATCGGGACGTCGTACGTGACGGGGGTCAGTCCCGCCGCGGCGCGGACCAGGGAGCGCCGGCCGTCGCAGGCCACGGTCAGGTCCGCGGCCAGCTCGCCGGGCCTGCCGTCCGCGTCGGTGTACCGGACGCCGGTGACCCGGCCGGAGCCGTCCGTGCGCAGGCCGGTCACGGCGGTCCGCATCCGCAGCGTGAACGACGGCTCCGCGGCGGCGGCGCCCGCGAGGAGGTCGAGGAAGTCCCACTGCGGGACCATCGCGATGTACTTGTGGCGGCCGGGTATGTGCCGCAGATCGCCCGCGACGACGCTGGTGCCGTCGATGTGCATCCGCATCTCGCGGAGCCTGCGCGCGGGCAGGCGTGCGAAGCGTGCGCCGAGGCCGAGTTCGTCGAGCAGGCGCAGGGTCGACGGGTGGACCGTGTCGCCCCGGAAGTCCCGCAGGAAGTCCCCGTGCTTCTCCAGGACGGTCACCTCGATGCCCGCTCGCGCGAGGAGCAGGCCCAGCATCATGCCGGCCGGTCCGCCGCCCACCACGCAGCACGTCGTGCGTTCCATCCCGGTGTCCTCCGTCGGTCGAGCCCCAAGGTGCGGACACACTAACCGATCGGTCAGATGTCTGACCATGCGGTCAGACGGAGGTGCGGTGCGGGCCGTGCCGGGGGTGCCTCGTGGCGTCGTAAATATCTGACACTGCATCAGAAAATCTCTTCCCTCGGCCGGTCGGCTGCGGCATCCTGCGCCCATGCAGACGGAGTTGAGCAAGAGACTGGGAGTCGAGCACGCCGTCTTCGGCTTCACGCCCTTCCCCGCGGTGGCCGCCGCCATCAGCAGAGCGGGCGGATTCGGGGTGCTCGGCGCGGTCCGCTACACGGCGCCGGACGAGCTGGCCAGGGACCTCGACTGGATGCAGGAGCACGTCGACGGCAGGCCGTACGGCCTCGACGTCGTGATGCCCGCCAAGAAGGTCGAAGGCGTCACGGAGGCCGACGTCGAGGCGATGATCCCGGACGGGCACCGGCAGTTCGTCAAGGACACCCTCGCCAAGCACGGCGTGCCCGAGCTCGCCGAGGGCGAGGAGTCGGGATGGCGCATCACCGGCTGGATGGAGCAGGTCGCCCGCAACCAGCTCGACGTCGCCTTCGACTACCCGATCAAGCTCCTCGCCAACGCGCTCGGTTCACCCCCGGCCGACGTGATCGAATGCGCCCACGCCAACGACGTCCTGGTCGCCGCCCTCGCGGGCAGCGCCCGGCACGCCCGCAAGCACGCGGACGCGGGCATCGACGTCGTCGTCGCGCAGGGGTACGAGGCGGGCGGCCACACCGGCGAGATCGCGTCGATGGTGCTCACCCCGGAGGCCGTCGAGGCCGTCGCGCCGCTGCCCGTGCTCGCCGCCGGAGGCATCGGCAGTGGCGAGCAGATCGCGGCCGCGCTGGCGCTCGGCGCACAGGGCGTCTGGCTCGGCTCCCTCTGGCTCACCACCACGGAGGCCGACCTGCACTCACCCGCCCTCACCCGCAAGCTGCTCGCCGCGGGCTCCGGCGACACGGTCCGCTCCCGTGCCCTGACCGGAAAGCCCGCCCGGCAGCTGCGCACGGAGTGGACCGACGCCTGGGACGACCCGCAGGGCCCCGGTCCGCTCCCGATGCCGCTCCAGGGCCTGCTGGTCGCCGAGGCGGTGTCCCGCATCCAGAAGTACGAGGTACAGGAGCTGCTCGGTACGCCGGTCGGTCAGATCGTCGGCCGGATGAACAGCGAGCGCAGCGTACAGGCCGTCTTCGACGATCTGACGCGCGGATTCGAGCGGGCCGTCGACCGAGTCAACCGCATCGCGGGAAGGGGAAGTCAGTCGTGAGCACACCCCCCAACAGCGCTCCGCCGAACGGTTTCTGGGCCCAGGCCGCGGCCGACCCGGGACGCGTCGTCCTCGTCGCGCCCGACGGCGAGCAGTGGACGGCAGGCCGGCTGCACGGCGCCGTCAACCAGCTGGTGCACGGGCTGCGCGCCGCGGGCCTGAAACGCGGCGACGCCTTCGCCGTCGTCCTGCCCAACGGCGTGGAGTTCCTCACCGCGTATCTCGCCGCCTCCCAGGCCGGGTTCTACCTCGTCCCGGTCAACCACCACCTGGTCGGGCCCGAGATCGCCTGGATCGTCGCCGACTCCGGCGCGAAGGTGCTGATCGCGCACGAGCGGTTCGCGGACGCGGCGGTCCCGGCGGCCGACGAGGCGGGCCTGCCGGCGAGTCACCGGTACGCGGTCGGTGACGTGCGGGGCTTCCGTCCTTACGCCCGACTCCTCGACGGACAGCCCGAGTCCGCCCCCGCCGACCGCACTCTCGGCTGGGTCATGAACTACACCTCGGGCACGACGGGCCGCCCGCGCGGCATCCGCCGCCCCCTGTCCGGCAAGCTCCCCGAGGAGTCCTACCTCGGCGGCTTCCTCGGCATCTTCGGGATCAGGCCCTTCGACGACAACGTCCACCTGGTCTGCTCGCCGCTCTACCACACGGCCGTCCTCCAGTTCGCGGGCGCCGCCCTGCACATCGGCCATCCGCTGGTCCTGATGGACAGGTGGACGCCCGAGGAGATGCTCCGCCTCATCGACGCGCACCGGTGCACGCACACCCACATGGTGCCGACGCAGTTCCACCGCCTGCTCGCCCTGCCGGAGGCGACGCGGGCCGCGTACGACGTGTCGTCGATGCGGCACGCCATCCACGGCGCCGCGCCCTGCCCCGACCACGTGAAGCGCGCGATGATCGAGTGGTGGGGCGAGTGCGTCGAGGAGTACTACGCGGCCAGCGAGGGCGGCGGCGCCTTCGCCACCGCACAGGACTGGCTGAAGAAGCCCGGGACGGTCGGAAAGGCCTGGCCCATCAGCGAGTTGGCGGTCTTCGACGACGACGGCAGCCGGCTGGCGCCGGGCGAACTCGGCACCGTCTACATGAAGATGTCCACCGGCGGCTTCTCGTACCACAAGGACGAGGCGAAGACGAAGAAGAACCGCATCGGGGACTTCTTCACCGTCGGCGACCTCGGTCTGCTGGACGAGGACGGCTATCTGTTCCTGCGCGACCGCAAGATCGACATGATCATCTCGGGCGGGGTCAACATCTATCCCGCCGAGATCGAGTCGGCGCTGCTCACGCATCCCGCGGTCGCGGACGCCGCCGCCTTCGGGATCCCGCACGACGACTGGGGAGAGGAGGTCAAGGCCGTCGTCGAGGTGGCCGAGGGCAGGGCGGCCGACGACGCACTCGCCGCCGAGATCCTGGCGCACTGCGAGCACCACCTCGCGGGCTACAAGCGCCCCAAGAGCGTCGACTTCATCGCGACGATGCCGCGCGACCCCAACGGCAAGCTGTACAAGCGGCGGCTGCGCGAACCGTACTGGGAGGGGCGCGAGCGCGCGATGTGATCTCGGCGGAGGCGGCCCGGGTCTCCTGCCCAAGGGCGGCCCGACGGGCCTGGGCCGGGCCCCGGCTTCCGGGACCCGGCCAAGGAGAGGCGCGTCAGCCGCGCTCGCGGGCGCGGACCACCTTCAGGGCCGGGTCCGCGAGGATGTCCTTCTCGCAGAACCGTGACGTCACCCAGCGCTCCTTCGCGTACAGCCTCGTCTGGTCGCTGAAATGCGGTGAGTCGGGGTTCGAGGACTGGGAGTACGCCAGGAGCGTGCGGGCCTTCGGGCAGCGGCCCTCGGTCCAGCCGACCGCCTGCACATGGCTCGTGCCGTGCACGACCTCGGTGTAGCCGGCCTTCGCGTCCCAGGTCGTCTCGACCTTGTTCCAGACGCCGAGCGACTCCGTGCCGCCGGAGACGGGGATGCGCTTGCCGTTCCGTACGACGTACTGGTTCGCGCCCAGCGGCGCGTCCAGGGCGATGCCCGCGGCGGTCAGCTCGGTGACCGCGTCGGCCAGCGCCGTCCGGAAGGCCGGCAGCGCGGTGTCCAGCGTGTTCGGGGTGCGCACCGGGTCGGCCGCCGAGAACGGCACCTTCCACAGCTGCGCGTTCGGCACGGCCGCCGACAGCTTGCGCCAGAAGCGGTCGAAGAGCAGCGCGCCCCGGCTGCCGGTGTCCATCGCGTGGTCCCAGCGCGCCAGGACCGCGCAGGCCCGGCTCACGTCGACCGTCCTGCCGTCGCTGCCCGTCGCGGTGCCGCCCGGCAGCGCCGCGCACGCCTTCGCCGTGTCGTCCGCCGCGAGGTCCGCCGCAGGAACCCGGTTCGCGAACTGCTGCCGCTGGAGGTCGGCGACCGTCAGGCCGCCCTTCTGTGCCATCGCGGCGACGTCCTCGACCGCGCCGCGCGTGCGCATCGAGCGCTGCGTGCCGATCGTGCCGAAGATCCGCTCGTAACCGGTGAGCGGGCGGTCCGCGTTGGTCAGCCAGGCGCTGTCGTTGGAGTTCTCCGCGTACGGGGCGTCCTTGAGGGTCGGCATCCTCGACGGGCCGAAGATGCCCGGCTGCACCGCGTCCTTGTCGGAGCCGAGCGCGCAGTCGCCGCGCGAGCCGTCGAGAACGGCGACGCCCGACGCCGGATAGGTGACCTTGCCCAGCGCCGTGCTGCACCGCTGCGCCAGATCGTCGGTGATCCGGGGCAGCACCTGCGACTGGCTGAGCAGCGAGTGGCCGTGGCGGTCGGCGGCGACGGTGTTCACCCAGGGCAGCCCCTGGGTCTCGCGCAGCGACCTGAGGATGCCGGCGGTGGAGCGGGCCCTGCCGAAGCCGAGGTCGGTGTCTGAACCGCGCAGGTTCACGGCGTTGGGGTCGTTGAGCGCGTACGCCGTGGTCGACGACCAGGGCAGCGGGAGCTGCGGGCCGAGGCTGGTGACGACGGGGCCGTAGCGGGTCCACCACTGGGCGCGGGTCACCGGCGGGCCGTCCTTGACCGGCACCGTCACCGTGCGCTTCGTCATCTTCCGCGGCTTGCCGTCGACGAGATAGGAGGTCGGGTCGGCGGGGTCCAGCGTGAGCTGATGCAGATTCAGGGTGACGCCGGTCGCGACCGTGTGGCTCCATGCCACGTCGCCGTTGAAGCCGATGTTGACCACGCTCGTACCGAGCAACGAGCCGCCGGACACGTTGAGTTCGCCGGGAATGGTCTGCTGCGACTGCCAGAAGCGGCGCCCGCCCTGCCAGGGGTAGTGCGGATTGCCCAAGAGCAGGCCCTTGCCGTTCGCCGTCGTGCGCCCGCTGAACGCGACGGCGTTGGAGCCCATGTCGGCGTCCTGGGAGGAGAACAGCTCACGGGCGGCCTTCGCCGTGCGCCGCGGGTCGGCCGCGCGGTCCGCGTCCTTCGCGCCGGGCGGCGCGGCGGCCGTGATGCCGTCGATCCCGCGCCCCTGTCCGCCGAGCACCTGCACGGCGAAGCCCTGCCGGGCCACGTCCAGGGCGGTGATCGGGCGGACCCAGTCGGCCTTCGCGCAGGCCGGGTCGGTGATGCGGTTCTGCTTCAGCCAGGCGTTGTAGCCCGCGGCGAAGCCCCGCATGAGCTTCTTGGAGCGGCGGCTCGGCCCGGCGGGCGCGGGCTGCTTCAGGAGCTTCTCGACGGTGCCCGCCTCGCGTACGCCACGGAAGTACAGGTCGCTGCCGAGGTTGGTGGACGCCGATGACAGCGAGGCACCGGGCGAGGCGTCGGGCCCGAAGTGCCGCGAGCGCTCGCCGCGGACGGTCAGATATCCGTCGGCGAGCGTGCACACCTGGTCGGCGGCCTGCGCCCAGCCGGTGCCGAAGCCGAGGTTCTCGTAGTCCTCGGCGAGGATGTGCGGTACGCCGTACTCGGTGTAGCGGATGGTGGCGTGCAGGCCGCCGCCGGACGGGCGGGCGTCCCGGGACGGCGCGGCCCCCGCTCCGGACGAGGGCAGCAGGGCCACGGCCGTCAGCAGGGTGATTCCCACGGCCGCCGTGCGTCTTGTGCGGTTGCGCATCGTGCCTCCCAACTGGGGTGAGGGAAGGAGCGGTTGAGCGTACCAAGCGGTATGTCGATGGGGCCCGGGCGCGGCGCCGATCTTTTCGGCACCGGTGCGGGTCTCTTGACCTGGGGGGTGGGCGGGCACAGGATCGCGCCATGACGGGAGCAGCGGGGAACAGGGTCGACGACGTACTCGCGCGCAGCGCGCGCCGCACACCGCGGCGGGTGGCGCTCCGCTACCGGGAGCGGACCTGGACGTACGGCGAACTGGACGCCGCGGTCAGCCGGGCGGCGGCGTTCCTGCTGGGCCGACGGCTCGGGCACGGGAGCCGGGTCGGCGCCTACGGCCACAACTCCGACGCCTATCTGATCGGCTTCCTGGCCTGCTCGCGCGCCGGGCTCGTGCACGTGCCGATCAACCACAACCTCACGGGCGAGGACCTGCGGTACATCATCGAGCAGTCGGGCAGCGCCCTCGTCCTCGCCGACCCGCAGGTGCGGCACCGGCTCCCGGACTCCGTACGGGTGCTGCCGCTGCGTGACGCCACGGGCTCGCTCCTCGAACACGCCTGCCGCCGCGAGGAGGGCGGCACGCACGTCCTGCTGGGGGAGGACGACGGAAGCGCGCTGGCCCAGCTGCTCTACACGTCCGGGACCACCGCGCTGCCCAAGGGCGCGATGATGTCGCACCGGGCCCTCGTCCACGAGTACGCCAGCGCGATCGCCGCCCTCGACCTCAAGGAGACGGACAAGCCCGTCCACGCGCTGCCGCTGTACCACTCGGCGCAGATGCACGTCTTCCTGCTGCCCTATCTCGCGGTCGGTGCCGAGAACACGATCCTCGACGCGCCCGATCCCGAGCGGATCTTCGAGCTGGTCGAGGCGGGCCGCGCGGACAGCCTCTTCGCGCCGCCCACGGTCTGGATCGGCCTCTCGCGCCACCCGGGCTTCGCCACCCGCGACCTGGGGACGCTGCGCAAGGCGTACTACGGGGCGTCGATCATGCCGGTGCCGGTCCTGGAACGGCTGCGGTCCCGGCTGCCGGGGCTCGGCTTCTACAACTGCTTCGGACAGAGCGAGATCGGCCCGCTCGCTACGGTCCTGGGACCCGACGAGCACGAGGGACGCATGGATTCGTGCGGGCGGCCCGTCCTGTTCGTCGAGGCGCGCGTCGTGGACGAGTACGGCAAGGAGGTGCCGGACGGAACCCAGGGCGAAGTCGTCTACCGCTCGCCGCAGTTGTGCGAGGGGTACTGGGACAAGCCGCAGGAGACCGCGGCGGCGTTCCGCGACGGCTGGTTCCGCTCGGGCGACCTCGCCGTGCGCGACGCCGAGGGCTACTTCACCGTCGTCGACCGGGTCAAGGACGTCATCAACTCCGGGGGAGTCCTGGTCGCCTCGCGGCAGGTCGAGGACGCGCTGTACACCCACGAGGGAGTCGCCGAGACCGCGGTGATCGGTCTGCCGGACGAACGGTGGATCGAGGCGGTCACCGCGGTCGTCGTACGCGCCGGCACGAGCGCGGGCGAGGAGCTGACGGAGTCCGGACTCATCGCCCACGCACGCGAAAGGCTCGCCCACTTCAAGGCGCCCAAGAGGGTCCTGTTCGTGGCCGAGCTGCCGCGCAACGCCAGCGGGAAGATCCTCAAACGGGAGCTGAGGGACCGCTTCGGGGAGGAGTGAGGAAGGAGGCCGGACGGTGGGGCGCTGCGCAGGATCCCCGGATGGCCGCCACCACTTTCCTCCGGCAGGGGCCGCGCGTCGCCGTGCGCGACCTCCGCCGCGTGGCGCGCCCACGAGCGCTGGGCCCTCACGGCGGAGGGCCGGGTGCCCGAGGGCTCCGCGTGTCCGGGAACCCCGTTGACCGACGACCCGTCAGTTCCGCCGATCCAGGATCCGTCAGTCCCGCAGGTCCACGATCCGCTTGAACTTGCCGACCGACCGCTCCAGCGTCTCCGGATCGACGATCTCCACGCCGACCGAGACGCCGATGCCGTCCTTCACCGCCGCCGCGATCTCCCGCGCCGCGGCCTCGCGCCGCTCCGGCGGGGTGTCCGCGCGCGCCTCGGCCCGCACCGTCAGCGCGTCCATGCGGCCCTCGCGGGTCAGGCGCAGCTGGAAGTGCGGCGCGATGCCCGCCGTACGCAGCACGATCTCCTCGACCTGGGTGGGGAAGAGGTTGACGCCCCGCAGGATCACCATGTCGTCGCTGCGGCCCGTCACCTTCTCCATCCGGCGGAAGATGCGCGCCGTGCCCGGCAGCAGCCGCGTCAGGTCCCGTGTCCGGTAGCGGATCACGGGCATGGCCTCCTTGGTGAGGGAGGTGAACACCAGCTCGCCGCGCTCCCCGTCCGGCAGCACCTCGCCCGTGATCGGGTCCACGACCTCGGGATAGAAATGGTCCTCCCAGATGTGCAGCCCGTCCTTGGTCTCCACGCACTCCTGCGCGACACCCGGGCCGATCACCTCGGAGAGGCCGTATATGTCCACGGCGTCGATCGCGAAGCGCTCCTCGATCTCGCGCCGCATCTCCTCCGTCCACGGCTCCGCGCCGAAGATGCCGACCCGCAGGGACGTGGTCCGGGGGTCGACGCCCTGCCGCTCGAACTCCTCCAGGAGCGTGAGCATGTACGACGGGGTCACCATGATGATCTCGGGCCGGAAGTCCTGGATCAGGCGTACCTGACGCGCTGTCATGCCGCCGGACGCGGGGATGACCGTGCAGCCGAGCCGCTCGGCGCCGTAGTGCGCGCCGAGGCCGCCCGTGAACAGGCCGTATCCGTACGCCACATGGACCTTGTCGCCGGGCCTGCCGCCCGCGGCCCGGATCGAGCGGGCGACCACGTCCGCCCACATCGACAGGTCCTGCTCGGTGTACCCGACGACCGTGGGCAGGCCGGTCGTGCCGCTGGAGGCGTGCAGGCGGCGGACCTCGGACTGCTCGACCGCGAACATCCCGAACGGGTAGTTGGCCCGCAGGTCGTCCTTGGTGGTGAAGGGGAACCGCGCCAGGTCGGCGAGCGAACGGCAGTCGTCGGGGTGCAGGCCCGCCTTGTCGAACGCCGCGCGGTAGAACGGCACGTTCTCGTACGCGTGCAGAAGGGTGTCCTGGAGGCGTTCCAGCTGCAGCGCGGCGAGCTCCCGGGGGCCGAGCCGTTCCGCCGCGTCCAGCAGTAGCGGCATACGCGTCATGAGAGGTGCTCCCGTCCCGAACGGGCGACCGATCATTCGGTCGTCGATCTTCCTAGGACCTCAGTAATCCAGTCCGGAGGGTGGGCGTCAAGAGATCGAGCACTTCCGCTTTGAGCTGGGGCGCTGCGTCATGGGCCACCGTCATGGGACAGCGCGGGCGGGCGCCGATTGCCCGCGCCCGACGCGGGATGTGATGATCACCCGCATGCCGACATTCAGCGCGTACGACGGAACGGAGCTCGCCTACCACGAGAAGGGGGACGGAGAACCTCTGCTGTGCGTGCCGGGCGGCCCCCTGCGCGCCTCCGCCTACCTCGGGGACCTCGGCGGCCTCACCGCGCACCGCCGCCTCGTCCTGCTCGATCTGCGCGGCACCGGCGACTCCGCGACGCCCGCCGACCCGGCGACGTACCGCTGCGACCGGCTCGTCGACGACGTGGAGGCCCTCCGCGAGCACCTGGGGCTCGACGAGGTCGACCTGCTCGGGCACTCGGCGTCCGGGAACATCGCCACGCTGTACGCGGCCCGTCACCCCAAGCGGGTCCGCACCCTCGTCCTGGTCACCCCGTCCACGCACTCCGTCGGTCTCACGGTCACCGACCGGGACCACCGCGCCGCCGCGGCGCTGCGCGCGGGCGAGCCCTGGTACCCCGCCGCCGTCGCGGCGCTCGACGAGATCGCGGCCGGCCGCAGCCCCGCCGAGGTGATGGACGCCCTCGCGCCCCTCGCCTACGGCCGCTGGGACGAGGCGGCCCAGGCGCACCGCGCGGCGAGCGCCCGCGAGAAGAACGCGGAGGCGGCCGCCGTCTTCTACGGCGAGGGCGCCTTCGACCCGCCCGCGACCCGCGCCGCGCTGGCCGCCCTGAACGCGCCGGTGCTCGTCCTCGCCGGGGAGTGGGACAGCGGGCCGAACCCCGCGCACGCCGAGGAGTTCGCCGGGCTGTTCCCGCGCGGGGTACGCCAAGTGCAGCCGCGCGGCGGGCACTTCCCGTGGCTGGACGACCCGGAGTGGTTCGCGCGGCGCGTCGCGGGGTTCCTCGCGCAGGACTGAGGGGCGGCGGGCCGTGCCGGGCGGGCGGCACGCACGGCTCGTACGATGAGCGTCGATCCGGCGCGGCCCCCGGCGGGCCCGTGCCCGGTCACTGAACGTCCGTCACCGACCCCCTGGGGGAACCGTCGTGCGCCTCACCTCTTCGGCCGGCCGTCTGCTCACCGTCGGTGCCGTGGCCGCCGCCCTGTGCACGGGAGGAGGCGCGGCGGTCGCGGCGCCCGCGCAGCCGCCGACGGCCGCGGTCGCCGCCGGCCCGTACGCGCAGCTGCACCCTCTCGCCGACCTGTCCGCCCAGCGCCTGGCCACCGCCGACCTGGTGGCCGCGGCCAAGTACGGCACGGACAGCCCGATCGACGACCCCGCCCGCGAGAAGCAGGTCCTGGACGCAGTGGCCGGGCAGGCGAAGGAGCTCGGCGCCGACCCGGTGGCGACCGTGCGGATCTTCCGCGACCAGATCGAGGCCAACAAGGTCGTCCAGCGCGGCCTGTTCCGGCGCTGGGACGCCGATCCCTCCCAAGCCCCGACGGAGCGGCCCGACCTCGCGGAGGTCCGCAAGGAGATCAACCGGATCAACACCGGTCTGGTGCGAGCGGTCGCCGCGTCCCCCGACGCGCGGCGGGCGCCGTACTGCGAGGGCGTCCTGACGGCGGCGGCCGTGCGCGTGGGGCACCAGGAGCGGCTCGACGCGCTGCACTCCGTGGCCCTGGGCCGTGCGCTGCGGTCGGTCTGCGCGGGCTGATCCCCGGCACGCTTCCTCGTCGACGAGCGTACGGGGGGCATGGTTCCGTTTGCTGTACCGGCAAGGTTAATTGCCGTATTGGATAAGGCGGGAGCAGTCTGGATCCGGTCAAGCCGACGCGGGGGACGAGCCGGTCACGGCAGACCCCCGCAAGGGTCGGGCAATCGGAATCGAGAGGCTGCACGATGAGTATTCAGGACGGCGTCGGAACCGCACCGGGCGTCGGAACCGCACCGGGCTCCGAGGACAGCGCCCCGCTGAACAACCGCGTCCACCACGTCCGCTCCGGTGAGCTGGACGGCTTCGCCGCCATCAGCGGCAGCATGGTCGGCTCGAAGAAGCTCTGGATGGGCATGGTGGAGAACCCGCCGCTGAGCTCGACGGACAATCACCACCACGGGGACTCGGAGGCGGGCATCTACGTGGTCAGCGGGCACCCCGTGTTCGTCTACCACGACGGCACCCGGGAGGTACGCGTCGCCGCGGGGCCGGGGGACTTCTTCCTCGTGCCGCCGTTCGTCCCGCACCGGGAGGAGAACCCCTCCCCGGAGGAGCCCGCGGTCGTCGTGATCGCCCGCACCACCCAGGAGCCGATCAAGGTCTCCGTGCCCGAGCTGTACCAGCTCACGGAGGGGAACGCGGCCTAGCGGGCGGGGCCCGGGGCGGCGCGTCCGCGGGGACGGAAGGCCGTCGCCGCGGCCCCGTCCCGGGTCCTAGCCCACCCAGCCCCGCAACAGCTTCTCCCGCTCGGCTGCGCGGGGCGACGCGCCCTCGGAGCCGCGGCCCCACTCCGCCATGGCCGCCAGCGTCGTGGACATCGTCGCGGCGCCCTCCGTGAGGCGCGCCAGGAGGGCGCGGGAGAGGTCGGCCTCGGTCTTCGGGTAGCCGACGGCGGCGGCGACGTAGGCCGAAAGATCGTGATCGCCCGCGGACGTCCGCACGCGCACGGTCATCATCGCCGGGGCCTCCTCGGCCATACCGATGCCCACGGGCATGGCCAGCTCCTTCACCGTGCCCAGGGCGATGCTCTTGACCGCGCCGACCCGCCGCATCAGCGACTTCACCGGGACGTCCGCCACCGTGAGGGACTCCACGTCCTCCCACAGGAAGAGGCGGGCCTGTCCGTCGCCGAGCGCCTCCACTCCCTGGGAGGTCAGGCGCACTCCGGGTGCGAGGCCGGACGGCTTCGCACCCACGTACACGTCGCCCTCGGCGATCCAGAACAGGCCCACCATGGCCATCGGCTGCTCACTACTCCCCGGCGACGGCGTGGCCGTCGTTTCGCACTTCCAAAGATCGGACTGATCAGTCTAGTCCGTGCTGACCTGCGGGTTCGGGCGGTGCTCGGGGAAGTGGAGGGGCCGTTGCCGCTACGGGCCCACGGTGCCCCGCGCGGCGACCGACTTGGCCCAGCGGTAGTCCGCCTTGCCGCTCGGCGAGCGCTGGATGCGGTCCGTGACGACGACGGCGCGCGGGATCTTGTAGCCGGCGAGCAGGGCCCGGCAGTGCGTCTGGATCGCCGCCAGGTCCAACGAGGGCGCGTCGGGGCGCAGTTGAACGACGGCGGCCACCCGGTTGCCCCAGCGCTCGTCCGGCACTCCGGCGACCAGTGCGTCGTACACGTCCGGATGGGACTTGAGGGCCTGCTCGACCTCCTCGGGGTAGACCTTCTCGCCCCCGGTGTTGATGCACTGCGAACCGCGCCCGAGCACGGTGACGATGCCGTCCTCGTCGACCGTCGCCATGTCGCCGAGCAGCACCCAGCGTTCGGCGCCCTTCTGGAAGAAGGTCTCGGCGGTCTTCGCCGGGTCGTTGTAGTAGCCGAGCGGTACGTGGCCGCGCTGGGCGAGGCGGCCCACCTCGCCCACCGGGACCGGCTCGTGCGTCGCCGGATCCACCACCTGAGTCCGCTCGTTGACCTCCAGGCGGAAGCCCTTCTCCGGGCCCGAGTCGTCCGTGGCCTTGCCGTTGGAACCGGACTCGGAGGAGCCGAAGTTGTTGAGGAGCAGCACGTTCGGCACCAGCTCCTGGAACTGGGCGCGCACCGTCTCCGACATGATGGCCCCGGACGAGGAGACGCTGAACAGCGACGACAGGTCGGTGCCCTTGAGCGGTCCGTGCAGCGCGTCGACGAGCGGCCTGAGCATCGCGTCGCCGACCAGCGACACGCTGGACACCTTCTCCTTCTCGATGGTGCGCAGCACTTCCTCGGGCACGTACTTGCGGTGCAGGGCCACCCGCTGGCCGTAGTTGAAGGCGATGAACGACGTCAGCGTCGACGTGCCGTGCATCAGCGGGGGAGTGGGGAAGAAGGTGATGCCGGGCCCGCCCGCCGCGACGCGTTCGGCCAGCTCCTCGGGGCGCTTGACCGGTTCGCCCGCCGGTTCTCCGCCGAAGAGCCCGGCGAAGAACAGGTCCTCGTGGCGCCACATGACGCCCTTGGGCATGCCGGTCGTGCCGCCGGTGTAGATGATGAACAGGTCGTCCGCCGAGCGCGGTCCGAAGCCGCGCTCCGGTGATCCGGCCCGCTCCGCGTCGGCGAAGGCCACGACGTCGAGCGCGGGCGCCTCGGCGGGCGGCTCGCCCACCCGTATCAGATGCCGCAGCTTCTCCGTGCGCGGCAGCGCGGCCGCGACCCGCCCGGTGAACTCGGCGTCGAAGACGAGCGCGGCGAGATCGGCGTCGCGATAGAGGTAGACCAACTCCTCTTCGACGTAGCGGTAGTTGACGTTGACCGGGACCAGGCGCGCCTTGAGGCAGGCAAGCACCGTCTGGAGGTACTCGACGCCGTTGTACAGGTGCAGGCCCAGGTGCTCGCCCGCTTTGAGGCCGCTGTCGATCAGGTGGTGGGCCAGGCGGTTGGCGGCGGTGTCGAGCTCGGCGTAGGTCAGTCGGCGCTCCGCGCCCGTGCCGGGATGGTCGATGTACACGAGCGCCTCGCGGTCGGGGACCACGTCGACGACCGACTCGAACAGGTCGGCAAGGTTGTACTCCACCGTGCTCCTCCTGACCCCGGAGTCCAAGCGACGTCTGGCTTGGCGGTTGGCTTGGCGGTCATCAGAGCAGAGGCACCCACAAGTGGGAAGGGCCCCCGCAGAAGAAAACTGACTGACTGTCAGAAAACTCTTGAACTGGCTCTCCGCCTACTGCAACCTGTTCCAGGTCCGTGGGCGACGGCGGCAGTCGCCCGGTGACCGTCGATGGAGGGAGCACGGCACATGGGTGGGACGGAACACCTCTCCGTGCGGCGCGAGGGCGCCACACTGATACTCACGCTGAACAGGCCCGAGGCGAAGAACGCGCTGTCTCTGGCGATGCTCGTGGGCCTCCACGACGGGTGGGTCGAGGCCGACGAGGACGACGCGATCCGCTCCGTCGTGCTCACCGGCGCGGGCGGCGCGTTCTGCGCGGGCATGGACCTCAAGGCGCTCGCCGGCAAGGGCATGGAGGGCGAGCAGTACCGGGACCGGCTGAAGGCCGACCCCGATCTGCACTGGAAGGCGATGCTGCGCCACCACCGGCCCCGCAAACCCGTCATCGCCGCCGTCGAGGGCCACTGCGTGGCGGGCGGCACGGAGATCCTCCAGGGCACCGACATCCGCATCGCGGGCGAGTCGGCGACGTTCGGGCTCTTCGAGGTGAAGCGGGGGCTGTTCCCGATCGGCGGCTCGACCGTGCGGCTGCCCCGGCAGATCCCCCGTACGCATGCCCTGGAGATGCTGCTCACCGGGCGGTCCTACTCGGCGGCCGAGGCGGCGTCGATCGGGCTCGTTGGGCGGGTCGTCCCCGACGGCACGGCGCTGGAGAGCGCCCTCGCCGTCGCCGAGCAGATCAACGCGTGCGGGCCGCTGGCGGTCGAGGCGGTCAAGGCGTCCGTGTACGAGACGGCCGAGATGACGGAGGCGGACGGGCTCGCCGCCGAGCTGAAGCGGGGCTGGCCCGTTTTCGACACGGCCGACGCGAAGGAGGGGTCGCGGGCCTTCGCGGAGAAGAGGGTGCCTGTCTTCCGGCGCGCCTAGGCCGTTCGTCGGCTGCGGGGCCGCCGTGGCCGGCCGCGCAGCCCCCCCGCGCCCCTTCCGGGGGCGCGTCCCCCGTCCCCCGCCCCCCCGTCACCTGGAAACGGAGTCCCCGTCATGGCATCCGCCCCCTCGCCGGAGGTGCTGCGTGCGCCTCTGGTCGTAGAGTTCCCCTTCACCCGCTCCCTCGGACCCGTGCAGAGCGCCTTCCTCACCGGGCTGCGCGAACGCACCGTGCTGGGGGTCAAGGCCGGCGACGGCCGGATCCTCGTGCCGCCCGTCGAGTACGACCCCGTGACCGCCGAAGAGATACGGGACTTGGTCGAGGTCTCCGCCACGGGCACCGTCACCACCTGGGCCTGGAACCACGAGCCCCGCCGCGGCCAGCCCCTCGACACGCCCTTCGCCTGGGTCCTGGTCAGGCTCGACGGCGCCGACACCGCCCTCCTCCACGCCCTCGACGCGCCGGGCCCCGACGCCGTGCGCACCGGCATGCGCGTGCGCGTCCGCTGGGCCGCCGAACGCGTCGGCGCCATCACGGACATCGCCTGCTTCGAGCCGTACGAGGGGGAGGCCGAAGGGGGCCGACCCGCGCCGCACGACGGCGAGTTCGCCGACCCCGTCAGCGGCATCGTCGCGGCCGCGCGGCTCGACTACACCTACTCGCCCGGCCGCGCCCAGTCCGCCTACATCCACGCCCTCTCCGGACAGCGGACCGTCGGCGAGCGCTGCCCGTCCTGCCGCAAGGTCTACGTCCCGCCCCGGGGCGCCTGCCCCACCTGCGGCGTCGCCACCACGGAGCGCGTCGAGGTCGGGCCGCGCGGCACCGTCACGACGTACTGCATCGTCAACATCAAGGCCAAGAACCTCGACATCGAAGTGCCCTACGTCTACGCGCACATCGCCCTCGACGGCGCGGACCTCGCCCTCCACGCCCGCATCGCAGGGATCCCCTACGACGAGGTGCGGATGGGCCTGCGCGTCGAACCGGTGTGGACCGAGGGCGGCCGCTACCCCGACCACTACCGGCCCACGGGCGAACCCGACGCCGACTACGACACGTACAAGGAGCTGGTGTAGATGCCGTCGTCACCGTCCGCCGCGCGGCGGCCCGCCCGGGACGTCGCCGTCGTCGCCTTCGGGCAGAGCGACCACCTGCGCTCCACCGACGAGCTCTCCGAGGTGGAGATGCTCATGCCGGTGCTGCACGAGGTCCTCGCCGCCACCGGCCTCAGGACCAGCGACATCGGGTTCACCTGCTCGGGGTCCTCGGACTACCTCGCGGGCCGCGCCTTCTCCTTCACGATGGCGCTCGACGGGGTGGGCGCCTGGCCGCCGATCTCCGAGTCCCACGTCGAGATGGACGGCGCCTGGGCGCTGTACGAGGCGTGGGTCAAGCTCCAGACCGGCGAGGCCGACACCGCGCTCGTCTACTCCTACGGCAAGTCCTCGCCCGGCTCCGTGCGCGACGTCCTGACCCGCCAGCTCGACCCGTACTACGTGGCGCCGCTGTGGCCGGACTCCGTGGCGCTCGCCGCGCTCCAGGCGCAGGCGCTCATCGACGCCGGCGAGACCGACGAGCCCGCGCTCGCCGGTGTGGCCCGCCGCAGCCGCGCCGACGCCGCCGCCAACTCCCACGCCCAACTGCGGGGCGAGGTCGCCCAGGGGGGCTATCTCGTACGTCCCCTGCGCACCGGCGACTGCCCGCCGATCGGCGACGGGGCCGCCGCCGTGATCCTCGCCGCGGGGGAGCGGGCAAGGGAGCTGTGCGAGCGGCCCGCGTGGATCCGGGGCATCGACCACCGCATCGAGGCCCATGGCCTCGGCGTGCGCGACCTCACCGACTCGCCGTCGACCACGCTCGCCGCCGAACGGGCCGGGCTCTTCGAACGGCCCGTCGACACAGCCGAGTTGCACGCGCCCTTCACCTCGCAGGAGGTCGTCCTGCGCAAGGCGCTGCGGCTCGGCGACGACGTCGCCGTCAACCCGTCCGGCGGCGCGCTCGCCGCCAACCCCGTGATGGCCGCGGGGCTCATCCGGCTCGGCGAGGCCGCCGCCCGCATCCACCGCGGGGAATCCGGCCGGGCCGTCGCACACGCCACGTCCGGGCCCTGCCTCCAGCAGAACCTGGTCGCCGTCCTGGAAGGAGACGCCCGATGAACGATCCGGTGGGGAGCCAGACGGGCACCGGCGCCGTGAGCGGCTCGGCGGGCAAGGAACCCGTCGCCGTCGTGGGGATCGGACAGACCAAGCACGTCGCCGCGCGGCGCGACGTGTCGATCGCGGGGCTGGTTCGCGAGGCCGCGCAACGCGCCCTGGAAGACGCCGAGTTGACCTGGGCCGACATCGACGCCGTCGTCATCGGCAAGGCGCCCGACTTCTTCGAGGGCGTCATGATGCCGGAGCTGTACCTCGCCGACGCGCTCGGCGCCGTCGGCAAACCGATGCTCCGCGTCCACACGGCGGGCTCCGTCGGCGGCTCCACCGCCCTCGTCGCCGCGAACCTCGTCGCGGGCCGCGTCCACGGCACGGTCCTGACACTCGCCTTCGAAAAGCAGTCGGAATCCAACGCGATGTGGGGCCTGTCACTGCCCATCCCGTTCCAGCAGCCGCTGCTCGCCGGCGCGGGCGGCTTCTTCGCCCCGCACGTGCGCGCGTACATGCGACGCACCGGCGCACCCGACGCGGTCGGCTCCCTCGTCGCGTACAAGGACCGCCGCAACGCCCTGAAGAACCCCTACGCGCACCTCCACGAACAGGACATCACCCTGGAGAAGGTCCAGGCCTCGCCCATGCTCTGGGACCCGATCCGCTACTCCGAGACCTGCCCGTCGTCCGACGGCGCCTGCGCGATGATCCTCACCGACCGCACGGGCGCGGCCCGTTCGCCCCGGCCGCCCGCCTGGCTGCACGGCGGCGCGATGCGCAGCGAGCCGACGCTCTTCGCGGGCAAGGACTTCGTCTCGCCGCGCGCGGGCAAGGACTGCGCGGCCGACGTGTACCGGCAGGCCGGGATCGCGGACCCGCGCCGGGAGATCGACGCGGTCGAGATGTACGTGCCGTTCTCCTGGTACGAGCCGATGTGGCTGGAGAACCTCGGCTTCGCGGCCGAGGGCGAGGGCTGGAAGCTCACCGAGTCCGGCGTGACCGAGCTGGACGGCGACCTCCCCGTCAACATGTCCGGCGGCGTCCTGTCGACCAACCCCATCGGCGCCTCCGGCATGATCCGCTTCGCCGAGGCGGCACTTCAGGTGCGCGGACAGGCCGGAGAACATCAAGTGGACGGAGCGCGCAGGGCACTTGGGCACGCCTACGGCGGCGGCTCGCAGTTCTTCGCGATGTGGCTCGTCGGAGCCGAGCCGCCCACGACGTGAGGGTGTACGCCACACCGGCCGGGCCGCGGTCCTTCCGTCGCGGCCTGTGCGGCGCCCGGAGCGAAAGCTAGGCTGGCGCCGGACGACGCATTCGGGAGGAGCACGGACGTGGCCGACAGCACCATTCAGCAGCACCCACTCGCGGGCTGGGACAAGCCGGAGCTCGACCTCAGCAGTGCCGACTGGCGATCCAGCAGCGCGGGGCGCGGAGACGTGGAGATCGCCTTCGTCGAGGGCTTCATCGCGATGCGCAACGGCGGCCGCCCGGAGGCCCCCTCCTTGATCTTCACCCCGGCCGAGTGGGGAGCCTTCGTGCACGGCGCGCGCGAGGGCGAGTTCGACCTGACGTAACGACGGCCGGTCACCGGGCCGTTCGGCCCTGCCGACGGTGACCTTCGGCCCTCCCCGCACCCACCGGGCCGCGCCAGGCTGAGGTCATGAACAGCGAGCCGGTGGACAGGGTCGGGAGCGAGCCCGGGACGAGCGGGACCGCGGGCACGGACGCGGCGGAACCGAGACGGCCCGTCGTCGTGGCCGTGGACGGTTCGGCCGGCGGCGGCCGCGCCCTGGAGTGGGCGCTGGCCGCGGCCCGGCTGCGCGGCGCGCGACTGCGGATCGTGCACGTGCGCTCGTACCCGATCCCGCTCGTCGACGGCCCCTTCACGGCCCTGCTGGAGCGGCGCGGGAACGATCCGGTGCTCGACCAGGTCCGGGCCCTGCTCGTCGGGCGCGCGGACCTGCCCGAGCTGGAGTTCGTCACGGTGGACGGCGGCCCGCGACACGAGCTGCCCGGGCTCGGCGACGACGCCGGGCTGCTGGTCCTCGGCTCGCGGGGCAGGGGCGGTTTCGTCGGGCTGCTGCTCGGCTCGAACGGCCTGACGTGCGCGCGGGAGGCGGCCTGCCCGGTGGTGGTCGTGCGTGCGGAATCCGACGCGGGGTCGGCACCTGGCGTACGACCGGAGTCCGTCGCGCCGCGTGCCGGGGCGGTGGACGGCCCGGCCGTGGCCGAGGAGCCGTGTGTGGTCCTCGGGCTCGCGGCGCCCGCGCCCGACGACGCGGCCATGGCCTTCGCCTTCGCGGAGGCCGCGCGGCGCGGCGCCCGGCTCCAGGTGGTCGCCGCCTACCCGTGGCCCGTCCTCAGCTCCACGGCGGCCGGTGACTTCGTGATGAGCGCCGTCGCGGACTCGGACACGGAGAAGGAGTACGGACAGCTCGCCGGAGGCCTCCTCGCCCCGTACCGCGAGCGGTACCCCGACGTGCCGGTGGAGGTGCGCGTCGCCTCCGGTGACGCCGCGGGCCACCTCGTCGACGCCTCGCGCTCCGCCGACCTGGTCGTGGTCGGCCGCCACCGCCGCAGGCCCGCGCCGGGGCGTCTGCTCGGTTCCGTCACCAACGCCGTGCTGCTGCACGCCGGTTGCCCGGTGGCGGTGGTGCCGCAGCCCGCGTGAGCGACCCGGACGCACGCCGAGGGCCGTGAGGTCCCGTCAGGCGTGGTGCGGCGCGCGGGCGCTCACGTCCCGTCACCGGTGAGCGGACCGGTGCCCGTCCTGTTCCGGTCGGGCGGACCGCCGTCCGTCCCGCCCCCGCTTCGCGGGCCGCCGTCCGTCCCGATCAGCAGGTCGACCGGCGCGGGCCCGACGCCGACCACCGCGACCCGTTCCAGCGAGGCCACCCGGACCACGGGCCCCTCCAGGGCGTCGGGCCAGGCCGCGCCCGCGTCCGCGACGGCGATCAGGCGCATGCCCGCGGCCAGCCCGGCCGCCGCGCCGGACGGGGCGTCCTCGACCACCACGCACCGCGCGCCGGGCACTCCCAGCTCAGCGGCAGCCCGCAAATAGGGTTCGGGGTCGGGTTTGCCCCGGACCACGTCGTCGGCGGTGATCATGGTCCGCGGCGTCGGCAGGCCCGCGGCGCGCAGTCGGCCGCGTGCCACGGGGCCGGAGCCGGAGGTCACCACCGCCCACTGCCGCGGGTCGAGCCGCTCGATCAGTTCGGCCGCCCCGGGGCAGGGCCGGCAGCCGTCGAACTCGGTGAGCTGCCAGCCCTGCATGAGCGCGACCTGCTCCTCGGGGTCGCACGACGGGACCAGCTCCGCCGCCAGTTCCGCCTCCCGGCGGCCGTGCGCCGTCCGGTGCACCAGCGCGCGGTCGAGCCCGTGGAGATCGGCCCAGCGGTCCAGCAACGTGCTGATCAGGGGCATGGAGTCGACCAGGACACCGTCCAGGTCGAACAGCACGGCCTGGGCCGTCCATCGGTGCTGCCCGGTCACATCGGCTCCTCTGCTCGGAAGGGCGGGGCTCAGAAGGGGAGGGGCTCAGAAGGTGTCGGGTATCCACGCCTCGCGCGGCACGATCGCCGCGTCGAGCAGGTCGATCTCACGGTCCTGCCCCCAGGCCCGGCCGAAGTCCCGGCCCCGGCGCATCGACATGGCACCGGCGTACCAGGACGCCAGCGAGCCCTCGGTGCACCGGACGGTGGGCGTGCCGCCGGATTTGACCGACACGCTGCCGCCGGAGAAGTCCAGGGTGTACGCCCGCACCGAGTCGTCGGTGAATCGCACCTCCAGACAGACCGAGGCCTCGACGGCGGTGGACCAGCCACGGGCCTCCAGCGCGCGCCGGACGTCGAGGATCTTGAAGATGACCGGGTACCTGCCCTGTTCGACCAGGGTGTACTGCGGCAGCTCCCAGGCCGCGTAGGGGGCGCGGGACAGGACCGAGCGGCGGAACTCGATCTCGCGGACCTGCAGCGCCCGGGTGCTCAGCAGGTCCAGCGCGGCGGGCACGTGCTCGGCGTGATCGGCCCAGAAGTCGTGCACCACGACGCGGAAGCCCCACGGCTGGACCGGCTCCTCCGTGAAGGTCGCGTAGGCGACCAGCTCGCCGTCCTTGCGCATGCCCAGCGTGTGGAGCGACGGGGTGCACCGCTGCTTCCAGCCGGCCCACCAGTCGGGTCGCCGCAGCGGCCCGTCCCAGCGGGGGGCCAGCCGTTCGTGGAGCGCGCGGCACTCCTCGGGGCCGGGCAGCACCGGCTCGTAGGACCGGTCCGCCACCGGGATCTCGGAGGGGCGGACGGTGAAGGTCGAACCGATGGCCCCCACCTCCCAGCCCCAGCTGCGGTACATGCCGGTGGCGGGGCTCCAGCCGGAGGTGACGGCGGCGCCGCACTCCTCCTTCAGCCAGGCCAGCTTGGACTGCATGATCCGTCTGCCGAGGCGCTCGCCGCGGGCCCAGGGCGCCACCGCCAGCCAGGCGGTGCCCCCGGAGGGCACCGCCCGCCCGCCGAAGTACTGGTCGAAGGCGAAGACGAGACCGCCTCCGACGATCTCCCCGCCCTTGGTGGCCACCTTCCCGTGCCCTTCGCGCAGCAGCGTCTCCGGCTCGTACGGAGCCTTGCCGAAGGACCGCCGCATGTGGACCAGGGCGGCGTTCAGGTCGTCCTCGCCCGCCATGGGCCTGATCTCGTAACCGCTCATCGTCGTCACTCCTTCCCCGCGCCCGAGGCGGACCGGTCGCCGGCGAAGTACGCGGCGACCGACTCGCAGACGAAGTCGATGTCGTCCGCGCCGAGATCGGGCCGGATCGGCAGGCACAGATTCCGTACGGCGAGTGCCTCCGCGACCGGGAACGCCCCGGCCCGCAGCCCCAGGGAGGCGAAGGCCGGCTGCAGGTGCAGCGGTACGGGGTAGCGCACCACGGCGTCGACGCCCCGCGACTGGAGGTGGTCGACCAGTCCGTCGCGCACCCGCTGCGACTCGGTGAGCAGCTGGAACAGGTGGTAGACGTGTTCGCCGGGCGCGCCGGGCTCCTGGAACGACACCGGCAGACCGGCGAGCCGCTCCCGGTACGCGGCGGCCACGGCGACGCGGGCCTCGTTCCACCGGTCGAGCCGAGTGAGCTTCTCGGTCAGCAGGAACGCGTGCAGCGCGTCGAGACGCGAGTTGTAGCCGAGCAACTCGTGGTGGTTCTGCCGGGACTGGCCGAAGTGGCGCAGCAGCCGCAGTCGTGCGGCGGTGTCCGTGTCGGCGGTGGTGACCGCGCCGCCGTCCCCGGCGGCCGCCAGGTTCTTGGCCGGTGCGAAGCTCCAGCAGCCCGCCGCCGACGTGGTGCCGATCCGGACGCCGGCGAACCGGGCGCCCGCCGCCTGCGCGCAGTCCTCGATCAGCACGGCCCCCGCCCCGCGGCACAGCTCGGCCACGGCGGGCACGTCCACGCTGCGGCCGAAGAGGTGCACCACGACGACGGCCTTCGTCCGCGCGGTCATGGCGGCGGCCACCTGGTCCAGGTCGATCAGGAAGTCCCGCTCCCCGCAGTCGACCAGGACCGGGGTGGCGCCGAGCCGCACGATCGCCTGGACCGTGGCGTGGAAGCTGTTGGCGACGGTCACGACCTCGTCGCCGGGGCCGATGCCCAGGGCGTCGAGCGCGAGGACCAGCGCGTCCGTGCCGGAGTTGACGCCGACGGTGTGCCCGACGTCCAGGTAGTCGGAGAACGCCCGCTCGAATCGTTCGACCTCCGGGCCGAGGACGTACGCGCCGGAGAGCAGGATGCGCCGCAGCGCCGGCAGCGTCACCGTGTCGAGGTCGGGGAACTGGTCCGCGTAGTTGTACTTGGGCACGCGGTAGGCAGAGGAGGGAGTCGTCGGTGCGGTGGGGTCCATGGCGCCCTTCACCGGGCCTGGAGCTGCGGCTCGGCCCGGTACCAGCGGTCCGCGCCCGCGAGCAGGTAGCGCTCGATCAGGAGGGTCAGTTCGGAGACGATCTGCGCCCGCAGACCGGGCAGGCCACGTGCCGCGAGCACGGCGTCCAGCTCCGCGCGGATCTCGTGGAACTCCTCGGTCTCGAAGACGTAGTGCCCCGAGATGACGGCGCGTTCGTAGTCGGTCGCGGGCGTGTCCGCCGTCATCCACTTGCCCCACTTGCCGGACGCGAAGGAGAGCGCGAGGAAACGCTCGGTGGCCTCGGCCAACTGGAACTCGCCGAGGAGGCGGAGCACCACCCGGGTCTCGGCGGTGCCGAACTCGGGCGCGACGTTGGCCGCGTGGACGCCGGCTCTGGCCAGCGCGCCGATGTCGGCGGGGTTGAGGTAGTCGCAGTTGTGCGCCTTGAGGCGGGTGCCCCGCTCCCGGCAGGTCTCGGCGAAGGCGGCGATGCGGTCCCGGACGGCGTCCCGGGACTCCGGCCGCAGGAAGGCACCGGTGTTGGACAGCTCCTGGACCTTGGTGCCGGTCTGGGCCACGACGAAGACCGGGCCCGCGAGGCCGCGTCCGATGATCTCGGCCCACACCTCGTCGAGCTGCGAGGCGAACTGCTCCGGGTCATTGGCCTCCACGCCCTGCGGCTCGAAGCCGATCTCGAAGCGGACCGGGCGCCGCGCCTCGTCGGCGGCGGTCGCGCAGCGTTCGTAGAGGGAGACCAGGCGGCGGGCGGCGGGGGCGAAGGGCGCCTCGCCGGACCGTTCCACCGAGGAGTCGATGTGCAGGATGTCGAAGCCGGCCTCGATGTCGCTGCGGAAGGAGTCCGCGCTGGAGTCCAGCGCTTCGGCCTCGGACGTCAGCGCCCGCTCGGTGGGGTGCTGCCACGGGCCGCCGTGGTCCCGGCACAGGAGGGCGAGCCGTTCGGGGTCGCGGGCCCGCACGTACTCGGCGAACTCATCGGTCGACCAGCCCAGATAGCCGCCGCCGAAGCGTTCGGCGTCCACCTGGGAGCGGCTCGGTATCAGCATGATCCGGCTCCCGCAGCGGTAGGCGGCGCTGAGCGCGGCGTCGACCGTGTTCCGTGAGACGGGGCCGACGCCGAGGAAGGGGAGCTGCTCTCTGTCGAAAGGGGAACTGGGCACGTTCTTCTCCTCAAAGGTGTCAGAGGTGCTGGTCGAGAGAGATGTCGGAGGTGCTTGCCGAGAGGTGTCAGAGGTGCGCGCCGCGGTACTTGTCGAGGTCCCCGATGGGGGAGTCGGCGGGCCAGGTGCACCAGGGGAAGGTGTCCAGGGAAGGGGGCCGGTCGGCGGTGTCGGGCGCGGACCGCTCGTGGTGGAGATGGAGCAGGTCGGTGTCGAACCGTTCGAGCCCGCCGTACAGCTCCGCGCGCCAGGCGAAGTCGTTGTCCTCGCCGCCCCAGCCCTCCAGGCGTTCGTCCATCCCGGCCATCCGGTCGAACAGGGCGCGGCGGACCCAGACGCAGCCGCCCGGCGTGCGGTGCAGAAGGGTGCCCCGCAGGGCCTCGGCGTCCACGGTGGTCCGCTCCGGCCCGCAGCGCCGCGCCACGGCCAGGTCGCTGCTGGGCCCGTCGGCGAACAGCACGTGCTGGTAGGGCCAGTGGCCCTGGAGGGTGTCGTCCTCGAAACGGGCGACGCAGCGGGAGAGGAAGCCGGGGTCGAGCAGCAGGTCACCGTCCAGGACGCAGACCAGTTCGTCGGGCCCGCCGCCGTGCACCACACCGCAGTTGACCGTCCAGGCCTTGTTGAAGCGCCCCGGTGCGTAGGCGAAGACGTAGCTGTCCGCGTACGTGCCGAAGACCGACTTCCAGCGCGGCCGCGTGTCGGACTCGGCGATGACGACGCGGTACTGGTCGCGGGGCAGGTCCTGGTCGTGGAGCGAGGCCAGGCAGGCGGCGAGATTGCGGGCGCGTCCGTCGTCGGCGCCGGCTGAGCGGAACGGCACGACGACGGTCGCCAGGACCGGACCGGCGGCCGGGCGGCGGCGTGAGGTGTCGATGCCCGCGAGGATCCGCTCCGTGGAGAGCGGGGCGGCCGTGGGCCGTTCGGTGGCGTCCGCGCCGATGTGGGCGCTGATCCTGGCGGTCCGCCGCAGGGCGCGCACCGCGTCCGTCAGGGCCGCGTCGGCGGCGCGGTCCTCGTCGAGGACCTTCGCGGTCGCCGCGGTGAGCGCCCGGAACGCGGTGAGGTCCCGTGGCGCGGCGGCCAGGGCGTCGACCAGGGGCGCGAGGAGTTCGCCGCCCTGTTCGCGGTACCGGGCGAGTGTCCGCGCGTAGTCGTCGCGGCACCACTGCCACATGCCCCACGCGGTGCTCTGCGCCGCCGGATCGGCGGTCATCACGACGCAGCCCGCGAGGCGGCCGGCCAGCAGGTGCGACCCGGTTGCGCCGTCGGCGTCACGAGGGGCCATCGTGTCTTCGCCTCCTTCTCAACGATCGGTGGACAGGCCTTTCCGGCTGGACAGGACGGCGCAGCCGCCGGCCGCGACCATCAGGCCGACGACCAGGAGCACGAGTCGGGGGCCTGTCTCGTAGAGGGCCCCGACCATCCCCGGCGCGATGCCGAAGGCGATCGCGCCGGTCATCTGGAACACGGACATGTAGCTGCCGCGCATCGCCTCGGGGGCGTGGGCGGCGACGGCCGCGTTGCCCGCGGGGACGCACAGCATCTCCCCGACGCTGTAGACGACGATGGCCGTGATCACCACGGTCAGCACGGCCGCGCGCCCGACCTCGGCGGCCAGCGCGAAGAGCACGCTGGTGACGACGAAGCAGGCGGCGCCGATCGCCATGGTCCGGGTGCGGTGCTGCTTGCGGGCGAGGTGGGTGACGGGCAGTTGGAACGCGAAGAGGAGCAGGTAGTTGAGGGAGGTGGCGGCCATGACCCACCAGACGGGCAGCCCGAGTGAGTCGACGAGGTAGAGGGACAGGAAGCTGCTGGGCAGCGTCCAGGCCGTGGCGATCAGGGCCTGGCCGACGAGCAGTCTCAGGAAGACGCGGTCCCGCAGCACATGACGGAAACCGCCGTGCGGGGCCGCGTCCGCCGGCGCGGTCCGCGCTCCCCGCACGTGATGCGCGGGCAGGGACAGGGCGAGTACGGCCGAGACGAGCGAGGTGACCGCGTTGAAGACCACCAGGACGTCGAGCGAGCCGGGACCCGCACCCGCCAGGAACACGCCGCTGGCCAGGGCGCCGAGGCCGAGACTGCCCGACCCGACCGCCTGCATCAGCGCGTACCAGGCGTCCAGGCGGCCGGGCCCGGCGATCACGGCGATCAGGGTGGGCCAGGCCGCGTAGTACATCCGGTCCCCGGCCATCACGGTGAACACCGCGAGGAAGAGCCCGACGTAACCGTCGACGAACGGATGGGCGAGGTAGCCGACCGCGGTCACCACATTGCTGAGGACCGCGATGCTGCGGGGGCCGAACCGGTCGGTGGCGGCCCCGGCCAACGGTGCCAGGGCGAGCGCCGAGAGCGTCGCCGCGCTGGTGGCCGCTCCGACGCCCGCCACCGGCAGACCGGTGGTGATGGTGAAGTAGTAGAGGGACAGGGGCAGGAACAGGCCGACGCCGAGGGTGTCCACCGCCGAGGCCACCACGATCCTGCGGTGTTCGCCGACCTCCGGTACCGACCTGGACCACGTCTTGAACACCATCGGGCGAGACCCTCGACGGCCGGGCCTAGTGCTCGGTCTCCACTCTGCCGTCACCGCGCCGGTAGTCGTCGTCGAGACGCACGTTGTCCGAACCGTCGTCCGGGGTGCACACCTCCACCAGGACGATGTCGGTCACGGCCTCCACCCGGTGCACGCTGCCCGGGTCGACGTGGGCCAGCGTGCCGGAGGGCATGGGGAGTTCGAGGGTGGGGCTGTCGTGCTCGGCCCGGTAGTGCAGGATCGCCTCTCCCTCCAGGATGAAGTAGCTCTCCCGCTTCTCCCGGTGGTACTGGAGGCTCGTCCGGCTTCCGGCGGTGATCCGGATGACCTTGAAGCCGTACGGCGCGCCCGTCTCGTGGAGCCAGCGCTCGCGGCCCCAGGGCTTGATGACCACCTTGGTGTCGGCGAAGTCCAGGACTCTGAGGCCCGCGGTGATCGAGCGCATGTTCCTGGTGTCGTGCGGTTCATTGCTGTCGGGTTCGGCGATTCCCGACGAGGGCTGGGCCTGAAGTGCACGTTCCACGATGCTCCATTTCCGAGGCAGGTGGGGACAGACCCGCACGTGGCCGACGTGGCGCGCCGGACCGAGCGCTGGTCTAGACCAGGAAATTATCAGTGGTGCCCGTGAGCCACAAGGGGTTATCAACTCGCCCCGATTGCACGGCATTTGGGCTCACTTACGGGGGTGTCGGGGTCAGTGCAGAATCACGCAGCCCTTGGCCTGAAGTGTCCGTATGTGGTGGTCGCTGACGCGGGTGTCGTTCCAGCGCAGATCCAGCTTCTCCAGGGCGGGCAACTCGCAGATCCAGTCGGGCAGTTCGCGTACGTGGTTGGAGCGCAGGTCGACGCGGCGCAGGCGTGGCAGGCCGCGCAGGGCCGCCGGGACGGCCGTGAAGGCGTTCTCGCGCAGCTCCAGCTCGCGCAGGCCGGTCAAATGACGTACAGAGATAGGCAGTTCGGACAGTTGATTGCCGCGCAGCCACAGCTCGCGCAGCTCGGTGAGGGAACCGACCGTCTCCGGGAGCCCGGTCAACTCGTTGTGCTGGGCGCGCAGTTCCACCAGGTCGGTGAGGGAGCCGAGCGTGTCGGGGAGCGCGGTCAGTCTGTTCTTCCCGACGTTGAGGTACGCCAGCCGGGTGAGGCGGCCGAGGGATGCGGGCAGCTCGGTGAGGTCGTTGTCGTGGAGGTAGAGGAAGCGGCTGAGCGCCGGCAGATCGCCCAGCTCGGCGGGGACCGTGCGCAGCCCGTTGTGGCCGAGGTCCAGGGTGTGCAGGTCCGTGAGCGTGCCGATGCGGGCGGGCAGGTCCGTGAGCGCGTTGTCCGCCAGGAGCAGGACCTCCAGCCGCGGGTGGTGCCAGACCTCGTCGGGTACGTCGGTGAGGCCGGCGCGCCAGTAGTCGAGTGCGGTGGAGTCGGTCATGGGGGCTCCCGTGTCGGTGGGGGCGTCATTGTGCCCCGGGTTGCGGAGGCGGAGCCGGGTGCTCCGTTGCTGGTCGCGCTGGTTCGCGAGCCCTCGCGGGGCGCGTCGGCCCCCGCTCCGGAATGCCCGGCGGGCCACGTACCATGGGCGCATGTCCTTCCTCCGCCGCCGCAGCTCCGCCACTCCCGCGGGCCCGGACTTCGATGTCCTGGCCATGGATCCCGGTGACTGGCCCGGCAATCTCGGCGCGGGCCTGCTGCCCGCCCCCGACGGCAGCTGCCAGGGCGTCTTCCTGCGCTACGACCTGTTCGGCGGCCGCGGCCCCGCGATGATCATCGGCAACCTCCCCGAGGGCTCGCCCGCGCGCGAGACCGCCGAGGGCGAGGTCCCCTTCGAGGTGGCCCAGCTGCTGGTGGCGCTGGAGAACGACGAGGAGATCTCGGTGGTCTCCACCGAGGACGTGCCGGTGATGCAGGGCGACAACCTCCTGATCGTGCGCCGCCTCAAGCTGTCCGAGAGCCGGATCTCCTGCGTCCAGTTCGACCGCAGCGACAACGTCCTGGTGACCATCGCCGCGTGGGACCGTCCGATCACCGACGATCTGTACGCCCTCCTGAAGCCCCTGCCCGCGGAGCTCTTCCAGCAGGGCTGATCGCCTCTGCGGGCCGAGCCGGGCTGGGCCGAGCTGGGCTGAGCCGGGCCGAGCCGGGCCGAGCCGGGCTGGGCCCAGCCGGGCCGAGCCCCCCGCGGCAGCGGTCCGCACTCCTCGTACTTCCGTCCAAGCACTGCCCCGTTCCGTCCAAGGAGCGGGGCAGTTTTGTGTCTTGCCAGCCCAGTCATCGGACTTTTAACGTGACCGGTCATGACTCAGGGGATCACACGAAGGACGACCATGAGATCCGCGCTCGGCGGTGCGGCGGCGCTGGCGGCGGGCGGTGCCGCGGTTGCCGGGGCCGGGCCCGCCTCGGCGGCAACCGGCCACCCGGGGCGCGATACCTCCGATGAATCGGCCGCGTCTCCGGAATCAACACTCTGGTACGCCGCCCCGGCCGCCGACTGGGAGCGCGAGGCCCTCCCCATCGGCAACGGCGCCCTCGGCGCCATGATCTTCGGCACCCTCGCCTCCGAGCGGCTCCAGTTCAACGAGAAGACCCTGTGGACCGGCGGCCCCGGCTCCCGGGACGGGTACGACTCCGGGAACTGGCGCGCGCCCCGCCCCGGCGCCCTCGACACCGTGCGCGACGAGCTCGACGCGAAGGGCAGGCTCGCCCCCGACACCGTGGCCCACCGGATCGGCCAGCCCCGGCGCGGCTACGGCGCCCACCAGACCTTCGGCGACCTCCACATCGACGTGCCGGGCGCCCCGGCCGCGCCCGACGCCGCCTACCGCCGCGCCCTCCGCCTCGAAGACGGCCTCGCCACCGTCACGTACCGCCAGGAACTGGTGCGCCACCAAAGGGAGTTCTTCGCCTCGTACCCCGACGGAGTGCTCGTCGGCCGGCTCTCCGCCGACCGCGCCGCCCAGGTCACCTGCACCGTCCGCTACACCTCGCCGCGCGCCGACTTCACCGCGAAGGCGGCCGGTGACCGCATCACCGTACGAGGTGAACTCGCCGACAACGCCCTGAAGTTCGAGGCCCAGCTGCGCGTCGCCCACCAGGGCGGCACGCGCGTCGCGAACGGTGACGGCAGCGTCACCGTGACCGGCGCCGACCACGTCTGGTTCGTCCTCGCCGCCGGCACCGACTACGCCGACACGTATCCCGACTACCGGGGCGCGGACCCGCACGCCGCCGTCACCCGCACCGTCGACGCGGCCCTCGCCGCCGGTCACGGACGGCTGCGCGCCCGCCACTTGCGCGACCACCGTGACCTGTTCGGCCGCGTCGCCCTCGACATCGGCCAGTCCCTGCCCGCCGACGTCCCCACGGACCGGCTTCTGGAGCGGTACGGGACCGGGGCGGGGGCCGCCGCCGACCGGGCGCTGGAGGCGCTCTTCTTCCAGTACGGCCGCTACCTCCTCGTCGCCTCCTCGCGCGCGGGCTCGCTGCCCGCCAACCTCCAGGGCGTCTGGAACAACAGCACCACCCCGCCCTGGTCGGCCGACTACCACACCAACATCAACCTGCAGATGAACTACTGGCTCGCCGAGGCCGCGAACCTGCCCGAGACGACGGCGCCCTACGACCGCTTCGTCGAGGCGCTGCGGGCCCCCGGGCGGCGCACGGCCAAGGAGATGTTCGGCAGCCGGGGCTGGGTCGTGCACAACGAGACCAACCCCTACGGCTTCACCGGCGTGCACGACTGGTCGACCGCCTTCTGGTTCCCGGAGGCCGCCGCCTGGCTGACCGCGCAGCTCTACGAGCACTACCGCTTCGGCGGCTCCACGGACTACCTGCGCACCACCGCCTACCCGGCGATGAAGGAGGCCGCCGAGTTCTGGCTCGACAACCTGCGCACCGACCCGCGCGACGGCACCCTCGTCGTCACCCCCAGCTACTCGCCCGAGCACGGCGACTTCACCGCGGGCGGCGCCATGGCCCAGCAGATCGTCCACGATCTGCTCACCAACACGCTGGAGGCGGCACGGATCCTCGGCGACACACCGGCCTTCCGCGCCGAACTGGAGAAGGCCCTGGAGCGTCTCGACCCCGGGCTGCGCGTCGGCTCCTGGGGCCAGCTCCAGGAGTGGAAGGCCGACCTGGACGACCGGACGGACGACCACCGGCACGTCTCCCACCTCTACGCCCTGCACCCCGGCCGGCGGATCGAGCCGGGCAGTGAGTGGGCCGAGGCGGCGAAGGTCTCGCTGCGGGCGCGCGGCGACGGCGGCACCGGCTGGTCCAAGGCCTGGAAGATCAACTTCTGGGCGCGGCTGCGGGACGGCGACCACGCGCACAAGATGCTCGGCGAACAGCTCAAGTCCTCGACGCTGCCCAACCTCTGGGACACCCACCCGCCCTTCCAGATCGACGGCAACTTCGGGGCGACGTCCGGCGTCGTCGAGATGCTCCTGCAGAGCCAGCACGACACCATCGAGATCCTGCCCGCCCTGCCCGCCGCCTGGCCCGCCGGATCGGTGCGCGGCCTGCGGGCGCGCGGCGGCGCGACGCTCGACATCGCCTGGGTGTCGGGCCGCGCCACCCGCATCGTGCTGAAGGCGTCACGCACCCGGGAACTCACCCTGCGCAGCGACCTGTTCGGCGGAGGCGCGCGCACGCTCAAGGCGCGCGCGGGGCAGCGGTACGTCTTCGACTGAGCGCGCGCCGCCGCTCAGGCCGGTGCGTGGGTGGCGGCGGTGGGGACGATCCTGCCGCGGTCGAGGGTCACGATCTCGTCGGCGGCGGCGATGCCCGACCGTTCGTGCGTGACCAGGAGCGTGGTGCGGCCGCGGGTCGCGTCGAGGATGTCGGCGAGCACGGCGGCCGCGTTCTCCGGGTCGAGGCCCTCGGTGGGCTCGTCAAGGACGAGCACGGGCGGGTCGGCGAGCAGCGCGCGGGCCAGGAGCAGGCGCCGGCGCTGGCCCCCCGACAGCGTGGCGCCGTCCCCGCCGAGCACGGTGTCCCAGCGGTCGGGCAGCGAGGCGATCCAGTCGAGGAGCCGGGCCCGGCGAGCGGCCTCGCCGAGCTCCGCGTCGGTCGCCTCCGGGCGGGCCAGGAGGAGGTTCGCGCGGATCGTGGTGTGGAAGACGTGCGCGTCCTGGGTCATGCCGGTGATCGCACGCCGGACGTCGGCACCGGCGCAGTCGCGCAGCTCGTACGTCCCGCGCCCGCCGTCGTGGACGCGGATGCTCCCGCCCTCGTACGGCACGAACCGCATGAGCGCGGCGATGAGCGTCGACTTGCCGGAGCCGCTCGCGCCGAGCAGGACGACCCGACGGCCCGGCGGAATGCGCAGGTCCACCCCGTCCAGGGCGGGCGGGACGTCGGGCCGGTGGCGCACCCGCAGGCCGGTGATGTCCACGCCGAGCGGACCGTCGGCGGGGAAGGGTACGGGGTCGGGCGGATCCGTGACCGGGGGCGGTGTGGCGAGCAGGTCGGCCAACCGGCGCGCGCGGGCGCGTACGTCGGCCAGGTGGCGGGCGGCTGCGGGCAGCGGCACGAGCGCCTCGAGGGCGACCAATGCGAGGACGGCGAGCACCGTCAGCTGTACGGCGGGCAGCGCGCCGGACGCGTGCGCGCGCAGCGCGAGCCAGGTGACGCCGACCGTGGCGGCGCCCTGGAGCAGCAGGACCACGGCCGAGGCGAGTGAGGTGGTCAGGGCGGACCGGCGCTCCAGCGCGGCGATGCGGGCGGCGGTCCGGCGGGCCCGCTCGTGGGTGCGGTCCCGGGCGCCGCACGCGGCGAGGTCGGCCGCGCCGCGCGTCACGTCCACGGTGAGCGCCGCGAGTTCGGCGTGCGCGGTCCTCGCCCGGCGCTCGGTGTGCCGGGAGACCGTGAGCACCGTGGCGGGCACGAGGAGTCCCGCCACGGCCAGGAGCAGCCCGAGCAGGAGCCCGGCCTGCGGCAGCAGCGCGGCGGCCGTCGCCGTGGCGGCCACGGCGACCGCGCAGGCCGCCGCCCCGGGGATCAGGACGCGCAGGAGGAGGTTCTGCGCGGCGTCGACGTCGGCGACGAGACGGGTGAGCAGGTCGCCGCCGCGGAAGGCGGGGGTGCCCGCAGGGGCGAGCGGCACCAGGGCCTCGTACACCCGGGTGCGGAACCCCGCGACGGCGCGGAGCACGCCGTCGTGGCCGAGGAGCCGGTCGGCGTAACGCAGGGCCCCGCGCCCCAGGGCGAGGGCGCGCACCGCGACGATCGCGAAGGTCACCGAGGCGATCGGCGGCTGCTCGGCGGCACGGGTGATCAGCCAGGCGGCCGTGGCCATCAGGGTGGCGGCGGCGAGTTCGCTCCCGGCCGAGGCGAGCGCGGCGGGCAGGAGCCGCCGCCAGTGGGGGAGGAGGTGGCGGAGGAGGCGCAGGGTGGGGTGGGCCACGGATGCGGGGTGGCCGGGGGGCGGGTCGAGGTGACCGGGCGGTGAGTTCGGCTGACTGGAGGGTGGGTCGAGCCGGCTGCGTGATGCCTTGGAGGCGGTGAGTCGCGCGGGGGTGGTCACGAGGGCACGGGCCTTTCGGTGGAGTGGCCGGACGGGGACGGGATGGCTCGCCGGCCGCTCACGACGCCGGGGCCTGCGCCGGGATGCCCGGCCGAAGGTCCGCGAGGCCCCCCTCCCGTACCGCGACGACCCGGTCGACGTGCGGGAGCAGGCTGGTGCGATGGGCCACCACGAGGGTCGTGCGCCCGCGCATCAGCGCGACCGTGGCGCGGGTGACCTCGGCCTCGCTCGCGGGGTCCAGATGGGCCGTCGGCTCGTCGAGGAGCAGGACCGGCGCGTCCCTGAGGAACGCGCGGGCCAGCGCGATCCGTTGACGCTGCCCGGCGGAGAGCCCGGTCCCGTGCTCGCCGAGCACCGTCCCGTATCCATGGGGCAGCTCCGCGATGAAGCCGTCGGCCGCCGCCGCACGCGCCGCCTGCCGTACCTCCGCGTCGCTGGCGCCGGGACGGCCGAGGCGGATGTTGTCCGCGACGGACGCGGCGAACAGGTGCGGACGCTGCGGAACCCATGCCACCTGGGCACGCCAGGCGTCCGGATCGAGGTCCGCGAGGCCGGTGCCGCCGACCGTCACCCGGCCCGCCGAGGGAGACACGAAGCCGAGGAGCAGCGCGAGCAGCGTCGACTTGCCCGCGCCGCTCGGCCCGACCAACGCGACGTGCTCTCCAGGGCGTACGGAGAGGGAGGCGTCCCGCAGCGCGGGCTCGGCACGCCCCGCGTACCGGACCGTCACCTCCGCCAGGCTCAGGTCGGCCCCGCGGGCCTCGGGAGCCGGGGCGCGGTCACCCGTACGCCCCGCGCAGGGCGCTGCGTCGTCGAGCAGCGCGAAGACCCGCTCGGCCACGGCGATGCCCTCGGCGCTCTCGTGGAAGGCCGCACCCATCGCGCGCAGCGGGAGATACGCCTCGGGGGCGAGGAACAGGACGGTCAGCGCCGTGCGCAGGTCCACCTCGCCGCCGAGCAGCCGCAGCCCGACCGGCACCGCGACCAGCGCGACGGAGAGCGTGGCGACCGTCTCCAGGACGAAGGAGGAGAGGAACGCCACGCGCAAAGTCCGCATGGTGGCCCGGCGGTGCGCGTCCGCCATCTCGCCCACCACGCGGGCCTGGTGGCCCTCGCGGCCGAACGCGCGCAGCGTCGGCAGTCCGGCCAGCACGTCCATGAAGTGACCGCCGAGACGGGCGAGGAGGCGCCACTGGCGTGCCGTGCGCCGGGCGGTGTGCATCCCGACGAGCGCCCCGAACACGGGGATCAGCGGCAGCGTCACGAGGACGATCAGCGCCGACGTCCAGTCGGTCCACCCGAGCCAGCCGACCACCGCGAGGGGCACCACCGCGGTGGCCGCCAGCGTGGGCACGTACCCGACGACGTACGGATCGAGGGCGTCGAGGCCCCGGGTGAGCAGGGTCGCCGTCTCGCCGTGCCGGCCGGCCGCGAGGCGCAGCGGACCGGTGCGCCCGAGCGCTGCGGTGATCCGCCCGCGCAGCACGCGCTTGGTGTCGGCCGCCGCGCGCTGGGCGAGCACCTCGCGGGCCCAGGCCAGGGCCGCGCGCAGGGCCATCACGGCGCCGAGCGCGAGCAGCGGCCCGGAGCCAAGGGCGCGCCCGGCGAAACCGTCCGCGAGGACCGTCGCGAGCAGGACCGCCTGTGCGATCACGAGCCCCGCGCCGAGGAGCGCCAGCGCCGTGGAGCACGTCATGTGGCGCCGCAGCAGCGGGAGTTCACGCAGCAGACGCCGTTCGACCGGCTTCATTCCGGGCCCTCTCCTCGGCCTGACGGGGATCTCGGTGGCACGCGCGGCTCAGAAGTAGCGGGGATGACGGCGGCCCGTGCGCCCCCGGAAGACCCACCAGCTCCACGCCTGGTACGCGAGGATCACCGGGATCACCAGGACCCCGAAGGCGCTCAGGATCCGCAGCGTGGCGTCGTCCGTGACGGCGTGGCCGACGGTGAGACCCGTGCCCGCCGAGCTGATCAGGACGTACGGGTAGTGCCCCGCGCCCACGAGGGCGACGGGCAGCGCGGTCGCGCAGCACGTGGCCACGAACGCCGGGACGTGACGGCCCCGCGCGAAGCACCACCACGCGGCCGCGAGCGCCGTGGCGAAGAGCCCGGTGACGACGGCCGAGGTCCCGCGGTTCGTCATCGAGGCACCCGCCCCGAAGAGCGTCAGGAGGAGCGCGAGGCCCCCCACGGCGGCGGTCCCGCTCAGCAGCTGTGCGCCCAACTCGCGTGCTCTGGCAGCCAGATCGGGTGCGGAGCGCAGGGCGACGAACCCGGCGCCGTGCGCGGCGAAGAGCAGCGCGGTGGTCACGCCGCAGGCCAGCACGAACGGCGAGAACACGTCGCCGGGGCCGATGTGGAAGCTCCCGTCGGCCCGCCGGGGCACACCGCGCAGCAGCAGCCCCAGGACGAACCCCCAGCACAGGGCGGGCAGCGCGCCGCCGCACACGATCAGGGCGTCCCACACCTGCCGCCCGCGGACGCCGTGGGCACGGCCGCGCAGCTGGATCGCCGCGTTGCCGAGGACGAGACCCACGAGGATCGCCACGATCAACGGGTACAGGCCGGACAGGAGGGTGCCCTCCAGGTGGGGGAACGCGCCGAACAGGACGCCGGTGAAGGCGACCAGCCAGACCTCGTTGCCCAGGAAGAACGGCGCGATGGCATCGAGGGCGGCGTTGCGGCCGGTGCGCGCCGCCGCTTCCTCGCGTGCGCCGCCGCCGAGACGGCGGTGCAGCATCTGGACGCCGTAGTCGTAGCCGCCGAGCACGAAGTATCCGGCGAGCAGCAGCCCGAGGAGGGCCAGCCAGAGAGTCTCCAGACTCATGTCGCTCAACTTTCCATGGGGAGGGTGGGGTGGTTCGTCTCAGGGATTTCGCGGGGCCGGGGCGCTCAGAAGGCCGGGACCGGCCGCTGTTCACCGGCCGCGCCGCCCGGCCCCTCGGGCACGTCGTCGGGGAGCGGCTCGGTGGCGCCGAGCTGGGTCGCTTCCGGGCCGCGCAGCGCGAAGCGGGTGATGAGGGTCCAGTTGGTCACGGCCAGCGCGAGGAACACGGCGACGAACACGGCGCAGGACACCGCGAGGGCCGTCGTGCTGACGTGGGACACCGCGTCCTCGACGGTCAACTCCCCGTAGATGAGCCAGGGCTGACGGCCCACCTCGCGGACCACCCAGCCGCCCGCGGAGGCGATGAAGGGGAACGGGACCATCGCGATCAGTACGTACAGGGCGGGACGCCGGCGGATGAGCCAGTCCCTCCACAGCAGGACGGCCGCGATGAGCGTGAGGGTGGAGACCGTGTTGCCGATGACCGTCATCACGTCCATCGAGAACCGCACGGTGTCCTGCCAGGGGACGTAGTCGCCGGGCCCGTGCTCCCGGATCAGCCGCGCCTGTTCCTCGGCGACACCGCTGCCGCGCAGCACCGCCTCCTTCATGGGCTGGGTCCGCTCGATCACGGGCCGCTGGAGCTCGCCGACGACCACCACGAAGAACGAGGCGACCGCGCTGACCCACAGCCCGAGGCGCAGGGAGCCGCGGAACAGCTCGGTCTCCTCGGTGCGCCGCAGGAAGTGGTAGGCGCTGACACCGGCGACGAAGACGCCGCCCGTCGTGAGCGCGGCGAGCGTGACGTGACCGAGGGCCACCAGTGCGCTGGCATTGGTGAGCAGCGCCCCGAAGTCGGTCAAGTAGGCGACTCCGTCGCGCACTTCGTGGCCTACCGGGTGCTGCATGAAGCCGTTGGCGACGAGGATCCAGTACCCGGAGGCGTACGCGGTCAGGGCGACCAGCCAGATCAGCGTGACGTGCACGCCCCTGCGCAGCCGCCCCCAGCCGAAGATCCACATGCCGAGGAAGGTGGACTCGGCGAAGAACGCGATGAGGGTCTCCAGCGCCAGCGGGGCGCCGAAGACGTTGCCGGCGAACTTGCTCAGACCGCTCCAGCTGAGCCCGAACTGGAACTCCATGACGAGGCCGGTGACGATGCCGACCGCGTAGTTGATGACGTAGAGCTGGCCCCAGAAGCGCGTCATGCGCTCCCGGACGGTTCGCTTGGCGGGATCGCGGGTGTACGCGGCCCGGGTGTGCATGACCGCCACCAGGGGGACGAGCCCCATGGTGAGGATCACGAACAGCCAGTGGATGCCGGTCGTGGCCGCGAACTGGAGTCGGGCCAGCTCCGCAGCGCTCATGTTGTGACCTTCCTGGGAGAAGGGCGGCCGATGGGGCGGCGCCGCACGGGCAGGTGTGAGAGGGGTCCCCGCGTCGCGTGTGCAGCCGCCGGGCGCCGTCTCCGTCGCCCGTCACCTGCGCGGTGACCTCGCTGACGACCGTAGGGAGAATCGCTGATGCATTCCAAGACCGGTTTCGCTATGTGAAGATGACGCCAGAGGCATAAGTGAAGGTGGACCGTGGATCTCCTGCAGTTGCGCTACTTCCAGGCCGTCGCCCGGTACGAGCACATGAGCCGTGCCGCCGAGGAACTGTGCGTCGCCCAGCCCTCCCTCAGCCGCACCATCGCGCGCCTGGAGGCCGACCTCGGCTCCCCGCTGTTCGACCGGCAGGGCCGCCGCATCCGGCTGAACCAGTACGGCGCGATCTTCCTGCGCCACGTCGACCGCGCCCTGAGCGAGCTCGACGACGGCCGCCGGGCCATCCGCGAGGCCCGTGACACGGGGCTCGGCCGCGTGAGTGTCGCCTCCGAGACCCTGCTGACGATCACCCCGCTGCTCGGCAGCTTCCGGGCCGCCCACCCCCGGGCCGACGTGCGGCTCTTCCAGTCGACCGCCGAGGAGATGGACCGTCAGCTGCGGGCCAGGGAGGTCGACTTCTGCGTGGCGTCCCAGCCCCTGAACGGGGCCCGGCTCGACTCGGTCGAACTCGCCCGTGAGGAAGTGCTGCTCGCGGTTCCCTACGGGCACCGGCTCGACGGCAGGGAGAGCGTGACGATCCCCGAGATCGCCGACGAGCCCTTCGTCACCACCCGCCTGGGGCACTGGCAACGCACGCTGCTGGACCGCCTGTTCGCCGAAGAAGGGCTGACGCCGCTGGTGTCCTGCGAGGGCGACGAGCCGGGCGCCAGTCAGAACATGATCAGCGCGGGCCTCGGCATCGGCCTCATCCCGGCGGTGTCCCGTCAGGTCGGCACGCACACGAGCGTGCCGGTCGCCTGGGTGCACGTGGCCGCGCCCGACTGCCACCGGGTGCTCACCCTGGTGTGGAACAGCGAGACCTACCTGTCCGAAGCCGCTCTGAGATTCCGTGAGTTCATCACCAGCAGACCGTTCATGACCCACCACCTGCCGGACCCGCGCCGTGACCGCGCACAAGGGCACGCGCGAGGGCACGCACAAGAGCACGCGCAAGAAAGCGCACACGGCCGCGCGGACGATCGCTCCTAGCGCGCCGCGAGCTCCTCTGATACGTTCCGACGCGCTGCCGCATCCCGGCCCGAGGGCGATTCACGTCCGAACGGCCCGTGGACGGCGGTGAGTCGGCAAGGGGTGTCGCGTCCCCCGTCGGCGCTTCAGGGTGATGTCACCGTCATCCCCGTGCCTCACCTTCACGTTCACCTCCCACCCTTCACCCGCATCCGCGCCGTGCCGCGCTCCCGCGCGCCGCCGGATGCCCCTGAGGAGTTCCGTCATGCCCAAGATCACGTACGTCGCCGTCGACGGCAGCGAGACGACGGTCGACGTCCCCCACGGCACGAGCGTCATGCGCGGCGCCGTCTTCAACGACATCGACGGCATCGTCGCCCAGTGCGGCGGCAACGCGCAGTGCGCCACCTGCCACGTCTACGTCGCCGACGCGGGCCTCGACCGCCTGGAGCCGATGCGCCCGGACGAGGACGACCTGCTCGACTTCACCGCGGCCCCGCGCCGCTCCACCAGCCGCCTGAGCTGCCAACTCCCGGTCACCGAGGCCATGGAGGGCCTGACCGTCCACCTTCCCGAACGGCAGAACTGATGACGGCGGAACTCATGAGGGACGGGACACCACCCGCATCCGTCGTCGTGGTGGGCGCCGGACAGGGCGGCCAGCAGACCGCAGCGTCCCTGCGCGAGCGCGGGTACACGGGGCGCATCACGCTCATCAGCGACGAGGACGCGCTGCCCTACGAGCGCCCGCCGCTGTCGAAGGACTACCTCAAGGGCCGGGTGGACGAGGCACGGCTGTGGCTACGGCCCGCGACGTACTACGTGCGCCATGCCATCGACCTGGTCCACGGCGCCGTGTCGGACATCGACCGGGCCGCCCGTACGGTGCGGCTGGCCGACGGATCCGCGTACGCGTACGGCCATCTCGTCCTGGCCACCGGCGCCCGGCCGCGCGCCCTCGACGTGCCGGGGGCGGGACTGCGCGGCGTGCACACCCTGCGCACCGCCCGCGACGCCGCCGCGCTGCGGGGCTCGCTGGACGGCGCCCGGCGCGCCGTGGTGATCGGGGCCGGGTTCATCGGCCTCGAATTCTCCGCCGTCGCCCGCGAGTCGGGCTGTGCGGTGACGGTCGTCGAGGCGCTGGACCGTCCGCTCGCCCGTGTCGTCGGCGCACGGACCGCGGAACACTTCACGCGGCTGCACCGCGAGGCGGGCGCCCTGCTCCTGTTCGGGAGAGGCGTCGCCGCCCTGCACGGCGACCGGCGCGGCGGCGTCAGGGCCGTGGAGCTGACCGACGGCACCCGGTTGCCGGCCGATCTGGTCCTGGTCGGCGTCGGCGCCGTCCCGCGCACGGAACTGGCCGCCGCGGCCGGACTGCCGGTCGACGGCGGCATCACGGTCGACTCCCGTCTGCTGACCGGCGATCCGCGCGTCTCCGCGATCGGGGACTGCGCGGCGTTCCCGCAGGTGCGGTCCGGCAGCCGGCTGCGCCTCGAATCCGTGCAGAACGCCGTCGGGCACGCCCGTCTGGTCGCCGAGCGACTGACGGGCGCGCCCGACCCGTACGACGAACTGCCCTGGTTCTGGAGCGATCAGTTCGCGACGACGCTGCAGATCGCGGGGGTGGCCGAGGGCCATGACACCGAGGTGGTGCTCGGCGACGACCCCGACGCGTTCTCGGTGCTCCTCTTCCGTGGGGAGGAGCTGCGGGCGGTCGAGTCCGTCAACCGTCCCGCGGACCACATGGCGGCCCGCCGCCTGCTGGAGAGAAGGGTCGAGGTGCACCCCGATGACGCCGCCGCACCGGGGTTCACCCTCAAGGGGTGCCTGACCGGTGTCAGTCGTCCACCGCGTCCAGCACGTCACCCAGATCCACGAACTTGAAGTCGGTGGAGGGGCGTTCACCGTCACCGGGCGCGTCATGGCCGTCCTGGACGACCAGCAGACCGTTCGGGTACGCGGATCCCAGCGGGGCCGCCAGCGCGGCGGCCCCGTCGCACTCCTCCGAGCCGTCGAGGGTGCCCGAGGCGGGCGTGACGCGGAAGCCGCCCTCGTACTCGTTGGCGTCCGACACCTCGCGGTCATAGGCGGCGAAGGTGTTGTCGCCCTGGCTGGACGCCAGGAGCAGGCCGTCGCCGTCGCGCTCGGTCACCAGGGTCAGGCCCTCGACGTCGGCGGTGAGGCGGGTGCCGCCGTAGCCCGGGTCGGCGCCCGCCGTGCATTCCTCGGTCTGCTCGTCGTACGTGCCGGGCACGCCGTACTCGCGGACCTTGTCGACGAGCTTCGGCGTGCCGGTCAGATCGGCGCGCAGTCGCCAGATCCCGACGTCCTCCTGGCCCGCGTACAGCGTGCCGTCGGCCGGGTCGACGACCATGCCCTCGACCTGGGGGAGTTCGCCCGGCTCGGCGCACGGCCGCCACGAAGTGCCGTTCGGCAGGCGGAAGTCGGCGGGCAGGTCGAGGCCGCGGACCTTGCGGTAGCCGACCGTGCCGTTCGCCGTCGGGGTGAGCTCCAGGAGAGCGATGCTGGTGCGCTCGCGCCGGCTGACCAGGGCGTAGGAGCGGCCGGTGGCCTTGTCGGTCCAGGTGGCGAGCCCGTACGCGGTGCGCTGCTCGTCGATCTCCTCCTGGGAGGACGAGAAGACCGGCGGGGCCGCCGGGTCCGTGACGTCGGTGAGGGGAGCGCGGCGGCCGTCGGGGGCGATGCGGTAGAAGCGGAGCCGGTCGCCGCCCCGGTCACTGGTCACCGCGAGGTCGGCGCGGCCCGTCGACAGGCGCAGGCCGTGGACGAGGTCCACGTTGTTGAAGCGGCCGGGCGCGTGGTCGGGTCCGGGTGCGGCGGGCGCGGGCAGGGACTGCACCTCGCGGGCGGCCAGGTCGTACACGCGCAGACCGCCCTGCTTGGCGGTGGCGATCACCAGGCTGCGGTCCGGGTCGGCGGCGTTGCGCCAGATCGCCGGGTCGTCCGCGTCGGCGTCACCGCCCGCCGTGTCGTCGTGCAGCGCGGGGGTCTCCGCCCGGGGCGTGACGGCGGGCGGCGCGGCGGACGGGGCGGCACCGGCCTGGACCGGCGCGGCGACACCGATGAGTGCCACGAGCGCCAGGGCGGACGTGAGCGCCGCCGGGCGGATTCTGCGGGACGTGACCACGTGAGGCTCCTTCACGGGCGGGGAGTGGGGCAGGGGGAGTGTGCGGTGCCCGTGTGACGACTTACCAGGAGGTAACGCGTCCTGTTGGTGTGGTGACGGTGAACGGCCCGTGCCGAGAAGGGAGTTGAGGTGAATGTGGACGTCTGTGCCGGGGCGTCACTCGCTCGGTGACAGGGGGCGCTCGCCGCGCGGGGCCAGCGCCGCGTCGGCGGCGTCGAGGATGTTGCCGAACGAGCGCGTGATGACGGGGCGTGCCAGGCGCCGCGTGAGGAAGGGGCCGATCAGCGGTACGGGGATCTCGGCGCGGGTGGTCCAGCGCACCAGGGTGGCGCCGTCGGCCTCGGTGAACGTCATGCGGCCGAGCTCGTGCCGGGCCGGCGGGACGCTGCGGTCGACGACGTACTCGGTGGCGAACGGCGGGTCGTAGAGGGTGATCCGCTCCCGGAACCAGCCGATCAGCCAGAGGTGACTGCGCACCGCGCCGACGCCGTAGGGCGCGCCCTGGCCGCGCCGGGCCAGCCGGCAGCGCACCACCAGGGGCGAGCGGGTGTAGTTCGTGGTCGTGGTGAGCCAGGCGAACACGTCGTCGATCGGGGCGTGGACGGTGCGCTCGACGGTCATGGTTTCCATGGCTGGTGATCTCCTCGGTCGAGGGGGCGTACCGCGTCGCAGCGGTGCAGCTTGTCCGGATTGCGCACGACGTACAGGCAGTTGATCCGTCCGTCGTGGATGTCGAAGGCGAGCAGCCAGTCGAGCGCGCCGTCGGTGAGGCAGCGCGCCGCGGGCATGCCGTTGTACGTGGCGTGCTCGACGCGGGTCGTCGCGGTCAGGCTGGTGCGGGCCACGCCGAGCAGGAACCGGGCGACGTCGTCGCGGCCGGTGATCGGGCGGCGGGCCGCGGACACCTTTCCGCCGCCGTCGGAGATCTGCACGACGTCGGGCGCCAGCAGGTCCATGAGCGCCTGGATCTCGCCGGTCGTCGCCGCACGGAGGAACCGCTCGACGACCTCGCGGGCCGCCGCGGAGTCGGGCTCGAAGCGGCGGCGCCGCGCGTGGACGTGCCGGCGTGCCCGGTGGGCGATCTGCCGGACGGTGGTCTCGGACCTGCCTACCGAGGCGGCGATCTCGCCGTGGGTGTAGCCGAACACGTCGTGCAGCACGAACACCGCGCGCTCGGTCGGGGCCAGCGTCTCCAGGACGAGCATCATCGCCATCGACACCGACTCGGCGAGAATCGCGTCGTCGCTCACCTCGGGCGCGGTGCGGATGGGCTCGGGCAGCCAGGAGCCGACGTACTCCTCGCGTCGCGCCTTGACCGCGCGCAGGTGGTTGAGCGACTGCCGGGTGACCACACGGACCAGATAGGCGCGGGGGTGCTCCACCGTGGTGGGGTCGACCGCGCTCCAGCGGAGATAGCTCTCCTGGAGCACGTCCTCCGCGTCGACGGTGCTGCCCAGCATTTCGTACGCGATGGTGAACAGCAGCGGACGGTGCTCGGTGAAGGCGTCCCGCGCCCCTCCGGCGGCCTGCGCCCCTCCGGCGTCCCCCGCCGCCGTCGCGCCCCGCTCGCTCCCGGCGCTCCGCGCGCCCTCGGCGTCCTCGGTCACACCCGGCTCCTCTCTGCTCGGTCCCGCGGACAAGCATCGAGACACCCGGGACCGGCCGATCGTGACAGTCTGCCGCTGTGAGTCAGGTCACACGGCGATCCCGGCGGGGGCGGGCGGGGCCGGCTGGGTGCGTGGGGGCCGGGTGCGAGGTGGCCGGGGCGTGCGCGGGACCGTTCTTGGCCCCGCCCCCGCCGCTTCCGTCCCCATGGCGGTGTGCACCAGCCGCGTGTACGTCCGGCGCAGGGCGACCAGTGACTCCTGGGCCTCGCGGTAGGCGTCCGCGTCGGGTCCGCGGCGGTGGGCGAGGGTCCTGACGCCCGCGCTGTGACGGTCCAGGGCGGCGAGCCGGGCGCGATGGCGGTCGGGGAGGTGGCGGCGCAGTTGGTGGCGGCTGCCGCCACCGAGGCGGCCGCCCATGCCGAGGACCGCGTCGGCGGTCAGCAGGACCGGCGGCTCCAGCGCCCCCTGTTCGGCGAGGGCCCCGAGCACGGCGCGCTGCTGCCCGGAGGCCGGGGCGAAGGCCAGCGCCCCCTCCTCCTGCCGGAGTTGTCCCCGCAGGCACCGCTGGATGCGGGCCAGACGGCCCAGCGCGGCCCCGACCGCCTCGTCGCCCGGGGCGCGGCCCGCCAGGGTGTCCGCGAGCCGGCACAGCCAGATGCCGTGGGCCTCCAGGCGCACGGCCGCGAGCATGAGGTGGTCGAGCCGGGACAGCGGCCGGTCCGGCGGCGCCCATCGGACGATGGGCACGAGCGCCTCGGAGCGGGCCAGTTGGTCCGCGGGCACGCTCCGGCCCGGCTTGCGCTCCGGAGTCCAGTTCAGCAGCGACAGCGTGGACAGTGCCACGAACTGCTGGTGCTCGGCCCGGTGCGTCAGCGCCGCCCACAGGTCGAGGAAGTCCTCGTGCGCGGCACGGCGGGACAGGGGCGCCCGCGGGTCCAGGTCGGTCCAGCCGCAGGCCGCCACCGTGACCGCGACGCGCATCGCGGCGGCCTCGGCCCGGTGCTGCGGCAGCCGTGCGACGCGCGCCCGCAGCAGCGCCAACTCGCCGGTGCGGGCCGCCCGTTCGACCAGCAGGCGGGCGTCCTCCCTCGCCGGTGCCGAGGCGGCGGCCCGCGCCAGGACGTCCAGCTCCGTCCAGGCGCCGGAGAGCCGGGGCGCGGGCGGCCGCGAGGGCAGGAAACCGTGCTTGCGCGGGTCGTGGGGCGGGGCCATCGTGGTCGCCTTTCCGTGCGGCGTCCCGTACGCAACGTCCGGGGACGGCACGTGCGTTGACGGGACAGAAAATGATCTTTCGGCACCAACTAGAGCGTCACAGGTCGCCGAGGCGGATCCGGTGGGCGAAGGTCCGTAAAGGCAGGGACTTTCGCCCTCTGGGCAGACGCGGACCGGGGCTCATCCGCCGCCGCGCAGCCCGGTGAGGACCGGGCGGTGGTCGCTGCCGAGGTCGGGGAGCACCCGGGTGCCGGTCGGTTCCAGGCCGCGCACCAGGACGTGGTCGATGCGGACGACGGGAAACGCGGCGGGCCAGGTGAAACCGAGGCCGTGCCCCGCCCCCTCCTGGGTGGACCGCAACCCGTGCGTCAGCGGCGCGAGACCCCGGTCGCGCAGGCTGCCGTTGAGGTCGCCCAGGAGCAGCACGCGCGGGGTCGGGTCCCGGGCGACGCGCTCGGCCAGCCGTGCCGCGCTCGCGTCCCGCTGCGCCACGGCGAACCCCTTGGTGACGCCGACGCGCACGGACGGCAGGCGCACCGCGTAGACCGCCGCGTCGCCCCCCGGCGTACGGGCCACGGCACGGATCGCGTGCGGCCAGGCGCCGCCCAGGCCGAGCCGCTCGACGTCGCGCAGCGGATAGCGGGACCACAGGCCGATCGTGTCGCTCGCCACGTGGTGCGGATAGGCGGCCCGCAGCGCCTCCTCGTACGCCCGCATCGCCGGCCGGGGCACCTTCTGCAGCGTCACGACGTCGGCGCCGATGGCCTTCACCTCGCGGGCGACGTCGCCCGGAGCGGTACGGTCCCCGCCGACGTTGAGGGTCAGGGCCTGGAAGTCGGGCCGGCCGGAGCCCTGTCCGGCGGCGACGGCGGGGCCGAACACGACGGTCCAGGCCAGCGCGGGCGCCAGCACGGCCACCGCCCCCTTGAGGGAGCGGCGCGCCGCCGCCCACATCAGCAGCAGCGGCACACCGAGGCCGAACCACGGCAGCGCCGTCTCGGTCAGGCTGCCCAGATGGCCGGGCGCGTTCGGCACGAGTCCCGGGAAGACCAGCACCACGGCGAGCAGGAACGCGGGCAGGGCGATACGCATCGTCAGAGCGGTCCCTTCCCGAGGCCGCCGCCCACCCGCCGCCACGAAGGGCCCCAGCCGACGCACCCGAACCCGACGGCCGCGACCGAGGCGCCGAGCAGCGCGGCACACAGGAAGGACGCGGTCATCGTGCGCCTCCCGCGCTCCGGTCCTCGCTCGGCAGCAGCAGGACGCGATCCCGCGCGTCGTACTCGTAGAGCTCGGCGTAACGCCCCCAGGTGACCGCGACGACGAGCTGCTGCCGGGCGACGTCCTCCGCGCAGTTCCCGCGCAGGCGGTCCGTGACGTGCTGCTCCCGCAGGCGCCCGCCGTCGGACGCGGTCAGGAGCGTGCGGATCGTGGCGATGAGGGGGACGTTCGCGAGCACGGCGGCCGCGAAGAGGTGCTTGCGGGTGAGGATGTCGGCCCGCGCGAAGCCGCGGCCGGTGGCCGTCAGACGCAGCGTGCCGGTCTCCACGCGCGCGTAGCCGAGCATCCCGGCCGCCTCGACCAGTGGCATCAGGTCGTCGACCTCGTAGGACAACGCGTCGGCGATGACGGCCAGTTCGACGGCACCGTCCCGCTCGTCCAGTTCGTCGAGGAGCCCGGTGAGCTGCTCCACGTCGGCGTGCGGCAGGGGCGGCGCCGCCCGCAGCGGGTCGTGCGTGCCGAGGGTGGGCGGCAGCTCGGCGCGCTCGCCGGTCAGCGACTCGTAGGCGTCCTCGACGAGGGCCTCGAAGCCGCGGGTGTGGCGGTTGCGGGGCCGGGGCAGATCGACCCGCAGCTCGACCCGGATGGTGCCGGGGTCCGTGCCGAGGACGAGGATGCGGTCGGCGAGCTGCACGGCCTCCTCGATGGAGTGGGTGACCAACAGAGCGGTGCGGGTGGGGCTCTCGGGACGCTTGAGCAGCGCGAGCAGCTCATGGCGCAGGGTCTGCGCGGTGAGGACGTCGAGCGCGGAGAACGGCTCGTCCATGAGGAGCACGTCCGGCTCCACGACGAGGGCGCGGGCGAAGCCGACGCGCTGGCGCATGCCGCCGGAGAGCTCCTTCGGGTACGCGTTCTCGAAGCCGTCGAGCCCGACCATGTCGATCGCCCGCAGTGCGCGTTCACGGCGCTCGGCGGGACCGACTCCCCGGGCCTGGAGGCCGAGTTCGACGTTCTGCTGGACCGTCAGCCAGGGCATCAGGGCGAAGGACTGGAAGAGCATGGCCGTGCCCGGGTTGGGGCCCTCCACCGGCCGGCCCCGGTAGTGGACGGTGCCGCCGGACGGCGCGAGAAGCCCGGCGACATGGCGCAGGAGCGTGGACTTGCCGGACCCGGACTTGCCGAGGAGAGCGACGATCTCGCCCTCGCGCAGGGTGAGGTCGATGTCGTGGAGGACGGGCAGCGGGTCGCCGCAGGGTGCGGTGAAGTGCTTGTGCAGTCCGCGGACGGTGATGACGTCCGTGGCCGCGAGGACGGGGGCGTTCATGGGGTCGCTCCTCACATGTGGGGCGGTGGGAAAGGGGGCCAGGGGCGGTGGGAAATGGGGCCAGGGTCCGAGTGACCGGAGGGGCCAGGGGGACCGGGCGGGCTCACAGCGCGCAGCGCCGCTGGGCGAAGGCGTACAGACGGCGCCAGAGCAGCCGGTTGATGATCACGACGTAGACGCTCATGAGGACCGCGCCGAGGAAGTTGCGCGCGAAGTCCCCGGAGTCGGTGGCCTGGGTGATGTAGGCGCCGATGCCGACGGCGGTGAGCGTCGTCGTGCCGTAGCTGACGAGCTCGCCCGGGATCGAGGCGTTCCAGGCCCCGCCGGACGCCGCGAGCGCGCCCGTCGTGTACGAGGGGAGGACCGCGGGCAGGATCAGCTTCTTCCAGCGCAGCCGGCCGCGCAGGCCCAGGTCGTCGGCGGCCTCGCGCAGGTCGCCGGGGATGGAGCTGGCGCCGGCGATCACGTTGAAGAGGACGTACCACTGGGCGCCCAGCGCCATCAGCGCGATCGCGCCCCAGTTCAGGGAGATGCCGGAGGCGCCGAGCACCACGACGGCGAGCGGGAAGAGGAAGTTGGACGGGAAGGAGGCGAGGACCTGGACTACCGGCTGCGCGATCCGGTTGACCTTGGGGTTCATGCCGATCCAGGCGCCGATCGGCACCCACACCAGCGTGGAGAACACCACGAGGACCATGACGCGGCCGTACGTGATCAGCGCGAGCCAGGCCGCGTGCCCGATCTCGCCGACGGGGACGTTGGCCAGGAGGTACGCGCAGGCCCGCCAGAGGACCAGCGCCACGGCCGCCGCGTACAGGACGTGGAAGACGGCGTCCCCGCGCCTGCGGCGGACCGGGTCGTGGCGCAGGCGCCCGGGGCTCGTGCCGAGCACGCGCATGGCGCGGTCGACGCGCTCGCCGGCCGGGCGCAGGATCCGGCCGAGCCGCGCGGGCAGGGTGGAGCGGCGCAGCAGGTCCAGGAACCGGCTGCGGGGCTGCTCGGCGATCTCGCAGTCCTCGGTGCGGAACCGCTCCGCCCAGGCCGTGATCGGCCGCCAGAAGAAGAAGTTGACGGAGACGACCATCGCGACCATCACCACGACGGCCAGCGCGACGCGCGCACCCTCTCCGTTGTCCAGCGCCCGGGCCACGTACGAACCCACCCCCGGCAGCCCGTTGTCGCGGCCGTGCACGCTGATCGTCTCGGAGGCGGAGAGCGCGAACCACGCCGCGCCGAAGCTGATCATGCCGTTCCAGACCTGGGCGATCATGCCGCTGGGCACGTCCACCTTCCAGAACCGCTGCCAGCGCGTGAGACGCATCAGGCGGGCCGCCTCGTCCAGATCCTTGGACTGGGTGATCAGCGACTGGTAGAAGGCCATCGCCATGTTCCACACCAGGGCCGTGAACACGGCGAACACGGAGGCGAGTTCGAGGCCCAGCGTGGAGCCGGGGAACAGCGCGATGAAGCCGGTGACGGTGATGCTCAGGAAGGTCAGGACCGGTACCGACTGGAGGATGTCGATCGCCGGGACGATCACCTTGGCGGCACGCCGCGAGCGGGCGGCCCAGGTGCCGAAGACGAAGGTGAAGAGCACGGCGGGCACGAGACCGGCGAACATCCGGAGCAGGGAGTGCGCCGCGTAGGAGGGCAGCTCGCCCGGATCGGTGGAGACGGCCGGGGGCCGGCCGGCGTCGAAGGGCCGGTCGGCCGACGCGCCGACCCGGACGACGAGGTAGAAGACCGCGACGACGCCGAGCAGGACGAGGAGGTCGACGGGGCGCAGGCGGGCGACGCGCACGGCGCCGCGGGAGGGGAACTGGCGGAGCTTCGACATGGGATGACCCGGAAGGTGTGCGGGCCCGCGGCGGGCCGCACGAACGCGGCGCGGGGAGGGCCCGGGGGACGGGTGGGGGTGCGCGGAGGCGCCGGGAACGGCGGGGCGCGCGACTGGGAGGGTCGCCGTAGAGCACGACGACCACCTCCTCACTTCCTCGGGCGGCGCCGTGTCGCGCCGCCTCTCCACCCTCGCGGGCGGTGGCTGAGGGGAACCTGAGCAGGCTGAGGACGCCTTCAGGTTCGGGCCGCCTCGGGTGCCGGGCCGCAGGGGGACGGGTGTCACCGCCCGGAGGTCGGCCGCTTCGTCCCGAGCAGGCGGTTGCCGTCCTATTTTCTCCGTATGTGATATTTGAGCCGTGAAGATCCTGGTCATCGAAGACGAGCACGCACTCGCCGACACCCTGCGCCGCGCCATCTCCTCGGACGGCCACTGGGTGGACGTCGCCCACGACGGGCCCACGGGCCTGGAGCTGGCGCTGACCGGTGGCTACGACGTGGTCGTGCTGGACCTGATGCTGCCCGGACTGAGCGGGCTGGAGGTCTGCCGCCGGATGCGCAACCTCGGCGAGCAGGCCCTCGTTCTCATCCTCACGGCCAAGGACGGCGAGTACGACGAGGCCGACGGGCTCGACGCGGGCGCGGACGACTATCTGACCAAGCCCTTCTCGCTCGTCGTCCTGCTCGCCCGGCTGCGCGCCCTCGGCCGCCGGGCCGGACGTGAGCGGCTCGCGACCCTCCAGGTCGGAGATCTGACGCTCGACGTCGTGGCCCGGCTGTGCAAGCGCGGCGAGGAGACGGTCGAGCTGACCGCCCGGGAGGTCGAGGTGCTCGGCTGTCTGCTGGCCGCGGAGGGCGGCGCCGTCTCCAAGCAGGACATCCTCGACGAGGTCTGGGACTCGCCGGCCGACCTCGACCCCAACATCGTCGAGGTGTACGTCAGCTCCCTGCGCAAGAAGATCGACGCGCCGTTCGGCCGCAACACCATCCGCACCGTGCGCGGCGTCGGCTACCGGCTGGCCCCCGATGTCCCCTGACCGCCCCGGCCCGGCCCGGCCGCCGCTGTCCGGACGGCCGCGCCCTCGCCTGCCCGCCCGGTTCCGGCCCCGTCTGCCCCGCACCCTGCGCGCCCGCGCCACCGCGGCGGCCGTCCTGATCATGGTCGTGGCGCTCTCCATCGGCGGCGGCTGGCTCTACGTCGCGCTGCGCGGCAACCTCATGGACAGCGCCGCCGCCCGCACCGAACTCGCCGCCCGGCAGGCCGCCGCCGACATCGTCGCCAATCCCGGCCGGCTCCGCGGCGACCTCCCTGAACCGGCCGGCGGGGTCGACGCCCTGCTCGTCCTGGACGACCGGGGCGACCCGCTGGCCAGCACCGCACCCCGTCCCGCCGCGCGCGCCGCCGCCCTCGCGGACTTCCGGCCGCGACCCGGCGACGACTCCGCGGTACGGGACTTCGCGGCCGCCCCCGCCCTGGCCGCCCACACCAGCGTCATCGCCGTCGTCCGCACCCCGTCGCCCGAGGGCGAGCGCTACGTCTACGCCCTGACCGTGCTCGACGCCGTGACCGACGCCGAACGGGCCCTCGGCGTCACCGTCCTGGTCGGCGGCCCGCTCGTCGTCCTGCTCACCGGCCTCATCGCCTGGGCCGTGACGGGAGCCGCGCTGCGCCCCGTCGAGGTGATCCGCAGGGAACTCGCGGCCGTCACCGCCGACCGGCTCGGCCGCAGGGTGCCCGCGCCCGGCGGCCAGGACGAGATGACCCGCCTCGCCAGGACCGTCAACGACACCCTGGAACGCCTGGAGCGCTCGGTGACCCGGCAACGCCAGTTCGTCGCCGACGCCTCGCACGAGCTGCGCAACCCCATCGCGGCGGCCCGCGCCGAACTCGAACTCGCCCTGCTCAAGGAGCCGCCGCCCGAGACGGCCGCCTCGCTCGGACAGGCCCTCGACAGCACCGTACGACTGGAGCGCATCGCCGCCGACCTGCTGCTCCTCGCCCGCCTCGACGCCCAGCAGCCGCCGACCCCGCGGCTCGTCGACCTGTCGCTGCTCGCCGCCGAGAAGATCGCCCGGCGGCGCTCGTCCCGCGTACCGCTGACGCTCGACGCGGCCGACCCGGTGCTCGTGCGGGCCGACCCCGGACAGCTGGAGCGGCTGCTCGCGAACCTGCTCGACAACGCCCGGCGCTTCGCGGACTCCGAGGTCCGCGTCACCGCCACGACCGACCCGGCGACCGGCACCGCCGTGCTCGAAGTGGCGGACGACGGTCCCGGCATCCCGCCCGAGGCGGCCGAGAAGGTCTTCGACCGGTTCGCCCGTCTGGAGGCGGACCGCAACCGCGCCAGCGGCGGCACCGGCCTCGGTCTCGCCATCGCGCGGGAGATCGCCCGTGCGCACGGCGGCACGCTGCGGGTCGAGCCGAGCACACGTGGTGCGCGGCTGGTCCTGCGGCTGCCCGCCGCGCGCTCCTGACCGAGCCCGGCCGGGACCCGGCCCGTTCCTGAAGGCGCCTTCCGGATCCTCAGGATCCGTTCAGGAAGCGGCGCCGAGGATCGACCCCATGCCCCAGCCCCAGCACCGCGCAGCCGGCCACCGCTCCCGACGACACCGCGCGCGCTCCCGGCCGGCGCACCAGCGGCGGCCGTCGCGCAGGGCCCGGATCGGCCGTACGGTCCTGATCCTCACCGCCGTCCTCGTCATGTGCGGCGGTGCCGCGGCCTGGTACCTGTACCGCGAGATCGACAGCATCGGCTCGTCGTCCGCCCTCGGCGCCGACGCGCCCAAGTCGAAGGACGGCTCGACCAACATCCTGCTCATCGGCCTCGACACCCGGAAGGACCAGGACGGCGACGACCTCCCGTCCGACGTGCTGAAGAAGCTGCACGCGGGCAGCTCCGAGATCGGCGGCTACAACGCCAACACCCTGATCCTGCTGCACGTCCCCGCCGACGGCGGCAAGGTCAAGGGCTTCTCGATCCCGCGCGACGACCTCGTCGACATACCGGGCCACGGCAAGGACAAGATCAAGAAGGCGTACGGTCTCGCGAAGGCCGCGGAGGAGGAGCGGCTGCGCGGTCAAGGCGTCACGGACCGGAAGAAGCTGGAGCACGCGGGGCGGGAAGCCGGGCGCACGTCGCAGATCAGGACCGTGCGCGACTTCCTCGGCGTCCCCGTCGACCACTTCGCCGAGGTCGGCCTCGCCGGGTTCTACCGCCTGGCCGACGCCCTCGACGGCGTCGAGGTCTGCCTCAACAAGCCGGTCAAGGACCGCTACTCCGGCGCCGACTTCCCGGCGGGACGGCAGAAGCTGAACGGTCAGGAGGCGCTCGCCTTCGTACGCCAGCGGCACGGCCTGGAGCGCGGCGACCTGGACCGCACCCGCCGGCAGCAGGCGTTCCTCGCGTCGGCCCTGCACCAGGCGAACAGCGTCGGCACCCTGACCAACCCCGCCCGGCTGCTCGACCTGAAGGACGTCGTGAAGGACAACGTCGTCCTCGACAAGGGCTGGGGCGTCTTCTCCTTCGTCGCACAGGCCAAGAACCTCACCGGCGGCAAGGTCGAGTTCACCACGCTGCCGGTGGAGCGCTTCGCCAAGCACCGCGGCGAGGACGTGAACATCGTCGACCGCGACCTGGTGCGGCGCCGGGTCCGGGAGCAGACGGCACCGTCGGGCGCGGCGCCGTCGGGCTCCGGGGCCAAGGGCGGCTCGTCCGGCGCCACGTCCGCCGAACCGAAGGTCTCCGGAGGAGGTGTGCCGTGCGTGGACTGAACGCCCGCCCCGCCGTCGCGTCCCGCCGCCCCCTGAACGCCCGCCGTACCGAGGCACTGCTCCTCGCGTTCGCCCTCGCGATCGTCGTCTACGGCTACGCCGTCGCCGGTCTCGCGCTCACGGGCGAACTCCCCGCCGGGCTGGCCGGATTCGCCGCCTCGCAGCTGTGTCTCGGCCTCGTCGCCCACCTCGCGGTCCGCCGCTTCGCGCCGTACGCCGACCCGCTCGTCCTGCCGCTCGCCTTCCTCCTCACCGGCCTCGGCCTCGTCCTGATCCAGCGCCTGGACCACGCCTACGCCAAGCGCTTCGACTCGGCGCCAGCGAGCGGCGGCCAGCTCCTGTGGACCGTCCTCGCGGTGGCCGCCGCGGTCGTCGTGCTGTGGGCGCTGCGGGACTACCGGCAGTTGCAGCGCTACCTCTACGTCACCATGGCGGCGTCCCTGGTCCTGCTCATGGCGCCCGCGTTCTTCCCCGGCGACACCTACGGCGCCAAGCGCTGGGTGTACCTCGGCCCGCTCTCCTTCCAGCCCGGCGAGTTCGCGAAGGTCGGCATCGTGGTGTTCTTCGCAGGCTTCCTGGTGCTCCACCGGGACGGTCTCGCCTGCACCGGGCGCCGCGTCCTCGGCATGACGCTGCCGCACGGCCGGCAGATCGGCCCGATCGTCACGGTGTGGCTCCTGAGCCTGCTGATCCTGGTCTTCGAGCGGGACCTCGGCACGTCGCTGCTCTTCTTCGGCGTCTTCGTCGCCCTGCTCTACATCGCCACCGAACGCACCGGCTGGGTGGCCTGCGGCATCGCCATGACCCTGGTGGGGGCCGCCGCCGTCGGCGCGTCCGAACCCCACGTCCACGGCCGGATCGTGGCCTGGCTGCACCCCTTCGACATCTATCTGCCCGCCGACCAGCGCCCCGCGGGCCTGGTCTCGGACCAGGCCGCCGAAGCCCTGTTCGGCTTCGGCAGCGGAGGCGTGACCGGCACGGGCCTGGGCCAGGGGCACCCCGAGCTCATCGGCTTCGCCGGGCGCAGCGACTTCATCCTCACCACCATCGGCGAGGAACTGGGCCTCGCCGGGACGATGGCGGTCCTGATGCTCTACGCGCTGCTCGTCGCGCGCGGCTTCCGTACGGCGATCGCCTGCGGCAACCCCTTCGGCAAGCTGCTCGCGGCGGGCCTGTCGGTGGTCCTCGCCTTCCAGGTCTTCATCATCACGGCGGGCGTGACCGGCCTGATGCCCTTCACCGGAAAGGCGCTCCCGTTCCTCGCCCAGGGCGGCTCGTCCATGGTCGCCAACTGGCTGCTGATCGCCCTCCTGCTGGCCGTCAGCCACCAGGCGCGCCGCGACGGCGCTCCGGAGCGCCAACCGTCGTACGACACGTACGACACCTACGGCTCAGGAGGGGACCGCCCGCGCGGCGGCGATCATCCCGAGACCGTCGACGGCGGCGGGGGAGAGCATCGACTCGTCCAGGTCGGACAGGGGCAGCCAGGCGACCGCTGACGTGGAGTCGTCGGCCTTGGCGACCCGGACGGGGCCGGGCGCGAGCTCGACGACGTAGAACAGGCCCACCAGATGCCAGCTGACGCCGAGCCTGCGGGCCGCGTACGACCGGGCGTCGACCAGGCGCGCGTCGAGGACTTCGAGACCGGTCTCCTCGTACAGCTCGCGCGTCAACGTCTCGCGGGGCTGCTCGCCGGGGTCGATCCCGCCGCCCGGCAGATGCCACAGTCCCGGCTCGAACACCGGCGAGGCGTCCGAGAGCCGCGTCAGCAGCAGTTCGTCCCGCGCGGTGGCCACGGCGTACGCCGAGACGCGCGAACGCACGTGATCCTCCACCGTGCACCTCCAGATTCCCCGAGATCGTACGTCGGGCCCGGGCCTGCCCCCACGCAGACCCGGACCCGACTGTCCCTGGCGGTGTCCTACTTGCCCGACGGCACCACCTCTACGTCCGCCGCCCGGACGTAGCCGACACGGTGCCCGTACTGGATGACGTAGTACATGTCCTTGCCGCGCACCACCTTGTGCGGCGCGGTGTCGAACGTCGGGGAGTAGAAGTACTCGCCCGGCACCTTGTCGCCGATCACGTACTTCTGACCCGCGAGGATCTTGTACGGCAGCGGGGAGACCGTCTGCACCGGCACGCCCGCCGGGTAGGCCTCCTTCTCCGGGTAGGCCCGCCCGTACACCGGGACCTCGCTCGCGCCGGCCTTCGGGGTCACTACGAGGCCCTTCGCGTCGACGGCGGTGGGCTGCTTCTTCGGGTTCTTGAACCAGGCCTTCTGGCCGAGGTACCAGACCGCCGTCCAGTCGCCCCTGCGCTCGGCGACCGCGTACTGCTGGCCGGTGGACAGCCGAGCGCCCGTGTCGTTCACGTCGATCGTGGAGTCCTGGCCGCCGGGCCGCTTGCCGATGTCCTTGATCAGCGGCGCGTCGTCACGCGGCTCGGTGTGGACGCGCACCGCCCCCGAACCGTGTGGCACGCACGTCTCGCCGGGCTTGGCGCAACCCGTGTACTCCGGCTGGTTCTTGGCGTACTCGGGCGCCACCGTCACCACACCGCCGTTCGGCCCCGCCGTCCGCTTGAACGGCTTGCCGAGCAGCGTGAAGTAGTGCTGCCAGTCCCAGTACGGGCCCGGGTCCGTGTGCATCCCCGGGATCGACGACGTCACCGTGCCCTGCACGTTGTCGTGGCCGAGGATGTGCTGGCGGTCCAGCGGGATGTCGTACTTCTTGGCGAGGTACTTCACCAGACGCGCCGAGGAGCGGTACATCGCCTCCGTGTACCAGGTGTCGGGCGCGGTGAGGAAGCCCTCGTGCTCCAGGCCGATCGACTTGGCGTTCACGTACCAGTTGCCCGCGTGCCAGGCGACGTCCTTGGCCTTCACGTGCTGGGCGATGTGGCCGTCGGTGGAGCGCAGCGTGTACTGCCACGACACGTAGGTGGGATCCTGGACCAGGTTCAGGACGCCCTCCCACCTGCCCTCGGTGTCATGGATGACGATCGAGTCGATGCTCTGGCTCTTGGGCCGGTCCGACAGGTCGTGGTTGCCGTAGTCGGGATTTCCGTTGGGATCCTTGAACTCCTCGTACGGCGCCGGGATCCACTCGCACGACACGGTCTTCGGGCACTCCGTCTCGCCCGCCGCGGCCTTCCGCAGACCCATGCGCTCGACCTGCGAGGCGTCCGGCCGCAGGCCGCGCCGCGGCGCGAGCGTCACGCGCTGCCCCGCGTCCGTGGTGCGCCGCTCGCCGTCGCGGATGACGGCGAACACGTCGTTGGCGTACGTCGCCGCGGTGGCCTCGTCGTCCGCGCCGGAGAAGCGGGCGATGGCGCCGTACCAGTCGGCGGGATCGGAGGTCAGCGGCCTGCCGAGCTTCTTCTGGGCCGCGGCGAGCAGGGCCGCGCCGCCCTCGACGTTCGCCGCCGGGTCGGTGCGCAGCTCCTCGGCGGACCGGCCGGTCAGCTCGGCCGCGCGGGGCAGCGTGCGGAGACGTGCGGGGATCTCGGACTCGTCCGGCACCTCGGTCTTCGGCGGGGCGGCCGGGCGCGAGGTGTCGCCGCGCGGGTCCTCCTTGCCCTCGCCGTGGTGCGGGGCGGAGGCCAGCGCGGTGCGCGCGTCGGTGAGATGCATGGGGCCGTAGCCGCCGGTGACGCTGGCCGCCCCGCCGTGCGCGTCCCAGCGGGACTGCAGATACGAGACGCCGAGCAGCACGCTCTGCGGCACGTGGTACTCGGAGGCGGCGGACGCGAAGGCGCCCTGCAGCCCCGAGGCGGCGGCCGACGGGGGAGTGTTCGACGGTGGAGCGGCGCCGAGCAGCGGGACGAGCAGGCCGGCCGACGCGAGGGCGCCCGCCGTCCTGACGGTGCGTCTGCGTGCGGACGCGGTGGGGGCGTTGGCGGATCCTCGCAATGCAGCCTCCTGGGACTCCTGGGCCGATCAAGCGTGACGGGGCGTGCGGGGCCGGGCGTGCGTCAGTGGTACCGGCTCTCCGACGATCCGTCAATCATGCCCAGGAGGCGGGATTTCCCATGTCAGCACCGGTCCCGGCGGGTCAACACCAGGTTTTCGCCAGAGGCGGCCCCACCGCCTGCGGCGCGTCAGTGGCATGGACCAATGAGCGGTGCGGAGATCCACCTGTTCGGGGGAGCGGGGCGGGGACCGCGCGGCGGCGGGTCAGTCGACGACCGCCGTCGCCTCGATCTCGACCAGGTACGCGGGCGCGGCCAGCGCGGCGACGCCGATGAGGGTGCCCGGCGGGACGGGCGTGGTGCCGAGCCGCGCGGCGGCACGGGCCACGCCCTCCAGGAACAGGGGCATCTTGTCGGGGGTCCAGTCGACGACGTACACGGTCAGTTTCGCCAGGTCGTCGACGGTGGCGCCGACCTCGGACAGGGCGGTGGCGACGTTGAGGTAGCACCGCTCGACCTGCGCGGCCAGATCGCCCTCGCCGACCGTGGCCCCGTCGGCGTCCACGGCGACCTGCCCGGCGACGAAGACCTGCTTCGTGCCGGACGCGACCGAAACCTGCCGGTAGACGTCGACGTGCGGGAGTCCCTCGGGGTTCACCAGCGTGATGGCCATGGTGACCGCCTCCTTGTGCCGTGTGCTCTGTGGTGGTTACTCGGGAACCGTAAGAGGGCAGGCGCTGACGTGGAAGAACGCACTTTTTGGTGACCGGGGAACCTTTTGGTGACCCAGCGGCGTCGAGCCGGGGCACGGAACGCCGGCGGAGGGGACGGGGCACCGTGGGGGACGTACGGCAGGAGGACCGGGAAGCGGGCCTGAGCGGACTGCTGAGCGAGGCACGGCGTCAGGCCTCGTGCGAGGCCGGGCCCGACCCGCGCAGGATCCTCGACTGGCTGCACCGGTGCGCGGGCGTCCAGGCGGCGGTGGTCGCGGACGACGCGGGCAGGGTCGAGTCGGCCACGGCGGACTTTCCCCGCGCGGCGTTGGGCCCGCTCGCTCCCCTGCTCGCGCGCCTGTCCCAGGGGCAGTTGACCTCGGCCGTGACCCGGTCCGGCGCGCTGCACGTACGCTGTGAGGCCCTCGGGCCGTCCGTGCCGCGTCCGGTTCTGGTCGTGACCTGCCGGTCCGAACCGACGCCGGAAACCCTCGCGCTGACCTCCCACACCGGCAGTGTGCTCGCCCTGCTGCGCCGCGCGGAGTGCGGCGACCGGACGCGCCGCGGCTACCAGGACAAGGCACGTCAGCTGCGGTTCGCCGTACTGCACGGGCTCCTGGCGGGAGGCCCGCTGCTGGCCCGGAAGATGACGACCGGCGCCGTGCCGCCGCTGCTGGAGGCCGAGCGGCTGCGCGTGCACCTGCTGCGCTGTCCCACGGACCACCGCGACCGGATCGCGCTGGCCCACCAGGATCCTTCCGGGTACCACGGCACGGCTCTGATGGTGCACTGCCCCGTGTTCAAGGACCACTTGATCTGCCTCGTCGCCGATGAGGAAGGGCCGGGCGAGGAGGCAGGCGGTCTGCGCGACGAGGCGCGCGGACTCGGTGAGACGCTGCGCCGTCTCGTGCACGACAACCCGCGCTACGCCCTGGGGGTCAGCGGCGCCCAGCCCCTGACCGCCGCCGCCGAGGCCTACAGCCAGGCCGCCCACGCGCTGGCCGCCGCACCCGGCGTGCCCGGCCGGGTCGCCTTCTACCACGGCCGGACGCCCCTGGCGGGTGTCCTGCCCCAGCGGCCCGCGCTCGCCTGGGCCCGCGCGTTCCTGCGGCCGCTGGACGCGGTCCCGCAGGTCAGTGTCGACGTCAGCCGCCTCGCCGTGAACGTGCCCCGGTCCGGCGTGGCCCGGCTGCTCGGCCTCAGCCGCAACACCGTCACCGCGCACCTCAGGCGTGCGCAACAGGCACTCGGACAGGATCTCGCCGACGTCCGCTGCCGTGCCGCCTTCCACCTGGCCCTCGCACTGAGCAGTTCCTGCGCCGACATCGCGGCCGACCACCACGAACTCCGGCCCACCCTCGACGACCTGATGGGCGTCGAGGCCGCCGCCATCTGGGCCCGGACGATCCTCGGCCCCCTCCAGGCCCGGCACCGCCGCACCCTTCAGGCATGGATCGACGCCAATACCGACGCACAGCGGGCCGCCCGGCATCTGGACATCAGCCGCAACACGGTCCGGGCCCATCTGCGCACCGTCGAGGAAGCGCTCGGTCGGGACCTGCTGACCACCGGCATCGGCACCTACGACGTCGTCCACGCCCTGGACATCGTCGCGGCGCGGACCGACCGGGCATCGTGCACCACCTGAGCATCGTGCACAATCCGCGCCCGTTGTTGAGCAATGTGCTCGTTGGCCCCGGAGTGCGGTGACTTCTAGCGTGAAGAGGACCATTCCGTAGCGGACCGTCGGGGGACGCCATGCTGCGTATGCACTTCACGGGGGGAGATCTGTCCCGGACCAGGGTCGCCGATCGGCCGGACCCGCTGTGGGAGATCGTCCTGAGCATGCACCAACTCCAGGAAGGCGGAAGGAGCGGGGCGGCCGGCACCGCCGGCTGGACGCCGGCGTACCGGCGGCGGACGCTGGGCGTGCTGGCCCCGCTGATGCCCTCCCGCGGGTACTTCCCGGACTTCCTCACGCCCGCGGCCGCCTCGGGCGGGCTGCACAGCGGGATCGACGCCGTGCTCTCCACGCCGAGACACCGGCTGCGCGACGAACTCACCCTGCTGGCGCGGGACAACGCGCTGCCCTCCTGGGCGCGGTCACTCGCCGACGGCGAGGCCGACACGCTGCACGGGCTGGGCCGGGCCCTGTACCGGTACCACGAGCGCGTTCTCGGACCCGTGTGGCCGGACGTCACGGCCCGTGTCGAGGCCGACCGGCGGCACCGCACCGGGGTCCAGTGCCGCGCCGGGACCGAGGCGATGCTGCACACCTTGCGGCCCGTGGTGCGCTGGGAGCCCTCGGTGCTGTGCGCCGACTACCCGGTCGACCGGGACGTGCGCCTCGGCGGGCGCGGACTGCTCCTCGTCCCTTCGTACTTCTGCCGCCGCACGCCGGTGGCCCTCGTGGACGACCGCCTGCTCCCGGTCCTGGTCTACCCGGCCCGTGCGCCCGTACCGGAGCGGACGACCGCGCCGGACTCCCGGCTGGCACCCCTGTTGGGGCAGACCCGCGCCGCGGTGCTGCAGACGCTCAAGGATCCCTGCACCACTACGGAGCTGGCCCGGCTCGCCGGGGTGTCGCTCTCCTCGGCCAGCGAGCACGCGGCGGTACTGCGCCGCGCCGGACTGGTCGCCAGCGTCCGGGAACGCCAACGGGTCCGGCACATCCTCACGCAACTGGGCGCGGACCTGCTGAGCGGCGGCGCGCTGTAGGACGTGCGGAGCGAGGAGAGGGGCGTCGCCTCCCCGCCGGGCGACGCCCCTCTCCGCGTGGTGCGGCTCAGATGTAGGCCTTGGTCGCCCAGTTGTCGAACCGTCCCATGTCGCCGTCCGAGGCACCGGGCCTGAGCTTCAGCCCGGGACCGCCGGGACCTTTGAGGTAGCCGGTGTCGGACGTCCTGTTCTTCCAGGAGGAGGTCTTCTTGCCGAAGCCGTACGCGACGAGGTTGATCCAATGCCCTGATGCGTTGAACCGCAGCATGCGCCCCTTGAAGTGCTTGCCGCTGTAGAGGCAGACCCAGCCCTTCTTGCACCGGTCCTTCTGGGCGGACTCGGCCCTCTGCACCGGCGTGGGCGCCTGCGCCTCGGCCGCACCGGCAAGGCCGCCCACGGTCAGGGCGGCGACAGCGGTGGTGGTCACGATTTTCGCGGTGAATCGCATGGTGCTTTTCCTTCCCCGTTCAAGAATTGCGTGGGCCGTGACGGCTCGCCGGAGGCACCGGCGAGCCGTCACGAAAGGAGGAACTCTCGATCAGGGATAAACGGAGTTCGCCTTGTTGCTGTACTTGCCCATCTTCTTGACCTTGCCGGGGTCGTAGTACCACTGCTTGCCCTTGCCGCTGCTCTTGGTGGAGAACCAGGCCCTGCTGGCGATCCCGCTCTGGCGGTTCCAGACCGAGGACGTCTTGTTGTTGAAGCCGTAAGGGCCGAGGTTGTTCCACCCGCCGTCGTTGAACCGCAGCATGCGGCCCTTGAGGTTGGCCTTGTCGTACAGGCAGACCCAGCCCTTCTCGCACTTGTACCGCTTGGCGAAAGCGGCCTTCTCCGCGGGTGTGTCGGCGGTGTCGCCGTCCCAGCAGCGCACCTTCCCGGACGTCCCGACCTCGCAGACGTCCGCGCCCCGCCAGGACGTGCCCAGGTCGATGGAGTCGGAGCCGAGCGTCGCCCGGGCGCCCCGCGGCGCCCCGGTCGACGGCGACTCCTGTGCGCTGCTGACGCCGGCGAAGGTGCCCGCCATCATGGCGACGGCAGCGGTGCTCGTTGCGATCTTCGCGGTGAAACGCATGTTCCCTCTCTTCCCCCGTGCCGGCCCGGCGCTTTCGCGAGGGCCGGCATTGCGGCTTCGGACGAGTTCGAAGATAGAGAGGGACGAGAAGGGCATGACATAGGTTTCGGGGGAGCGCGAAACACCGGACTTTCCTCCGCTTCGGCGGAATTGCGGCACGGTCCGGGATGGCCGACTCACTCAGGCCAATGGTGTTCCATGGCGTCGAGCATCACCTTCGGCTTCTGCCATATGTCGCGCTCTTTGTGCGCCCAGTCCGATGCCGCACGGCCCAGGGACCGGGCCTCGTCGCGGTGGGCGGCCACCCACCGCAGGTGCCGCGCCACCTCGGCGACGTCCGGGACGCCGCGTACACCGCAGTGGCCGAGGTGGGGTTCGTACACGTCCTCCCAGTGCGACGGCGAGACGGGCAGGACGAGGCCGCCGGCGTCCTCGCACACGTCGCCCTGGCCTTCGGAGGAGAGGGCGATGACGGGCAGTCCGGTGGCCATGCCCTCGACCAGGGGCAGGCCGAACCCTTCGCTGCCCAGGGCGAGCAGCACGTCCGCCTGCTCGTACCAGTGCAGGATGCCGCGGGTCGGCTCGTTCGCGTCGACGATCGTGACGCGGGGATCCCGCGAGGTCAGCCCGCCGCGCCCCGCCGCGCCGAACCGCGCCTTGACGACCAGTCGTGCGGTGGGCTCGTCCGCGAAGGCCAGCTGCCACGCCTCGATCGCCTGGGCGACGTGCTTGCGCGGTACGACGGTGCCCACGACCAGCGTGGTGAAGGTCTCCCGCGCCGGGCGTGCGACATAGGGGTACACGTCGGCGTCGACGCCGTCGGGGGTGACCTCGATCGGCACGGTGATCCCGCTGTCGCGGAACATCCGGGCGACGAAGCGGGTCGGCACCATCAGGACGCGTGCGCGGTTCAGGGGCTCGACCCAGCTCGCCGGGAGGCGGCTCGACTCCCACATGGTGTGGATCATGTGGGGGCGGCCGGCGTACCGCTCCAGTTCGGGGCGGACCCACGAGTTGAACAGCAGCGGGCCGGTCCCGAGGGGGCCGGAGGCTGCCACGATGTCGAGCATCTCGGCCGACAGGCCGTCCGTCTCCAGTTTGAACGGGACCAGGTTCACCCGGACCCCGAGCCTGCTGAGACCGAGGACGATGTACTCCGAGACGCCGGCGTAGCCGTCGTGGACGTAGAACTCACCGGCCAGGTCGACCGACTTCATCATCGCCGTACCGTCGCGAGTTCGGTCTCGCGCACCCACGCGACGACCTCGTCCAGCATGACCTCCAGCGGAGTGTCGGCGACGAAGCCGAGGACCTTCTCGGCCTTGCGGGTGTCCGGCCTGCGGACACGGACGTCGTCGGGGAAGGCCTCCTCGCGCCGGAGTGCGAACGGTTCCCCGGGGTTGATCCGGTCCCACACGAGCCGGGCCAGTTCGGCGATCGTGCAGCCGTGGCGACCGGACAGGTTGAAGTCCTCGTTGTGCGCCGCGTCCGACTCCATGGCCATGACGATGCCGCGGGCCATGTCACGGGCGGAGGTGAACGTGCGGTACTGGTTCCCGTCGCCGAGGATGCGGAACGGGCTCTCGCGCCGCAGCGCACGCTCGACGAAGTCGGGGATGACGTGTCCGCGCACCATGCGCTGCTGCTCGTCGGAGGACGTGCTGGTGTGCGGGGCGTGCCGCTCGCCCGCGCCGACGCAGTTGAACGGACGGACGATGGTGTAGGGCAGGCCGTACTGCGACCAGGCGGCCTTCGCGTAGTACTCGACGGCCAGCTTCTGGAAGCCGTACGCGGTGGAGGGAGGCGCGATCTCGCGTTCGTCGCCCTCGCGGAAGCCATTGCCCGAGTGACCTTCGTAGACCATCGAGGAGCTGACGTAGGTCACCTTGCGCAGCTTCTCGCCGTGCCGTCTGATGCCCACCTCGGCCGCCGCGCCGACCAGGTGGTTGTTGGTGGACAGGATGTCGTACGCGAGGTCCTTCATGTACCGCACGCCGCCGATGAGGGCGGCGTTGGCGATGAAGTGGTCGCAGTCCTCGGACAGTTCGTACAAGAGGCTCTTGTCCGCCGCGTCGCCGATCACGCTCGTGTAGCGCTCGTGGGCGGGCAGGGTGCGCGCCGGACGTCCGTACTTGGTGAGGTTGTCCAGGCCGACGACCGTGTACCCGCGCGTCAGCAGCTCCTCGACGACGTACCCGCCCAAGAAGCCGGCCGCCCCCGTCACCAGCACCTTCACAGTGTTTCCTTTCTCGTTGATCAAAAATCGTGGCTGCGTGGCCGCATGGCCGTCTGGCCGCGTGGCCGCCTGGTCGCGCGGCCCCCGCGGTGCCGCGCCCCCGCCTCAGCCCTGGCGGGCCAACTGGCCTTCCCCGAAAGCCAGATAGCGCACCGGCCCCTTCAGCCCGGCCCCGGCACCGGCGTGCAGCGCCCACGCGTCGTAGACGATGCCGGGGCCCGCCATCCGCTCCGTGAGCCACTCCAGGGAGAGTTCGGCGTACGCCCTGTGGTTGGTGCCGATGATGACCAGGACCGCGCCTTCGACGGCCTCCTTGGCCTCGGCGCACGGTTCGTACCCGAGGGCCCGTTGCCGGTGCTCCAAAACCGCCGGGTCGTGCGAGCGGACCGTCATGTCCGGGTACCGGCCGCGCAGATGGGCCACGATCTCCACCGCCGGGGAGGACCGCTCGTCGTCGGTCTCGGGGTGCCCCTTGAACGCGACGCCGAGCAGCGCGACGGTGGGCGGGACGGAGCCGCCGCTGTGCGCCAGGCGCTCCGCCAGTTCGTCGGCGACCCGTGCCGGAGTCTCCCGGTGGGCCTCGCGGACGCCGCTCAGCAGAGCGGAACCCGGGGCGCCGTGATCCAGGAAGGCCTGGGAGAGGATGGCCGTGTCCTTGGGGAGACACGATCCGCCGACCGGACCCGCGAAGGGCATCGGCGCGCGGTCGTACCCCGCCCCGGCGGCGGCGCGGACCTCGCGGGCGCTGACGCCCACGCTCTGGCAGAGCCGGGCGAGTTCGTTGGCGAAGGCGAAGACGGAGTAACGGTAGGCATTGCAGGCGAGCTTGGCGACTTCCGCCGTCTCCAGGTCGGACACCTCGACGATCCCGGGGGTCAGGACGCGGAACAGGGCAGCGGCCCGCTCGGCCGCGCGGGGTGAGCCCGCGGAGACGATCTGGGGGAGGGTGCGCAGCTCCTGGACGGCGATCCCCTGAACGGTCCGCTCGGGGCAGAAGGCCAGCTCGACGTCCGCCCGCGCGCGCAGCTCGGCGCGCAGCCGCCGGGAGGTGCCCACCGGCACGGTGGACCGCAGGATCACCAGGTTCCCGTCGACGGCCGCGTCGGCCACCGCCCGTGTCGCTCCTTCCACCTGCCGCAGATCAGGAGTGCCGTCGGCGTCCACGGGAGTGCCGACGCACACGATGTACGCGTCGACCTCCCGCCCCGCCGGGACGGAGCCGGTCACCGTGAACAGCCCGCTGTCGACCGCCCCGGCCAGATCCAGGCCGGCCTCCCGCACATGGGGCTCCTTGCGCGCCAGCTGTGCGCGCACCGCCTCGTTCCGCTCGACGCCGATGACGCGGCGGCCCTGCGTGGCGAGGGTCACGGCGAGCGTGAGGCCGACGTACCCGAGGCCGATCACGCAGACCGCACCGGTCTCCTTCGCGGTCGTGCCGCCGTCGCGTCCGTCCACGTCGTCGCCTAAACCCTCGTCGCGGCCGTGCGTGCCGGTCCCGTCTTCGCTGTTCACCTGCGCCTGTTCCTTTCCGGTCGGCGTCGCACCCGTGGTCATCGCGCCCGCAGCGGGCGCGGCGGACGCATGTGGGTCTCCATGGCGTCGAGCATCGAGGGCCCCTTGTGCCAGAGGTTCCGGTGCTTGTGGACCCATGCCGACGCGGCCACGCCCATGTCGGTGGCCTCCTGCCGGTGGCGGGCCACCCAGCGGAGTTGCCGCGCGACTTCCTGGACGTCGGGGACGCCCCGGACTCCGCAGCGTCCATAGCCCGGTTCGTCCGCGACTTCCCAGCTTCCGGGGCTCACGGGCAGGAGGAGGTCGCCGGCGTCGGCGCAGATGTCGCCCTGGCCTTCGGAGGAGAGGGCGATGACGGGCAGTCCGGTGGCCATGCCCTCGACCAGGGGCAGGCCGAACCCTTCGCTGCCCAGGGCGAGCAGCACGTCCGCCTGCTCGTACCAGTGCAGGATGCCGCGGACCATCTCCTGGTCGTCGACCAGAGTGATCCGTGGATCGCTGACGGTCAGACCGTGCGCCTTGGCCGTCTGGAAACGGGACTTGATGATCAGACGTGCGTCCGGGTCGCCGTCGAAGGCCAGTTGCCAGGCCGCGATCGCCTCGGTGACGTGCTTGCGCGGCAGCACCGTGCCCACGACCAACGTCGTCAGGCCCTCGCGGGCGGGGCGTTCGGTCCACGGGTACAGCTCGGGATCCACGCCCTCGGGAATCACCTCGACGGGGACGGTCACGCCGCTGGAGCGGCACACGTCGGCGACGAAGCGCGTCGGCACGATCACGGCCCGGGCGCGGTTCAGCTTGCGCGGCCAGTCGGCGGGCAGTTCGCTCGACTCCCACATGGTGTGCACGAAGTGCTCGGTCCGCGCGTAGAGCTCGAGCTCCGGTTCGAGGGCGGCCGAGAAGAGCACGGGGCCTTCCTCGTACGGAGTGGAGTGCGCGAGGAGGTCGTGCATCCGAGGGGACAGTCCCTCGGGGAATACCTTGATGGGGATGATGTTCACCCGAGCGCCTTCTCGGGCCATTCCCACGGCCGCGTACTCGGCCAGACTCCCGTAGCCGTCCGCCACGAGAAAATGTGCCACCAGGTTTACGGGCACGGGGGCGTTCTGATTCACGATGTGACCGGCCTGCTTTCCGCTTGTGACTGTCGGACGCATTAGCGCAACCACCTCTCCGGACGCAGAAAAGGGCAGGCCCGGGGAGGTGCATCGAATCTGTGGTCGGTCAGCGACATGCGTCTGACCTGCAGCTTCTATGTGAGGTCGAGTGATCGAACGAAGTGGTCCTGCGGGACGCTAAACAACTAATGCGATTTAGTCAACAGGCCCTGGGTGCCTGCGATTCGTGTCACTTCATCCCGAATGATCCTTGCTCGGCCGGTGCTTGACCATGCGACTGAAGGTGTTCTAGCGTGACGGTCGTTTCACGCGGAACGCAGTTTGACTTTCTTTTGACTCACCGGAAGAAGTCCTGTGTTTCTCCGGCGTCGACGGTGGGCAAGGACCCGTGGCGCACATCTGAATGACGTGCCGAATTGAAGGCCGTCAAGGGGGAAACGGTGGAGCATTAGTGGATGAGCGAATAGCCGTGGTGACGGGGGCCGCCGGGGGAATCGGTTCGGCCACGGCGCGGTATCTGGCCGGTGCGGGAGCCGCCGTCGTGCTCGCCGACATCGAGGGCGAGAGCGTCGGCGGCCTCGCCGAGGAGATCACCTCCGGGGGAGGCCGTGCGCTGGCCGTGGAGTGCGACGTCGCCGACCCGGGGCACGTCAAGGCGATGGTGCGTCGCGCGGTCCGGGAGTTCGGCGGGCCGCACATCCTGGTGAACAACGCGGGGGTGATCAGGGACGGTGCCCTGCACGCCATGTCCGAGGCCGACTGGGACGCGGTCCACGCGGTGAATCTGCGCGGCGCCTTCCTGTGCGCCAGGGCCGTGCACAAACACATGGCGCGGGCCCGCTGGGGGCGCGTCCTGAACCTGTCGAGCGTCTCCGCTCTCGGTGCCCATGGCCAGGTCAACTACGCGGCGGCGAAGGCCGGGTTGGAAGGGATGACCCGGGCGCTCGCCGTGGAGCTCGGTCCGTTCGGCATCACGGTCAATGCCGTGGCCCCGGGGTTCATCGAGACCCCGATGACCAAGGGCTCCGGTGGCGGCGCGACCGGAAGTCCCGCCAGGGCGCGATTAGTTGCGGAAACGGCCCCCGTACGCAGGGCGGGGCGGCCGGAGGACGTGGCGGCGGTCCTCGCCTTCCTCGCCGGGGACGGGGCCTCGTACATCACGGGCCAGACGATCCATGTCGACGGCGGGCTGCCCCTGGGGCGCCTGCCCGTCCCTGGGGCGGCACACGGCATCGACGGCTCCGGCGCGGTCGACGGAGTGGGGGCGGGCGGCTGATGCACGAGCACGTCGAACGACATGCGGAAAAGCGACCCGAAGCGATCGCCGTACGGGTTCTCACGCGCGACGGATGGGCGGACACCAGCCGGCGACGGCTGCGGGACATGGCGGCAGGCGTGTGCGAGCACGCCCGCCGAACGCTGCCGAGTGGCGAGCCCGTCGTCCTGGCCCTCGACAACTCCGCCGAGAGCATCGCGGTGTTGCTGGGGCTCACCGCGGCCTCGGTGGACGTCCTGTGCCTGGAATCGGGTGCCTCGCCGGACGACGTACAGCGGTCACTGGCACTCCGCATCGGCGCCCGGCACACGATAGGCCCGGTCGCGGGCGACGGCGTCCTCGCGTACACGGACGTCATGACGGAGGCCGAGGGCCCGCTCCGTGCGCCGCACCGGAACCCCGAGATCCTCGGCATGACCTCCGGATCCACCGGCAGGCCCCGCATCGTGCGGCAGACCCTCGCCAACATCGAGGGCGGCGGCCGCATCTACCGCGACACGTACGGCTATACGGCGCACGACGTCCTGCTCGGCCCGATCCCGATGGCCCACTCCTTCGCCATGATGGGCCTGCTCGCCGGCGGTCTGGTGTCGGGTGCCCGCATCGTCACCATGCCGCGCTTCAGCGTCAGCGGGGTCCACGCGGCCATCGACCAGGGCGCGACCGTCCTGCTCGGGTCGCCCATGATCCACCGCATCCTCGGCATGGCCTCGCGGCCCACGGGGGAGCGGTCGGCCCTGCGCGCCCTGCTGTCGTCGGGCGGCCCGCTGCCGGCCGACACCCGGGCGCGGGCGGAGCAGGTGTTCGGGCTCCCGGTGCACCAGATCTACGGCAGCACGGAAGCCGGCGTGATCGCCTGCCAGTACGACCGCGAAGAGCCCTGGCGGGAGGGGGTCGCGGGGCGGATCCACCCCGCGGCGACCTGGCGGCTGCGGCCCGCCGAGGGCACCGGCGCACCACCGGGAGCCGGATGGCTGCAGGTACGCACCGCCACCCTGTTCGCCGGCTACCTCGGCGAGGGCGACCCGCTGGACGAGAACGGCCTGTTCGACACGGGGGACTTGGTCGGCGTCGACGCGGGCGGTGACCTGACGGTCCTGGCGCGCAAGGCCGGGTTCATCAACGTCGGCGGACGCAAGGTCGACCCAAGCCGCGTGGGCGCCGTCCTCGACGAGTGCGACGCCGTGGTGGAAGCGCACGTCTTCGGTCACGAGGAAGACGGCGAGGAGTCGGTGCACGCGGCGATCGTGCTGCGCGATGAACACGCGTTGACCGCCGATGTGCTGGTGTTCTGCCGAGACTGGCTGGCGTCCCACGAGGTGCCCCACCGCGTCCACGTCCTGTCCGCACTGCCGCGCACCACGCTGGGGAAGCCGGATCTCACCGCGCTGAAGCAGGCCTGCGGCCTGCTGCCCGCGGCCGACGGGGGCGGGCGGTGAGCCCCCGTCGCCGCCGGGGTCAGGCGGCCGGGACGTCGGTCTCGGCCACGACCTTCGCGAGGTGGCCGGGGCTCGCGTCGTCGAAGACGGCCGTCACCAGGGCCGCGCGCAGCCGCTCGGCGCCGTCCCCCTCGACCGGATGGCGGCGGGCGACGAGCCGGTTGACCAGTTCGACCGCGCGCAGCGAGTCGCCGCCGGCGGCCGTGAAGTCCTCATCGGGCGCCAGCGGCCGGCGGCCGAGGATCTCACCCATTTCCTCACCGATGATCCGGGATGTGCGGGCGACATCACTGAATTCCTCAGGGGCTGCTTCATCGACCATGCCCGCAATGTTAGATGCATTCCCGGGGGAGGAACACCCCGGCCCGCATTCGGAGTTACTGGGGAGCGCACGTTGACAGTGCTGCAAGAGATTGCCGGATACTGGCCGGAACGCTCCGTCCCGGCCCGCGATTACCTTCAGCAGGGCGGATTTCCCGAAGCGCGCATCAAACTCTACGAGCGATACTTCGGATTCTCGCGGATCCGTGTGTCCGAGGAGGCGGACGCCGCGGGACAACTCCTCGCCGCGGCACGACGCCTGACCGGGCTGAAGGGCGGCGAGCACCGCGTCCGCTACGTCCTCCAGGGCCGCACGATGCCGGTCGACGCCCCGTATCCCGACAGCACCGTGCACGAGGTGCGCGACGCCCTCGGACTGCACGGCGCGCACGCCTTCTGCGTGACACAGCACGCCTGCGCCTCGGGCCTGCTGGCCGTCGGGCTCGCCGGGCGGCTGCTCGCCGACGACGGTGATCCGGAGGCGCTCGCCCTGGTCCTGACGGGCGAGAAGGTGTTCACGCGAGGCGCCCGCGTGATCCCCGACACCGGAGTGATGGGGGAGTGCGCGGCGGCCGTCCTGGTCGGACCGCGTGGTCCCGGCGACCGCCTGCTGGGCTACGCGACACAGACCTGCGGCGCCTTCGAGGGCGGTATGTCCATGGGGCCGAAGGAGGCCGAGGCGTTCCAGGAGGCCTACCCGAAGGTGCTGGCCGATGTGATCCGTGCCGCCCTGGACCGTGCCGGTCTCGGCATCGGGGACATCGATCTCCTCCTGCCGCACAACGTCAATCGGATGTCCTGGATGCCCGTCCTGAAGGAGCTGGGAATCCGGGGCGCCGGCCGGGTCTTCACCGAGAACATCGCGGAGATCGGACATTGCTTCGGCGCGGATCCCTTCCTCAATCACGTGACCGCCCGTGAAAGCGGCCGACTGATTCCCGGGAACCGGTATGTGATGACAGCCGTCGGTCTTGGCGCGACGTTCTCCGCCATGGTGTTCCAGCACGGAATCCAACACGGAAGGTGAGTCGAGGAAAGTGAGTCCTGGGAAGGGTGCCGTGGACACGGCTGTTGCGCGGAGCTGGTCCACTCGAATACGTTCCGTGCTCGCCGGCGGACCGGATACGCCCATGGTCCTGCTCGGCAATTTCGAGGTCGAGAACGCATGGGCCGAGGGCGAGGCCGGGCTGCCCCGCGTGGCGGTGAGCGCGACCCGCGAGATCGCCAACCGGATGGACGAGTTCTGTCTGCTCCTCGCGGGCCCCGACGACCACGTGCTCCTCAAGGCCGCGCCCGACGACGACCACGTGGCGCACCTCGAAGGGCTGGGTTTCGCGCTGCCACGGGTGCTGACGCCCACGGTCCAGGATCCGCACCGGACGGTGACGGAGGACGTCCTCGCCGATCCCGCACTCCTCAATGCCCTCGGGGCGCTCGCGGGCGGCCCGGTTCTGTGGCCGCACGGCGTGTCCCGGCGCGAGGAACTGCTCGCCGAGCGCGCCGGACTGCGGCTCGCCGGGCCGTCCGCGGAGATCTGCAAGGCGGTCAACGGCAAGGTCTACAGCCGAGAGCTCGCCGCGGAACTCGGGCTGCGCCTGCCGCGGGGCTGGACCTGCCGGACGGTGGGCGAGCTGCAGGGCGCCGCCGCGGAGGCCGGCCGCCTCCTCGACCTGGGCGGCACGGTCGTCGTGAAGGACTCCTTCGGGGTGTCGGGCAAGGGCCTGCTCGTCGTCTCCGAACGGTCCGCCCTGGAACGCGTCGTACGGAAGATCGCCCGCCGCGCGGAGCGGACGGGCGACGACAAAGTGAGCCTGGTCATCGAGAGCTGGGTGGCCAAGAAGACCGACCTGAACTACCAGTTCACCATCGACCGGGCCGGCCGCTGCACGTTCGACTTCGTCCGGGAGGCCGTCACCGACGGAGGCGTCCACAAGGGCCATCGCATGCCCGCCCGTCTCGACGCGGCCCAGCACGCCGTGCTCGTGCGGGCGGCGCGGGCGATCGCCGGACGGCTCCACGCCGACGGGTACGTCGGCACGGTCGGCGTCGACGCGATGGTGGACCCGGACGACGGCCTCTACCCCATCGTGGAGATCAACGCCCGCAACAACATGTCGACCTATCAGGAGCGGATCCGCGAACGGCTCATCCCCGACGGCAGGGTCGCGCTCGCCACCCAATACCCCCTCACCCTCCGCGACCGCCTGCCGTTCGCCCGCGTCGCCGACCTCCTTGAGGACACCCTCATGACGCCCGGCTCCCGCGAGGGCCTCCTCGTCAACAACTACGCCACCGTCAACGCGGCCGCACACCGGCTCCTGGCCGAAGGGCGAACGACCTTCGACGGCCGCCTGTACGGAGTCGTCGTGGCCGACAGCGACGACCGACTCACCGCCCTCGACCGGCAGATCGCCGCCCGCCTCAGGGCCCTCACGGAGGAGAACCGTCATGGCCACTGACTCGTCGAGCGCCACCGAACTCCACATCCAGGGGCTGCCCCTGACAGACCTGGCAGCCGAGTTCGGCACCCCGCTGTACGTCTACGACGCGGACGTGATCACCCGCCAGTACCAGGACCTCCGCGAGCTGCTGCACCCCCGCCTGGAGATCTTCTACTCGCTGAAGGCCAACCCCAACGTCGCGATCTGCGCGCTGCTCGGCTCCCTGGGAGCACGCGCCGAGGTCTCCTCGCTGGCCGAACTGGCCACGGCGCGACGGGCCGGCATCACCCCGGACGACATCGTCTTCCCCGGTCCGGGCAAGAGCCCCGACGAGCTCGTCGCCTGTCTGGACGCGGGGATCTCGGCGATCGTCTGCGAGTCCCTCGACGAGCTGGCGCTCGTCGACCGCCTCGCCCGCGAACGGGGCGTCACGGCACGGGTGGCGCTCCGCGTCAATCCGAACTTCTCCGTCAAGGGCGCCAAGCTCGTGATGAGCGGCACCAGCAGGCAGTTCGGCATCGACCAGGAGACGCTGCTCGCCCAGCGGGACCTGGCCTCCCGCTTCCCCTCGGTGCGCCTGGTCGGCTTCCACATCTACATGGGCACGCGGGTCCTGGAGGAACGCGTCGTGGCCGAGCACACGGAGCGGATCCTGGAAGCGGCCGAGCAGCTCGCCGACGCCCTCGACATCCCTCTCGAACTGGTCGACATCGGGGGCGGGTTGGGCGTGCCGTACTTCGAGGGCGAGCGCTCGCTGGACCCGGCCGTCCTGACCGCCCTCCTCAATCCCCTGGTCGAGAAGTTCGCAGCCGACCACCCCCGGACGCGGCTCGTCATGGAACTGGGCCGCTATCTCACGGCCCCCGCGGGCATCTACGTCACGCGGGTGCGCTACCTCAAGGAGTCCCGGGGCGAGCGGTTCGCCGTCGTCGACGGCGGAACCCACCACCACATGGCCGCGGTCGGCATCGGCTCCTTCGTCAAGCGGAACTTCCCCATGCGCCTGCTGAACCGCACGGCCACCGAGGAGGACCAGACCTGGAACATCGCGGGGCCGCTGTGCACGCCCAACGACACCCTGGGCAAGAAGGTGTCCCTGCCGCCGCTCAGGTCCGGTGACCTCGTCGGCGTACTCCAGTCGGGCGCGTACGGACCGAGCGCCTCGCCCGTCCTCTTCCTCAGCCACGGCCACCCCGCCGAGGTCCTCGTCCACGAAGGACGGGCCCTGCTCGTGCGGGAGCGCGACGGTCTCGACGACCTGCTCGGCAAGCAACGCATCCACGACTTCCCCGGCACCGGCAGCCGAGCACGCGCGCGCTGACGGCACATCCCAGACCGCATGACGACCAAGGAAAGAGAAGACCACCATGAACGCGCCCGCCCAACCGTCCCCCCTGCTGCCCCGCGTCACCGCGACCACGATCACCGCCCTCGCCACGATGCGGGACCGGGACCCCGACTCGATCACCGAGAACACCCGGCTCTTCGACGACCTCGGCTTCGACTCCACGAGCATCCTCGAACTGCTCATGGCGCTGGAGGACGAGCTGGACTTCGAGTTCGACCCCGAGACGCTGGAGCCGGACGACTTCGAGACCGTCGGGTCGCTCGCGGCCTACGCGGCCAGGCAGCTCGAGGACCCCGAGCAGTGACGTACACCGCCGTCCCTCCGTCGGCCTCCGCGGCCGGCACGCGGACACCGGTCCCGCTGCGCCTCGCGGCCGTGCACCGGCGCGGGTTCGACCCCGCCGAGGCGGTCGACGGCCCCCTCACGGCGGGGGACCGGGAGTTCTACGCGGACCTCGTGACCGCGGGCGGACTCCCGGTGGACGAGGAGGCCTTCACCGGAGGGCGGACGACGTACGCGGCGATGGTCTCGGCGATGCTCCCGGAACTCGCGCCCCGCGACGACTTCGACCTCGTGCTGCTGGCCCACGCGACGCCGGACGCGACACCGGGCTGGCCCCTCAGCCGCCTGGAGCGGTCCGCGACCCGCACCGGGCTGGCCTTCGCGGTCTCCGACCAGGGCGCCACCTCGCCCTTCGGCGCGCTGCGCATGGCGGTGAACGGCATCGCCGTCCAGGACGCGGGCCGCGCGCTGGTCCTGATCGCCGAACAGCGCGCCGTGTACCACCGGGGTCCGATTCCCGAGGACCTGCGGGCCCGGCACGACACGGCCGTCGCCCTGGTCCTCGACACCTCGGGCGAACTCGGCGCCCTGGACTGTCACCAGCACGCCGGCGTCGCGCCCGCCGACGTGCCCGGCCGACTCGCCGCGCAGGCGCCACCGGCCGGGGAAGGCACCGACCGGCCCGTGCTCATCGCGGGAGCGGGGCTGACCCGGCACTGGGGTGCCGCCCCCGACGGCTTCGAGGTGCACACCGTCCCTGACGGCATGCCCGCGGCCGGGATCTGGTGGGCGCTCGCCGGACGACTGGCCGACCCGCGCCGGGCGGGCCGCACCGTCGTCCTCGCCGACTACGACGCGCGGCACGGATACCTCGGGTGGTGCCGACTGGACGTCGCGGCGGACGCCGCCCCGGCGCGCGCCGGGGCGGACCGGCAAGGAATGAGGACTCATGTCGGGTGAGAGCGAAGAAGTGGGCACGGCCCCCGATCGCCTCGCGTTCCACCAGAGGCTCGGCGAGAGGGCGCGGACGTCCGCACCGGGAGCGGCCGTCGAGGAGCTGTACCGTGCCGTCCCCGACGGCCTGGCGCTCCAGGGCCCCGCGGGTCACGCGGTCGTGCCGACGGGACGACTGCCCGGCGCGGCGGACCTGCTCGCGGCGCCGCTGAAGGGCCACGGCCTGTCCATCGTCCGCCCGGGCGCCGACACGGCGTGGACCGAGCGGACCGACGCCGTCGTCTGGCTGCGTCTGGGACTGTCCCGCGCGCTGCTCGACGCCTGCCTCGCCCATCTCGAACAGCGCACCGTCCAGGGCGCGCCCCTGCTCCACCAGCAGTTGGTCGGCGGGGCGTTGGCCGACGCGGTCACCGAGCAGACGGAGGCCGAGAGCGTCCTGCTCGTCCCCGGCCAGGAACCGGCCGTGCTCGGCGACCTGCACCGCCAGATCACCGCCGTCGACCGGAAGCTGCTGCGCCTGCTGGGCGCGTTCGGCTTCACCGTCGACGGCCCCGGCCGCACGGCCCTGCTCTCCGAGCTGATCGCCGACGTGTACGCCGGTCACCACCCCGCGGAACCAGAGGCCGTCCAGTGATCGAACTCGACCAGCACCATCGACTGCTCCAGGAGCAGGCCCGTGAATGGTGGGCCCAGGTGCGCCCCCACGCGCTCGACGTGGACCGCGACCCGACGCTGCCCACCCGGCTGCTGCACCTGCCCGGTCTCGACGTGCTCGCCACCGCCCAGATACCGCCCGAGTACAACCCGGATCCACTGACCGTCTCCGGCCGGTGCTTCCACTTGATGACCGCCCTGGAACGCGTCGTGTACTACGAGGAGGCCGCCTGGGGCGACCTCGCCACGGCCCTGGCCGCCCCCGGCGCGCCGATGGCGGGGGTGCTGGTGGACACCCTGGGCGACCAGGCACAGAAGGAGTGGTTCTACGGACAGCTTCTCGCCGAGCCGACGTGGACGTTCTTCGCGCTGACGGAGCCGGACCACGGCTCGGACGCCGCCGCCATGACCACCTCGCTCACCCGTGTCGGCGAGGACGGTCCGTGGCGGCTCGACGGCGCCAAGAAGTATGTGGGCAACGCGGTACGCGGTCGGCTCGGGGTCGTGTTCGCGCGGACGGGGCAGGGGCCGCTCGGCGTCAACGCCGTGCTCGTCGAGGCGGGTCGGCCCGGCCTCCACGCGCGCCCCGTCGACACGCTCGGCCTGCGGGGCGCCCAACTCGGCGCCCTGACCATGGAGTCGGTGGACATCGCCCCGGAGCGCATGCTCGGAAGGCACCTCTCGCCCACCCGGCGCGGCATGGCGGGCTGGCTGCGCACCTTCAACCTGCTGCGGCCCGTCGTGGCGAGCATGGGCGTCGGCCTGGCCCGGGCCGCACTCGAATACGTACGGACCCATCGCGGCAGCCCGACACACGCCGAACGGCACCGGCTGGACGCCCTGGAACGCCGCGTCGAGGGCGTGCGCCGCCTGACCCGACGGGCCGCGGCGGCGGTCGACGCGGACATCACGGCGGGCCGGTTGGCGTGCATGGCCAAGCTCCGCGCCGCCCGGCTGGCCGAGGACGTGACCCTGGAAGCCCTGGAGTTCTTCGGCCCCGGCGCCCGCCTCGACCACCCGCTGCTGGAGAAGCTCGCGCGGGACGCGCGCGGCATCGAGTACATGGAAGGCACCGAGAACATCCAGCGCATGAGCGTCTTCAAGGACCTTCGCCGGAGTGGTCGCCATGGCTGACGACCCCACGTCCGCTCCCGAGCCCGTCGCCGTGCAGTCGCCGCCGGCCAGGCGCTCGCTGCAGATCGGCCGCCTCGCCGTCCCCATGGTGCTGGGCGAGATCGTCGGCTATCTGACCATGCTGGTCCTGGTGGCGATGGTCGGACGCATGGGCAGCAACGCCCTGTACGTGCGCTCGCTCTTCCTGCCCCTCGGCATGGTGTTCAGCGCCATCAACGCGGCGCTGGCCGTCAGCACCCAGGTCGCCTGCTCCATGAGCAAGGGGAAGAACGCCCCCGAGGACGTCTTCCCGCTCACCGTGAGCATGACGAAGGTCTGGGTGGTCGTCGGCACCACCCTGACGCTGCTGCTCTCCTTCGGCGCGCCCGCCTTCGCCTCGTTCTTCGACGTGTCCGACGCCGCGTACGACGAGTTCATCTGGTTCCTGCGGTGGATGTCCGTGGTCAGCCTGCTGGGCTTCGGGCCCGCCCTGTGCGCGTCCGCCCTGCGCGGGTTCGGGTTCGCCCGGCAAGGGCTCGTCCTCACCCTGGTGAGCTCCTTCGTCGAGATCGGGCTCGTGGCGTGGCTGGGCTTCGGCACGGGACTCGGGATGCACAGCCTGCCGATCGCCGCCGCCTTCTGCGCCGTGGCCGGCACGGCCGCGGGACTGTGGCTGCTGCGCCGCGCCGGACTGTGGCGGCGCGGACAGCGCGCCCCGTGGCAGCCCGCGACGCTCGGCCACGTGAGGTCCGTCGGCCTGCCGGTGGGCGCGACCCTCGGCATCATCTCGCTCTACAGCCTGGCGCTGGTCTGGGTGCTCGGGCCCTTCGGCGAGGCGACCGTGGCGGGCTTCTCCACCGCCTCCTCCGTGCAGAGCCTGATCATCATGCCGGCGCTCGTCCTCGGCTCGGCCACGGCGATCGTCGTCAATCAACAGCGCGGCGCGGGCTCGTACACGAGCCTGGTGCCGACCTACCGCAGCGGCATCCTGCTGTCCTTCGCGGTCTTCGCCGTCATCGCCGTCGTGACCTTCCTCGGGCGTGACCAGATCGCCCAGGTGATGACCGGCGACGCCGACGCGGCCGCGTCGGCCGCCCGGTACCTGGGCATCGTGGGCCTCACCTACGCCGTCGAGGGCCCCGTCCTGGTGGCCCTGACCCTGCTGGAGCACGTCGGCGGCGGCGGTCGCGCCGTGGTCCTGAACGTCGTCTACTTCGGCGGGAACGTCGTGGTCGGCCGCTGGGCGGTCGCCGTCGCCGACAGCCCCGACGGGCTCTACTGGACCGTGGCCGTCTCCAACCTGGTCAGCGCGGTGGCCCTGGTCGCGGCAGCCGCCTACATGCGCAAACTGGCCGCCGACGCCAAGGCGTCCGGGGCGAGCGGATGACGGGGACGGACAGCGACCGCGTCGACGTCTGGCACCTCGACCTGGACGCCGCCATGAAGAGGGCCGCCGTCCCCCTCCGTTCGGCCCTGAGCGAGCGGGAGAGGGACCGGGCCGCCCGCATGAGCGACCCCGTGGCGCGCGCCAGGTTCGTCGCCGCACGCGGCGCGACCCGTCTCATCGTCGGCCGGTGCCTGGACCGCCCGCCCGCGGGGCTCACCTGGCGCACCGGCCGCTGGGGCAGACCGCGCGTCACCGGCCACGAGGACACCCTGCGCTTCAGCCTGTCCCACTGCGCGGGCCGTGCCGTGGTGGCCGTGACAGGACCGCGGGACGTCGGAGTGGACCTGGAGCGGTCACGGGAGAGCCGGGACGTCGTGGCGCTGAGCCGCCGCTACTTCCCGGCCGACGAGAGCGCACTGGTGGCCCGGGCCGCCGAGGACGACCGGCCCGAGGTGTTCCTGACCCTGTGGACCCGCAAGGAGGCGTGCACGAAAGCAGCCGGAACGAGCCTGCTGCGGCACGGCCTGCGGCTGTCCGTCACCGCGACACCGGACGCCGACGGTGCCGTCCTCGCCCACGACCCGAGCCGACAGCTGCCCGGCAGCTGGACGGTGCACGACGTCCCTGCCCCGCCCGGACACGGCGCGGCGGTCGCCCTGGACGGCGACGCGCCCGTACACCTGACGATTCGACCATGGGAGCCGCAGTGAGCGAGACCCGATGGGCCCCCATGCTCTGGGGCCAGGAGCACTACTGGTTCCTGTACTTCGACGTACCGGCCTACGGCGCCGACCGGGACTGCGTGAAGATCACCCGCACCTGGCGCCTGGCGGCGAACCTTCCGGACGACACCGTCCTCGCGGCGCTCGGCACCCTGGTCCGCCGGTACGAGTCGCTGCGGACCAACTTCCTCCACGACGAGAAGGGAACCCCCGTCCAGGCCGTGCGACCGCCCTGGGAGGTCACCTTCACGGTGCGCACCGAAGGCGACGCGTCGGACATCCCCGCCGTCACGGAGCGCCTCGCCGCCACCGCCTTCGACCCGGCGCGGGACCGACCCGTCAGGTTCGCCCTGATCAGCGAACCGGGCCGGGGCGCCTGGGTGGTGGCGACGGCCATCCACAGCGCCATCGACGGGCAGAGCTGGATGGTCCTGGAACGCGCTTTCCACGCCCTGCTGGCGGCGGACGACCAGCCGTTCCCGGCGGCGCGGCAGCCGCGGGAGCAGGCCGAACTCGACCACTCCGCGGGGAAGGCCCGCTACCGCGAGCGCATGCGCGCGTACTGGCGCGACTGCTACCGGACGATCCCGCAGGGCATGTTCCCCGACTATCGGCCCGCTCCCGTGGGGCACTTCGACGGCCGCACCCCGCCGAGTCCGTACGAGCGGGTGACCCTGAGCTCCCGGCAGCTCGCGCTCGCCGCCGAACACGTCGCCGCCCGGCGCAGGATCGCTCCCGGCGTCGTGTACCTGGCGGCCTTCGGCACCGCCCTCTCGGCGCTGTCCGGCAACGAGCGCTGCGTGGTCTCCATGGACACGGCCAACAGAGCCGACCCGGCGCTCTCCGCCTCCGTGGGCTGCTTCTTCCAGCCCGCGCTCGTCGTCTTCGACACGGCTGCCGACGACACCTCGCAGGCTCTGCTGACCAAGGTGTTCCGCGCCGTCGTGGCGGCCCAGCGGTACGCGCGCTACTCGTCGCTGGAGATGACCGAGGAGCGTGCCCGCGCCGGACACGAGCGCGGCATGAACCTGCGGATCGGCGTCACGTACAACTACTTCGCCCGGACGCGGCCGGAGCACGATGCCGAGGACGCGCACCCGGGCGACGCGGGCGACATCACGGAGGACTTCGTCGTCGAGAAGGCGCCCATCGACTGGCAGGACAACAGTGCAGACCTCTACCTCGCGGCGGAGACGGGCGACGACGGGGTGGTCCTGTCGATGCACGGTCACACCTCGGTGACCGACGCCGACCGCATCGCGCGGGCCCTGCGCGCCATGGGCGCGCTGATCGCCGGCTGGGCCGACGGCACGGTGCCGATGGACGCGTCGGTCCGCTCGGCGCGGGACCGACTCGGCTTCCCCCGGCGCGCGTTCGGTCCGGACTGGGTCCTGGTGGACCACTCCTGGGTGGACACACGGGCGTGCGCCGCGCGCCTCGCCGCGCTGACAGGGGTGACGGCGGCCGCGGTCTTCGCCGACAGGAGCGCCGACGGCGAGGACCGGCTCGTCGCCTACGCGGCCGGGCCCGTCACCCCTGCCGAACTCCGCGCCCGGATGGCCACCGGCCAGGTCGACCAGCCCTCCCTGGTCCTGCCCCACCGGTACGTGGTGTGTGCGCAGGCACCGGACCAGGAGAGCCGGGAAGCCTGGGCGAAGGCCCCGGTGGTGGCCGAGGGCGACGGGCTCCCGCGGTCCCCGGTGCCGCCGCGCTCCGCGCGGGAGCGGGCCCTGGCCGCGGCCGTGGGTGCCTGCGTCCCCGGCCACCCGGCCGACATGGCCACTCCCTACCTGCCGGCGGGCGGCAGGACGGCCCTCGCACCCCAGGTGACCGAACACCTGCACGCGGCCGGCTTCACCGGGATCGTCCCGGCCGACCTGCTGGGACCGCTGCCCCTGGGCGCGGTCGCCGCGAAGCTCACCCCGACCGCCACCGCCAGGAAGTGACGATGGACAGCACCGACGTGAACACGGCCCGCCCCACCGCCTCCGACGACGGCCCCGACCTCCCCGGCCTGCCCCTGACCCGGACCTGCCCCTACCACCCTCCCCAGGAGTACGAGGAGCTGCGCGCACGCGGCCCGGTGACGAGGATCAGGCTCTACGACGGGCGCGAGATCTGGGCGGTGACCGGCCACGCGGCCACGCGCTCCCTGCTGCTGGACGAACGGCTCACGGTCGACCGGGACAAGGCCGCCTTCCCCAGACTGGCGCGGCTGCTGGTGCTGGGACGCCCGGACCGCCACCCGGCCATGCGGGCGCTCCTGCGCACCGACCCTCCGCTCCACACCGAGCAGCGCAGGGCCCTGCGGCCGGGGCTCGCGCTCAAGCGGACCCAGAACTGGCGGCCCGCGATCGAATCGGCCGCCGACGCGGGTCTCGACACGCTGGCCACCACGGCGCGCGGCGAGCCCGCCGAGCTGCTGGGCACCTACATCCGGCCGCTGGTCACCGCGGGCATGCACGAAATGCTCGGCATCCCGGAGCAGGACCGCGCACACTTCCACGAGCTGCTGCACCGGAACTTCGATCCCGTGCCCCACCTCGTGGAGTACCTCTCGGCGCTCTGCGCGGCCAAGCAGGGCCTCCTCGCCGACGGCGTGCGGGGGACCGGGCTGCTCGACGACCTGGCCCGCCAGGTGAGTGAGGGAACGCTGACGGCCGAGGAGTTCGCGCACTACGGCACGGTCCTCATCGTCGCCGGGCAGGACGTCACCGTCGCGACCATCGGCCTGTCCGTCCTGACCCTGCTCGAACACCCCGACGAACTCGCGCGCGTGCGCGACGACGCGGCGCACTGGCCCGAAGCGGTCGAAGAGCTGCTGCGGTTCCTCTCCCTGACCGGAGGCCTGGTGCGGGTCGCCACGGCGGACATCGAGACGTCGGGTGTCGTCATCGAGGCCGGGGACGGGGTCGTCCTGCTCAACCCCGCGGCCAACCGCGACCCGGACGTCTTTCCCCGGCCCCACGAACTCGACCTGCTGCGGAGCACGCGCAACCACCTGTCCTTCGGCTTCGGCGCCCACCAGTGCATCGGCCAGAACCTCGCACGCCTGATCGTCGAAGTCGCGCTGCGGGGCCTCTTCGGCCGCTTCCCGGCACTGCGGCTCGCCGTGCCCCTGGACGAGGTGCCGGTCCGCCAGGGCCTGGTGTTCGGCCTCAACGCCCTGCCCGTCCAATGGTGAACCACCCGTACGCATCCGGGGGAGCGAGCACATGACAGCAGTGACGACAGCCGCGGCCACACGGACGGTCATGGTGGGAAGCGGGCCCCTGGCCGCCGCCGACGTCGTGTCCGTCGCGCGCGAGGACGCCCGGGTCGCCCTCGCGCCCGACGCCGTCAAGGAGATCGCGCGCGGCCGCGAGGTGATCGAACGTCTCGCCGACGACAGCGCACCCCACTACGGGATCTCGACCGGATTCGGGGCCCTGGCGGGCCGACGCATCCCGCCCGGAGCCCGCGTGCTCCTCCAGCGCGGCCTGGTCCGCTCGCACGCCGCGGGATCAGGGCCCGAGGTGGAACGCGAAGTGGTGCGCGCCCTGCTGGTGCTGCGCCTCTCGACCCTGGCCACGGGGCACACGGGAGTGCGGACACGGACCGCGCGCGTCTACGCCGACCTGCTCAACGCGGGTATCACCCCCGTCGTCCACGAATACGGATCACTGGGCTGCTCCGGCGACCTCGCCCCGCTCGCGCACTGTGCCCTCGCCGCGATGGGCGAGGGCACGGTCCGCGACGCGCAGGGCACCCTGATGCCCGCGGCACAGGCGCTGGAGGCGGCCGGAATCACCGCGCTCGACCTCGCGGAGAAGGAGGGCCTCAGCCTCATCAACGGCACCGACGGCATGCTCGGCATGCTGGTGCTGGCCCTGGCGGACCTGCGCCTGCTGCTGCGCACCGCCGACATCACCGCGCTGAGCGTCGAGGCCCAGCTCGGGACGGACGCCGCCTTCGCGGCCGACCTCCAGGCGCTGCGCCCCCACCCGGGGCAGTCCGAGAGCGCCGCCAACCTGCGTGCGCTGCTGGCCGGTTCGCAGATCATCGGCGAACACCGGCGCGAAGAGTGCGGCTGTGTGCAGGACGCGTACTCGCTGCGCTGCGCCCCTCAGGTGCACGGCGCCGCGCGCGACACGCTGGCCCACGCCGAGGGCGTCGCCTCCCGGGAGCTGGCGAGCGCCGTCGACAACCCCGTCGTGACCCTCGACGGACGCCTGGCGAGCAACGGCAACTTCCACGGCGCCCCCGTGGCCTGCGTCCTGGACTTCCTGGCCATCTCCGTCGCCGACGTGGCCTCGATGGCCGAGCGCCGCACCGACCGCACCCTCGACCCGGCCCGCAGCCACGGCCTGCCCGCGTTCCTCGCGGCCGACCCCGGTGTCGACTCGGGCCACATGATCGCCCAGTACACACAGGCGGCCGTGGTCTCGGAACTGAAGCGCCTGGCCGCCCCCGCCTCGGTCGACTCCATCCCCTCCAGCGCGATGCAGGAGGACCACGTCTCCATGGGCTGGTCGGCCGCCCGCAAACTCCGCCGTGCCCTCGACGGCCTCGCCCGCGTCCTCGCGATGGAACTGCACACGTCCGCCCGCGCCCTGGACCTGCGCGCTCCTCTTCGCCCTTCACCTGGCACGGCCGCGGTACGCGACGGTCTGCGCGAGACGGTGCCGGGACCGGGGCCCGACCGGTATCTCGCCCCGGAGATCGAGGCGACCTTGGAGTACGTGGTCTCGGGCCGGGCGCTCGCGGCGGCGCAGTCGGCGGTGGGGCGCGCCCTGGCGTGATCCACCGCCGACCGGCCCGCGCGTACGGAGTCCGGTTCAGACGAAGCGGCGCAGGAACTGCAGCGAGGCGTCGGCGACCTCCTGCCACCTGCTGTCCAGGGTCAGCGCGTGGTCCCGCCCGTGCATCTCCAGGATCTCCGTGACGCACCGGTTGGACTTCTGCCGCTTGTACGCGCCGCTGGCGAGCGCCCAGGGCACCGCGTTGTCCCGGCCGCCGGAGATGATCAGCAGCGGACCGCGCTGCGGATTGCGGTAGTCGGCCTTCGCCTCCGTGCGGGGGTTGAAGTTGGCGAGGACCGCCTGCATGGGCGGGGCGCACGGCGCGGGCACCGCGTACCGGTCGTAGATCGACTTGGCCTCCTCCTCGCTGACGGCATTGGCGTAGGCGTAGCGGAACTGGTCGTAGGTCAGGGGCTTGGCGCGCTTCCGGTTGGCGGGGTTGGCGATCATCGGGATCAGCGAGCGGACCGTCGACAGGGGGAAGGCGACGACACCGCGGAACGGCGCCGGATTGATGGCCACCGAGGCGGCGGACAGGCCGCGGCCCGCGAGGATCTGCGTGAGCATCCCGCCGACGGAGTGCCCGATCACGACGGGCTTGTGCTCCAGCTTGCCGATGAGGACGGCCAGATGGTCGGTCACCTGTCCGATGGTCTTGCCCGCGAGGGCCTCGGGGCGCTGCCTGGCCTCGGCCACCGTGGCCGGTTCGTCCGGCCAGGTGAGCGCGACCGGCGCGTATCCCGCGGCCTCGAAGTAGGGGAGCCAGTGGTCCCAGCTGTTCGTCAGCATCCACAGGCCGTGCACGAAGACCGCCGGCGTGCGACCGGAGGCGTTGGCCCGTTCGATCTGTTCTGTGTCGGTAGCGGACATACCCAGACGCTACGGTCGCGGGTGCGCGCCCGTAAGGGCGAGCCGACGGTCTGGCCGATACTGCCGCGTGCCCTTCCGGATCGTGCGGTGCCCGCGGTGCGCGGACCGTGCCGCGCCGTCGCTCAGCGCGCCGCGCCCGCGAGCACCCGGTCCACCTGGCGGGGCGACAGCGCGTGCTCGACGGCGAGGATCCCGGCGCCGACCGCCGCCGCGTTCTCGCCGGTGCGGCTCGGCTCGATCCGCAGCACGTGCGTGGCCAGCGGGTGCGAGCGTCGGTACACCGCCTCCCGTACGCCCGCGAGGAGTTGGTCGTGCACGGCGGCGAGCGCGCCGCCCACCACGACCGTGTCCGGATTGAAGAAGTTCACCAGGCCGGCGAGCACCTCGCCGACCGCCCGGCCCGCCTCGCGGACCATGCGCACCGCGTCGCGGTTGCCGGACTTGACCAGGCGTACGACATCGCTGCCCGAGGACGCCTCCAGGCCGAGGTCCGCCAGCCTGCGGGCCAGCGCCGCGCCGCCCGCGACGGCCTCCAGACAGCCGGAGTTGCCGCACCGGCAGGGATCCTCCAGGTCGCCGACGCGGATGTGTCCGATGTCGCCCGCGCTGCCCTGAGCCCCCCGGTGCAGCCTGCCGTCGGCGACGATCCCGCAGCCGATGCCGGTGCCGACCTTGATGTAGAGCAGATAGCGGGTGTCGGGGAAGGCACGGCGCTGTTCGGCCAGCGCCATCACGTTCACGTCGTTGTCGACGAGGGCGCGGGCGCCGAAGCGGTCGGCGAAGAACTCGGGGATGGGGTACTGGTGCCAGCCCGGCATGATCGGGGGATCCACCGGGCGGCCCGTGGAGAACTCGACGGGCCCCGGCACCCCGACCCCGATCGCCTGGAGCGCGTCCACGCCGTGCCCGCTCTCGTCGAGCAGCGCGTGCAGCGTGCGCTCCACATGGCCGAGAACGGTCTGCGGGCCGTCCGCGATGGACAGCGGATCCTCGCGCAGCGCCAGCGTCTCGCCGCCGATGTCCATCAGCGCGACCCGGCAGTGCGAGGCGCCCAGGTCGACGCCCGCCACCGCGTGTTCGCGGGTGCGCAGCCGGAGCGTGCGGGGCGGCCGGCCGCCGGTGGAGTTCCCGTCGGCCTCCTCGGTCAGGAATCCGTGGGCGATCAGGGCGTCGACGCGCTGCGACACCGTCGACCGGGCGAGCCCGGTCAGCCGGGCGATGTCCGCGCGCGTCCGGGCCGCCCCGGTGCGCAGCAGGGCGAGCACCTCGCCGGGCGAGGAGGGCACAGCCGCGGGGTCGTGATCCGGCGCTCCAGACATGCAGCCACCCTAGGGACGACTTTCGCTGCTCACAAGGCCGATGCTGTTCGATCGTCGACCTAAGTCGACGTCAAGTCCGTTGTAAACAAACGTGCTTGGGCTCTTGACAGGTCAAAGCCCGCTCATCACATTGCTCTGCAGACCGCTGCCGAAGGAGCCGAGGGTGCAGGCGATACAGGCAAGGCAGATGAATCAGGCGATGCTGACGATGCGCGGAATCTCCAAGAGCTTCCTGGGGGTGCGCGTACTGCACGGCGTCCCGCTCGACCTGGAGGCGGGCGAAGTGCACGCGCTCGTCGGCGAGAACGGCGCCGGCAAGTCGACCCTGATGAAGATCCTCGCGGGCGAACACGTCCCGGACGAGGGCACCATCACGCTCGACGGCGAGGAGCGCCGCTTCACGCACCCCGCGCAGGCCCAGGCCGCCGGGATCGGCATCATCCACCAGGAGTTCGCGCTCCTCGCCCACCGCACCGTCGCCGAGAACGTCTTCCTCGGCCGCGAACCGACCCGCCGCGGCCTCGTCGACCGCCGCGCGATGGAGACGCGCACCGCCCAACTCCTCGACGAGGTGGGCGTGTCGGGCATCACCCCGCGCACGTACGTCCGCGAGCTGTCCGTCGCACGCCAGCAGACCGTCGAGATCGTCAAGGCGCTCGCCTCCGACGTCCGCGTGCTCGTCATGGACGAGCCGACCGCGCCCCTCGCCGACCACGAGGCGGGCCTCCTGCACGCCCTCGTCCGCCGCCTCGCGGACCGCGGCCTCGGCATCCTGTACATCTCGCACCGGCTGCGCGAGGTCTTCGACCTGTCGCGGCGCATCACCGTCCTCAAGGACGGCCGCCACGTGACGACGGTGCCCACCGAGCGCACGGACGCCGACCAGGTCGTACGCGCCATGGTCGGCCGGGAGCTCGGCGCCTACTACCCGCCGCGGGCCCGCCCCGAGGACCTCGGCGACGTCCGTCTGGCCGTGCGCGGCGGCGGCAACGGCCGCCTCAAGGACATCGACCTGACCCTGCGCGCGGGCGAGGTCACCGGCATCGCGGGCCTGCAGGGCTCCGGACGCACGTCCCTGGCGCGGGCCCTGTTCGGGGCGGCGCCGTTCACCGAGGGCGAGATGACCGTCGACGGCACCGCCCTGCGCCCCGCGAACCCCCGCCAGGCCATCCGCGCGGGCATCGCCCTGGTCACCGAGGACCGCAAGGCCGAAGGGCTCGCCCTGCGCCAGTCCGTGCGCGACAACGCCCTCCTCGTCACCCGGGCCGTCCCCGCCCGCGAACGCCCGCCCGGCGCCGTCGAGTTGACCGCGCTCCTGGAGCGCGTACGACTGCACGCCCGCGGCGAGGACCAGCAGGCCCAGTACCTCTCCGGCGGCAACCAGCAGAAGGTCGTCATCGCCAAATGGCTCGCCGCGCGCCCCCGCGTGCTGCTCTTCGACGAACCGACCCGGGGCGTCGACGTGGGTGCCAAGGCCGCCATCCACACCCTCGTCCGCGACCTCGCCCGCGAGGGGCTCGCCGTCCTCATCGTCTCCTCCGAACTGCCCGAGCTGATCGGCATGAGCGACCGGATCCTCGTCATGGCCGAGGGCCGCGTCACCGGTGAACTCCCGCCGGGCGCCGCCGAGGAGGACGTGATGCGCCTCGCCACCGGACACCCCGCGCGGCCCGGGACCGACAAGGCCGCACAGGAAGGAGCCGCATGACCGGCACCGCCGTCGCGCCGCCGCCCACCGTCAAGTCCGGCACGGCGCGCCGCACCCGCCTCGCCGACCCGGCCGTCGGCGTATGGCTGGCCGCCCTCGTCGTCACCGCGCTCGGCTGGATCGTCGTCGCGGCGCGCGGCGGCGACTTCCTCACGCTCTCCAACGTCGTCGGGATCCTGCAGAACTGCGTCGCCCTCGGCCTCGTCGCCGTCGGTCAGACCGCCGTCATCCTGAGCGGCTCCCTCGACCTGTCGGTGGCGTACCTCATCAGCCTCGGCACCCTCGTCGCCGCCACCACCATGGAGGACGGCGGTGTCGTCACGGCGATCCTCGCCGTGCTCGCCCTCTCGGCGGCCGTCGGCCTCGCCAACGGCCTCATCGTCACCGGCCTCAAGGTCAACGCCTTCATCGCCACCCTCGGCACCGCGTTCATCCTGCGCGGCTGGATCGAGGACAACTACACGGGACCGGCGGGCAAGGTCACCGCCTCCTTCCAGCACCTCGGCTACGACCGCGTCGGTCCCGTCCCCGTCTCGCTGTTCCTGCTGCTCGCCGTCGCCGCCGCGCTCTGGGTGATCACCCGCCGCACCCGCTTCGGCCACCACCTCTACGCCACCGGCGGCGACGAGCACGCGGCCCGGCTGTCCGGCGTGCGCACCCGCCGCACCGTGATCGCCGCGCACGTCCTGTGCTCGCTGTGCGTGGGCGCCGCCGCGCTGTTCCTCGCCGCGCGGCTCGGCGCGGGCGCGCCCTGGGCGGGCACCGAGGCCCGCTACGACCTGGAGTCGATCGCCGCCGTCGTCCTCGGCGGCACGGCCCTCGCGGGCGGGCGCGGGGGAGTGGTCGGCACCCTCGGCGGCGTCCTCGTCCTCGCGGTCCTCGACTCGGTGTTCAACCAGCTCGGCGTCGACCCGTTCTTCAAGAACGTCGTCCGCGGCGTCGTCATCATCGCCGCCGTCGCCCTCTACGCCCGCCGCGGCAGCAGGAGGCAGTCCGCATGACCACCGCAACGGCGACTCCCTCGGTGTACCGGCGCATGGTGCGCTCGCTCGGCACCGGAGCGCCCGTCTACGCGCTGCTCGTCGTGCTGCTCGCCGCCCTCGCGCTCACCGACCCGGGCTTCTACGAACCCGACCGCTTCCTCGCCTTCGTCAAGCGTGCCGCGCCGCTGGTGATCCTCGCGGCCGGCCAGTATCTCGTCATCGTCTGCGGCGAGTTCGACCTCGCCGTGGGGGCGATCGTGACCGCCGGGGTCGTCGCGGCGGCCGAGGTCTACGGCTCGTATCCCGGCGCGCCCTGGCCGCTCGTCGCGCTCGGGCTGCTGTTGGCGGGCGCCCTGGCCGGACTGGTCAACGGGCTGATCACCACGCGGCTGCGCGTCCCGTCCTTCATCACGACCCTCGGCATGATGCTGATCCTCGAAGGCGCCGTCTTCTTCTGGACCGGCGGCTCGCCGCACGGACAGCTGCCCCAGGACTTCCGCCAGTTGGGGCGCGGCACGGCGATGGGCTGGCTGCCCTGGGCGGTCCTCGCCTGCCTCGCCGCGGGCGTGCTCGCGGTGCTGCTCATGCGCTCCGACTTCGGCCGCACCCTGATCGCCACCGGCGACGGCGAGCGCGCCGCCGCCCTCGCCGGGGTCCGGGTGCACCGCGTCCGCGTCATCGCCTTCGTCCTCTCCGGCATCGCCGCCGCGCTCGCCGCCGTCCTCGTCGGCGGCTTCTCCGGGGTGTCCGCGCAGGCGGGGCGCGGCTACGAGTTCGAGGCGATCACCGCCGTGGTCCTCGGCGGCGTCGTGCTGGGCGGCGGGCGCGGCAGCGTCGTCGCCGCGATGGCCGGCGCCTTCTCGCTCCAGGCCCTGTTCACGCTGCTCAACCTGCGGGGCGTGTCCGGCGCCCTGGAGTCCACCGTCCAGGGCGTCATCGTCATCGCCGCCGTCGGCATCGGCGCCGCCGACTGGTCCCGGCCGCGCCGCCGCCGTACCCACTCCTCGGGAGGGACACCCTCATGATCCGCAGACGCACCCTCGCGTCGGCCGCCGTCCTGCTGACGGGCGCGCTGCTCACCTCGTGCTCCAGCGACACCCCGCCCGACGCGCCCGCCGCGGCGAGCCGGAGCGACGACAGCGGCGGTGACAAGCCGTCGAAGTTCTTCCGACAGGACGAGTACGAGCGTCAGTTGGCGCTCGCGGAGCAGACCCCGCAGGGGCCGGCGGACAAGCCCTGGGAGCAGATGCTCGAACCGAGGATGACGAGCACGGCCCCGTACAAGAAGAAGGGCTCGGGCGGCGTCCACCTCTGCTTCTCCAACGCCGGGGTCTTCAACCCCTGGCGGCAGGTCGGCCTGAAGAACATGAAGGCCGAGGTGAAACTGCACGAGGAGATCACCGACTTCACCGTCCTGGACGCGCAGGGCAAGGACGACAAGCAGATCTCCGACATCCAGGAACTCGCCGGCGACAAGGACTGCGACGCGCTCATCGTCTCGCCGAACACCACCGCCACCCTCACCCCCGCCGTGAAGGAGGCCTGCGGGAAGCTGCCCGTCATCGTCTTCGACCGCGGGGTGGAGACGGACTGTGCGGTCACCTTCGTCAACCCGATCGGCGGGTACGGCTACGGCGCGGTGGCCGCCGACTTCCTCGTCGACGAGGTGAAGCCCAAGGGCAAGATCCTCGCCCTGCGCATCTCGCCCGGCGTCGACGTCCTGGAGACCCGCTGGTCCGCCGCGAAACTCGCTTTCGACAAGAGCGAACTCGACGTGGTGGACGTGAAGTTCACCGACGGCGACCCCGCGAGGACCAAGTCGGTCGTCGCCGACGCGATCTCCCGCCACGGCTCCGTCGACGGCGTGTGGATGGACTCCGGCGCCACCGCGGTCGCCGCCGTCGAGGCCTTCGAGGACGCGGGCGTGGACGTGCCGCCGATCACCGGCGAGGACCAGCAGGACTTCCTCCAGGCGTGGAAGGACAAGAAGCTCACCGCGATCGCCCCCACTTATCCGACCTTCCAGTGGCGCACGCCCGTCATCGCCGCGCTGCGCGTCCTCGACGGCAAGCAGGTCCCCAAGGAGTGGAAGCTGCCGCAGCCCACCGTCACGCAGGCCAACCTCGACGAGTACCTCCGGGACGGCATGCCCCCGCTGCACTACGCGATGTGCGGCTGCCAGAAGCTGCCGGGCTTCCCCGAGGACTGGGGAGGCAAGAAGTGACGTCCCGCCACCACGCCCCCGCATGGCAGGTGGGCGCCAACCCCTGGATCTGGCACTCGCCCGTCACCACCGAGGCCCTCACCGAGACCCTGCCGCGCCTCGCGCACTGGGGCTTCGACTGCGTGGAACTCCCGCTGGAGAACCCCGACGACTGGGATCCGGCGGCCGCCGCCAAGCTCCTGGACGCCACCGGCCTCGCCCCGGCCGCCGTCGTCGCCGTCATGTCCGACGGGCGCAACCTCGTCCGCGCCGACCTGACCACGGCCCGTGCCACCCAGGACTACCTGCGCCGCTGTGTCGACGCGGCCCACGCGGTGGGGGCTCCCGTCGTGGCGGGGCCCGTGTACGCGCCGGTCGGGCGGACCTGGCGCATCGACCGCGCCGCGCGCACGGCGGCTTACGAGGAGTGGCGCGCCCACCTCGCCCCGGTCGCCGCGTACGCGTCCCGCGCCGGGGTCCGCATCGCCGTCGAACCCCTCAACCGCTACGAGACGAGCCTGTTCAACACCGTCGCCCAGACCCTCGAAGCGCTCGAAGGCCTGCCCGAGGACGTGGTCGGCATCGCCCTGGACACGTACCACCAGAACATCGAGGAGCACTCGCTGCCCGAGGCCGTCCGCGCCGCCGCGGGCCGCATCGGGCACGTCCAGGTGTGCGCCAACGACCGCGGCGCGCCCGGCGCCGACCACCTCGACTGGCCCGGCTTCCTGGCCGCCCTGGGCGCGGCGGAGTACCGAGGGGCCCTGTGCATCGAGTCGTTCACGGCCCACAACGACGCGATCGCCGTGGCCGCCTCCGTCTGGCGCCCACTGGCCCGCAGCCAGGACGCGCTCGCCACCGACGGCCTCTCCTTCCTGCGCCGCGCCCTCGCGGCCCGCTGATCTTCCGGCATCCGGCACCCGCATCCCGTCCACACAGAGAGGACCACCTGATGGGCTGTCATGCTCGTGACATAAGAGGGCTGAGAGGCCTGCGCAGAGGGCTCGTCGCCCTCGTCGCGGCGCTGCTCCTCACCGCGGGCTTCCTGCCCGGCACCGGAGCCACCGCCGCCGACCGGGCCCCCGCCTTCCGCGCCCTGCTCTTCACCAAGGCCGTCGGATACGTCCACGACTCCATCCCGGCCGGCATTCAGATGGTCGAGGAGCAGGCCGCGGCGAACAACTTCGAGGTCGTCCAGACCGACGACGCCACCGTCTTCGACGACGCGAAGCTCAAGGACTTCGACGTCATCGTCATGCTGCAGAACTCCGGCATGGTCTGGGACACCGAGGCCCAGCGCGAGGCGATGAAGACGTACGTCAAGAGCGGCAAGGGCGTCGTCGCCCTGCACAACACCCTCGACATGGGCGTCGAGGACTCCTTCCCCTGGTGGGACGACCTCATCAACGCCGGCGCCCACATGCCCGCCCACTCACCGGGCGTCCTCAAGGGCACCGCCAAGGTCGCCGACCGCGCGCACCCCTCCACCAAGGGCCTGCCCGAGCGCTGGGAGCGCCCGGAGGAGTGGTACAACTTCGACAAGAACCCCCGGGGCGACGTACACGTCCTGGTCACCGCCGACGAGACGACGTACGACCCCGGTGGCTCCGCGATGGGTGCCGACCACCCCATCTCCTGGTGCCGCAACGCCGAGGGCGGCAAGGTCTGGGCCACTGCCATGGGCCACGACAAGGCCTCCTACGGCGAGCCCGCCTTCCGTGAGCACGTCCTCGGCGGCATCAAGTGGGCGGCGGGCAACGCGCCGGGCGACTGCGGCGGCACCGTCTGGTCCGGCTACGAGAAGACCGCCCTCGACGACAACACCGCCGACCCCATGGAGCTCGACGTCGCCAAGGACGGCAAGGTCTTCTACGTCCAGCGCAGCGGCGAGGTGAAGGTCTTCGACCCCACGACCCACTCCACCTCCACCGCGGGCAAGCTCGACGTCTACACCGGCGGCGAGGACGGCCTGGTCGGCATGGAGCTCGACCCGAAGTTCGCCGACAACCGCTGGATCTACCTCTACTACGCGCCCGCGAAGGCCACCGACGACGTCAACCGCCTCTCCCGCTTCACGGTCAAGAAGGACAACACCCTCGACCTCGCCAGCGAGAAGAAGCTCCTCGACGTCCCCGCCTACCGCGACCGGACCTTCCCCGAGCCCGGACACACCGGCGGCGCCGTCGAGTTCGGACCGAACCGCACCCTGTACCTGGGCGTCGGCGACGACACCCCGCCCAACCTCGACCCGGCCTGGCAGGGCTACGCCCCGCTGGACTGGCGCCCCGGCAAGCAGATGCTGGACGCCGCCCGCACCGCGGGCAACACCAACGACCTGCGCGGCAAGATCCTGCGCATCAAGCCGACCGACTCCGGCGGCTACACCATCCCCCAGGGCAACCTCTTCAAGAAGGGCACGCCCAAGACCCGCCCCGAGATCTACGCGATGGGCTTCCGCAACCCGTTCCGCTTCACCGTCGACCCCAAGAACGGCTACGTCCACGCCTCCGACTACGGCCCCGACCGCGGCGGCCCGACCACCGAGCGCGGCCCCGAGGGCCTCGTCGAGGTCAACGTCATCAAGAAGGCGGGCAACTTCGGCTGGCCCTTCTGCCACGGCGACAACCAGGCGTACGCCCCCTACGACCCCGACACCCAGAAGGCGGGCGCCAAGTTCGACTGCGCCAAGCCCACCAACCCCTCGCCCAACAACACGGGCCTCAAGGACCTGCCGCCCCTCCAGCAGCCCGACATCTGGTACGGCTACGGCACCTCCAAGGAGTTCCCCGAGATGGGCTCCGGCGGCTCCGCGCCCATGAGCGGGCCCGTCTACCACTACGACCCGAAGAACCCCTCCAAGACGAAGTTCCCCGCCTACTTCGAGGGCGCCAACTTCTTCTACGAGTGGGCGCGCGACTCGGTCAAGGAGATCCGCTTCGACAAGGACGGCAAGCTCCTCAAGATCAACGACTTCCTGAAGTCCGCCAAGTTCGCCAAGCCCATGGACATGACCTTCGGTCCGGACGGCTCGCTCTACGTCCTGGAGTGGGGCAGCGAGTTCGGCGGCGGCAACAACGACTCCGGGCTCTACCGCATCGACTACGCCCAGGGACAGCGCATCCCGCTCGCCAAGGCCAAGGCGTCCGCCACCAACGGCCCCGTCCCCCTGAAGGTCGACTTCTCCAGCGCCGGCAGCACGGACCCCGACGGTGACTCCCTCGCCTACGCCTGGGACTTCGACGGCGACGGCACCTACGACTCGACCGAGGCGAACCCCTCCCACACCTACACCGCCAAGGGGAACTTCAACGCCCAGCTGAAGGTCACCGACTCCAGCGGCAAGTCCGGCTACGCCAACATCCCCGTCACGGCGGGCAACACGGCGCCGAAGGTGACCATCGAGACCCCCGTCGACGGCAAGCTCATCGACTTCGGCGACAAGATCCCGTACAAGGTGAAGGTCACCGACCCCGAGGACGGCACCATCGACTGCTCCAAGGTGACCGTGAACCCCGCCCTCGGCCACGACGACCACGAGCACCCCACCACCGACATCCCCGGCTGCGAGGGCACCGTCGACACCGGTGACCTGGGCGGTCACCCGGAGGGCGCCGACCTCACCTACGTCCTCAACGCGAAGTACACCGACAAGGGCGGCGACGGCGTCAGCGCCCTGACCGGCTACGGCCGTTCGGTGCTCCAGCCCAAGCACAAGCAGGCCGAGTACCGCGACGACCAGTCGGGCACCCGGATCGTGTCGCAGGAGGGCGCCGAGAACGGCAAGCGCATCGGTGACATCAGCGACGGCGACTGGATCGCCTACAGCCCGATGAGCGTCGAGGGCGTCGGCGAGGTCAGCTACAAGCTGTCGTCGCCCTATGGCGTCGGTTCCGTCGAACTGCGCGCGGACACCGCCGACGGCAAGCTGCTCGCCACGACGCCCGTGCCCGACACCGGCGGCTGGGACACCTATCGGTCCACGCCCGCGGTCCCGGTCGAGGCACTGACCGGAACGCACAAGCTGTACCTGGTCTTCAGGTCGCCCCAGGACAATTCCTTCGACGTGGACGCGGTGCAGTTCTCCACGTCATAGGCACGGCGTCATAAGCGTCACGTCATAGTCCTGGGGAAGTGCCAGAGGCATACGAAGGTCCGCGGTGCGCCACTGCTCAGGGCGCACCGCGGACCGCCGTCCCCGTCAGCGAGTGCCGACCGCCGCTCGCACGGCCCGGCGGGCCAGCTGGCAGTCGTCGTGCAGCCGCCTGAGCAGCAGCCGCTGTTCCTCGCCGGACGGCGCAGCACCGGGATGGGCCGGGCCCGGTGCCGCCGGGGCCGATTCGTGCATCGAACGCTGCACGGCCGTTTCGTACGTACGGATCTCGCGGGTCAGCACCAGCATCAGGTTGACCAGGAACGCGTCGCGTGCCGCCGGGCCCGCCGACTGCGCGAGCTGGCTGATCTCGCGCCGCGCCACCGGGGCGTCACCGAGGACCGACCACAGCGTGGCCAGGTCGTACCCCGGCAGATACCAGCCCGCGTGCTCCCAGTCGACCAGGACGGGCCCGGCGGGCGAGAGCAGGATGTTCGACAGCAGGGCGTCGCCGTGGCAGAACTGCCACATGGCCTGGTGGCCGCCGCCCTGGTGCCCGACCGAGTGCGCGATGCCGTGCAGCAGCTTCTGGAGGTCGCCCATGTCGCGGTCCGTCAGCAGGCCCAGCTCGTGGAAGCGGGAGATCTTCCTGCCGTAGTCCATCGGCCTGCCGAACATCTCCGTCGGCGGCCGCCACTGGTTCAGGCGGCAGACGGAGCCGAGCGCCGCCCGGATGTCCGCCCGGGGCGGTGCCTCCAGCGGGTGCCGGGTCAGCGCCGCCACGCGTCCCGGCATGCGCTCGATCACCAGCGTGCAGTCGTCGGGGTCGGCGGCGATGAGCCGCGGCGCCCGGACCGGCGGACGGTGCCGGACGAACGACCGGTACGCCGCTATTTCGTGCCTGATCCGCTCGGCCCACACAGGTGAGTGATCGAGTAAACACTTGGCGACGGCGGTGCTGCGCCCTGCCGTGCCGACGATCAGTACGGTGCGGCCGCTTCTGCGCAGCACCTGCACGGGGTGGAACTCCGGACAGATGCGGTGCACCGAGGCGATCGCGGTGCGCAGCTGCGCCCCCTGGGGGCCGGACAAGTCGAGTCTCCCGCTGAGCGGTTGGGCGCCGATCCCCGGCACGCGGCGCGCACGGCCTGCGCCGAGCTGCGTGGACGAGGGGCGCACCGGCTCCAGATAGGGGCCGTTCCCCGCGGCGGGGGACACCTCGCGGGTCCGGGGGACCGGAGGGCGCGGGTGGAGCGGCCGGGGCGGGGCGGACACGGAGGACGATGCTGCGTACATGGGCGATACAGATCCCTTCGTGTGCCTGCGAGTTGCGTGCGCCTCCCGGCCCGATCGCTTTCGGGTGCACCCTGGGGAGTGCCTTGCGGCGACCGGGTCGGGGTGGCGCACTCCTACCTGACACCCGTCGTCCCCTGGCACACCATGTGGCGCACCCTGGCGAACCCTGGCGAATAGTCGCTCAGCAACTGACAGAGGGTTACTGTCAACTCAGCCGAGAACCTGGGGGCTTGACGTGAACGGACAACCCAATACCCGCCTCTCGGACCTGTTCGGCCTGGCCGGCTGGTCCAAAGGGGAGCTCGCGAGACTGGTGAACAGGCAGGCGGCGGCCATGGGCCACCCCCAACTGGCCACCGACACCTCGCGGGTGAGGCGGTGGATCGACATGGGGGAGATCCCGCGCGATCCCGTGCCTCGGGTGCTGGCTGTTCTGTTCACCGAGCGTCTCGGCCGTGTCGTGACCACTGAGGATCTAGGCCTGGTCCGGCACGGGCGCGTTGGGAAGCGACGCGGCGACGGGAGTGTGGAGCACCCCGACGGCGTGCCGTGGGCGCCCGAGCGGACAGCCGCGGTCCTCACCGAATTCACGGGAATGGACCTCATGCTCAACCGACGCGGCTTGGTGGGCGCGGGCGCTGCGCTTGCCGCAGGCTCCGCACTCAGCAGCGCCATGCACGACTGGCTGCACACCGATCCGGCCCTCGCGGCCGACGCCCCCCGTCTCGACGATCCCCTGCACGCCGACCCCGCCGGGTTCGACCGCTACGAGGCCGCCCCCATCGGGTCGCAGGAGATCGAGGAACTGGAGCGCTCGGTCGAGGTGTTCCGCGCCTGGGACGCGGCCCGCGGAGGCGGGCTCCAGCGCAAGGCCGTGGTGGGCCAGCTCAACGAAGTGGGCGGCATGCTCGCCTACCGACACCCCGACCATCTCCAGCGGCGCCTGTGGGGCGTCGCTGCCAACCTCGCCGTGCTCGCCGGCTGGATGTCGCACGACGTCGGCCTGGAGCCCACGGCGCAGAAGTACTTCGTCATCGCGGCGCACGCGGCCCGCGAGGGCGGCGACCGCCCGCGCGCCGGGGAGGCCCTGTCCCGGGCCGCGCGCCAGATGGTGCACCTCGGCAAGCCGGACGACGCCCTCGACCTGATGAAGCTCGCCAAGTCGGGCGCGGGCGAGGAGGCACTGCCCCGCACCCAGGCGATGCTGTACACCATCGAGGCCTGGGCACAGGCGTCGATGGGACGCGGCCAGGCCATGCGGCGCACCCTCGGCCTCGCCGAGGACCTCTTCGTGTCGGACAAGGGGGACGTGCCGCCGCCGAGCTGGATGCAGATGTTCGACGAGGCGGATCTGCACGGCATGCAGGCCCTGGCCTACCGCACCCTCGCCGACCACGACCCGGCCGCGGCGAACACCGCGCAGCGCCACGCCAGGGAGGCGATCGAGCTGCGGGCCAAGAACCGCGACCGGTCGCAGATCTTCGACTACATCTCGCTGGCGTCGGCCTGCTTCATCGCCGACGACCCGGAACAGGCCGACCGGTACGCCCGGCTGGCGCTGGTGTCGATGCGGGCCAACTCCTCGCACCGCACCTGGGACCGGCTGCGCGAGATGTACCGGCTGACGGCGCAGTACGCCGGGTATCCCAAGATCCAGGACCTGCGCGAGGAGATCAAGCTCGCGCTGCCGAAGGGTCCCAAGGGGGCGGGGAGGACGGCAAGGGCGTAGTACGCAACGAGAAGGACCGGTACACGCGCGTCCGCACCGCCCTCGGGCGGCGGGTGAGCGGGCCGCTTCGCGGTGTGCTCAGATACGCGCGATCAACAGGCAGGCGTCGTCCTCGCGCGGAGCCTCGCCGTGCTCCTCGACGACGGTCCGCACGCAGTCCTGCGCCGTACGCTCCTCGGTGAAGCGAGGGGCGAGGGACAGCAGCAGGTCCGTCGCCGTCTCTCTGTCGCTCCGTGGCACCAGGCCGTCGGTGTGCAGCAACAACAGGTCTCCTGGCCGCAGTTGCTCATCGGCCTGCTCGTACGTCGCGCCGGAGGCGGCGCCGAGGAGCACGCCCTGCGGAGGTGTCAGCGCGCGCCCCGTCCCGTCGCGGAACAGCAGCGGGGCGGGGTGGCCGGCCTGGGCCCAGGTGAGGATGTGCGTGGCGGGGTCGTAGCGACAGCAGACGGCGCTGCCGAGGGCGGGCTGGACGGTGGCGTCCAGCAACTGGTTCAGCCAGCCCATGAGCTGGCCCGGCGGTGAGCCCGCCACCGCCATGCCGCGCAGCGCGCCGAGCAGCATCGCCATGCCGGAGGTGACGGTGACGCCGTGCCCGGTGAGGTCGCCGACGCTCAACAGCGTCTTGCCGTCCGCCAGTTGCATCGCGTCGTACCAGTCTCCGCCGATGAGGGAGCTGGTCGAGGAGGGGAGGTAGTGGGCGGCGAGGTCGAGCTGGCCGGGGCCGCCGTGCGGCAGACGCAGCGAGCCGCCCCAGGGCGGCAGGACGGCCTCCTGGAGCTCGACCGCGAGACGGTGCTCGGTGCGTGCGATGTCGTGGTGGCGCTGGAGCGAGTCACGGGTCTCGCGCACCACGCGCTGGCTGCGGCGCAGCTCGCTGATGTCCCGCAGGACCGCCCACATGGAAGCGGTGGAGCCGTCGGAGGCGAGGACGGGCTCGCCCATCATGTGCACCTGGCGTACGCGCCCGTCGGGCCGCAGGATGCGGAACTCTCCGTCGATGGGTTTGCCGTCGATGAGGCAGTCCGTGACCATCGTGGTCAGCTGGGGCTGGTCGTCGGTGTGCACCAGCGAAGGGAGTTCGTCCAGGGAGAGCGGGGGAGCGGCCGGGTCGCGGCCGAGGATCTGGTAGAGCTCGCCGGACCAGCTGGCCTCGTCGGTGAGCAGGTTCCATTCGGCGCTGCCCACCCGGCTGAGGAGCGAGTCGTCGTGCGGTTCCGGGGCGGTGGGGATCAGGGCGGGCTCGCCGCCCGTGCCCGGCGGGCCGTCCCGCAGCTGGGCGAAGTGCGTGTCGAGGTCGTTGAGCTGATGGACCGCCAGGTCGCACAGGGCGCGCTGCCAGCGGCCCGCGGGGTCCCCGCCGTCGCTCGCGGCGTCGCGTCGCACGGCGTCGACCTCGCCCCGCAGCCGACGTGTCTGCGAGATCAGCGCGTCGACCGTGCCGCGCTCGGGCGGCTGGGCGGCGGCGTGGTCCGCGAAGACATGGGACGGCATGGGGTGCTCCGATGAGGATGCGGTGCGACCAGCTTGACGGGTGGTGGACCGCTAATGACTTTCGCACAGCCGAAGGGGGCCTGTAAGGGATTTGGCAACACACGATGCGGTGGTGCTTCTGGCATATGCCTTTGGCTTGCGGATATTCCGTGCCCAGAAGCGGGAGTCTATGGGGGAACGGTGAAGAAAGCGTAGAGGGCCGCATCGGATTGTGGTGGTCCGAGGAGGGAGTTGGGGTGACACGGCGGACGCTCCGCGTCGGTCGGCAGGGGGCGCGGCGGCGGAGACGGGGAGCGCGCCGGGTGAGAACGGCGCGAATTGCACTCCGTCAGCCTGCCGGGCGCCGGGCCGGGCAGTGGTGGTCGTACGCGTGCGTCTCGTTCCCCTGCGCGTCGAGCAGATGGAAGCAGTCGCCGTTGGCCCACACCGCGACGAGGCCGGGCCGGTGGTCGACGTGGAAAGGCTCGTCCTTGTGCGCTGTCCCGCTCCATGAACCGTCGGCCGCGGACGAGTGCGTGACGACGACACGGGTCTCCTTCGGCGGGACCCGGTCGACCTCGGCCCAAGGTTCGACGGTCAGCTCCAGCGGCTCCTCGCCGTCGTTGCCCACCGACAGACGTGCGGCTCTCCCCGTGAACGTGCCCATCGCTCCCCGCTGCCCCGATGCCGTACGACCCGCCCGTGCCCGTCCCCGTCCCTCACGGGCGGGGGACTCCCCGCCCCTCAGGACCGCAGATACCGAATGACCGCCAGCACACGGCGGTTGTCGTCGTGCGAGGCGGGCAGGCCGAGCTTGTCGAAGACCGCCGCCACATGCTTCTCCACCGTGCCGGGCGACACGAAGAGCGCCTGGGCGATCGCCGCGTTGGAGCGGCCCTCCGCCATCAACGAGAGCACCTCGCGCTCCCGTTCGGTCAGCGGCGCCAGTTCCGCCGCGCGCCGCCCGGCCCCGGCCAGCTGCGTGACCACCTCGGGGTCCAGCGCGGTGCCGCCCGCCGCGACCCGCTCCAGCGCGTCCGTGAACTCCGCGACGTTCGCCACCCGGTCCTTGAGCAGATAGCCGACGCCCGCCGAGCCCGCCGCCAGCAGCCGGGTCGCGTACTTCGTCTCGACGTACTGGGAGAAGAGCAGCACTCCCGTGCCCGGGTGCGCGCCGCGGATGTCGATGGCCGCGCGCAGGCCCTCGTCCGTGTGGGTCGGCGGCATCCGGATGTCGACCACGGTGACGTCCGGGCGGTGCGCGGCGACCGCCTCGCGCAGGGCGTCGGCGTCCCCCACGGCGGCGCAGATCTCGTGCCCGCGCTCGGCGAGCATCTGGGCCAGCAACTCCCGCAGTACGGCGGCGTCCTCGGCGATCACGACACGCATGGCCCGCATGGTCTCACGCGTGCTCCCACCTGCGCTCCCCGGTGCGGTCACGCGTGCAGCGGCAGCTCGACGGCGACGGTCGTGGGCCCGCCCTCGGGGCTGTGGACGTCGATGCGCCCGTCGACCGTGCGGACCCGCTGCGCGAGCCCGGACAGTCCGCTGCCCCCGCCGGGCGCCGCGCCGCCCCGGCCGTCGTCGGTGACCCGGAGCGTCAGCAGCCCGTCCCGCTGGCCGACGTCGATCGTGGCCCGCCGCGCCCCGCTGTGCTTGATGACGTTCGTCAGGAGCTCGGCGGCGCAGAAGTACGCGATGGTCTCGATCGCCGGGGTGGGCCGGCGCGGCACGTCCGCCGACAGCTCGACCGGCACCGTGCTGCGCGCGGCGAGCGTGGCGAGGGCGTCGGGCAGGCCGTCGTCGAGGGCGGGCGGATGGATGCCGCGGGCCAGGTCGCGGAGTTCGGTGAGCGCCTCGGTGGCGTTGCGGTGCGCGCCGTCGACGAGCTGCCGTGCGGGGTGGGCGCGGTCGGGCAGCTCGGCGAGGGAGTTGATGAACGGGCAGCCCCGGTAGGAGATCCTCGGCAGCCCCTCGGCGATGA